>CANQGP010000005.1 GCA_947623285.1 uncultured Clostridia bacterium | reverse complement strand
GATTTTAGAAATGGAACAACATTTGAAATGGATGGAAATGTATATAGAGTAGTTGAATTTCAACATGTAAAACCAGGGAAGGGTTCAGCATTTGTTAGAACAAAAATAAAAAATGTAATAACAGGAGCAACATTGGAAAAAACATTCAACCCATCTGATAAATTTCCAGGAGCAGAAATTGAAAAACAAGTAATGCAATATTTATACAATGATGGAGGATTATATTACTTCATGGACAATGTAACATATGACCAAATCCCATTAAATGAAGAAACATTAGGAGATTGTTTAAAATATTTGAAAGAAAATATGGAAGTTACAATACTTTCATTTAAAGGAAACATATTTGCAGTAGAACCACCTACATTTGTAGAGTTAGAAGTTACATATACAGAGCCAGGGTTTAGCGGAAATACAACAACTACATCAGGTAAACCTGCAAAACTTGAGACAGGATTAGAAATTACAGTACCACTATTTATTAATATAGGTGATGTATTAAAAATAGATACACGTACTTGTGAATACATTGAAAGAATATAGGAAGGCGATTTTTTGATGGCAAAACAAATTAAAGAAGAATATAAAATTTTTATGAAGGATGTTGAAAAAAATTTTAAAAATAAAGAAGACTTAGAATATTTGAAAAAAAGAGTTTCTAAACTTATGGACAAAGTATTACGTGAACTAGATAATATAGAATTTAAATTAAATGAAAAAGAAGACAAAATAAAAGATATAGAAAATAAACAAGAAGAATTGGACGAAAGAGTAGAAAAAATGCAAAAAGTTTTAAATCATATTGAAAATGATATATATATGGATGAAGGATTTGATTTTGAAATAGTGTGTCCATATTGTAATAATGATTTTGTCATAGATATAGATGAAAATAAGACAGAAGTTGTATGTCCAGAATGTAAAAATGTAATTGAATTAGATTGGTCGGGAAATCCAGAAGAAAATGAAATTGATATAGATAATTATGGTTGCAATGGCAGCTGTTCAGGATGTTCTGGATGTGGAGACATAGATTTAGAAGATGATATGTAATATAAAATAGGCATTGAAATATTTTAATTCGATGTCTATTTTATGTTTACATTTAGAAAAAATCTAATGGATTTTGATATTGACCATCAATGCGAATTCCCAAATGCAAATGAGGCCCAGTTGTTGCACCATTGGTAGGATTACCTTGTTCATCAAAATAAATATTACCTTTTACACCGTATACATTTTTAGGACCTACAGAGCCAATAACTTGTCCTTGTTTTATTTTATCTCCTACATTTACTATAAATTCTGGATTACAATGACAATATGAAACTTTAAAATTATCAAAAGATAAAGTTATTGTATATCCACCTGCACCTAAGAATTGCCTAAATGTAATTTCACCATCAGCAACTGCAATAAATTTTGTTCCAATTGGCGCTGGTATATCTATCCCTGAATGAGAACTAGATGCACCTGAAGTAGGTGCATTTCTTTTGCCAAAAAAAGAACTTATTCTAGTATATCCAGGGATAGGCCAAACAAATCCATTAGGATTAAAATCTAAAATTTGTCCATTTGAATTATCTGTATTTAAACCATTAGAATATACTGGAATAAAGAAAACACAAATTAGAATTGTTAAAGCTAACACAAAAATAATAAAACGATTTAAAATTTTTGGAATTTTTATCACCTCAATTATAATAAAGTTTTGTTCCGACCTATTTAATTAAAAATTGCAACATGAATAAACAGTTCAATATAAAGGCTGTTGCACAACCTGTTACTTGTTTTTCGAAATAAAAACACCTCAGAGTTGTTGGTATATCAACATTTCCAAGGCGTTCTTAATTAATATGGCAGGGGTAGAAGGACTCGAACCCTCACAGGCGGTTTTGGAGACCGATGTGCTACCATTGACACTATACCCCTATATTCTTAACACAATTAATATCTTAACACAAAATTCGGAATTTAGCAATATCTTTGGTTGAAAATATTGACTTTTTTAGAATACAAGCATATAATAGATGTAGTTGAATAATTACGTTGAAGAAGAAAAAATACGAGAATATTCGTTTTTAGAGAGTTGGTGATGGTGGGATACCAATAATGAATACGTATGGGGAGCTTTGGAGTAATAAACTAAATTAAGTGCTTAAAGTCTAAAAAGTCCATAAGTTAGATTTTAAGAATTAGGGTGGAAACGCGGAAATAATAACTTTCGTCCCTAGCTATATTGCTAGGCTTCGAAAGTTTTTTTGTTGTTAAATTTAACTTAATAGAAAGATAGATTAAAGGTTAGCAATAAATAACTTTTGAAGTCAAAAAAAACGAGGAGGGATTATTTATGTTAAATTCAATGGACACATTAGTTGCTTTATGCAAAAACAGAGGAATTATTTATGCAGGTTCAGAAATCTATGGAGGACTTGCAAATACTTGGGATTATGGACCTTTAGGAAATGAAATTAAAAACAATGTAAAAAATGCTTGGAGAAAAAAATTTATTCAAGAGCAAAGAGATATTGTTGGATTAGATGCAGCAATATTAATGAATCCAGAAACTTGGGTTGCCTCAGGACATGTTGGTGGATTTTCAGATCCATTAATAGATTGTAAGGAATGTAAAACAAGACACAGAGCTGATAAGTTAATAGAAGAATGGGCTCATGAGCAAGGTAAAGATATGATAGCTGATGGAATGTCTGATAAAGAATTAATAGACTTTATTGCTGAGAATAAAATACCATGCCCAAAATGTGGAGAAACAAATTTTACAGATATAAGGAAATTTAATTTAATGTTTAAAACTTTCCAAGGTGTAACAGAAGATGCAAAATCAGAAATATATTTAAGACCAGAAACAGCACAAGGAATTTTTGTAGACTTTAAAAATGTAATGCGTACATCAAGGAAAAAAATACCTATGGGAATTGCTCAAATAGGTAAAGCATTTAGAAATGAGATAACACCTGGAAACTTTACTTTTAGAACAAGAGAATTTGAACAAATGGAACTTGAATTTTTCTGTGAACCAGGAACTGATTTAGAATGGCACAAATATTGGAAAGAATTTTGCGAGAATTGGTTATTATCTTTAGGAATGAAAAAAGAAAATATTCGTTTAAGAGACCATTCACAAGAAGAATTATCATTCTATAGTAATGCTACAACAGATATAGAATTTGCATTTCCATTTGGTTGGGGAGAGTTATGGGGAATAGCTGATAGAACAGACTATGATTTGAAACAACATATGGAACATTCAAAACAAGATTTAACTTATCAAAATCCAGAAACTCATGAAAAATATATACCATATGTAATTGAGCCATCATTAGGTGCAGACAGAGTTGTACTTGCATTTTTATGTAATGCATATGACGAAGAAACAATTGCAGAAGGAGATACAAGAGTGGTATTACATTTACATCCTGCAATTGCACCATATAAAGTTGCAATACTTCCATTATCTAAAAAATTATCTGATAAAGCAAATGAAGTATATGAAAAATTAAGCAAAAAATTTATGTGTGATTATGATGAAGCAGGAAGTATAGGAAAACGTTATAGAAGAGAAGACGAAATAGGAACACCTTATTGTATAACAGTTGATTTTGATACATTGGAGGATGACACAGTAACAATTCGTGATAGAGATACAATGGAACAAATTCGTTTACCAATTTCTGAACTAGAGGTTTGGATTCAAGAAAAAATTGAGTTTTAATTATAGGGGCTTCAAGAAAAAATCAAATTTTAATTGACATAATTCTAAAAATAGTATAATAAAAAAGGACTATGCACATTAATTAGTGCATAGTATATTTTTGTCAAAGACAACAAGGTTCTGGGGTACCCACTTGCAATCTTTGATTGCATAAGTGGGTCAGGTTCTTATTTTATGCAATTTTAATTAAACAAATCTTTTTCATATAAATCTTCAATTAATACATTTTTTTCTTCAAAATTATCAACAAAGCCAACTTTAGCAGTATTTTTGTTTGCATCTATACCTTGAATCCAAACAGGCCTATCATCATAAAAAATATCATGCTTTTCTTTATTGTTTAAAATATTATTCACATCTTTCATATCCATAATAAAATTACCTCCTAAACTTACTTATTAAATTATATCCAAAAAAAGTAGAAATATAACATTGATATTTTTAAATTGATATTATATAATTTATTCATAATTTAATAAAAGGAGAATATAAACATGAATACGAAGTATATTTTTGTAACAGGTGGTGTAGTATCAGGATTAGGAAAAGGAATAACAGCAGCGTCATTGGGGCGTTTGTTAAAAAATAGAGGATACAAAGTAACTATACAAAAGTTTGATCCGTACATAAATGTAGACCCAGGTACAATGAATCCATTTGAACATGGAGAAGTATTTGTTACAGATGATGGAGCTGAAACAGACTTAGATTTAGGTCATTATGAAAGATTTATAAATGAAAATTTAACACAAAACTCTAGTGTTACAATGGGAAAAATATACTCAAACGTAATAGAGAAAGAAAGAAGAGGGGATTATCTTGGTAAAACAGTACAAGTAATACCTCATATAACCAACGAAATAAAAGAAAAAATATATAGCTTCAAAGATGCAGATATAGTAATAACAGAAATTGGAGGAACAGTAGGAGATATTGAAGGTCTTTCAATAATAGAAGCAATTAGACAAGTTGGGCTGGAAAAAAATCCTGAAGATGTACTTTATATTCATGTAACTTTATTACCATATATATTTGGTTCAAACGAAATAAAATCTAAACCAACACAACATTCAGTAAAAGAATTGCAAAGCTTTGGAATAAAGCCAGATATAATAGTGTGTAGAACTGAACAAGATATTCCAGAAACAATAAGAGAAAAATTATCACTATTTTGTAATGTAAGAAAAACAAGTGTAATTCAGAATAAAACAGCAGATTGTTTGTATGCTGTACCATTAATGTTGGAAGAAGAAGGTTTAGCTAGAGAAGTATGCAACCATTTGAAATTAGATAAATATGTACCACACAATAGTGATTGGGAAGCAATGGTTGAAAAGATAAGAAATATAGAAGAAAAAAATATAGTTAATATTGGAATTGTTGGAAAATATGTAAAATTGGAAGACGCATATATATCAGTAATTGAAAGTTTATATCATGCAGGATTTGCAAATAATGTTAATGTAAAAGTTAAATTAATAGATTCGGAAAAAATCACAAAAGAAAATGTGAGAACAAAATTAAAAGGCTTGCATGGAATTATTGTGCCAGGAGGATTTGGAAATAGGGGAATAGATGGAAAAATCGAAACAATTAGATATGTCAGAGAAAATAAAATTCCATTTTTAGGAATATGTTTAGGAATGCAAATGGCTGTTGTAGAATTTGCAAGGAATGTATTAAATTTAAAAGATGCTCATTCAGCAGAAATTGATAAAGATACAAAAAATCCTGTAATACACATAATGGATGAACAAATTGGAATAGACAAAAAAGGTGGAACAATGAGATTGGGAGCATATCCATGTGCACTAAAAGAAGGAACACTTGCAAGAGAGGTATATGCCAAAGAAGAAATATCAGAAAGACATCGTCATAGATATGAATATAACAATAGTTTTAAAGAAAAACTTGAAAAAGTAGGATTAATTTGTTCAGGAACATCACCAGATGGAAAACTAGTAGAAATAGTAGAATTAGAAAGAAGCAAACATCCATATTTTATAGCAAGTCAATTTCATCCAGAGTTAAAATCAAGACCAGATAATCCAGCACCATTATTTATGGGATTAGTAAAAGCTGCAATAGAAAGTAAGTAACCAAAAAGCTCAATTGTTAAAGTTTTTTTAACAATTGAGCTAATTAAGTACTTGTAAAACTATTAAAAATATAGTACAATGAAATAGATGTGCCACAATAGCTCAGTTGGTAGAGCAACAGATTCGTAACCTGTAGGTCGGCGGTTCAATTCCGCCTTGTGGCCCCAACCTTAAGATAACTATTGCTTGTTTTGAAAATTAGATAAAGTGAATATTTTATGCTAAATACTTGACACAAGTACAATAATATAGTATAATACATAACGTTACAAGAAGAAGCAAAGCTTCTCACCTTATCTAATTGAGGAAAAAGGTAAGAAAACTAAATAAATTATATATATAAATATAAAATTTATTTGCTTAATTGACTTGTAACAAAAGTCAATTTTTTTATGCTTGAAAAAGCAGAAATAATAATGGAGGTGTTTTGAAATAAAACAAGAATTACCAACAAACAGACAAATTAGAGCAAAGGAAGTGCAATTAATTAGTGAGAACGGCGAAAAATTAGGAGTACTTCCATTGAGTGAAGCGTTAGAAAAAGCAGAAGATAAAAACCTAGACTTAGTATTAGTTGCTCCAAACTCAAATCCACCAGTTTGTAAAATTATGAACTATGGAAAATATAAGTTTGAGCAAGCAAAAAGAGAAAAAGAAGCAAAGAAAAAACAAAAAGTGTTAGAATTAAAAGAAATTAGAATAACACCAAATATTGAAAAACATGATTTTGACTTTAAAGCTAAAAATATAAGAAAATTTATTACAGATGGAAATAAAGTAAAAATCACAGTACGCTTTAGAGGTAGAGAGGTAAACAATTCTCAAGCAGGAGAAGTTATACTTAATAAGTTTGTTGAAGCCTTAGAAGATATAGCTCAAGTAGAAAGAAAACCTAAGCTAGAAGGTAGAAATATGTTTATAATATTAGCTAAAAAAGCAGAAAAATAATCTGCATAAATATAATTTACTTAAAACGAAAGGAGAGAGGTCTCATGCCTAAATTGAAAACAAATAAAGCTGCTAGCAAAAGATATGGATTAACAGCTAAAGGAAAAGTTAAAAGAACAACAGCAAATGGAAGACATAGACTAGCAACAAAAACAAAAAGACAAAAATCAGATAGAAAACAAAGTACTTACGCAGATAAATCATGTGAAAATACTATTAAAAAATTATTACCATATGGTAACTAAAAACAACGAATATAGGAATAAGGAAGGTGATATAAATGGCAAGAGTAAAAACAGCAAGAACAACAAGAGCAAGACATAAAAAAATATTAAAACAAGCAAAAGGTTATTATGGAGCAAAACACTATCGTTTTAGAATGGCTAACCAAGCAGTAATGAAATCTTTAGCATATGCATATGTTGGAAGAAAAGATAAAAAAAGTAATTTTAGAAAATTATGGATAGCAAGAATAAATGCAGCAGCTAGAATGAATGGTTTAACATATAGCAGATTAATTGCAGGATTAAAGAAAGCTAATGTAACAATAAATAGAAAAATGTTAGCTGAAATAGCTGTTACAGATGAAAAAGCATTTGCTGAAATAGCTAAAATTGCAAAAAATGCATAAAACTGAATATGAAAATAAGAGATAGAAATAAGTTATTCTTTCAAAAACAAATACAAAATGAAAATGTATATTTGGAAAGAACAAAAAAATATCTCTTTTTTTATGCTTTTTATGCTTAAAGTATTGAATTTAGTTATGTATTTTTGATATAATACAAATGGCAATATTGGGGTATCGCCAAGTGGTAAGGCATCGGACTCTGACTCCGACATTCCTAGGTTCGAATCCTAGTACCCCAGCCAAATTTAATTTTATAAAACAAAAAAATTAATTAAGAGGTGTAAACATATGAAAACAAAAATGAGAGGAAATTCGGGTGTTACATTAGTAACATTAGGAATTGTTGTAGTTGTATTGATGATAATGGCTGGAATGACAATATATAATGTTAGTGCAGCCGTTAATTCGGCAAGGTTAAACGCATTTACAACTGAACTTAGAATTATGCAAGCACAAGTAAATTCATTAAATGAAAAAATGAGGAATGATGAAGAAATAACTGTTGACGGAAACAATTATAAAGGAGAAGAAATAACACAAATCGGACAGGAAATAAATGGTAATCTTCAAGAAAAAGCTAATGAAGCTTTTGATGCTGTAGAAGTTAATCAAGATGATAGACAAAATTATAGATATTACGATGCTAATTTAATAAAAAATGGTTTAGCAGTAGAAGGAGTTGGACAAGAGCTTTTAATAAATGTTAAAGATAGAGAAGTAATAAGCTATAATGGATTAATGAATGACGGATATAAATATTATAATTTAGAAAGTCTACCAGATGGAATTTACAATGTACAACATGAACAAAATAACGAAACACCTCAATTTGAAGTAGCCTCTAAACAAATAAGTTCAAATGGAGAATGGGAATTTGAAATTAGCAATGTTCAATATCAAGGATATATAGACAAGTGGAAAGTAAAATACAAAGAAGAAAATACTGATAATTGGAATGAAAGCGATAATTTAAAATTCACAGTAAATAAAAGCGGAGTATACATTATAAAAATTGGCAACAACGATGTTGAATCAGAAGAAGTACAATGTAAGGCTGAATATTCAGTTAAGCCAGAATTAATAGAAGGAATGCAGGCAATAAAATTTGATGAAGATGGAAATGAACAAAGCATTGAAAACCCTGAAAAAGATGATTGGTATTCATATGAAATTACAGAAGATGAGGATATGTCTGATGGAGGAACAACTGATGGAGGAAATAGCAGATGGGCAAATGCAAAAATGAATGAAAATTATTATGTATGGATTCCAAGATATGCATATAAAGTAATAGAAGATGAAGAATATACAGATAAAGAAGGAAATACTTCAAATAAAGTAGAAGCTCAATTTATAGAAACGAAAATAACATCAGATAATGTAGAAGATGAACTAGGTACTGGATACGAAATACCAAGTGCATTTACAATAGATGGAGAAGAAGTATCAGGAATTTGGGTAGGTAAGTATTTTACCTCTGGAACAACAGAAGCACCAAGAATAGTTCCAAATGCAGAGAGTTTAAAAAATCTTGACGATGACCAAATGTCTGAAGCAGCAAAAGCATTAGATACAGAAAAAATAATTGTATATGTAGTTGGAGATGAACAACAAGATGCGATAAATTATTTAACAAGAAGTCAGTATGGAAGAAATGGCACGGCAATACCAGCAGAAGAGGAGCCTATAGATTTAGAAGGAATAGGATTAGATGAAAACATGCCAGGAATTTCTGAAATTTCAATAGATGGACAAGAAGGACAAGAAGGACAAGAAGAAATTCCAGAAGAATTAAAAACATCTACAGGAAATAAATATGGGATATATGATATGAATGGAGAAGGATTTAGAATGTATCTTAGAAAAAAATAAAAGGAGAGATTAATATGGGAAACAACAATGGCAACCAAAGCCAAGGACAAGAAATGGATATAAATCAATTAATGAAAATAAGAAGAGAAAAGTTAACAGAATTACAATCTCAAGGAAAGGACCCATATGAAGTAACAAAATTTAACAGAACAAATACAGCAGGGGAAATAAAAGCAAATTATGAGGAATTTGAGCAAAAAGATGTAGTTGTAGCAGGAAGAATTATAGCAAAAAGAATTATGGGAAAAGCTTCTTTTTGCACAATTCAAGATTGTGATGAAAAAATACAAAGTTATGTAAGTATAAATGATTTAGGAGAAGAAAATTATAAAGAATTCAAAACATGGGATATAGGAGATATTATTGGAATTAGTGGATTTGTATTTAAAACAAGAACAGAAGAAATTTCGGTACATGCAAAAGAGGTAAAATTACTTTCAAAATCACTACGTCCATTACCAGAAAAATTCCATGGACTAAAAGACCCAGATTTAAGATATAGACAACGTTATACAGATTTAATAGTAAATCCAGAAGTAAAACAAACATTTATATTAAGAAGTAAAATAATTAGTACAATAAGAAAAATATTGGAAGAAGAAGGATATTTGGAAGTAGAAACACCAATATTAAATACAATATCAGGAGGAGCAACAGCAAGACCGTTTATTACTCATCACAATGCGTTAAACATTGATATGTATCTAAGAATTGCCTTGGAGTTAAATTTAAAAAGACTTATCGTAGGTGGATTTGACAGAGTTTATGAAATAGGTAGAGTTTTTAGAAATGAAGGAATGGATATAAGACACAATCCTGAATTTACAATGCTAGAATTATATGCTGCATATCAAGATTATCATGATATGATGGATATAACAGAAAAAATATTTTCACAAACAGCAAAGGAAGTATTAGGAACAACGAAAATCACATATCAAGGACAAGAACTTGAATTAGCACCAGAAGGTGGATGGAAACGTATAAGCATGATAGATTCTATAAAAGAAGTGACAGGAATTGATTTTAATGAAATACAAACAGATGAAGAAGCAGTAGCATTAGCTAAGGAAAAGAATATAGAAATACCGGATAAAACAAAAGAAACAAGAGGAGATGTAATAGCACTATTTTTTGATGAATATGTTGAAAAAACATTAGTGCAACCAACATTCGTGTATGACTATCCAGTAGAAATATCACCATTAGCAAAAAAGAGTCCAAAGGATAAAAGATTGACTGAAAGATTTGAAGCATTCATATGTGGTAGAGAATATGGAAATGCATTTTCAGAACTTAATGACCCAATAGACCAATATGAAAGATTCAAAAAACAAGTTGAAGCCAGAGAAGCTGGAGATGAAGAAGCAGGAATGATGGATGAGGATTTTGTTCATGCATTAGAAATTGGATTACCACCAACAGGAGGACTTGGAATTGGTGTAGATAGATTAATAATGCTATTAACAGATGAAGCATCAATTAGAGATGTATTATTATTTCCAACAATGAAACCGTTGAATTAATTTAAAAGGAGAATTTTATGTTTGGATTTTCATTTGATAGAAGAACATTAACAATAATAATAGGAATATTATTAGGGGTAACATTATTGAGATATATATCAAATCCAAATATGTTAATTGGATTATTAATGAGTGCTCCAGGGGTTTTAGTTGCAATAACATTTCATGAATTTGCACATGGATTAGCAGCATATAAGTTGGGAGACAATACTGCTAAAGATGAAGGAAGATTAAGTTTAAACCCAATGGATCATTTGGACCCAATAGGAACAGTGATGTTACTTGTTGCAGGATTTGGATGGGGAAAACCAGTACATGTAAATCCTACAAATTATACAAGAAAAATGTCTATGGAAAAAGGAGAAGCAATTGTTTCAGCAGCAGGTCCTATAATGAATATCATACTAGCACTTATATTTACATTAATATATTCAGCATTATATAAATTTGCGGGAGCATTTATATCAGGAAGTACAGTGGGATATGTAGTAGCTGGAATAATAGGTTCTGCAATAACTATAAATATTGGATTGGGAGTATTTAATTTGATACCATTACCACCATTAGATGGTTCAAAAATAATAAAACCATTTTTGCCATATAAAGCAAAAGAATGGTTTGAAAATAATGAGCAAATATTTTATATAGTATTTATAGTTATATGGATTTCAGGAATAGCAGGAGAAATAATAACACCAGCAATTTCAGGAATCTCATCATTATTCTTAAATTTAGGCTCAACAATATTCGGACTATAAAACACAATTAATAATGTTACAAATAAATACACAAATGCAAAAACAAAACATATATAGTAGATGTTGAAATATAAAAATATATTTGTAGTATTATAAACAAGAATTATAGATAGGAGAATAAATGAAGGATATATTAACACTAGGAATTGAATCAAGTTGTGACGAAACTTCTGTAGCAGTTGTAAAAAATGGTAGAGAAGTTTTGTCAAATATAATAGATACACAAATTCCAATCCATGAAAAATATGGAGGAGTTGTACCAGAGATAGCTTCTAGAAATCACATAGAAGCTATTTCGCGTGTTACAAAAAAAGCATTAGAAGTAGCAAATATAAGATTTGAAGATATAGATGCAATAACTCCAACTTATGGACCTGGACTAGTAGGAGCATTACTTGTAGGATTATCATATGGAAAAGCATTAAGTTATGCATTAAACAAACCACTAGTAGGTGTTAACCATATAGAAGGACATATTGCAGCAAATTATATTACACATAAAGAATTAGAGCCACCATTTATATGTTTACTAATATCTGGAGGAAATACACAAATAGTTCATATAAAAGATTACACAGAATTTGATGTTTTAGGAAAAACTAGAGATGATGCGATAGGTGAAGCTTTTGACAAAGTGGCTAGAGTTGTCGGGCTAGGATATCCAGGTGGACCAAAAGTAGACAAATTGGCAAAAGAAGGTAAGCCAAATATCGAATTACCAAAAACACATTTTGAAAATTTAGATTTTAGTTTTAGTGGAATAAAAACAGCAGTAATAAATTTAAATCATAACAAGCCAGATACAAATAAAGCCGATTTATGTATAAGCTTTGAAAAAGCTGTAACAGAAGTATTAGTAGAAAATACAATGAAAGCAATCGAACAAACAGGATTAAAAACATTGGCATTAGGTGGAGGAGTATCTGCAAATTCATATATTAGAAATGAATTTTTAAAATTAGAAAATCAAGGAATAAAAGTATATACACCTGATTTAAAATTATGCACAGACAATGCGGCAATGATTGCTTCAGCAGGTTATTATAATTATATAAATAAAAAAATTAGTGAATTAGATTTGAATGCAGTGCCGAATTTGAAATTGCAAAACTAAATTGAGAGTATATAAATTGCAATTCTGGAGGAGTAAGTTTGACAACGCAAAATTGTAATTATTTTTCAAACGGATTTGTGCCTTAGGAAGGAATGAAGTTAAATATGGCAATATATGCAATAGGAGACCTTCACCTATCTTTCAATGAAAATAAACCAATGGATATTTTTGGTGAAAACTGGGAAGGTCATGAAGAAAAAATAAAAAAAGATTGGATAAAAAAAGTTAAAGAGAATGACTTGGTTTTATTGCCAGGAGATTTTTCATGGTCAACATATTTGGAAAATACATATGAAGATTTTAAATATTTAAATGAATTGCCAGGAAAAAAGCTTTTGTTAAAAGGAAATCATGATTATTGGTGGACAACGTTAACAAGTATGAGAAAATATTTAGGAGAAAATGGATTTAAAAATATAGATTTTTTAAATAACAACAGTTATGAATTTGAAGGAAAAATAATCACTGGAACGCGAGGATGGATGCAAACAGATGATGCAGAAGATAAGCGATTAGTTGAAAGAGAAGTAAAAAGGTTAGAATTGTCATTAAAAGATGGAATAGAAAAACACGGAGAGAATGAAGAAATTATAGTAAATATGCATTATCCTCCAATAACAAGTTACAATGTTCAAAATAACATACCTTCTCCATTTATTGATATGATGAAAAAATACAAGGTAAAAAAATGTATATATGCTCATTTGCATGGAATAGCAATAAATGAAGCAATAGAAGGAAATTATGAAGGGATAGAAATGAAATTAGTAAGTTGTGACAGTTTGGATTTTAATTTATGGAAGGTGCAATAAACCATGGATTTAAATAAAGATGTAAAGTATATAAAAGGAGTTGGACCAAATAGAGTTCTTCTTTTAAATAAATTAGGAATACATACATTAAAAGATTTAATAACATATTATCCACGAAAATATCAAGATAGAAGCAAGCCACAGGATTTAATTGATTGCGAAAATGGAGAAGAAGCGTTAATTGAAGTTGTGCCAGTAAGTAGAATGGCAGAAATACGATTACGTGGTAAAACAATGTACAAATTGCAAGTACGTGATGAAACAGCAAGTGCATCAGCTATATGGTTTAATCAAAGTTATTTAAAAACTCAATTTAAAGTTGGAGAAAAATATAAACTGTATGGCAAAATAAAAAATGTAGGTGGAAAAATCACAATAACGTCACCAGTATTTGATAGCAGTGAGAAGCAAAATAATACAGGAAGAATAATTCCAATTTATCCATTAACATATAAATTATCTCAAAATACAATAAGAAGAATTGTAGAAAATGCATTAAAAGAAGTGAAAAATAATTTACCTGAAACATTACCAGACTATCTTATAGAAGAATATAAATTACAAGATATTAATGAGGCAACTGCAAAAATACACATGCCAACAGATTTTATAGATATCGAAGAAGCAAGAAGAAGACTAGTGTTTGAAGAATTACTATCAGTACAATTAGCATTATTAGAATTAAAAAATAATTACATGAATGAACTAAAGGGAATTCAATTTGATAAAAAAGCACATATGTCTGATATAATAAATTTATTACCATTCAAATTAACAAAAGCACAGTTAAGAGTGCTAGAGGAAATTGACAATAACATGGAATCTGACAAACCAATGAATAGATTATTACAAGGAGATGTTGGTTCAGGAAAAACAGTTGTGGCAATGTGTGCAGCATATAAAGCAGTTAAATCAGGATATCAAGCAGCAATAATGGCACCAACAGCAATACTTGCAACACAGCACTTAGAGAATTTTAAGAAATATTTTGGAGAGTTAGGAATTAGATGTGAGTTATTAATTTCAGGAATACCAAAATGGCAAAAAGATAGCATATTGCAAGATTTAGAAAGAGGAGATATAGATATAATAATTGGAACACATGCATTGATAGAAGACAATGTTCAATTTCAAAAATTAGGATTAGTAGTGACAGATGAACAGCATAGGTTTGGAGTAAGACAACGTGCTAAAATTGTAGAAAAAGGAGAAAATCCAGATGTGCTAATAATGACAGCAACTCCAATACCTAGAACGTTGGGACTAATATTATATGGAGATATGGATATATCAATAATTGATGAACTTCCACCTAATAGAAAGGAAATAG
The DNA here is from genome assembly GCA_947623285.1 of uncultured Clostridia bacterium. Taxonomy (GTDB): domain Bacteria; phylum Bacillota; class Clostridia; order TANB77; family CAG-508; genus CAG-269. The sequence goes on along the minus strand of CANQGP010000005.1, from coordinate 121,299 downwards.
ATACATTTGCAGTTACAAAATCAAAGACAGAAAGAATAAATAATTTTGTGAAAGAACAATTAAAAGAAGGAAGACAAGCATATATAGTATGTCCATTAGTAGAAGAAAGTGAAGAGTCAGACCTAAAATCAGTAGAGGAATTATATAAAAAATATAAGAAAGAAACATTTAAAGAATATACAGTAGAATATTTACACGGGAAAATGAAAACAAAAGATAAAGATGAAATAATGCAAAGATTCAAAGAAGGAAAAATTGACGTATTATTATCAACAACTGTAATTGAGGTAGGGGTAGATGTACCAAATGCTAATATAATGGTGATAGAAGATGCTCAAAGATTTGGATTAGCTCAGCTACATCAATTACGAGGAAGAGTCGGAAGAGGCGAGTATAAATCATATTGTATATTGCGTTACGAAGGGAACGGAAAAGAAATTAGAGAAAGAATGAAAGTAATGTGTGATACAAATGATGGTTTTGCAATATCAGAAAAAGATTTAGAATTACGTGGGACAGGAGATTTTTTTGGAACAATGCAACATGGACTTCCTGAATTCAAAATAGCAAATTTATTTCAGGATATAACAATATTAAAATCAGTACAAAGTGTTGCTATAAAAATAATTTCAGAAGATCCTAAATTAGAGAAAGAAGAAAATATAAAATTAAAGTATTTGATTAAAGATAAATTTAAAAATGTATTTAGTATTTGATATAATTTACACTTGACTTTTGCAAAAAAACAAGATAAGATTTATAAAAAGGATGTTGAGGAAAATGGCAGAGATTGTATTAAAAATAATAGGACTAATATTAGTAACAAGTGGAGTAATCCTTATTTATGATGCACGTAGTATTACGAAAAAGTTTTTTAGTTTTGGAGACCAAAATGATGCAAGTTTAGGATTAAAGCTTTTAGGATATTTGATAGGGATTATTGGGGGATTAATATTGTATTTTAATTTTTAATAGAATATGATGTGTTAAAATTCAACAATACATTAGCTTATAATAAAAAATATAAAAAATATGAGGAGGAATGAAAAATGGATTTAAAAGGAACAAAGACAGAAAAAAATTTAATGGAGGCATTTGCTGGTGAATCACAAGCAAGAAATAAATACACATATTTTGCAAGCAAAGCTAAAAAAGAAGGATATGAGCAAATAGCAGCTATATTCCAAGAAACTGCTAACAATGAAAAAGAACATGCTAAGATTTGGTTTAAACTATTACAAGGTGGAGATATTCATCCAACAACAGAAAATTTAAAAGCAGCAGCTGAAGGTGAAAATTATGAATGGACAGATATGTATGATAGAATGGCTAAAGAAGCTAAAGAGGAAGGATTTGACGACATTGCATATTTTTTTGAAGCAGTAGGAAAGATAGAAAAAGAACATGAAGAAAGATACAAAAAATTATTAGAAAATGTTGAAGATGGAATAGTATTCAGTAGAGATGGTGATAGAATTTGGAAATGTAGAAATTGCGGACATATAGTAATAGGAAAATCAGCTCCAGAAATCTGTCCAGTTTGTGCACATCCAAAAGCATATTTTGAAATTAAAGCAGAAAATTATTAATATAAATTATTTTATAGAACACAAGCTGTTTACTGCATTTATAAGGATAGGAGAATTAATTAATGAAAAAGAAAATGCCTAAGAGTAAAATGCAAGAAATAAAAAAAAGAATTTCTAGAAATTTAATTGTAGGAGTGTTAGTTATCATATATTTTATGGTTCTTCAATTAGCACATAGTAAAATGAAAGAAGAAAGACTGATAGGCGATATACAAGTCTTTTCAGGAACTTTTTTAGTAATAGGAATAGTTTTTCTAGAACAAGCATTTAGACATGATGAAGGTTATAGAGCAATAAATGGAATAGAAGCGATTATATTATCAGCACATACTTTGTCAATAAATCATGTATTAACAGTATTAAATATAGAATTTATGACATATATGATAATATCTTCAGTAGTAGCAGGAATATATTATTTATTAAAATCATTAATGGTATTCACTTTAGGGAAAAAACAATATATAGAAAGCTTTAATGATATAGCAGAAATTGTAAAAGACGAACCTCAAAAAAAAGAAGCAACAAAAAGGAAAAAAACAACCCCAACTAAAAAAGATAAAAATATTTCAAATAAAAAAGAAGAAAATAGAGGTAAAGTAAATGATAAAAAGCATGACAGGGTATGGAAAAGGAAACGTTAATATAGAAGAAAGAGAATATGTAGTAGAAATAAAAAGTGTTAATCATAGATATTTAGACATAAATGTTAGAATGCCAAGAAGCATAAGCTATTTGGAAGAGGAAGTAAGAAAGACAATTTCTTCTAAATTAAAAAGAGGAAAAATAGATGTATTTATAACATTTAATAATAATAGTTGTGAAGGTAAAGATATAAAAATTAATAAAGAAATTGCGAAGGTGTATATAAAGGAATTAAAAGAATTAGCAGCAGAAGAAGATATACAAGCAAATATAGAAGTAACAGAAATTTCTAAAATGCCAGATGTATTACAAATTGTAAATAAAGAAGATGATGACAAAATAAAAGAAGAATTAAAACAAGTTGTTAACATCGCTTTAGATAATTTAATTGAAATGAGAATAGCTGAAGGTATAAAAATGGCAAATGATATAGAGGATAGATTACAAAGGATATCTTCAAGAGTTAAAGAGATTTCTACATTATCTACTGGACTTATTGACAATTATGTAGTAAAATTAAAAGATAGAATAAAGGAATTACTAAAAACACAAGAGATAGACGAATCTAGAATTGCTCAAGAGGTTGTAATTTATGCAGATAGATGTTCAATAGAAGAAGAGATTACTAGATTAAGAAGCCATATAACACAACTAAAAGAATTATTGCATACAGACAAAGCAGTTGGAAAGCAAATTGATTTTTTAATTCAAGAAATGAACAGAGAAACAAATACTATAGGTTCAAAATCAAATAATTTAACTATTACAAATAATGTTGTAGTAGTAAAGACAGAAATTGAGGATATAAGAGAGCAAGTACAAAACATTGAATAGGAAAGGATTGATAGTATGCAATTGGTAAACATCGGATTTGGAAATATTGTAGTTGCAGATAGAATAATTGCAATAATAAGTCCAGAATCAGCACCAGTAAAAAGATTAATACAAGATGCAAAAGATAATCAAACAGCAGTAGATGCTACATATGGAAGAAAAACAAGGTCAATATTAATTATGGACTCAGGACATATGATATTAGCAGCAGTTCAACCAGATACAATAGCGAGTAGATTAGATAGACATATATTAGAAAATAGTGAAAAATTATTAAAAAATGATAAAAAAAGAAGGGAGAATTTTAATGATTGAAAAACCTACAATTACAGAATTACTTACAAAAGCAGAAAACAGATATGAGTTAGTTATAATGACAGCAAGAAGAGCTAGACAATTAGCTGACGGAGCTGAAAAATTAACAGATGTAGATGAAGAAAGTAAAGTTACCCTAGCAGCAAATGAAATAGCAGAAGGAAAAATAAAATTAGACAAAGAAGAAATAGTAGAAGCACAATAAATAAAAAATCAACTTAGCAAAAGGGGAATGTTAATATGGAAAAAAAACATATAATTTCGTTAGGTGGAGAATTGGCTAGTGGAAAAGGTACAGTATCTAAAATATTAACTGAGAAATTACAATATGGAATTTACAAAAATGGAGAATATTTTAGAAAACTAGCAAAAGAATCTGGAATGAATGTGACAGAGTTTAATAAATATGTAGAAAAACATCCAGAGATTGATAGACAAATAGAAAATAGTGCAGCAGAGTATGCGAAAAATCATGATAACTTTATTATAGATGCCAGATTAGGGTGGTATGCAGTACCACAATCATTTAAGGTGTATATGAAAGTGGATATAAATGTTGCAGCCCAAAGAGCATTTGAAGATAGTAAACGAAAAAGTACAGAGAAATTTAAAACTGTAGAAGAACAAAAAATAGATATACAAAAAAGATATAGACTAGAAAATGAAAGATATTGGAATTTATATCAGGTTCATAAAGAAGATGAAGCAAATTATGATTTTGTAGTAGATACAACTAATTTAACACCACAAGAAGTTGCTAATCTGATTTTAGAAAAATATAATAAATGGCTAGAAGAATAAATATTATGTTATATTTGACAATAAAACAAAGAAAGTCCAGATAACTGGATTTTTTTTGTTGCATTTGATATAATTCAAATATAAAAACATAGATAAAAAACAGCCATAAAGGAGGTAGCCGAAGTTTATATCGGGAAAAAATGATAGCAGAAGTAATAGTTAATTCAACAGCAAAAAAACTTAATAGAACTTTTGATTATAATATACCAAAACACCTAGAAGATTTTATTGTTATAGGTAGTAAAGTTTTGGTGCCTTTTGCCAATTTTAAAACTCCAGAAGAAGCATATGTGGTTGGTATAAAAGAAAAATCAGAATATAAGGTAAAAGATATTCTAAAAATAGAAGATAGCTTAACAGACAAACAAATAGAGTTAGCGAAATGGATGTCTAAAAAATATTTTTGTAATGTATCAGATTGTATAAAATTGATGTTAACACCAGGTACTAGAAATAAAAATAGAGATAATCGTATAACTGATAAAAAAATAAATGTAGTGTATGTAAAAAGTGAAGAAAAAATAGAATTTGATATGGAAGCGGGTAAATTAAAAACAGAAAAACAAAAAAGAGTAATAAAGTTTGTGTTAGAAAATCCAGGATGTATGGTTCCAGAAATAGAAATGTTTACAGGATGTACGCGAGGAGTTGTAAACACTTTAGTGAAAAATGGATATTTGGAAATAATAGAAAAGACGGTTGAAAGAAATCCACTTATAGGAAAAAGAATAGAAAGAAATAATAAATTAAAATTTACAGAAGAACAACAAAATGCTTACAACGAAATAGAAAAATCAATAAATAAATATAAAGAATTCTTACTATTTGGGGTAACAGGTTCAGGAAAAACAGAAGTATATTTACAAATAATAGAAAAGTTATTAAGCAAAGGGAAAAGTTCAATTATGCTCGTACCGGAGATTTCACTAACACCTCAAATTATTAATAGATTTGTAGCAAGATTTGGAAAAGAAAAAATAGCTGTGTTACATAGTAAATTAGGGCTTGGAGAAAGACATGATGAATGGAATAGAATAAGAGAAGGAAAAGCAAAAATTGTAATAGGAGCAAGATCAGCAATATTTGCACCAGTAAAAGATTTAGGTATAATAATAATAGATGAAGAACATGATAGTTCATATAAATCGGAAACTACACCAAAATATCAAGCAAAAGAGATAGCACAAAAAATAGCCAAAGAAGAAAATTGTCCTGTTGTATTGGGAAGTGCAACACCTGAAATTACTACATATTACAAAACAGAAATAGGGGAAATTGAAAGGTTAGAATTAAAGAAAAGGGCTAATAAATCAGAATTGCCAAAAGTTGAAATAGTAGATTTAAAACAAGAATTAGCATATGGAAATCGTTCGATGCTAAGTAGAGAATTATATCAAAGTATAGAAAAGAATTTAAAAAATAAAGAACAAATTATATTATATTTAAATAGACGAGGATTTTCTACATTTATTATGTGCAGGGAATGTGGATATACAGTAAAATGCAAAAATTGTAATATAAGTTTGACATATCATAAATTTAATAATAAACTCAAATGTCATTATTGTGGATATGAAGAACCAGTGGTAAACAAATGTCCAGAGTGTGGAAGCGATAAAATTAGATATTTTGGAACAGGAACTCAAAAATTAGAGCAAGAAATAAAAAAACAATTTGAGGGAATAAAAACAATTAGAATGGATGTAGATACTGTAACTAAAAAGAATTCCCATGAAAAAATATTAGAAACATTTAAAAAAGAAAATATAGATATTTTAATTGGAACACAAATGGTAGTGAAAGGACATCATTTTCCAAATGTAACTTTAGTAGGAGCAATTGCAGCAGACAGCTCATTAAATATAGATGATTATAGGGCAAGCGAAAGGACATTTCAAACTTTAACACAAGTAGCAGGAAGAGCTGGAAGAGGAGAAAAAGTAGGTAAAGTTATAATTCAAACATATAATCCAGAAAACTTTAGTATACAATGTGCACAAAAACAAAATTATGAAGAATTTTATAAAACAGAAAAAGCATTACGAGAACAATTGAAATATCCACCATTTTGCGATATAATAGTAATTGGTTTTACAAGTAAAAATCAAAATGAAATAATAAAATTAATAAACAGAGTATATAAGTATTTAAATGATAAATTAGATATAGAAAGTCAAAAAATATTACGTCCAATGCCAGCTCCAATCGATAAAATACAAAATAAATATAGATGGAGAATAATAATAAAAGGAAAAATGGATGAAAAAACAGAAGAAATACTAAATATATGTTTAAAGAAAATATATAAAATGAACAATAAAGAAATGAGAGTAGCAATTGATGTAAATCCAAATAATATGATATAAAATTGTGAGATTTATTGCAAAATAAAAATAATCAAATAGAAAGGAGAGGAAAAATGGCAATAAGAAACTTAAGATTAGAAGGCGATGAAATATTAAAAAAGAAATCTAGAGAAGTAGAAAAGATAGATGAAAGAATATTAACCTTAATAGATGATATGATTGAAACAATGCACAAATATAATGGAGTCGGACTAGCAGCAGTACAAGTAGGAATATTAAAAAGAATAATTGTAATTGATTTATATGATGGAAATGGACCAATTGCAATGATAAATCCAGTAATAATAAAAACTAAAGGAGAAGTAGAAGTAGAAGAAGGTTGTTTAAGTTTCCCTAATAAATTTGCCAAAGTAAAAAGACCAGAACAAGTAACAGCAGACTTTCTAGATTTAGAAGGAAATACAATAAGAGTAAAAGCAAAAGATTTACTAGCTCAAGCAATATGTCATGAAGTTGATCATTTAAATGGTGAAGTGTTTGTGGACAAAATGATTCCAGGAACATTAGAATATGTTGAATCAGAAGAAGATGAAAAATAAAGTTATTTAACTTATTTAAGCAAACCTCATATCTTTAAGATAGTGAGAACTCTTACAAAAACTAAGATATTGACAATGAAAGGAGAGTGCAATATGAAAATAGTATTTATGGGTACACCTGATTTTGCGAAAGAAAGCTTAGAAGCAATATATGAAGCTGGACATGAAATAGTTGGAGTAATAACAAACCCTGATAGACCTAAAGGTAGAGGAATGAAAATGATACCAACTCCAGTAAAAGAATATGCACTATCTAAAGAATTACAAATATATCAACCAGAAAAGATAAAAAACAATGAAGAGATAATAAACGAGATGAAAAAATTAAATCCGGAGATAATATGTGTTGTAGCATATGGGAAAATATTACCAAAAGAAATACTGGATATTCCTCCAAAAGGTTGTATAAATGTACATGGTTCATTATTGCCAAAATACAGAGGTGCAGCACCAATACAATGGGCTGTATTAAATGGAGATAAAATAACAGGAATAACAACAATGTATATGGCTGAAGGAATGGACACAGGAGATATGATACTAAAAAAAGAAGTGGAAATTGGTGATAATGAAACTACAGGAGAATTATGGAATAGACTTTCAAAAATTGGAGGACAATTGTTAGTACAAACATTAGAACAGATAGAATTAGGAACAGCATCTAGAATAAAACAAGACGATAGTGAAGCGACAATAGCACCAATGTTAGATAAAAAAATGGCAAAAATAGATTGGGAAAATAAAACAGCACAAGAAATAAAAAATCTTGTTAGAGGTTTAAATCCAATTATGGGTGCATATACTTTTATAAACGGGAAAAAAATAAAATTTTGGAAAGTAGAAGTGTTTAAAGAAATAGAACAAATTTCTTCATCTGAACTAAAAAACAATATTGAAAAATATGAAAATGGTACAGTTATAATATCTGACAGTAAAAAAGGATTATATATAAAAACAAAACAAGGAATATTAAGTATATTAGAAATACAAGGTGAAAATGCCAAAAGAATGAAAATACAAGATTTCTTAAGAGGAAACAAAATAAAAGAACTTGAAGTATTTAGTTAAAACAACTTGACACTGTATATGAAAATATGCTATTATATACAGTGTCAGTTAAATAATACATATGCGGATGTGGCGGAATTGGTAGACGCGCTGGTCTTAGGAACCAGTGCCAATGGCGTGGGGGTTCAAGTCCCTTCATCCGCACCACAGTAAAAAAGCAGAGGAAATATACCTCTGCTTTTTTATGAAATGAATAAAATTTGTTAGTGTCGAATAATGGCGGATATTGCGATGAAAAGTGCTTTACAAAAACAAAAAAACGTAGTAATATAATAATATATTTTATCAATAATTTATTTCAAAAAAAGTTTTATCTTTTAAAATTTCCAAACAAAAAATAAAAATAGGTAGGTGAAGCATATGACCGAATAATAATGAACAAAAGACAGTCTACATAAATACAAACAAAAAGGAGGGAATTAATGCGAAAAAGTAAAATATTATTAGTTATACTTACGATAGTTGCAATATTAGTAACAGGATTTGCAATGTCTGTTGAAGCAACAACAAATCAATCAACAGAAGAATCAAAAGTTGAATTATATGCTAAAGAAGATTTGCCTGTATTATTAACATGTGCTGAAATAAATGTGGAAACAAAACATGTATATTATAAATATAATGGAGTTGAATATCCAGCATATTGCTTAAATGAAAATTTAGAAGGTGTATCAGCAGATAAATCATACTCTGTAGATATAACTAATGAAATAACAGATGTGGATATAAAAGGAAATAATGTAACAGCTCTAGGACTTTGGAGAGTCATTGTAAATGGATATCCATATAAAACTATTGAAGAATTAGGATGTAAAAATGAGCAAGAAGCATATAAGGCAACACAAACAGCAATATATTGTTATCTAAGCAATACACCTTTATCATTATATAGAGAAAATGGTATAGGAGGTTATGATGAAGCGGCTGTAAGGACATTAGAAGCTTTAAAAAATATAATAACAAATGCTGACAATTCAAAAGAAATGCCAGACAATTCAAATAAAGTATTTTTTGGTAAGGCTCCAAGTGAAGAGTTGCAAAACTATGCATTAACAGGAATTGTTGAAAAAGAAGAGCCTGTAAAAGCAGAAACAATAAAGTTGCCAGTTACTGGAATGTAAAATGAATAGTACAAAAGTATGGAAGGAGAGCGATAGTGAGAAGTCTAAAAAAAGTATTATTAATATTAATGATAATAATAATGGATATTGTAATTTTTTCAAATGTAGTAAGTGCAATAAGCAATAATGAAGGTAAAGTCCAAGTATATAAAGCAAAAAAATTGAGTACATCAATATTAAAAGATGAAAAAGAAGTAGAATTTAATTATTTATACCATAATATTGATGGAGAAAAGATGCCAGTATACTATCTAGAAGAAGAACCACTGGACTATTTTCCTGACAGTAGAAATATTGATATATTAGGAGAATTGAAACGAGAAAATTTTTCTAAAATTTTAGCAAATGGCTATCCTTTTAAAAGCTCAGCTCAATTAGGATGTATCAACAATGAAGAAGCATATATGGCAACACAAGGAGCGATATTTTGTAATTATCAAGAAGGTTTGCTAGAAAAATATATTGCAAAAGATGAAAAAGGACAAAGAATATTGAATGCAATAAATAAAATTTTAGAAGGTAAATCAACTTTAAATAAAATGAAAGCCACAAATAAATTAGAGATAAAAAAACAAAATCTTTATTGGGAAGATGATGAAAAAGATAAAAATTATGTATCAAAAACTTATAAAATTGAAACTGAAAGTGAAATAAAAAATTATAAGATATATTTGAAAAATAATGAAGGTAAAATATTAGAAGGAATAAAAGTGGTAGATAAAAATAATCAAGAAAAAGAAAAATTTGAAGGTAATGAAGAATTTAAAATTATTGTACCAAAAGAAAAAATAAAAGATATCAATAATTTTGAAATAGATGCTGAAGCACAAGTATATGCAGAATCCATTACAGAAGGAATAGCAGGAAAAGAATTAACAAATTATGCTATACTTGAAAAATATGAAAAATGCTATGGTAGTATACAAGAAAAATATGAAAATAAAGTTTTGCCTATTACTGGAAAATAAGTTTTTTCAATAAATATGTATAATTCATTTGACAAATTATGTAAAATAGATTATAATAATACTGAACGTTATTGGTTGAAGATTCAAAATCTAAAATTAGATTTAAAGAGCTAGGAGACTAGAATGAAGAAAGACACTAAAAATTCCAAAAGTAAGGAAAAGCAAGAAGAGAGATTAATGTGTTACTGGTCAATATCATTCATGATTACAATGGTATTCATTATCCTACTTATGGGTTCTGAAGGTGTCATTTGGAGAATAACTTTTGTAGCAATTGCGATGGTAGGCATCTTTGTAATGAGTTTAACTGACTCAGAGCAGAAGAGAGACATAGAACGAGTCCTCTTTGTTGCAACAATAATTGTACTTATATTAAAATTCTTAGAATTATAAATAAAGGCAAAGTTTTTAATAAAACTTTGCCTTTATGTGTGGGGCTTCTAACGGGACTTGAACCCGTGACCTCTACCTTACCAGAGTAGCACTCTACCACCTGAGCTATAGAAGCAACTGACTTGCATTATATATGAAAAACATAAAAAAGTAAACTATTTTGTTGACATTTCCGAAAAAAAGTACTAAAATTATATACATAAAACAAGTAAGAGAAAAAGTAAAATAAAGGTTATCTAAAGAGAAAGTTAGTCATTGGCTGGAAGCTAACTTAGAAAAACATATTTGAAAAACTAACTCTTCAAAGTTGCTAGTGAATAAGCTAGACGTGTTGGATACGTTATAATCTTAATCAAGTAAAAAATAGGATGGAACCGTGTTTTATAGCACTCCTATGGATAATATAATCCATTGGAGGCTTTTTTGTTTTTAATTTATTTAATTTAAATTTATTATACGCAAAATGTGAATAATAATTATAAATATAATACATAAGTTAATTCATTAAGCCACAATGAAAAAAAGAGGAGGAATAAAAATGTTAGAAATTACTTTAAAAGACGGCTCTAAAATAGAAGTAGAAAAAGGAAGCTCTATTTTAGACATTGCAAAAAAAATAAGTGAAGGATTAGCAAGGGTTGCAACTTGCGGAGAAGTGAATGGAGAAATTAAAGATTTACGTTATGAATTAATTGAAAACTGTGAATTAGTAATCCATACATTTAATGAAGAAGATTTGGAAGGGAAAAAAGCTTATTGGCATACAACATCACATATCATGGCTCAAGCAGTAAAGAGATTATTTCCAGATGTAAAATTTGCAATTGGACCATCAATAGATAATGGATTTTATTATGATTTTGATATAGAAAAACCATTTACTGATGAAGATAAAGCAAACATAGAAGAAGAAATGAAAAAAATAATAAAAGAAAATATTCCAATTGAAAGATTTTCTTTATCAAAAGAAGAAGCATTGAAATTAATGGAAAATCAACCATACAAAAAAGAATTGATAGAAGATTTACCAGAAGGTGAAGAAATTTCTTTTTATAAGCAAGGAGATTTTACAGATTTATGTGCAGGACCACATTTAGAGAGCACAGGAAAGGTAAAAGCAGTAAAAATATTATCATCATCAGGAGCATATTGGAGAGGTGATGAAAAAAATAAAATGCTTCAAAGAATTTATGGAATATCATTTCCGAAAGCAAGTCAATTGCAAGAATATTTAGACTTTTTGGAAGAGGCAAAACAACGTGATCACAGAAAAATAGGAAAAGAATTAGATTTATTTTGCTTTTCTGATTATGTTGGTGGAGGACTTCCACTTTATACTCCAAAGGGAACAATAGTAAAAGAAGAATTGCAAAGAGAAGTAGAAAGAATTTGTAGAAAGTATGGTTTCCAAAAGGTAAGTTGTCCATCGCTAGCAAATATTAGTTTATTTGAAACATCAGGACATGCGCAAAAATTTGATGATGAATTATTTAGAGTTCATTCTAAAAAAGGTCATGAATTTGTATTAAAACCAGTTCAATGTCCACATCATACACAAATATTTGCTTCAAAACAAAGAAGTTATAAAGATTTACCAATAAGATATATGGAGTCTGACAAACAATATAGAGCAGAGCTTCAAGGTTCTGTTGGAGGATTATCAAGAGTATATGCGATAACTGTAGAAGACGGACATTCTTTCTGTCGTGTAGACCAAGTAAAACAAGAAGTTATAAATATGTGTAACATCATAAGAGATTTTTATACTAGAATGGGATTATGGGATGATCATTGGGTATCATTATCAGTCAGAGATTATGACCATCCAGAAAAATATATTGGAAATGAAGAAGATTGGAATACTTGTGAAAGAATGTTGCAAGAGGTTTCAGATGAACTAGGATTGGAAGCTAAAAAATGTGAGGGAGAAGCAGCTTTATATGGACCTAAATTAGACTTTATGTTTAAAGACGCTATGAAAAGAGAGGTTCAAATACCTACAGTACAACTTGACTTTGCAACACCTAAGAGATTTGGATTATTCTATATAGATGAAAATGGTGAAAAACAAACACCGGTTATGGTGCATAGAGCAATATTAGGTTCTTACGAAAGATTCTTAGCACTAATATTAGAAAATACAAAAGGAGTACTTCCAATTTGGCTATCACCAGTACAAGTAAAAATATTACCAATAAGTGATAAACAATTGGATTATTGTAAAGAATTATTAGAAGAAATTGAAGATGAAGGAATAAGAGTCGAACTTGATGACAGAAATGAAAAAATAGGATATAAAATACGTGAAGCTCAAGTTCAAAAAGTGCCATATATGTTAGTTATAGGAGATAAAGAAAAAGAATCAGGAGAAATAACAGTAAGGTCAAGAAGTAAAGGTGATTTAGGGAATATGAGCTTGGAAGAGTTTGTTGAAAAAATTCAAAATCAAATTCAAAATAAACAGTAGAAAATTAGATATAGATAAAAATTTTAATATGAAAATAAAATAAACAGTGGAAAGGAAATAAAAAATGAAACTAGGGATTGTTGGACTTCCAAATGTAGGAAAAAGTACAATGTTTAACAGTATTACAAAAGCAGGTGCAGAATGTGCAAACTATCCATTCTGCACAATAGAACCAAATGTAGGAGTAGTTGCAGTACCTGATGAAAGGTTAGACAAACTAACACAAATGTATGAACCAGAAAAAACAACTCCTGCTGTAGTGGAATTTGTAGATATTGCAGGACTTGTAAAAGGTGCAAGTAAAGGAGAAGGGTTAGGAAATAAATTTTTATCACACATTAGAGAAGTTGATGCAATATGTGAAGTAGTAAGATGTTTTGAAAATTCAAACGTTGTTCATGTTGATGGGAATATAGATCCAATTAGAGATATAGAAACAATTAATTTGGAGCTTATTTTTGCAGATATAGAAACAATAAATAAAAGATTAGAAAGAGCAAAGAAGAATTTAAAAGCAGATAAAAAATATCAAATAGAAATTGATTTGTTAGAAAGAATGAAAGCTAAATTAGAAGAGGGAGTTTCAGCAAGAGCAATTGAACTAAATGAAGATGAAAAAGAAATAGTAAAAGATATGTTTTTGCTTACAATAAAACCAATTCTATATATTGCAAATATTGCAGAAGAACAAATTGAAAATGCAGAAAACGATGAAAATGTAATAAAAGTAAAAGAATATGCCAAAAAAGAAAATGCAGAAGTGATTCCACTATGTGTAAAAATTGAAGAAGAATTATCAGGATTAGATGATGATGATAAAAAAGAAATGTTAGAAGCTATAGGACTAGAAGAATCTGGACTAGACAAAGTAATAAAGAAAAGTTATGACTTATTGGGATTAATGTCATTTTTAACAGCTGGAAAACCAGAAGTTAGAGCATGGACAATAAAAAAAGGAACAAAGGCACCAGAAGCTGCAGGAAAAATTCATTCTGATATACAAAGAGGATTTATAAAAGCAGAAATTGTATCATATGATAATCTAATGAACGTGGGATCAATGGTTACAGCAAGAGAAAAAGGACTAGTGCGTTCAGAAGGCAAAGAATATATTATGCAAGATGGAGATATAGTACTATTTAAATTTAATGTATAAAATGTAATAATTTTGTAATAAAACTGTAAACAAAAAATACTAGAAAAGTATTGACTAATAAAACAAATAAGTATATCATATATTTAACAACGAATGAATAAATAAAAAAGTTTTACTAATTTATACAAAATACTTGAAAATATAGCAAAAATATAGTATAATAAATATTGGTTGATTAATAATATTAATAATAGATTAAGTAAAACATAGAAAGAGGAGATTTTGATATGAAAAAATTAACAAATGCAAAAAAAGTTTTAGTAATGATAATTATGGTAGCAGTTGTGTTTATAGCAACAAATGTATTTGCAGCAGATAGTGGATGGGAAACTTTAGATGTAAATAGTTCATCAACACCAACAACAACTACAAGTGCATCAACAAGTCCAACAACAAATAATACTACAAATACAGGAACAAACAATACTACACTAAATACAACATTAACTTCAACAAATAAAACTAATACAAGCTCATACAATAGTACAAACTTACCAGACACAGGTATAGAAGATTCATTACCAGCTGTTGCATTAATAGTTGTAGTAGCTATATCAGCTGCATATGCTTATAAAAAAGTAAAAGATTATCAAAATATTTAATTTAGAAATTAATTATAGAGCCATTAAGCTTATAAAAGTTTTAATGGCTTTTTTGTGCTTTTTGGATTTATTTGTAAACAGGTTTAATATAAAAAACTTATAAATACTCTTGACAGTTTACAATAATAAGTATAAAATAGAATAGGAGAAAAAATATATTAAGAGGATAATAAGAATATATATTTTATTCGGACATTGAAAATTTAATAAGAAAGAGGTGTAAAAACTATGAATCCAATAATCATAGTAATCGCCGTATTAATCTCATTAGCAATTGGATTTTTTGTAGGAATGATATACAGAAAAAAAGTTGCAGAGTCTAAAATTCAAGGAGCAGAAAATGAAGCAAAACGTTTAGTAGATTTAGCAAAAATAGAAGCTGAAAATTTGAAAAAAGAAGAAATTTTTAAAGCAAAAGAAGAAAATATGAATGCAAGGAAAGAATTAGACCAAGAGATTAAAGAAAGAAGAGGCGAACTACAAAAACAAGAAACAAGACTAATTCAAAAAGAAGAAAATTTGGACAAACGTTCAGAGAACTTAGAAAAGAAAGAAAATGATGTAGACAGAGAATTAGCAGAAATTGACAAAGAAAAAGAAGAAGTAGCAAAAATAAGAGAACAACAATTAGAAGAACTTCAAAAAGTTGCAGGATTAAAAAAAGATGCAGCAAAGAAAATATTATTAGATTCAATGGAAAAAGAAATTAAAGCAGAAAAAGCAGCAATGATTAGAGAATATGAAGAAAAAGCTAAAGAAGAATCTAATAAAAATGCTAAAGAATTATTAACATATGCAGTACAAAAATGTGCAGCAGACCACTCACAAGAAACTACAGTATCAATAGTTGCATTACCAAATGATGATATGAAAGGTAGAATTATTGGTAGAGAAGGTAGAAACATAAAAGCATTAGAAACACTTACAGGAGTTGATTTGATAATAGATGATACACCTGAAGCCGTTGTTTTATCAGGCTTTGATCCATTACGTAGAGAAGTTGGAAAAATAGCACTTGAAAAATTAATAGAAGACGGAAGAATACATCCAGCAAAAATCGAAGAAATGGTAGAAAAAGCTAAAGAAGAAATAGATAACACAATTAAATCAGAAGGAGAAAGAGCAGTATTAGAAACAGGAGTAAATGGATTACATCCTGACATAGTAAAACTAATAGGAAAGTTAAAATATAGAACAAGTTATGGACAAAATGTACTTAATCATTCTATAGAGGTTTCTAATTTAGCAAGAATTATGGCTGATGAACTAGGCTTAGATACAAAATTAGCTAGAAGAGCAGGATTGTTACATGATATAGGAAAAGCTTTAGACCATGATATGGAAGGAACACACGTTGAAATAGGTGTGGATATCCTTAAGAAATACAAAGAAAATCCACAAGTTATAAATGCAGTAGAAGCACATCATGGAGATGTAGAACCACAAACAATGGAAGCAGTTTTAGTACAAGCAGCAGACGCAATATCAGCATCTAGACCAGGAGCAAGAAGAGAAACATTAGAAGCATACATTAAACGTCTTCAAAATCTTGAAGAAATTGCAGATTCATTTGATGGTGTTGAAAAATCATTTGCTATACAAGCAGGTCGTGAAGTTAGAGTAATGGTTAAACCAGATAAAATAACTGATGACGAAATGACAATACTTGCAAGAGATATAGCTAAAAAGATTGAAAATGACATGGATTATCCTGGACAAATCAAAGTAAATATGATTAGGGAGACCAGAGTTATTGATTATGCAAAATAAGAACACAGAGTAGAAGTTTTTAATGCTTCTGCTCTTTTTTTATACATGAAGCAAAGTTAATTGATTTATTTTTAAAAATGTAGTATCATATATAGCATTAGGAAGGAATGAGATTAAATATGAATGTTTTAGCTATTGGAGACATAGTTGGAAATGCAGGTATAAAAGAAATGAGATTTAGACTGAAAGATATAATACAAGAAAATAACATTGATTTTGTAATTGTAAATGGAGAAAATGCAGCAGAAGGAATGGGAATAACTGAAAAAAATTTCAACGATATTCTAAAAGCTGATGTTGATGTTATAACAATGGGAAATCATACCTGGGGGAAAAAGGATATATTTAAATTTATAGATAACCCCAAAATTATAAGACCAGCGAATTATCCGGAGGGAGTCGTTGGTAAAGGTTATAGGATATATAGATGTAAAAATAAAAACATGGCTGTTATAAATTTAATAGGAAGAGCAGGAATGAATGTACTTTCTGAAAACCCATTTTTAAAAGCAAATCAAATAATTGAAGAAATAAAAGATGAAGTGCAAATAATAATAATAGATTTCCATGCAGAAGCAACAGCAGAAAAAATAGCATTAGCTAATTATTTAGATGGACAAGTAACAGCAGTATTTGGTACACATACACATGTGCAAACAGCAGATGAAAGAATATTACCAAAAGGAACAGGATATATAACAGATATAGGAATGACAGGACCTAGAAATTCAGTTATTGGAATGGATATAAAAGCATCTGTAAAAAGGTTTGCAACAACACTTCCAGAAAGATATAAGATAGCAACAGGAGATTGCATGTTTAATGCAGTTGTATTTAAAATTCATACAAAGACAAATAAAGTAAAAGAAATAAAAAGAATAAATTTGTAGATAACAATAAAAGGTTGTCGAAAGCTGTCAAAACATTGATAATTCTGCGATGAAAACCTTCTATAATTTTAAAAAATATATTTACAACTATTTCCAAATATTGTAAAATTAACAATGTAAAAGTTGCAACAGAAAAAATATAAAAAGTATAGGAGGAAAAAATGGAAATTTTAAAGATTTCATCAAAATCAAATCCTAATTCAGTAGCAGGAGCTATAGCTGGATTAGTAAAAGAATCAAACAAAGCAGAAATGCAGGCAATCGGAGCTGGAGCATTAAATCAAGCAGTAAAGGCGGTAGCAATAGCAAGAGGTTTTGTAGCGCCATCTGGAGTAGACTTAGTATGTATACCAGCATTTGCTGAAGTTGAAGTGGAAGGAGAAGATAGGACGGGTATAAAACTGATAATAGAATCAAGAAATTAAAATATATATTAGGGGCAATTAATTATATTGCTCTTTTTTTTGTTTTATCTTGAAATTTTTGAACTTATGATATATAGTATTGTAGAATGAGGTGTAACAAATAATGAGAAATAATTTGTTTAAATATATTTTTATTGTATTTGTAGTAATAATAATGGTTTTTGCTATATATAAAATAAGGACAGATGAAGAACAAAAAAGTCAAATGCAACAGACTAAACAAGAAGAAAGTGAACAATCTAGAATAAAAGAAATAAACTTAGGTGTTGCAGAATATGACACAATGAATCCTATTGTAAGTAACAATAAAAATGTTCAAGATATACAAAAATTAATATATGAGCCATTAATTAGTCTAACAACAGACTATAAATTAGAACCATGTCTTGCAACAGAGTGGGCAAAACAGAATGAAACAACCTATATAATAAAACTTAGGGAAAATGTAAAATGGGCTAATGGAAAGAATTTTACGGCGGAAGATGTTAGATTTACAATAGATAGATTAAAAGATACACCATCAATATATTCTTATAATGTTGAAGCAGTAGTACAAGTTGATGTTATAGATGAACATACTTTAACAATAACATTAGGAAATGAAGTACCATTTTTTGAATATAACTTAACATTTCCAATAGTAGAGGCGGAAGGATATGCAAATGAAGCAATACCAGGAGGAACAGGAAAGTACACAGTTACAGGAGAACAAGATGAAAATTTAATATTGGAAAAAAACCAAAACTGGTGGGGAGCAGAAAAAACAAAGTTATCTTTGGAAAAAATTACAATAAATAAATATGCAACATTAGGTGAGATGTATAATGCATTTAAAATTGGAAATGTGGATATGATTAGTACAAATAATACGAATTTACAACAATATATAGGAAAGATTGGATATAATGAAAAACAAATACAAGGACGTGAACATACATTTTTAGCAATAAATACACAAAATAATATATTACAATCACCAGCAGTAAGAAAAGCAATAGCATATTCAATAGATAGAGAAAATATAGTATCAAGTATATTTAACAATCAATATTATACATCAAGTTTTCCATTAGAATATGGAACATGGGTATATCAAGCACAAAATCCTAGTGCAGGATATAATCCAGAACAAGCTAAACAAGAATTAACTCAAGAAGGTTGGATAAATAGAAATAATAAATGGCAAAAAAGTTTAGCATCTACAGCTAGAGCACAAGCTAAAAATAGAACTACGAAAACTACTAAAAAAACAACGACAACACAAACAGCATCTACACAAGTACTAGAATGCAATTTGTTAGTAAAAGCAAGTGACGGAACGAAAGTAGCAGTTGCACAAAACATACAAGAACAATTAGCAAGTCAAGGAATTACACTAAATATAGTACAAGCATCAGATGAACAATATACAAATAGCATAAATGCTAAAAATTATGATATAGCTCTTTGTAGTATAAACATGTCACCAAGTCCAAACATGGAAACTTTTTTTGGAAATGGAAATTTAGCTAACTATGTAACAGATGAAGTAAATGAATTAATGAAAGAAGTAAAAAACACAACAGATGAAGAAATATTAAAAAAGGATTATCAAAGATTATCAGAAATTTATAAAACAGAAATCCCATATATAAGTTTATATACAAATAGACACAGTGTAGTATATGGTACAAGCTTATTAGGAGAGTTTTCACCTAATTGGTATAGCAGTTTTTATGGAGTGGAAACTTGGGGTAAATAATCTAAATAAAAAATAAATAAAAAAATATCTTGACAAAACATAAATTTGGTGTATAATACATATAACAAACAAGTGTTTATACACTAAAGAAGGAGGAGTAGAATAAAATGGAGGAAAACATAGAGAAAAGAAAAGCATTAGAAATAGCAATGAGTCAAATAGAAAAACAATTTGGAAAAGGCTCAGTAATGAAATTAGGAGAATTTAAAGCAATGGAGATAGAAGCCATACCAACAGGAGCATTGAGTTTAGACATTGCATTAGGTATAGGTGGAGTTCCAAGAGGAAGAATTGTTGAAGTATTTGGACCAGAATCATCTGGAAAAACAACATTAGCATTACATATAGTTGCAGAAGCTCAAAAAATGGGAGGAGAAGCAGCTTTTATAGATGCAGAACATGCATTAGATCCAGTATATGCAAAAAAATTAGGAGTAGATATAGATAATTTAATAGTTTCACAACCAGATACAGGAGAACAAGCTTTAGAAATAACAGAAAGTTTAGTTAGAAGTGGAGCATTAGATGTTATAGTAGTAGACTCAGTTGCAGCATTAGTACCAAAAGCAGAAATAGATGGTGAAATGGGAGACTCACACATGGGTCTACAAGCAAGATTAATGTCTCAAGCATTGCGTAAATTGGCAGGAGCTATTAACAAATCAAAAACAGTAATTATATTTATAAACCAATTGAGAGAAAAAATAGGAGTAATGTTTGGAAATCCTGAAACAACTACAGGAGGTAGAGCATTAAAATTCTATGCATCAGTTAGATTAGATATAAGAAAAATAGAAAATATAAAACAAGATGGAGAATTCAAAGGAAGCAGAGTACGTGTTAAAGTAATAAAAAATAAAGTAGCACCACCATTTAGAGAAGCAGAATTTGATGTAGTATATGGTGAAGGTATTTCAAAAGAAGGAAACATATTAGATATGGCTGTTAATTTAGATATAATTGAAAAGGCTGGTTCATGGTTTTCATATAATGGAGAAAGAATTGGTCAAGGCAGAGAAAATGTGAAAAAATGGCTAAAAGAAAATCCAGAAGTGCTAAAAGAAGTAGAAGGAAAAGTAAGAGAAAATTTTGCTAAAGCATTTGAACAAAGCTTAGGAGAAGATTTGCCATCTGCAAGTGAAAAAGAAGAGAAAGAAAAAGGTAAAAAATAATGACATATTCTATAGAAGAATTTGATAATGCAAAAACACAAGTACTAAAATATATATTATATCAAAAAAGATGTGAGCAAGAAGTAAGAAAAAAATTTGCAAATAAAATTGATGAAAATATGCTAGAAGATATAATAGAATATTTAAAGGAAGCAGGGTATATCAATGATAGTGAGTATATAGAATCAAAAATATATAATTTTAAAACATTAAAAAACTTATCAATAAAAGAAATAACTTATAAGTTATTAGCAAAAGGAGTAAACAAACATGAACTAGAAAATTATATAGATTTAAACATAGAAGAATTAAATGAGTATGAGACAAAATCAGCATATAATATAATACAAAAAAAAATACATACGCAAGAGCCACAAGAAATAAAAAACTTTTTATATAAAAAAGGATATAAATCTGATAATATAAAACGTGCATTTGAAAAATAATGTACAAAATATAAGTTGTGAATGAAAATAATATATAAATATAATTTGTTAATAATGAAAAGGAGGGAAAAAGATGCCAGGGATTTTGACATTGCAAACTAAAAAGTATGCAATAAAAATAAACAACTTTGAAGGTCCATTAGATTTATTATGTCATTTAATAGACAAGAACAAAATGGATATATATGACATACAATTGAGCCAAATAACAGAGCAGTATATAGATTACCTAAATCAAATGGAAGAGTTGAATTTGGAAATAGCAAGTGAATTCCTTGTAATGGCATCAACTCTACTTTATTTAAAATCAAAGAATTTAATTCCTAAGCAAGGAGAAGACGACGAAGAAGAATTAACAGAGGAAGAACTAATAAAACAAATTATAGAATATAAAAAGTATAAAGAAATTAGCAAGCAATTTAGAGAAAATTTCATAAAATATTCAAATAGAATTTTTAAACAAGAAGAAAGTATAAAATTACCAAAGCAAAAAATAGAAGAGCAATATGAACAAGGGATAATATCAAAAATATATGCAGATTTAGTAGAAAGAAACAGCAGTAAAATAAATCAAAATGCAAAAAATATAGAAAAAATAGCAATTACAGAAACATATACAGTAGCAAGTAAAGTAAAAGAAATATTTAAAGCATTAATTAAACAAAAAAAATTTGTATTCAATAAATTATTTTCAATAAAAAAACGTAATAAACAAGAAGTAGTAACAGCATTTATAGGATTATTAGAATTATCAAGAAGAAGTAAAGTAATAACAAACCAAGAAGAGCAGTTCGGAGATATCACAGTTGAAAAAAAGAAAGTTGGATAAAGTTGAATAATAAGTAAAAAAATGGAAAAGCTATAAAAAACCAAAGGAAGTGGTTATATGGCTTTTCTTTTTTATTTTATATTAGTATTGATTATAGTAACTACAGTAATAGTAACATCAAAAATCAATATTGAAATTGAAAAATTTAAGTATAAAAGGAAAACCCAAAGAGAAGTACTTATAGATAAGAAAAATATAAGTAGAGATAATGATGTATTGATAAAATTTAAATTATATATTTTTAATATAATACCTATACTAATATTAAAGATAGATAATAAAAAAATAAATAAATTAAGAAAGAAGAAAAGATTTGTAAAATTAGGAAAAAAATTAAAAACAAGAATGAATAAAATGCAAACAGAATTTATAGAAAAATTTAGTAAAAATAAAATACAGGAAATTGTATTAAATATTTTAACAATAGCTAAAGAATTAAAATTAAAAGTAAAAAAATTGAATTTACAAATAAATGTAGGATTAAGTAATATAATTACAACAACATTTTTAATACCAATAATCGCAACAGCAGTTTCATTTTTCTTTAGAAATACTATAGTAGAATCAAAACAAAGTAGATATGAAATTAAGCCAATATATAATTTGGAAAACAGTGGCAGTGAAATAAATATTTATCTAAAATGTATAATTGAGGTAAAAATGATACATATTATAAATATAATGTATATCATAAAAAAACAAAGGAAGGTGAAAGAATATGGCAGACCATCCAATAGAAGGTCTTATGAATACAGCTATGAATAATATTCAGGATATGATAGATGTAAACACAATAATAGGAGAGCCAATAGAAACATCTAACAACATTATCATAATACCAATATCAAAAGTATCATTTGGATTTGCAGCAGGAGGAAGTGAATTTAAAGGAGAAACCGTAAATGAATATCAAAAAAAGGATAAAGAAGAAGCTATACAATATAGGTTACCATTTGGAGGAGGTTCAGGAGCTGCAGTATCAATAAATCCAGTTGCATTTATAGTAATACAACAAAATAGTGCAAAATTAATGTCAGTATCACATTCATCTGCAGTAGACAAATTATTGGATTATATTCCAGAAGTAATAGAAAAAACAAATAATATGATAAATAAGTGTGTGCAAAATAAAAAGGAAGAAACTAAAAAAATAATAAATCATATTGAAAAGACATCAAAGAAAATAAATGAGGAT
Source organism: uncultured Clostridia bacterium (assembly GCA_947623285.1). Classification (GTDB taxonomy): domain Bacteria; phylum Bacillota; class Clostridia; order TANB77; family CAG-508; genus CAG-269. Next base: position 97,967 of record CANQGP010000005.1, on the reverse strand, counting down.
ATGGACAAAAAAATAGAAAAAGAAAAAATAATGAAAGAGAAAGAACAACCTAGAGAAAGAATAGAATATGAATACGAATATGATGAAACAGGGATAGAAGATGACTAAAAAACTGCTTAAAGCAGTTTTTTTGTTATATCCATATTTAACCTTCTAACGTAATAAATTAACCCAATTGTAGCAAATAGATTTAGACATTGTAAATAGATTAATTTTATCAATATCTTCGCTAGCAACTAAATTGCAACTAGCTAATGTTTCACCATCTAAAACATATCGTATTTCTCCAAGTTTCTGTCCTTCAACGATAGGAGCAGTAATATTTTCTTCTAATTGTATTTCTTGTTCAATGTTTTTATCTTCACCTTTTTGTAAAAGAACGCCTGTAGTATTTTCGTATTTTAAATCTACATCTGTTTTTAATCCTTTGTTAACTACAACATTAGTAACAACATCATCTTTTTTACCGAATTCTTTGAAAGAATAAGTACTAAATCCATGGTCTAATAATTTTTGAGCTTCAGCAAATCTTATTTTTGTACTAGGCGCCTTCATAATTACTGCAATTAAACTTAATCCATTTCGCGTTGCACTTGCTGATAAATTATATAATGCTAAAGATGTTGAACCTGTTTTTAGACCTGTTGCTCCTTGATAATTTCTAACTAACTTATTTGTATTTACTAATTCTGATTTTCCATCTCTCAGGCTATCCATCCATATTGTTGTATATTTTGTTATTTCAGGATATTTATTTAGTAATTCTTTAGACATTAAAGCAATATCATAACTAGAAGTAACATGACCATCTTCATCTATACCATGACAATTTTTAAAAGTTGTATCATTCATTCCAAGTTCTTTTGCTTTGTCATTCATCATTTGTACAAAAGCTTCTTGTGAACCTGCTATATATTCTGCCATCGCTACAACACAATCATTTGCAGAAACAACACATATTGCTTTTAACATCTCATCAACCGAAAGTGTTTCTGTTGTATCTAGCCAAATTTGAGAGCCACCCATTGCAGAAGCATTTTCAGAACACGGGATTAAGTCATCATAAGATAAGGCACCTTTATTTATCTGTTCCATTATTAATAGAATACTCATGATTTTAGTTACAGAAGCAGGCCTTAGTTGTTCATGTGCATTATGAGAATACAAAACTTGCCCAGTTGTTTGCTCGATTAATACAGCAGAACCAGATTCTAAATTCAAAAAATTATTATCTGCAACCTCTGTTGCTGTATCTTCAGTTACTTCATTTGTAGTAATAACGTTATTTTCACTTTCTACATTTTGATTTGTTGAGTTTTGATTTATTGTATTTTCATTTGTAGCTTCAGCCCATACATATACGTTTTCCTCTGTATCTTTTGCAAAGCATGGAAATACTATGTACGTTAATAATGTTAATACTATAAACGCACTAAATACCTTTTGTTTCATATATTTTCCCCCTATACATTTTCTTTAGTAAAATATATGTATGTACAATTTCAACTATGACATTCCTTAAATATGGATATTTAAAAAGTCAGTTTTATTCTGGTTTTTTTTGCCATTATCGTGCCTCATTTATATTTTTTATTTACTATATTACTAAAACTCATAAAAAGGGTATTTCTCCAAGAATAAAAGTCGAAAATGTCTTTACTTTTATATGGTTTTTTGATAGAATAACATCAATTAAAATTAATTGAAAAGGGGATTGTAGAAAATGAAAAAAACAATAGTAGCAATAATTTTTATTTTCATAATTACATTCTCTCTGAATGTATTTGCAAAAGAAAAAGTAGATTTAAATATTGATAAGAGCAGTGTTGAATCAGGAGATGAAATCACTGTTTCTATTAATTTTAGCAAAGAAGAGCAAGCAGCATATGCATATACTGCGAAGCTAAGCTATGATGAAGATGTATTTGAAACAATAGAAAGAGAGAATTTTGAGGAACAAGAAAATTGGTCTGATATTAATTATAATACAAAAACTAATAAATTTGCATTAATTAATAAATCAGGAGAAAGTGGAAAAAAACTTGTTCAAGTTAAATTAAAAGTACGTGATGAAGCAAAACAAGGAAAGACTACTATTTCTGTTGGAAATGTAACGTCAACAGACGGGGAAAATGATATTTCGATAGATGGAAATAGTGTTGAAGTACAAGTTGGAGATGTTACAACAAATTCAACACCTGATGAAATAAAAAATGCAAGTAATGAAAAAATAAGTGCAAAAGCTGAAAAACAACCAGTAAAATATTTAGCAATAATACCCATTGTAATGATAATTTTGTTGGCTGCTTTTTTGGTATATATAAATAAAAACAATAAAGTAAATAAAAATAAAAAGACAGCAATTTATATTATATCTGGAATTGCTTTATTAGCTATGGTCATATTAACAATTAGTATTTTAAAAACGGAAAAGACAGATGTGAATAATGACGAAAGTACTGATTATGAGGATGCAGATAAAATAGTAAATTATTTATTAGAAATAGAAAATCCAGATGAGAAAGTAGAGAGTCAAAATGCAGATACAAATAATGCACAACTTGATACTAATTTAGACGGTGAAATTTCAACAGCAGATGTTGGAAGAGTATTAAGAAATATAAAATATAATACAAATAATAATAATTCAAATGGTAATGGAAACAATAATTCACAATCGAGTGGAGGAAATGGAAGTTCAAGTTCTCAGAATTGGGGAGATAGTCAGAGTGGAGGGCAAGCCCAAAATTCAGGACAATCACCAGAGATGAAACCAACAACTACACCTACAACATTACCAAGCATAACGCCAACAGCAGCTCCAACAGTTACACCTTCAGTTATACCAAGCACAGGTGAAACTTATACAACAAGTATTAAAGAAAGTGCTGGTTCAGAATTTAAACATACACCTAAAAAAGGAGAAGAATTATACATAGATTTAGATATAGAAGTTACTCCATATCAAGAAATTAAAGAAGTTGTAATAAACGGTGAACAATATCTTGTGAAAAAAAGAGGAAAAAATAGCTATCGTATAGTTTTTCCAGCACCAAATGTAGCAGGTCTTAAAAACTTGATTGTAACAGGTGTTGTACTAGAAGATGGAAATATATTAAATGCTAATTACGAAATAAGGTTAGATGTATTGAAAGAAATACCACAAGTTGATGAATTTACTGTAAACAATGATAATGAAAAAACAGAATTAAGCTTTACAATAAAGGATACAGATGGCGCATACACAGGAGGAAAGGTAACAGTAAAAGACAACAAAGGAAATGTAATATTTGAAAAGGAATTAAGCAAAATCGATAAAAACAACAAAATCTCATTACCTAATATAGTAAAAGACCAAGAGTATACAGTAACCGTGGATGTGAATTATGACTTAGATTCAAATTTTTATGGGGATATACCAACAAATAGTAGTACAACAACATTTGAACAAAAAATAAAAGTAAATGCAGACTATGGATTTATAGGAACAAACTGGAATTTACCAAAACAAGTTAGAGAACAAGATAAATTATTATTAACATTTGAAAATACATATAATTCATATTACGATGTAGAAAAAGTTGTAGTTTCAGGCAAAACGTATACAGTGGAAAAAGTAGGAAACATTTATCAAGTAGAATTAGACAAAGGAATTAAAGGGGCTCAGAATACAATAACAGTACAAAAAGTAATTCTAGCAAATGGTAAAGAAATAACCGTAAATAATGTAAAACTAAGCTATGAATATATAAAGGAACCTATAAAGCAGGCACCAAAAGCAGAAATAGATGTGAACATTGTGCGTGAACCAACACAAGAGGGTGTAAGAAATATAAAGGCAACACTTCAAATAACAGATGTAGATAAAACAATAAAAAATATAAAAGCAGTATTAAGAGATCCAAGTGGTGACGTAGTAAGAGAAAAGCTTTTAGAAGGAAATGAAACAGCTATAGAGTTCATATTAGGTAATATATTACAAGCTGGAAATTATACAATAGAAATAGTTGCTACTTATGATATAGGTGATGGTTTACGACATGAAGATGAAGTGATTGGTTCAAAAATTGTTCCAAGCTTGATTTATTCTTCAATAGAAAAAGCAGAAACAAAATATTATGTAGAGAAAAATGAACAATTCCAAATTACTTACACAATAAAATCAAATACTGACGAAGATCCAAACGCAATAATAATAGATGGTAATACATACAAACTAACCAAAGTTTCAAAGGGAGTATATACAGCAACAATTACTGCACCAGATACAGCAGGAGTAGTTGAGTATAATGCACAAATACTTGTTTATGCAAATGACCAAATTGGTTCAACCAATACAACAAAAATAGAAGTATTAAAAAATATAAAACCACAAATAAGTGCATTATCTTTTGATGCTAAAAGTGAAGGTACTAATCCAAAATTATCATTTAAAATATCAGACCAAGAAGATACATTTGTAAGTGGAAAAGTAAGACTAATAGCTGATGGAGAAAAGCCTATAGAAGAGTTAGAATTTACTTCAATAGATAATACGACTTTTGAATTAACACAAATAGAGCAATTTAAGAAATATAAAGTAGAAATAGAAATAACTTATGATTTTGACTCAGATAAGCAAGATACTAATAATAAAAAAACGGAAGTGTTATCACCTGGAGAAATAGAATGGATAGATGATTATGATTTTGAGCTAAAAGATTACAAATTAGACCATATAGACACACAAAGTAAAAAAATATATGTAACATTTAATAGTACAAATTCATCACAGAAATATAAAATTAAAACAGTGGAAATAAATGGAGTAGATTATGAAGTAACCGCAAATGGAGACAATAGCTATACTGTAGAAATTTCATATGAAGATTCTACAAGACAAGAATTAGAATTACAAAAGGTTATATTAGATAATTTACAAGGATTTGAAGCTGGTAGAGATTTTAACAACATAAATAAAATTGTAGTATTCAAAGATAAACCAACTGCAGAAGTATCGGCAGGAGTAGAAAATGACAATAAACAAATTAAAGTTAAAGCTGTTGTAAAAGATGGAGAAATAAAAGCTGAAAATATACAAGTTAGATTAACAGACGAAAATGGTACAATAGTAGGAACAAAACCTCTAGAAAATAGTGAAGCGATATTTACACTTGAAAATGATGAAGCTTATGTAGCAGGAACATACAAAGTAGAAATTCTTGCGGATTTTGACGCAGCAGATGGAGAAGAAACAATAGGTAGAGTTATAGCTTCAACAGAAACTATAGTTGAAATACAAGCAAGTGCAACAGGAAATGCTGAAAAAGAATATGCAGAGAAAAAATCAGAAGTAAAAATTAATTATGAAATAACAGCAAATACTACAAAAGAATTGAAGAAAGTAGTAATAGATGGAGAAGAGGTAGACGTAACGCATATAAAAGGAAACGAATATCAAGCAACACTAATAGCACCAGATAGCTATGGCTATAAAGAGTATAAACTAACTGGTTTAATCTATGATGGAGAAGAAACAGTAAGTGTAGCTGAAACATCTGTTACAGTAGATGTATTAAGAAATGTTATACCTCAAATAAATGATGTAGGAGTTGGCAAAAATAATGAAGATAAAACAATTCTCACATTTAGTGTGAATGATCCAGAAAGTACATTTGTAAGTGGAAAAATAAAGGTTCAACAAACAAATCAAGAAATAGATTTTGAAGACTTAAATAACTTAAGTTTTGAATTGAATGGAATCGAGAAATCTCAACAATACGATATAGAAATAAGTCTTACTTATGATTTAGATTCCAAGAAAAATGATTCAGAACATCAAAATAGCATAGAAGTTAATAAACAATTTAGGTTATTGTCAAGCTATGACCTTGATTTAAAAAATTATAAAGTAGTAAGTTTTGACAAAGCAAATCATAAAGTAAAACTACAATTTACAGCAAATTTAACAGTAGAAGATAGTAATGAATATTACATAAATGCCGTAAGAATAAATGGAACAATGTATGAAGATAGTGATTTACAAAGAGATGGCGATACTTATACAATGGAAATTCCATATGATGAAAGTGAAGAAAGACAAGAATTAAAACTTGAAGAAGTAATTATAAATAGTTTGCATAAAATTCAATTAGAAGACAAAAAGGTAGTGATATTCAAAAAAGTTATAGCAGCAATAATTCCAAAATTTGAATCAAATAAAATATCTGTAACTTTGGATATAACAGACAAAGACGAGATAACGAAGAATCTAAGATTAGTTTTATGTGATAGTCAAGGAAATGAATTGCAAACGCAAAAAATAGAAACTACTACACATGATGTAGCATTCGACATAGATAGCAATATATCAGGTGATTATACAGTAAAACTTTTAGCAGATTTTGATGCAGAAGATGGAAATGGACTTCAAAATAATGTAGTAGTAACAAGTGATACGGTAAAAGTGCCAGTAAGTGCAACAATTACGGCAGTAGATGCACCACGATATGTAAATAAAAATTCAGGTTTTGAAGCAACATTTACAATATCTACAAATTCAAAATCACCAATAAAGGCATTAGTAATAGATGGAGAAACTTGCGAAGTAACTAAAACAGAAGACGGAAAATATACTGTAACAATCATAGCACCACAAAATCATGGAAAACGTGAAATGAATGTTACAAATATAAACTTTGAAGATGGAGAATCAATTGAAGCTAGTTATACTTTAAATATAGAAGTAATAAAATCTGAAAAGCCTACAGTATCAAACATAAAAGTAGATGATTCAGAAGAAAATGCAGTTCTAAGCTATGATATAAAAGACCAAGAAGATACATTCATAGGTGGTAAGATTATAATAACTAACACTAAAGACAATTCAACACAGGAGATAGAAATAGAAAAAGGAGAAAATCCATATGCACATATACTAAAAAATATAAAATCATTTACAAAATATAATCTAACATTTGAGTTAAAATACGATTTAGATGAAGACAAAGATGATGCAGCGAATCAAGGAATAAATAAAATAACAGGAGAAAATTTTGAATTAATAGAAGATTATAATTTTCAATTGAGTAACCTACAAGTTGAAAGCATAGATAGAACTGCGAAGAAAATTACTCTAAGTTTCTATAGTTCAAATGCATCAGAAGATAATGACGAACATGAAGATTACTATGTAAAAGAAGTTACAATAAATGGAGCAATATACAGTGCTGAAAAAACTAACGAGAAAAATGGTAACATGACTAAATACATTGTAACAGTTCCATACGACAATGAAGAAAGAACAGAATTGAAATTAGAACAAGCTAAATTAAACAACTTAAAAGAGTTTAATGATTTGAAAGAGCAAGTTATAGTGTTTAAAACCGTACCAATAGCGGAAGTAAGTGCCGAGATTACAGATCAAGAACAAAAACAAATAAAAGCTACAATAAATATAAAAGATAATGATGAAACGATTACAACTCCAGAAGGATTAACAGCAAAACTACTTAACCCTTCAGGAGAAGCTTTATCTACAAAAACGATAGACAAAACTACAAAGGAAGTTGAGTTTGCATCTCCAAATGCTGATGTATTTAAAGCAGGAGAATATACAGTACAAATATTAGCAAATTATGAAAGATATGACGGAGAAACTCATACGAATGAAGAAATAGGTTCAGATAAAGTAATAGTTAATACAAAAGTAACTTTAACTAGTGCTGAACTTGTATCAGATTACTATGTTGAGAAAAATTCAAAAGTTAAAGTAAAATATGAGTTTAGTTCAAACAATGGTAGTACTCCATCAGGAATAACAGTAGGAAGTGTTTACTGCACATTAGAAAAACAAGATGATGGTTCTTACATTGCAGAAGTTCCAGCAGGAGCAACTTGTGGAGAACAATCAATTAATGTAACATCAGTTATGTATGAAGGTCATACAGGTATGATTGAGAATTCTACAGAAGATGTTAAATATTATGTATTAAAAGATACACCATCAATAGAAAAATTCGACTTTGATGAATATGCAGAAGAACCGTCATTAACAATTGGATTAAAAAATCCGGATGGTGCAATCATAAATGGAGCAAAAGTAATAATTAAAAAACAAGGAGAAGAAGATACCAAAAAAGAAGCAACACTTAACACTACAATACAAGAAGAACTAGATACAGCAGAGACAACAATCGATTTAAGAGACTTAGCAACAGGAATATATGAAGTAACACTAGAAGGAACTTATGATAGAGATGATATAGGGGATGTTACTCAAAATATACATCAATTATCAGAAATCTTAAGTAAAAAAACAATAAATATAATAGCAGAACGTGATGCATCTATTGAGATACAAGATGTTAAAGTTGAAAACAAAGACGTAACAATTACATTCACAAGCACAAACTCTCTAAACTTAGATGTTAGAAAAATAACAGTAGAAGGTAACCAAATAGAAGATGATAGCAAAGAAATAACAGTAACAAAACTTAACGAGCCAGAAAATACATATACTGCTGTTATAAAACTTAAAGAAAGAGAAAATCAACAAATAACAATAACTTCTATAACTTTAGATTATAGTAAAGATATTACAATTGCATTAAAAGAAGACAATTCATTTGAGATATATAAGCAAAAGCCAGAAGTAACAGACATTTCATATGAAGCAAAAAATGATGGTTTATATGTAACATATACACTAACTGATGAAGCAGATATTGCAAAAAATATAAAAGCAATAGCAAATAAACAAGGAACTGAAGAAAGTACAATAGTGAATATTGAAAACAAAGCTCAAAAAGAAGTAATTTTCCCAGATATAAAAAATGTTGGAAATTATGATGTCCAATTTGTTGCAGACTTTGATTGTGTTGACGGAGAAAATCATATACAAGAACCGATAGGAGAGATAAAAAATTGCAACATTGGATTAAAAGCACAAATAAAATATGTAAATGAAGACGAAAACAAATTCAAAGAAAAAGGAGAAAAGGTAACACTTAAATATGAAATAACAGCAAATACAATTGAAAAACCAACAGCAATAAGTATAGAGGGCGAAGATGAAGAATGTACTCTAGTAGAAGAAGCAGGAAATACATATAAAGCAACACTAACAGCTCCTCAAGAAAAAGGTGAAAAAACATATAAAGTTAAAGCTATAAAGTTTGGAAATACTACTGTTACATTGGATGAAAATCAAGCAAACAATAGTGTAGCAAGCATTTATGTATTAAAGAATAAACCAGAAGTAAAAGATTATAACTTAGATACAAATAAAAAACAGATTACATTTGAATTAAACGACGGAAACAATGGAAATGATAAGGAAAATGATGACTTGAATGGAACTGTTTCGATATATAGTGGCAATGAAAGTAAAAAAGAACAAAAATTAGAATGGGGCACAAATACTATTGACTTATCTGGTTCAGAATTTAATGAAGAAACAGTATATGAATTAAAATTATCAGGAACATATAACAGAGGTGGAAGTGAGCAGGATAAACAAAACCTTTATGATTTATCACAAATATTTAAACAAAACTTCCAATTAAAAATAACTGCCTCTTTAGCATTTGATAGTATTGATACACATTATCCTGAAAAAGGAAAACCAGTAACTATAACATTTAAAGCAACAGACAATACTGAAATGCCAATTACAGGTATATTTATAGGAGAACAAGAATATCCGGCAGATTCTATAGGAGATGACAAGTACCAAATAACATATGTTTCACCAAAAGAGGCAGGTGTTAAAGAATTAGAAGTAAACAAAGTTAAGTATGAAGATGATGAGATTACTATTGAAAAAATCTCAACCAAAATAGAAGTATTGAAATCTAAACCATATGTTCCATTTACTAAAGGAAATTTCGAAATAGATGATAATTATGATGACCGATCAATAACCTTCAAGTTCAAATTAATGGATGATGAAAATACAATTTTGAAAGACACTAAAAATCAGATTAAAGCATATATACGCTATGCAGATTATCAAGATGACCAGGGCAGAAAAGAAGTTCCAATAACAGAAATTGGCACACAACAAGAAGTTACATTTAAGAATATAGAAACTGATGGCAGAGTACGTATGGTAGAAATATATGCATCTTATGACCTAGATACAGACGCTTTGAACAGTGAATTAGGTGACAAGGATGAGAATGAGAAAGAAAACGATCTTTTAATAAGGATTGGAGCAGCATTATTGGAACCTTCATCATTAGAAATAACTAATATACAATCGATATCTACTAATACAAATGAACCATCAAGATATTTAGGCAAAAATGAAGAATTTAAAGTATCATTTAATGCAAAAACATACACAGGTTCAATTGAAGGAGGAAAAGAAAATTCATATTATCCAGAATATGCAACCATAAATGGTCAAAATTATGAACTAGAAAGATCTGCAGATAAAAAGACTTATACAACAAAAGAAGCTCTAAGCGGATATGGAACAGCAGGACTACAAGAAATTAAAATCGAAAATGTAACATTAAACAATTTAGAGGTTATAAATGAAAAAGGTATAAAAGGAACAGTAGATGTTTTAAAAGACCAATTAACAGTAGAAAACTTTAAGGTAGATACAACATCAGGTAAAGCAGTTACAACATTTGACTTAAATGACCCAGATGGAAGTTTTGTAAAAGGTGTAATACAAGCAACAGAAAATACAGAAGATGGTACTGAACACATTGTTACAATGGATGTAAACAAAGAATTAGAAGCGCAAAGATATGAACTTAAATTAGATGAAAACAAAAAATATAAGGTTGAATTAAAAATAGACCAAGACTTAGACAGTGAACAAGTTGAAAATAGTGATCATTATACACAAACCATTATGGGAACAGCAAATGATGTTGAAATAATTACAGATTATGATGTAAAAGTTTCTGACTTGACTGTTTTAAATATTGATAAAACTTTAAGTAATGCTAAACTTCAATTTAAGGCAACAACATCTGCTATAAACCATAAAATATCAACTGTAAAAATAGAAAATATGGAAGTGGAAACTAGTGCAACATACGATGAAGCAACAGATAGTTATACATTCTATTATCCAATAGCCCAAGACATTATGAACGAGAAGAAAAGAACATCTATTAAGTTAATTGGTGTAACAATGGATAATGAGATAAAACCAGATCTTGATGAACCTATTGAAACTACAATATTTAGAACAAAACCTGAAGTAAATGATGTTCAAATAGAAGTAACGGACAATCAACATATAAAAGTAACATATAATGTTACTGATGAAGATAGTACATTGAAAAATTTAAAAATAGAGTTACAAAGAAAAGACGGTACTGTAGCTACTGACTACATAGTTAATAATTACTTAAATGAAAGAGACCATACATTTGATATTACAGAACCAGGAAAATATAATATAGTAATTAAAGGAGAATTTGACTTAGCAGATGGGGAGACCCATACAGATGAAGAGCTTGCAAAAACAACTGAAGAAATTGAAATAACACCAGATTCTAAGATTATAGAAGGTATTCCATCAAATATTTATCCTAATAAAGGAACCACAATAGACATTACATATACTATACCATCAAATATAAACAAAGCTCCAATAAAACTACTTATGGATAATGACCAAGAATATAAGTTAGAGGCAACTGAAGAACCAGGCAAGTATAAAATCATGGGATATAAAGTAAATGAAACAGCTGGAATACAAAGTATAGAAGTAGACAAAATTTGTTATGAGGATAATTTAGATGTAACATTAGAGCCTTCTTATGTAACTACAATAGATGTATTAAAAGATGAACCTACCTTTGAAATAAATTCAGTAGACTATTTAGAGCAAGACGTAGTTATGTTTAATATACATGTAACAGATGATGACAAAGCGATGACTGGTGGAAAAGCTGAAACACTTGAACATGTACAAAATCTTGAAGCAAAAGGTACTAGTACACATAGTTTCTCAGTTAAAGTAGACCAAAAGGATATAATGCATAACCTAAATGTACAAATTGACTATGATTTGGATACTGACCAGATAACAGAGACTGAAGATAGAAACACATCATCAAAAACAGCAGTTCACCAATTCATGTTAACATCAGATTTAGGGTTAGAATTGAACAACTTAAAAATTGTTGATAAAGAAACTGATGCACCATTAAGATATGCGAACAAAACTCAACAGATAAGATTAAAATTCAACAGTACAAACAAAACACAACTTAAACCAGAAAAATTATATATAAAAGATATTAGTGATGATAGTGCTGATAGCACTTCAGCAGTACCTCATGAAATCCACCAAGTGGAAGGTATAGAAAATGAATATTATATAGATTTAGTAGTAGGAAAGAAAGCTGGACAACAGAAATTTGAGATAGGAGATGTCATCTTAACAGGAAATAAGACTATTTCAAAAAATAATATTACAATAGAACCTAATGAACCTTTAGGTATAACAGTTCTAAAAGATGCACCAACAATAGGAGAATATAGTGCAGTAAATAATGGAGATAATCTAACTGTTTCATTCAATATAACTGATTCGGATAATACATTAGACAGCAACAGTAAAATAACATTAACCAGAAAAGACGATAATAAATTAATAGAATCACATAACATACATGTCGGTCCTAATAACTATACATTTAGTAAGTTAGAGCCGGGAATCACATATACGTTAAAGATTGAAAACAAGCATAACTTAAGTGATGACAGTGAAAATTATAAGGATGAAGTATTTAAAACTGATGATATAACGATAAAACAAGGAGCTAGATTTAAAGTTAGAAATCTTAAAATAACTGAAAGAGTTCCAGAAGGTGGAAAAGTAAAAATAACATTTGAAAATTCCGAAATGTCAGAACAAGATGTTGATGGTATTGTAATAGATGGAGAAACTTATACAGTTACGAAAGATTTAAAAACAGGAGTATATAGTTTAGAATTAGATCCTAAAGAAAAAGGTCAACACATACTTCAAGTTCAAGTAGCAAAAATTGGAGACAAAGAATTTCCAATTGAACGTCCATTGACATATGTATATAAAAATATAACTCCAACTGCAACACCTACATCTGATATTTACGAGGAATATGACAATGCAAAAATTGATTACACATTAACAGACCCAGATAAAGCTGTAAAAAGCTTAAAAATAAATATGAGAAGAAGTGCTGGAACAATTGCTCAAACAGTTGAAGTAACAGACTTTGACATAGGAGAAGAAAATTCAAATACTTTATCAATAAAGAAATTAAAATTTAACATATATTCTATTGAGTTAGTAGCAGTATGGGATATAGGAAATGGAACATTAGAAGAAGAAAAATTATTTGAAAAGAGCACAAATGCAACACCAGAAGTTATAATCAACAGTAATACCATAGATAAGGAATATGTAGAAAAAGCTGAAGAGGTTGAATTAACATATAATATTTATACAAATATTGATGGTGAAGTTAAGAAAATTTACATAGATAATAATGGCTATAGTGTTGAAAAAGCACTGGACAAAGATAAAAAGGTAATTCCAGATACTTACAAAGTTAAATTAACAGCTCCAAATGGGGCAGGAGTGTATCCACAAAAAGTAACAGCAGTACAAATAGGTAGCAATTTGATTAATGGAAGTGATGGAAAAACGAGATTACAGTACAACGACGGTGTTGAACAAGTTCCTATAAAAGTATTAAGAGATGCACCAACATTGGTACGTTTTGCAATAGATGAAGAACATGGAAAAGCAACGTTTAGAATAAATGATGCAGATGGAGCATTATCAAAAACACAATATCCTCACTTAGTTGTAAAAGATGAAAGTGGTGAAAATGATATTGGTTCAGGAGATGTGAAAGATGGTACAAAGAAAGATGGATATACAGAATATGAAATGAAATTAGATGCTTTAGGAATGACGGAACAAAAGAAATATAAAATAAGTGCAACAGCAACTTATGATTTGAGACCAGATGCTCCAGAAGAAAATATACTTCAAAGATTATTAAGTATGTTTATTGGAAATAAAAACGAAGCAAAAACAATAGCAACTGATGAAGAAGATAGTGAAGAATCAGAATATATTAAAACAACGCAAATATTTGAAGATGTTGTTAAATTAACTGGAGTTAAACAATATAATTTTAGTTTTGAAGATAAGATTAAATATTATCCAATGCCACTTGGAGTTGAAACTAATGTAGAATTCTATTGCTCTACAGGAACAGACGACATAGTAAAAAAAGTAATTATTGATGGAAAAGAATATCCTGTTAGCATCCATGTTGATGAAAATGACGATGATGAAAGAACACAATATCGACTAAAATATATACCTCAAGGTGGTCAAACTAAATTTCATTATGAAACACTAATACTTGAAAACGGATATGCTTACGATGTAGATGAAATTGCTGTCGTTATGCTTGAACCAGTTGATCCAACATTCAACCTAGTAGGCTTCTCAGAGGATACTCAGGAAGGAACAGTAACGTTTACTTATAATATAGTAGATCCTGCTAAGGAGTTAGCATCAAATCTTACATTTATTTTACAAGATTCAAGCAATGCAGAGATTGGAAGACAGGAAATAAGCCCTGAGCAGAAAAATGTTACATTTGATATACCTGATCCACCTACATCGACGTATCGCTTAATAGTGACTGCTAAAGTATACGGAATGCCAGGATGGTCTGATTACACTATTGACTGGACTGGATATGATCAAACTCACCAATCAAGTATAACAACATCTATTTTAGGAGCGACATATAATAAATATCCAACAAAAGGAGAGACATTTGGAATTATATACAACATAAGTAGTACAGAAGTTGTAAGAATAGATGCAGAAGACCATTCAAACATAGATAGTGCAGTTAGCATTTCAAAAATGGTAATAAATAATAAAGAATATGATGTAGAAACATTGGATAGTGAAGACTTAGATGAAAATCAACAAAAATATGGAAATGATAAATATAGAATATACTACACAGCACAAGACAATGACGGAGTTGAAGATATTGTAGTATCAAAAGTTATCTACTCAAATGGAAAAGAAGTGGATTTTGAAAGAACTGACAAAATAGATGTACTAAAAGATAAACCACAAGTTACAAACTTCACGACTGAAAATGAATTAGGTCAAAATAAAGTTAAATTTAAATTCCGACTTGATGACCCAGATAATGTTATATCAACCGATGATGATATTTATGCATTAGTAGATGGAAAGAAGTTTTCTGTAAGATTAGATGAAGATAATGAAATTGAGGCTGACATTGAACACGCAGATGAAATATTAGATTTTGAAATAAAAGGTAAATATGACTTAGATTCAGATAAATTAGAAGTTCAAGGTGACGACAACAATTATACAGATGAAACAATATTTAAAAAGCAATTTATATACACAGGAAAATATGATATAAAATTTGACGATATGAAGCTTTACAATTCAAAAGGTGAAGAAACTAATTACTTTGAAAAAGGTGAAGATTTAAAACTAACATATAAATGTTCAACAAGGTGGTCAGATATTTATCCTGAAAAGGTTAATATAAATGGTACAGACTACACCGCTGAAAAAGCAGAAGATATATACACAGTTAAATTAAAAGCAGAAGATACTGCAGGATTACACACATTCACATTTAATAAAGTCTTATTAAATAGTGGAAATGAAGTTGAGTTAACAGATGAAACAGGTAAATTTAAAGAATACGAAGTATTAAAAGACCCTGTAACAGTAGAAGACTTTACATATACAATTGATGACCATAATAACAAGGTTAACTTAAGAGTGAAAATCAAAGATGATGACCAAGCAAACGATAGCTTGACAATGAAAATTCTAGATGAAAATAGTGAAGAGATTACACCAAATAATTTCGATGGATTAAAAATTGGAGATAATTCAATTGAATTTGACAGAACAGATGCAGGAAAATACTTTGTAGAAATCAACTCTATATATCATAGAGACAAAGAAAAAACTGTTGATAACACAAAGGCTAATGAAAGAATACATTATGAAATTATTACAGTTAATTCAAGGTACATTGAAATGAAAGATATAATGGATATAGAATTATATACCCATGGAATAGGAAATGTAGCACAAAAAATAGATACTATCACGCAAGAAGCTTTATCAAACCCTGAAAACTGTATGGTTAAAGTAATAATGAAAGATATGACTCAATTCTATAGTAACGTACTAAGCTGTCAAGCATCTGAAGATGGCTCTCACCTAATATTATTACTACAATACACAGATGCTATGGCATTTAATGGAGGTACAGAGTTAAAACCATTAGAAGTTACATTAGATGAAGTTCCAGGAGAGCATAAAGAAAAAGAATATCAATATTCAGAATCATTTAAAATGTTAGTAGAAAAAATGAAAGCAGCACAACAAGGTGAAGAAATTCAATTAACTCATGACTATGACTTAAGTAATTATAGCGATAATAATGATAGCAATATAAAAACAATTGTAAATTCTGAATTTAAAGGAACTTTAAAAGGTAATGGACATAGAATATACAATTTGAAGAAATCATTATTTAGCACATTAAAAGGAGCAACAATTGAAAACTTAGTAATTGAAGAACCAGAACTATTATCTAAAGGTACAATTTTTACAAACACAGCAGAAAGTACCACAATTAGAGGGGTTCGAATAGTTAGACCAACATTTAATCCTGGAGATGGTAGTTCAGTAATTGCAACTAAAGTATCTAATAATTCACTTGTTGAAAATTGTAGTGTTTCAGATATAATAGGAAGTATAGGTGGATATGGTCAGAGTGATTCAGGATTTATATTTGAAGTTTTATCATCGAAAGTTAAAAACTGTTACATAACTGGAGCAATAAACGGTGGATGGCACATAAATGGTGGCTTCATAGGAAAATCTGATAGTAAATCTGAAATATCTAATAATATAATTGATTTGGCATTCACACCTAGTTGGCCAGAAGACACAGGTAAAAATGGTTGTGTTATATATGATCCAAATGGAGCAGTATTAAAGAATAACATATCTTTACTAAAAGCTGGAAATGCTAGAACAATATATTACCCTAATAATAAAGCACCAGGAAGTGACTCTGAGAACAACTACCAATTAGAAGAATCTACAGCAAAGAAAAATGAAGATGGAGTTGGTGGAGTAAGAACTATCAAAAAGGAAAATGTAAATAGAGAATTCTTTATTAGCACATTAGGATTTTCAGAAGATATTTGGAATATACCAGAAGATACTTCAGCTGATAAATTACCTACATTGAAAAATGAAAGCATTTCATATACAGATGAAGGAAGTAAACCAAAAAATCCAGAAGTTTATATACCAGACTTCAATAGAGTATCTAAGCTAAAGGAATACAAAGAGGATAAAGAAATTACATACCACAATATGTATAAGTTAATGCCTTTCTATGATGCAAAAGAATTAATATATGATGGAAACAAAATACCAGATGATAATGACCTAAGCAAAAAATTAATAAAGAACATTCTTGCATTTAACAAAGAGGGTAAAATGGTTTCATACTTAACTACAGAAGATTACAACAGCATAGATTCAATTAGAGTTATGTTTGAAGATGGTACAAAAGCGAGATACCATGTAGACTTTGATGATTATTATGGAAATGTAGCATCATATATGATATCAGAGTTTAAGATTGGTTATAACTATAATAATTATGTAATAGATTTAAATGCAGATATAATAAAAGAAATCGAAGAAGCAGTATCACAAATCAAATATGCAGATATAAATGCACTTACAGTAACTGATGAAAGCAGACTATACAGAGAGCACTTTGAAAAAGAAACTCAGCATAATATTGAAGATTTTGTAGTAAAAACATTAATCAACATGGGATATACACCAAACACTGAAAGTGATTTAATGGATGCAAAAATAAGACAAGAACTTACAGGTGCAAATATACAAAAATTAAAACGTCTATTATATGCATACAATTACTTTACTTATTGGTATGGTCACAATATGGAAGGAATGGACTTATCAGATATAGTTATGTTCCATGGAAAAGAATTGTTTAGCCCAAGAATGACATTAGAAAACTTAACTGATAAACTTCTATTATCAGATTCAAATGTTAATACAAATGCAACAGGAAACTTCTATAATAACTACATAAGGACTTATACAAAACTTGACAACTTGGGATACTTCTTAGACTATCTAATAAAAGGATTTACAAGCTATACTGACAATGATGATTGGTTTAAAGATGAGTTCCATGGAGGAATTTATAAAACTGTTACTATAGATTGTAAAGATGTATACTATTCAATGGTAGACCATGCTAAGATAGATGGTAAAGTACAAAATAGTATATTAGTAGCTTTAACAGTTCCTGAGAATTCAATGTTCTTAATAAGTGCACCAACACAAGTATTTTTCGGTTCACTATATTGCTATTGGCCAGACCCAACAACTCCAGAAGCACAGGCAAACTTACATGCCAGAATAGAAAAATTTGCAGACCAAGTTAAATATTTCTATGAATTTGCTTATAATATTTGGGGAATAGGTAATATGAATAGTTATTGCGACTGTACGTATGATTACAGAAAAACATATACAGGCAGAGGAACAGAAACAGTTTATAACAATAAATATTCAACAGAAGATAGATACCATAAATATTTTGCAGAAGCAGTTGATAGATGGCCGGGAACAGCTGGATTAGCTTATGCAACAGGTGATGTAGTAATGTGGGCAAATGGAACAATGCTAAATGAATTTAGAGTTTCTTCACATGAAACATTGCATAACCAAGATAGTAAGATATTCATGAAAGGTTATGGACGTAGAGGCGATGGAGAAGACTATGCGGCAGGATTCATTCAACAATATTATAGAGATGGATGGGTTAGCCCAAATGTTCTTGATGAAGAACCATTAATAAAAGAAAATGTATCACAAAACTTACACCGTTCAACAGTAGACACCGACGACAAGATAAAGAATTTCTATAAAAATTATTTTGATGTAAATGACTTTTTGGACTACATTGCGGGAACTGCATTCTTATCATTAAGCAATCAACAAAAAGCAAGTCTACCATCAGTTAAAGTATCTTATCCAAAGGAAAAAGAACAAGGAGCAGGCGATGTAGTAGTTGGTTATACACCATTAACAGAAAATGATTTTAGCACAATGAACCTAGAAAGTGTTGATGACTTATGGACTAACCAAATAATGCTTAAACCAGGATGTAGTACTTATAGAGAGCAAATGAATGGTGCTGATACAGATTCAATATTCAATCTTCATTGGTATCAGCCACATGCGGATAATGGACGTCCAGATGCTGCAAACTTTAAATACTTAGCTTGGCAAATGGCAGGAGAACGAGGATATATAGATGGTATGGTTGCTTACTACTCTGCTTACTATATCTCAGAAAAAGAAAATGGTAACAGAAATACAACAACTACAGACTTAACAGCACTAAGATATATAACAGGTGATGAAGAAATGACATACCAAAAATATAAGAAAAATAGATATGATAGACTTAAAAAATACGTAAACGAAAAAGGTCTTTATGTAGACGGAAAAGAATTCTACGATGAGTATTTAGCAGCATTGAAACAAGATGCAGATGCAGGAGACAAAAAAGCTACTAGAAGTACAGAAGTTAAGAGAAAATATTTCAGACAAATAAGAAGTGATACAAATGACTTTACAATAGATCCATTTACACAAACGACTGATACAGATAATAATGCTGAATAAGTTTGAAAATAAAATTTAATTTGTAAAAGGAGCTAAAGCATATTTTTATATGTTGAGGCTCCTTTGAACGTTGCTAAGGTTACATAACTTGACTTCACTAAAAAATATTGATATAATAGAAAACAGTAATTTTATATTTATTATATGTGTTAATCAATATGAGATTTAGTACAATATGGAGGTACATTGAAATTGATTAGAGCAATATCAAATACTGTAGGAATAATGGCATTGTATATAATAATTTATCTAGCTTTTTTGCCACCTTTGAGTTTGGGATTCATATCTGGTTATGTATATATAATCACAGGACTATTACTATTGGTACTAATAGTTGAGATGTGGTGGACATATATAAAAGAAGGTATACATATAGAAGTGTGGAAATGGGTTGGAGAGATACTTTTAGAAGACATTATAATATTACTTTTATCATTAATTCCTACACGGTCGCCACTATGGTCTTCACTATATGCGATAATAGGTATAAGTGTTGTTATAATATTTATAATAAAGGTAAAACGATCTATTGAAGATTTTGAAAATTTTAACACAGATAGCTTTATAATATTAATGTTATTGTTTTTTATAACAGTCATGCTAGGAGGATTTATAAGTTCCAGTTGGTTTAACTCAAATAAAATGTATAATCAAATTGGAAATATAGAACAAAAATCTTTCACTGAAGATATTGTAGAAATTGACAATACTCAAATTCCAATTGTGGATATAGCATTAGCTGATGTTATAGGAGACAAAAAATTAGGAGAACAATTAGCATTGGGTTCTCAAGCTGAAGTTGGTCAATACACCAACAAGCAAGCTGTTAACGGCGAGCTAATGTATGTAGCACCATTGGAACATAGAGGTTTCTTTAAATGGTTAAACAATCAAGAAGGAACTCCTGGTTTTATAAAAGTTAGTGCTACAAACCCTAATGATGTAGAACTGGTTGATGAAAAAATAAAGTTTTTAGACAGTGCCTTTTTTATGGATGATTTAAGAAGACACATTAGGCTTAGTGGTTTTCTTACCCAAGGATTAACAGAATTTTCCTTTGAATTGGATGATAATGGCAATCCATTTTGGGTTATAACAACATATGAAAATACAATACTTTGGTCTACCCCAGAAGCAACTGGAGTAATTGTTTGTAATCCTAAAAATGGAGAGTGCAAAGAATATAGCATAGAGGATGCACCGGAATGGATAGACATTATTCAGCCGGAAGAGTTCATAAGAAATCAATTAGAAAATTATGGGAAATTTGTTCATGGACCCATGAACCTTTCTAATAAAGATGAACTCTCAGTAACGGAACACATAACAACTGTTTATAATGATGGTAATTGCTATTATTATACAGGATTATCATCCGTTGGAGCTGATAATGGAACCGTGGGCTTTGCTCTGATAAACACAAGGACAAAAGAAGCGAAGATGTATCGCATGGTCGGTGCAACTGAAACTTCAGCAATGTCAAGTGCAGAAGGAAAAGTGCAAAATATGCATTTTTCTGCCACAACTCCCATTCCACTCAACATATCAGGAATACCTACATATTTCTGTACATTGAAGGATGATGCAGGATTAGTAAAACAATATGCTATGATTAACATTGAGGATTATAGTATTGTTGAAGTAGGAGATACTATTTTAGAAACAAAAAAAGATTATATTAATTCTGTAAATGCTAGTGGAAGAAAAGTAGATTTTTCTAGTGAGTTAAGCGACAATGAAAAAGTAGGAACTGTCACAAGAATAAGTAATAATATAGAGAATGGTAACACATATTATTATCTGATTCTAGATAATAATATGTCAAGCCTATACATTGCGTCTTATTTGATATCAGAGGAGTTACCTGTTACAAGAGAAGGTGATAAAGTGCAAATCAACTATTCTGATGTAGCAGGGAAAAGTATAAATTTAACTGGTTTTAATAATCTAAATATTGCAGATTAGTGATTAATACATATAATTTGACAAACTTAATATAGGGATGTCAAAAAAAGGGTAGTACTTTTTAATTTAGTACTACCCTAAAATTTTGTCCTTATGACTGAACTAATTTATTAATTTCAATATTTACAGAATTTCCATCACTAGAAGCTAATATTTTTATATCATTTCCAGTCTGATTGACAAATTTAAAATCATAACTGCCATAAGCCACAGCAGCATCTTTTCCACTTTGAATATATGGAACTTTATTACTATGTTGATGTCTTTCAGTAACAACTAAATTTGGCACTACAAGTACAGCATTATATAAAGTAGAACTGATTTGACAATTACCACCACCAAGACCTTTTTTCTTATTTCCATTCCTATCAAAAATATCAGCTTTTTGATAACCTTTATCAGAAGTTGCAGGACCTATAGTATTGCAAAATGAAAAGGTATTGCCATTTGTAACAATTGTCTCATTTAATGCTTGACACGTAATATTAATATTGTTTTGCCTTGCAGAATCTTTGTTATAAATTTTTGTTCCAAAAGAACTTAAAGGTTCTTCTGTTATAACTGGAGAAGGAGAAGGAGATGGAGTTGAATCATCTGTACTAGGTGAGTTAGTGCTATTTTCGGAGCTGTTTTCATATGAAGTTCTTTCTGCGTTATAATTATCTGAAGAATACGGTTTATTATATGTATTCCAAATAAAAAATCCAAATGCTATAAATCCAATAATTAAAATTGTGGCCCATAAAATAGATTTATTTTTATTTTTCTTCATTTTAAAATTTAGTCCTTTCAAAAAATATAAATATTGCTTAAAAATATTATTACCTAAAATAAAGAAAATAATCACTTGACTTTTATGATAAAAAAAAGTATAATTATATATAGTTTAAGTAAAAGGAGAATTGTGAATGTTAGCAAAACATTGGAAAAAGATAGGTTTATTAATTTTAATAATAGCATGTGTCTTTAATGTTATGGGCAAGCTTATAAATAAAATGTCTTTGGATAAAGAAATGTTGACATCTGCCAAATATGTATACCAAGAAGAAAAAAATAAATAAGTACTTGAATAAATTTGTAAAATATGTTATGATAAATGACAGTCAAATTATGTAAATGGAGAAAGAGGTGAACTTAAATGAAAAAAGATATACAACCAGAATATAATGATACAACAATAACATGTGCATGTGGAAATGTTTTAAAAGTTGGATCAACAAAAAAAGATATGAAAGTAGACGTATGTTCAAAATGCCACCCATATTGGACAGGAAACTTAAGACAAGAAACAGTTGGTGGTAGAGCTGATAGATTTAAGAAAAAATACGGACTTGCATAAAACAATAAATCCCAAGTTATTAAATAAAAATTTAATAATTTGGGATTTTAATTATGGTTTAGCTTTGTAAAGTGAAACAACAGCCACCCACTGTGCGGATATGATTAAAAATTATCTAAGCAATAAATTTGCCATCTTAAAAGGTGGCAAATTTATATCAATTTATTTCAATATCTTCTGAAGTTAAATTATTAAATAAACTCTTAACTTTAAGTGAAGTCAATATATCATAAACATGTAATTTTATTTTAGTATTTTTTAATGGTAATTTTATATAGCCATCAGCAGAAAGGAGAACTGCATAATTAAAGTTTTTAATAAATAATTCTACAGTATCATTATAATTAGTATCATATCCATAACCCAGTAATGAAAAGGATCCATCTTCATTTTTAGTAAATACTTCAACATAAGGACAATACACATTATAAAGTTCATCCTTTATCTCATAAGTAACAAAGTATGTTTTTTTAAAAGTTGTGTCTTGAATTTTAAATTTATCTATTAATTTAATATCTAAAATAGTGTGATATTTTGCGGGTAAACTTAAGTAATGATCTAAATCTTTAGCAGGAATGTTTTCAACATAAGGATTGACAGTTAATTCAAAAAAACATTCTAAATATTTACGCATATCTAACATAGCCCACAATTTTATTAAATCTTCACTGTATTTAAATTTTTTATTTAACCTTAAAAGATTTTTTGCAGATAACTCTTCTAAATATTCAAAATTATTATCTAATTTAACACCTTCAAGTTTAGCTCTTTGACAAACTAAATGTGCAAATGGATCTTTTATAGGACTCTTTGGTATTTTTGAATGTAATAAATTTTTAAAAAATTTCATTATTTTTCTCCTTTGTAAATCTAACTAAATTATAACATTAAAATTGAAAAGATAAAAGTATAAATTAAAATTAAATTTAAAAAATTTTATATACAAACATTATTATATTTTACAATAAAAAATAAACCTTGCAAAATGTTGAAAAATGTAATAAAATAGCTAAGTATAAAGAAAATAAAAGTTTATAGAAAAAAGCTTAATAAAATTAAATTTGCTATTAAAGATAAGAATAATAAAAAATTATAGGAAAAAGCTTAATAAAAACCTGAATTTGTTATTAAAAATAAAGTAAGCAGAGGTTTATAGGTAAAACCTTAAAAAACCTAAATTTATTATAAGGAAATGTTATAAATTGAAAATATCAAAAGAAATAGAACAACAAAAACAATATATAGAAAAAGTAAAAGAATTAAATAAAGATAAAAAGCTAACATATAGCATATTAACAATGGGATGTCAACAAAACGAAAATGATTCAGAAAAACTATGTGGAATGATAGAGCAAATGGGATATGTAAAAGCTACAAATCCAGAAGAAGTTGACCTAGCAGTTATCAACACATGTTGCGTTAGAGAAAATGCGGAGGATAGGCTTTTTGGGAAGCTAGGAGAATTAAAGCATTTAAAAGAAAAAAGAGGAACAATTGTTGCAATTGGTGGATGTATGATGCAAGAGAAGCATATAACTAGAAAAATAAAAGAAAGTTATCCATTTGTTGATATGTTATTTGGAACACATACATTACATAAATTTCCTGAAGATTTATATAGAGTAATAGAAGAAAAAAATAAATTAACAGACATTTTAGATATAGAAGGAAAAGTGTATGAGGGATTGCCAATAAAAAGAGATAGTAGTGTAAAAGCATCTGTTACTATAATGAATGGTTGCAATAATTTTTGTAGTTATTGCATAGTTCCATATGTACGTGGACGTGAAAGAAGTAGAATGCCAAAAGACATAATGGAGGAAATAAAAGAGCTTGCAAAACAAGGATACAAAGAAATAACTTTACTTGGGCAAAATGTTAATTCATATTTGAGAGTTGAAAGAGAAAACAACATACAATTTGAAGAATATGAAGGTATAAATTCTTTTGCAACATTGTTGCATGCGATAAATAAAGTGGATGGAATAGAAAGAATTCGTTTTGTATCTCCACATCCAAAAGATTTTACAGATGATGTAATAGAGCAAATTGCAAAATGTGATAAAGTATGTAAATTAATACATTTGCCACTTCAATCAGGAAGTACAGAAGTATTAAGAGTAATGAATAGAAAATATACAAAACAACAATATTTGAATTTGGTAGAAAAAATGAAAACAAGAATACCAAATTTAACACTATCAACAGACATTATAGTAGGTTTCCCTGGTGAAACAGAAGAGGATTTTGAAGATACATTAGATGTAGTGAAAAAAGTACATTTTGAACAAGTATATATGTTTATTTATTCAAGAAGAATAGGAACACCAGGAGATAAAATGGAAAAACAAATTCCAGATGAAATAAAACATAAACGTTTCAATAGGTTAAAAGAATTAGTAGAAAGTCAAATAGCTGAAAACAATCAAAAATATATAAATACTATTCAAAAAGTATTAGTAGAAGGAAAAAGTAAAAACAATGAAAATATGTTAACAGGTAGAACTGACAGCAACAAAGTTGTTATATTCGAAGGAAAAGATGATTTAATTAATGAGATAATAAATCTAAAGATAGTTTCAGAACATATGTGGTATTTAAGAGGAAAACAAGTTTGAAAAAGATGCTGATTATCTTTCAAACAAAAGGAGGAAAAAATGGCAAAAGAAGAATATTCACCAATGATGCAAAAATATCTTGAAACAAAAGAAAAATATAAAGATAGCATTTTATTTTATCGTTTAGGCGATTTTTATGAAATGTTTTTTGATGATGCAATTTTGGCATCAAGAGAATTAGAGCTTACACTAACAGGGAAAGATTGTGGAAAAGAAGAAAGGGCTCCTATGTGTGGGATACCTTATCATGCTGCCGAAATATATATATCAAGATTGATTGCAAAAGGCTACAAAGTTGCTATATGTGAACAGTTAGAAGACCCTAAAAAGACTAAAGGCATAGTAAAAAGAGGAGTTATAAGAGTTGTAACTCCAGGAACAATTATTGAAAGTAATATGCTAGAGGAAAGAAAAAATAATTATATAATGTCAATATATAAAGCAGGAATTTATTTTGGTATAAGTATTTGTGATATTTCAACAGGAGAATTTTTAAGTAGTGAAATAAAACAAGAAAATAATTTTGCACAATTACTTGATGAAATGGCAAAATATACTCCATCTGAAATAGTAATAAATTCTATGATGGCAGATTCAACAGAAGAAATGAAAAAAATAAAAGAACGTTTTGAAGTATATGTAACAAAATTTAATGATGAATATTTTAAGGATGAACCAAATGAAATAACTAAAACAATGACAATAGTAAATAACAATGACAAAGAAATAACAAATTTAAGTGAGAAAGCATTAGCAATAAATTCAATAAATGCATTAATTGAATATATTTCTCAAACACAAAAAACAAGTTTAGAACATATCAACAAAATAAAAATATATAGCACAGAAAAATATATGGCATTAGATATTAACGCAAGAAGAAACTTGGAAATAACAGAAAAAATGCGTGATAAAACAAAAAAAGGAACTTTGTTATGGGTATTAGATAAAACAAGTACTTCAATGGGAGGAAGAATGCTTGCAAGATGGATAAGTGACCCACTTATAGATTCCTTAGAAATAAATAAAAGGTTGAATGCAGTAAAAGAATTAAAAGAAAGTTTAATGCTAAGAGGAGATATAATTGACAATTTGAAAAAGGTTTACGATATAGAACGTCTAGCAGGAAAAATGACATATGGTAATGCAAATGCGAGAGACATGATTACTTTAAAAAATTCACTATATAAATTACCAGATGTAAAGAATTCATTAAAGGAATGTAAGTCAGAATTATTAAAAGATCTATATGAAAATTTAGATGAATTACAAGACATATATGAATTAATCGAAAAATCAATAATAGATGACCCACCAATGACAATAAAAGAAGGTGGAATTATTAAACTTGGCTATCATGAAGAGATAGACAGGCTAAAAAAAGCTACAACAGAAGGCAAAAACTGGATTATAAAGTTAGAAGCGGAAGAGAAAGAAAAAACGGGAATAAAGAATCTAAAAATAGGATTTAACAAAGTATTTGGATATTATTTAGAAGTAACAAAATCATATTTGGACCAAGTACCAGATTATTTTGTAAGAAAACAAACATTAACAAATGCTGAAAGATATATAACAGAAGAATTAAAAAATCTAGAAAATGAAATTCTGGGAGCAGAAGAAAAAGTAGTAAATTTAGAATATAATGAATTCACAAAAATAAGAGAAGAAATAGCAGATAATATTAAACGTCTGCAAAAAACAAGCGAAATAGTTTCAACTTTAGATGTATTAACATCATTTGCACAAGTTGCAGAAGATATGAATTACTGTATGCCAGAAGTAAATAATTATGGAACAATTGATATAAAAAATGGAAGACATCCAGTAATTGAAAAAATGTTAGGACCAGGAGAATTTGTAGAAAACGATACATATTTAGACAAAGAAGAAAATAGATTATCAATAATAACAGGACCTAATATGGCAGGAAAATCAACATATATGAGACAAGTTGCCCTAATAACTTTAATGGCACAAGTGGGAAGCTTTGTACCAGCTGAGAAGGCAACAATAGGTGTAGTAGATAAAATCTTTACAAGAGTAGGAGCTTCAGATGATTTGAGCATGGGACAAAGTACATTTATGGTAGAAATGATGGAAGTATCATCAATACTTAAAGAAGCAACAAGCAATAGCTTAGTAATATTAGATGAAATAGGAAGAGGAACTTCTACATATGATGGATTGTCGATTGCATGGGCAGTAGCAGAGTTTATAGCAAATAAAGAAAAATGTGGAGCAAAAACTTTATTTGCAACACATTACCACGAGTTAACAGAATTAGAAGATAAACTAGAAGGTGTAAAAAATTATTCTATAGCAGTAAAAGAAAAAGGCGAAGACATAATCTTTTTAAGAAAAATAGAACGTGGTGGAACAGACGAAAGTTATGGGGTTCACGTTGCACGCTTAGCAGGAGTTCCGAAAGCAGTCACAAAAAGAGCAAACGAAATACTTAGAACTCTAGAAAGAAAAAGTGTTTTCAAAGACAAAAAAGATACAAAGCAAGATAAAAAACAAGTGGCAGGACAATTCGATATGTTTAATTACAAACTTGCAGAAATTGCACATGAGTTAGATAAAATCAATTTAAATGAACTAACACCAATAGATGCAATGAATACACTCGTAAGAATTAAAGAAAAAATGAAATGATAAATAGTTTTAAACCGAAAGGTCAGTTAAAGTTACTTTTTTAAAAATATATGTTATAGTGTATATTGTAACAAATAAAAAATTGAAAATAAATACAGCAGATTTATGTCTTAGGGAGGATTAATAATGGACAAAAGAATTTATGATTATTTAGAAATTACAGATTTGAAAGACATGTTAGAAAAAACAGGAAAACAATATGGAGACAAGAAAGCATATAAAATAAAAAAAGATGGGGAATATATAACTTTTACACATAAAGAAGTAAGAGATATGATAAATGCATTAGGAACTTCATTAATAGAACTAGGACTAAAAGATAAAAGAATTGCAGTAATCGGAGAAAATAGATATGAATGGGAAATAGCATATTTATCAATAGTATGTGGAACAGGAATTGTAGTCCCATTAGATAAAGCTTTAACAGAAAATGAATTAAAAAATTTAATAAAAAAATCAGAAGTAGAAGCAATTTTTTGCTCAGAAAAATATGTGGAAAGTCTAGAAAAATTCAGAAATAGCGGAGTAGGTAAGTTAAAACATTTAATATCAATGGACTTAGAACAAAATGCAGATGGAATATACTCTCAAAAGGAATTAATAGAAGAAGGAAAAGAATTGATAGAAAAAGGAAATACAGAATTTTTAGATGCAACAATAGAACCAGAAAAAATGAGTATAATGCTATTTACATCAGGAACTACGTCAGAGCCTAAAATAGTAGCATTATCACACAAAAATATATGCTCTAATTTAATGGATATAGGTTCAATATTAGATGTAAATTCAGATGATGTTTTATTATCTGTATTACCAATTCATCACGTATTTGAATGTACAGTAGGCTTTTTATTTGCGTTGTATAAAGGGGCAATGACAGTATTTAGTGATGGATTAAGACATATAGTAGATAATTTAAACGAATATAAAGTATCAGTAATGGCAAATGTTCCAGCTGTATACGAAAGAATTTTAAGAATGATAAAAAAAGAATTACGCAAACAAGGAAAGCTTGAACAAGTATTAGAAGATGAAGAAAAATATAGAAATTTACCAATAGAAGAAAGAAGAGAAAAGTTTAAAGAAGTTTACAATATGTTAGGTGGAAATGTGAAACTATTTATAAGTGGAGCAGCAGCACTAGAGAAATCAGTTGAAGCAGAGTATAGATTATTAGGATTTAATTTAGTGCAAGGATATGGATTAACCGAAACTTCACCAGTTGTTGGAGTTGGAAGCAAAAAATATCATAGAGTAGGTTCAATTGGAAAATCAGTACCAAGTGTTGAAGCTAAAATAGTAGATAAAAATAGTGAAGGAATCGGAGAATTAGTAGTAAAAGGACCTAGTATAATGCTAGAATACTATCAAAATAAAGAAGCGACTGAAGAAGTATTACAAGATGGATGGTTCTATACAGGAGACTTAGCAAAAATAGATGATGAAGGATACATATTTATATGTGGTAGAAAGAAAAGTGTAATTGTACTTAAAAATGGAAAAAATATTTTCCCAGAAGAAATAGAAAACTTAGTAAACAGAGTTGAAGGAGTAAAAGAATCTTTCATATTTGGAAAACAAAAAGGTGAAGACAAAGATGATATAAAAATAGTTGTTAAAGTTGTATATGATAGAGAAATAGTAAAAGATGTTTATAAAGTAGATACTGAAGAAGAAATATACAATGCAATAAAATCAAAAATAAAAGAAATTAATAAATTAATGCCTCAATATAAAGCAATAAGAGGAATGATTATAACAGAAGAACCACTAATAAAAACAACAACTAATAAAATAAAAAGAGAGGCAAACTTGAAAGTAATAGAGCAAAGCTAAACAACTTGTGAAAATGTTGATATAAGTAAAATTGACTTGCCAACATTGACAAATTGAAAGGATTATAAAATGCAATTAAAAAATCTTAGTACAAAATATTTAGGAAGAAATGCAATACATTATAATTCAATAGATTCAACACAAAATGAAATATGGAGACTATATGAAAAAGAAGCTACGCCAAATGGAGTTCTAGTTATGGCTGATATACAAACACAAGGAAAAGGAACACATGGAAGAAAGTGGTATACAGATGTGGCGAATAATATAGCATTTTCATTTTTAATAAAAGTAGATTGTTATGTAAAAAAGCTTGATGAATTAACAACTAAAATAGCAGAAATTATAACAAATATACTAAAAGAAAAATATAAAATTATAACTCAAATAAAAGAACCAAATGATATTATATTGAACAATAAAAAGTTAGGTGGAATATTAACCCAAACAAAAGTTATCGAAGAAAAAGTAAAATGCTTAGTAATAGGAATTGGTATAAACACCAATCAAGAAAAATTTGCACCAGAGATTGAAAATATAGCAACTTCTATAAAAAAAGAAACAGGCAAAGAGATAAATTCAAAAGAATTCATAGCAGAGTTTTGCAATAGATTTGAAAAGTACATAGAAGAAAAAATATGATCTAGTATACAATGTAAAAAGGTATATATAAATTTTAACATAAAAACAAATATCAAGGAGGATATAAATGGGAAGGTTAGCATTTCTATTTGCAGGTCAAGGAGCTCAAACAGTAGGAATGGGAGCAGATATATTAGAAGAATTTGGAGATGTAGCAAATAAAGTATATGATGAAGCAGAACGAGTAACTCGGAATGAAAATAAAAAATATATCGTTTGAAGGACCTGAAGAAAAACTAAAAGAAACAAAAAATACTCAACCAACAATAGTTGCTATGGAATTAGTAATATTAGAAATTTTAAAACAAAAAGGAATACAACCAGATATGTCAGCAGGTTTAAGTTTAGGAGAATATGCTGCATTGGTAAGTGGTGGTGCATTAACAACAAAAGATGCAATGGCAATAATAAAAAAAAGAGGAGAATATATGCAAAACTTGTGTCCAAAAGGAAATTGGGCAATGGCTGCAGTATTAGGATTAGAAGACAAACAAGTTGAGGAAGTTTGCAAAAAAGTAACGAAAGGATTTGTAGCACCTGCAAATTACAATTGTCCAGGGCAAGTGGCAATTTCAGGAGATAGAGAAGGAATAGAAGAGGCAACAAAAATTGCAAAAGAAATGGGAGCAAAAAGAGTAGTTGAATTAAAAACAAGTGGACCATTTCATACTGCAAAATTAGAAGAAGCCTCAAAAGCATTAGCTAAATATTTAGAAGGTACTGAAATACAAACACCTATATCAACAGTTGTAAAAAATATAGATGCAAAACCATATACAAGTGAGGATAATATAAAAGAAATTTTGGCAAAACATGTTATGAATCCTACGCAAATGTCAAATACAATTAAATATATGATAGAAAATGGAGTTGACACTTTTGTAGAGATTGGACCTCGGAAAAACTTTATCTAGTTTTGTAACAGCTATAAAAAGAAAAACCGGTAGAAAAGATATTAAAGTAATGAATATAAATAATACTGAGAGTTTAAAAACAGCTATTGAAGAATTAAGAGAATATTCAAAAACTAAAATATAATGAAAAAACAACTTTATTGTACATGTAAAAAAGATGAAATTTTAGATAAAGAAGCTAAAATTTTAGGTGAAGAAACTAAAATATAGGGAGGATAAAAAGATGAGTAAAGTAGCATTAATTACAGGTGGAGCAACTGGAATAGGAAAACAGATAGCTTTAACACTTGCAAAAGAAGGATATGATATTGCATTAAATTATAGAACTCAAAATGAAGCTATAGAAAAAACAAAAACAGAATTAGAAAATTGCAATATAAAATGTTTTGCAGTTCAAGGAGATGTTTCTAACTTTGAAGATTGCGAAAAAATAGTAAAAGAAACTATAGAGCAATTAGGACAAATTGATGTATTAGTTAATAATGCAGGAATCACAAGAGATACATTGCTTATGAGAATGAAAGAAAATGACTTTAAAGACGTAATAAATGTAAATTTAACAGGAACATTTAATATGACTAAAAATGTAATACCATATATGATGAAGGCAAGAAATGGAAGAATAATAAATATATCTTCAGTAGTTGGAGTTACTGGAAATGCAGGGCAAACAAATTATGCTGCTTCAAAAGCTGGAATAATAGGATTTACAAAAAGTTTAGCAAAAGAAGTAGGGTCTAGAAATATATTAGTAAATGCAGTAGCACCAGGTTTTATAGAAACTAAGATGACAGAAGTCTTGAAAGATGAAGTAAAAGAAGAAATTGCAAAAAATATACCATTAAAAAGGATGGGAACACCAGAAGATGTAGCAAATGTAGTTAAATTTTTAGCATCAGAAGAAAGCAGCTATATTACAGGGCAAGTTATACACATCGATGGTGGAATGGTAATGTAGACTTATTTTACAAAATTGAAAAACAAAAAGAAAGAAGGAAGAAAATTGGAAAAAAGAGTAGTAATTACAGGAATGGGAGCAATCAGTCCTATTGGAAAAAGTGTTGAAAAAACTTGGGATAGTATAAAAAACAAAAAATGTGGAATAAAAGAAATTACACTAGTAGATACATCTGATTTTAAAACAAAAGTAGCAGGAGAAATAAAAAATTATAATGTAGAAGATTATTTTGAAAAAAAAGAAGCAAAAAGAATGGATAGATGTACACAATTTGCTATAATAAGTGCAAGAGAAGCATACAAAGATAGTGGAATAAATGAGGAAAATACAGATTTAAATAGAGTTGGTATTTTTATCAGTTCAGGAATTGGGGGCTTAAGTACTATAGAAACACAAACGCATAATAATTTTGCAAAAGGACATAGAAGAATTTCACCAATGTTTATTCCAATGGGAATTGTAAATATGCCAGCAGGAAATGTCTCAATTGACTTGAAATTAAAAGGCGAATCAGTTTCACTAGTATCAGCATGTGCATCATCAACACATGCAATAGGAGAAGCTTACAAAAATATAAAACAAGGATATGAAGATGCAATATTAGCAGGAGGAACTGAAGCAGCAATTTGTGTACTTGGATTAGCAGGATTTGAAAATATGAAAGCCTTATCTAGTACAGAAGACCCAAATAGAGCAAGCATACCATTTGACAAAGAAAGAAATGGATTTGTAATGGGAGAAGGCGCATGTGTTGTTGTATTAGAAGAGCTTGAGCATGCTAAAAAAAGAGGAGCAAAAATTTATGCAGAAGTAGTAGGATTTGGTTCAACATCAGATGCATATCATATGACTTCACCGGACCCAACAGGAGAAGGTGCAGCAAGAGCAATGACAAGAGCTATGGAAGATGCTAATTTAAAACCAGAAGATATCGATTACATAAATGCACATGGTACATCTACTCATTTAAATGATTCAACAGAAACAATGGCAATAAAAAAAGCTTTTGGAGATGTGGCTAAAAAAGTAAGGATAAGTTCAACCAA
Organism: uncultured Clostridia bacterium; assembly: GCA_947623285.1. Lineage (GTDB taxonomy): Bacteria > Bacillota > Clostridia > TANB77 > CAG-508 > CAG-269. The sequence goes on along the minus strand of CANQGP010000005.1, from coordinate 64,202 downwards.
AAGTTACACAGGTCATTTATTAGGTGCTGCAGGAGCACTTGAAGCAATAATATGTACGAAGGCAATAAATGATAAAATAATACCACCAACAATTAATTATAAAGAAAAAGATGAAGAATGTGATTTGGATATTACACCAAACGAAATAGTAAAAGATGAAAATTTGAAAATCGCAATGTCGAATTCTTTGGGGTTTGGTGGGCATAATGCGTGCTTGATTATTAAAGAGTATAATTAATTTTACTATAAAAAATATTAAAAGGAGGAAGGAAATGGATTACGATAAGATTAAAAGATTAATGGATGATATGGGTGAATCAAAACTAACAGCTATTACAATTGAATTACCAGATGGAACAAAAATAAGTATGTCAAAATATGACAAAGAGCCTCAAGTTGCAAATAAGCAAGAAAAAAATGTAGAAGAAGTGTTAACTGAAACAGAAGCAACAGAAGAAATGACTAGATTAGAAAATAAAGAAGGTAAAATTATAAAATCTCCAATGGTTGGAACATTTTATAGTAAACCATCTCCAACTGCAGAACCATATGTAGAAGTAGGAAGTACAGTAAAAGTAGGAGATACAGTTTGTATTGTAGAAGCAATGAAATTAATGAATGAAATTGAATCAGAATATGCAGGAGAAGTTGCAGAAGTACTTGTAAAAGATGGAGAGCCAGTTGAGTATGGTACACCATTATTTAGAATTAAATAGATGAATTTCCTCAAATAATAAATGTGTAAAAAGGAAAGATGAATCTAGCAGAGAAATAGAAAGAAGGAAAAGCAATGTTAAATAAAGAGCAAATTAAAGAGATAATACCTCAAAGAGAGCCATTTTTGATGATTGATGAAGTTGAAAAATATACTCCAGGAGAAGGAACTGTTGCATACAAGTATGTGAGTGAGGATGAATGGTATTTTAAAGGACACTTCCCAGGAAATCCAATAATGCCAGGAGTATTAATAACAGAAAGTTTAGCACAAGCAGGAGCAGTTGCAATTCTCTCTCTTGAAGAGAATAAAGGTAAAAATGCACTATTTGGAGGTATAGACAAAATGAAATTCAAAAAAATGGTAGTGCCTGGAGATAAACTAAAATTAGAAGTAAATATAATTAAGAAAAAAGGACCAATAGGAGTAGGTCAAGCAATTGCAACAGTTGATGGTAAGGTTGCGGCTAAGGGGGAGCTTACTTTTGCTGTTGTATAATTTGAAATATAATCAGCATCTTGCTGTGTTGGACTGCGTTTAAAATCAAATCAACGTACCAAAAGTACGATTCATTGATTTTAAACTTGTCCGCCTTGCAATATACTAATTCTATTTCAAATTAAGATTAGTTATAATAGAGAGGAAGAAAAGTAAATGAATAAAATACTGATTGCAAATCGTGGAGAAATTGCGGTTAGAATTATTAGAGCATGTAAAGAAATGAATATAAAAACAGTTGCAGTATATTCAGAAGTAGATAAAAATGCATTACATACAAGACTTGCAGATGAGGCTGTTTGCATAGGACCAGCTCCATCAAATAAAAGTTATTTGAATGTAAAGAGTATAATTGAAGCAGCAAATATTAAAGGTGCAGATAGTATTCATCCAGGATTTGGATTTTTATCTGAAAATGCTCAGTTTGCAAAAATATGTGAAGAATCTAATATAAAATTTATAGGACCAAAGTCTGAAGTAATAGAGTTATTAGGAAACAAATCAAATGCAAAAGAATTAATGAAAAAATCAGGAGTTCCAGTAATACCAGGCTCTGACGGAGGTGTAAATTCAGTAGATGAGGCTATAAAAATTGCAGAAAAAATAGGCTATCCTGTAATGCTTAAAGCTGCTGCCGGAGGTGGCGGAAAAGGAATAAGAATAGCTAATAGCAAAGCTGAACTTGAAACAAATTATAATATAGTAAAACAAGAAGCAAAAATATCTTTTAATGATGATGAAATATATATTGAAAAATTTGTAAAAAATCCTAGACATGTCGAAATTCAAATATTAGCAGATGAGCATGGAAATGTAATACATTTAGGAGAAAGAGATTGTTCTATACAAAGAAATCATCAAAAAGTTATAGAAGAAACACCATCTACTGCTGTTGATGACAAACTTAGAAAAAAGATGGGTGAAGCAGCTGTTAAGGCTGCAAAAGCAGCAGGATATACAAGTTGCGGAACAGTGGAATTTTTAGTAGATAGTGACAAAAACTTTTATTTTATGGAAATGAATACAAGAATACAAGTTGAACATCCTATTACAGAAATGAGAACAGGAATGGATTTAGTAAAAGAACAAATAAGAATTGCAGGTGGAGAAAAATTAAATCTAACTCAAAAAGATGTAAACTTTTACGGACATTCCATAGAATGTAGAATAAATGCGGAAAACCCGAACAAAAAATTTATGCCATGTCCAGGGAAAATAACAGGACTAAATTTGCCAGGTGGAAATGGGTTAAGAGTTGATACAGCTATATATGAAGGTTACACAATACCACCTAATTATGATTCAATGATAGCAAAAATAATAGTGCTTGGAAGAAATAGAAATGAAGCAGTTGCAAAAATGAAAAGAGCATTGGAAGAGTTAGTTATTGAAGGAGTGGACACAAATAGAGATTTTCTATTTGAAATTATAACAAATCCTGATTTTATTAGAGGTACTTTTGATACTTCATTTATTGAAAAACATTTTTAATTAAATTAGCCAGAAGTGTTGATATATTAATATCTCTAGCCAAAACATAGCTAGGGCGACACAATCAGGGTCTTGGATTTATCGATATTAATATATCAACACTTCTAAATTGAATTTATAATAAGATTAAAAAGAGGTTGAAAAAATGATAGTTGATAAAATTAAGAAAAGAAATATACCTGAAAAAAAGAAAAAAGTAAATATAGATATTCCAGTAGGAAAATGGGTAAAATGTGATAGTTGTAAAGAAATAATATACAAAGAAGATTTAAGAAAAAATTTTAGTATTTGTCCACATTGTGGTCATTATTTTAGAATGCATATAAATAAAAGATTGGAATTAATTTTAGACAAGGATACATATAAAAGATTTGATTTTGATATAGAAACAAATAATCCATTAGGCTTAGAAGATTATCCTAAAAAATTAAAATCTTTGAGAGAAAAAACTAGAATAAAAGAAGCAGTAGGATGTGGAATAGGAAAAATACATGGAGAAGAAGTTGTAATATGCGTAATGGATAGTGGCTTTTTAATGGGAAGCATGGGAATAGTTGTAGGTGAGAAAATAACATATTCAGTAGAACAAGCAATAAAAAGAAAATTGCCACTTATAATATTTGCAGTTTCCGGTGGTGCAAGAATGCAAGAAGGAATAATATCATTAATGCAAATGGCAAAAACAACAGCTGCATTAACAAAGTTAGACAAAGCAGGTCTTCTATATATATCAGTGTTGACAGACCCAACCTATGGTGGAGTAACAGCATCATTTGCAAGCTTGGGAGATATAATTTTAGCAGAGCCAGGAGCAATGATAGGCTTTGCAGGGCAAAGAGTAATAGAGCAAACAATAGGAGAATCCTTACCAGAAGGTTTCCAGACAGCAGAGTTTTTATTAGAACATGGATTTATTGATAAAATAGTAGAAAGAAAAGAACTGAAGGATACGATATATAAATTAATTCAATTCCATAAAGGAGGCGAAAATTAATGGCAAAAATAACAGCTTGGGAAAGAGTAGAAAGAGCAAGAGACCCAAAAAGAAAAACAGCGATAGAATATATAGATAAAATTTTTGATGAATTTATAGAATTACACGGAGACAGAAGTTTTAGAGATGATAAAGCAATGGTTTGTGGATTAGCAAAAATCGGAAAACAAAATTATACAGTAATAGCAGAACAAAAAGGAAGAACTACAAAAGAAAATATAGAAAGAAATTTTGGAATGCCTAATCCAGAAAGTTATAGAAAAGCAATAAGATTTATGAAACAAGCAGAAAAATTTAATAGACCAGTAGTAACATTCATAGATACAAAAGGAGCATATCCGGGAATTGGAGCAGAAGAAAGAGGTCAAGGAGAAGCGATAGCAAAGTCCATGTTTGAAATGGCAAAATTAAAAGTTCCTATAATTTCAATAGTTATTGGAGAAGGTTCAAGCGGAGGAGCTTTAGCAATAGGTGTAGGAAATAAAGTATATATGCTAGAAAATTCAATATATTCAATACTTTCACCAGAAGGATATAGCAGTATATTATGGAAAGATTCAAGTAGATACAAAGAAGCTGCAGAAAAGATGAAACTAACAGCACAGGATTTATATGAATTAAAAATAATTGACAAAATTATAAAAGAGCCAGAGTTAGAAGTAGTTGAAAAAGATGGTAAAAATAAATCAAAAATCATAGTGGACTTTGACAAAATTTGTGCTAGCTTAAAGAGGGCTATAAAAAAAGACGTTGCAGAAATGCTAACAAAAACTTCTGACGAAATTGTAAACGAAAGATATGAAAAATTTAGAAATATGGGTGAGTATATATTAATATCATAATAAATAAATTAAGAAAGGAGAAAAATAATGTTATTGAAAGATAAAAAAATAGTAATAATGGGAATTAGAAACAAATGGAGTATTGCATATGGAATTGCGAAATCAGCTTATGAAAATGGAGCAAAACTAATATTTACATATATGGGAGAAGAAAATAAACCAAAAATAGAACAACTAATATCAGGATTTGAAGGAAGTAAAACTTATGTATTAGATAATGCAGCAGATGATGATTTAGTAAAAGAAGTTTTTACTAAAATAAAAGAAGAAAATGGAAAAGTTGATGGAATAGTACATGCAATAGCACATGCAAATACAGAAGATTTGCATAATGATTTTATCTATACAAGTAGAGAAGGATTTAATCATGCAAATGATGTAAGTGCATATTCATTTGTACTAACTGCAAGAATGGCAAAAGAATTAGATATGCTAAATGAAAATGCAAGTTTAGTAACTCTAACATACCATGGTTCAACAAAAGTATTAGAAGGATACAATGTAATGGGAATTGCAAAAGCAGCTTTGGAATCAAGTGTTAGATATTTAGCTGAAAACCTTGGAAAAGAAGGAATGAGAGTAAATGCTGTATCAGCAGGGCCAATAAAAACATTATCAGCAAAAGGAATAAAAGACTTTGGTTCAATATTAACAGAAGTAGAAAAACGTGCGCCATTACATAGAAATGTAACAACAACACAAGTTGGAAATGTAGCAACATTTTTACTAAGTGAAATGTCAGACGCAATAACAGGTCAAGTTGTTTATGCAGACAGTGGATATAATATAATGGGAGTATAGATGAAAAAGGAGAGAAAGTCCAATAAAATTTATTTTTTTATTAAAACACATATCTTTTTATTATAAGTATATGTGTTTTTTGTTATAGACGAAATAAAAAATAGTATATTATTAAAATTTATAAGCTGAAATTTTCCCTACTTTTGCTTTTTATATCAAACGATATAATTTGTTTTCTATATATACATGTGTTATAATATATATAAGGAAAATAATACGGAAGAAGGTGATTTTTATGAATAAAAAAGTTATGTTGATTATAAGTATATCTATAATAATTACATTATTCATAATTATTACAATTAGTATTAAAAATTCAAGTTTTATTACAACAATTAGTGATACATCAGGAAAATTGGAGGAATCTAATAGTTCTCAAGAAATTACTAACAATACTAATACTTCTTTTACCAGTTGGGAGGAGTTGTCTAACAGCATTAAAACTACCGATTCACCAAATACTTATAATGAAAGTATAATAAACCTTATAACTTTAGAAATAGATAATGAAAGTATAACTAATACAAGTGCAACACTTACTATTACAGATAATAATAATCCTCCATGTTCATGGGACAGAGAATATTCAATTCAAAAAAATACTAATGGGGAATGGCAAGAGCTAGAACCAATTAAAGATATAATTATCGACACTCTTGTTTATAAATATAAATTAGATGAAAATAATCAGTGTACAATTAAAATTGACTGGAAAGATAATTACGGAGAACTACAAAAAGGAATATATAGAATTGCAAAAAAAATTGGAGAGTTAGATAATACATATGTATATTCAAACGAATTTGAAATTAAATAAGAGGGTGTCTTATTTTAGGACACCCTCTTGAAAGGAATTAGTAAATCACTTTTCCGTTATCGTCAACAACAGTGTAAATTTTCCAGAAAGAACCATTGGAAATAGCTAATTTTTTCTCTGAAAAGAGAAGTTTTATGTCATCTAAGTTTAAACCGTCTCTCTTTAAAATTTCTGTTTTGAAAATCATATACCCTTTAGACGTCCGTACCCATTCGTCATTATAAGGGAGTGCATGATCTTCAACGAAAAATGTTTCTTTTTGTATCAGCATCGCTTTTCCTTTCTTAAAATTAAGTATTTTTATAATTTAATTATACCATATTTTACATAAAAATTCAAAAACCCTTACCTACTGCTAATTTACATATTGAAAAAACAAAAAAATAATGCTAAAATATAGAAAAAAAGGTGGTATAAAAATGATAGATTTACATGCACATACAAATGGATCAGATGGAGATAAAACCCCAGAAGAATTAATAGACTTAGCAATAAGTAAAAAAATGAAAGCATTAGCAATTACTGACCATGATACAACAGCTTCATTAAAAAGAGCAATAGAATATGCCAAAGATAAAGACATAATATTAGTTCCAGGGATAGAATTTGGAGCTGAAGTGAAAAAAGGTGAAATGCATATTTTAGGGCTATTTATAGATTATAAAAATAAAAAATTAAATGATAAATTACAATATCTCATAGATGGAAGAAATGAAAGAAACGAAAAATTTGTAAAAGAGTTCAATAAAATAGGCTTTAACGTCACAATGGAAGAACTTGAAGAAGTAAGTGGAGGAAAGGCAATAGGAAAGCCACATTTTACAAAAATATTTTTACAAAAAGGATATATAAAAGAGGCAGAGGAAGCATATGCAAAATATTTTAGAAAATCACCATTTTTAGATATAAAAAGATGTGCATATGAACCAAAAGAAATAATAGAATTGATAAAAGAAGCAAATGGAACTGTTATTCTAGCTCATCCTCAGTCTTTAAAATTAAATGAACAAGAATTACGTAAAAAAATAAAAGAACTGAAAAGTTATGGTTTAGATGGATTAGAATGTTATCATTCAAAACAAACACCAGAAGAAATGAAACTATTTAGAAAGATAGCATTAGAAAACAACTTGTTAATATCAAAAGGTAGTGATTATCATGGACCAATTACAAAGCCAGATATTGAATTAGGAACAGGAATAAATAATAATATCGTAAATGACGAAGAAGATGAAATTTTAGAAAAAATATTAAATAGATATGCTGTTATAAACTAAAATAGTATTAAAAAGATAAATATAAATAAAACAAGGAGAAACAAAATGATAAAAAACATAATAAAAATTATATTAGTATTAGCGCTTTTTGCTCTAATATTTTTTGGAATAAGTATTGCAAAAAGAGTAATAATAATAGACAGATATTGTAAAAAAGTAGACGAATATCAAAATGTAACAAATTTTTATGCAAAATTTGAAGATAGTTATGGAACAAGAGAATTATGGAGAAAAGAAGATACAGGTATTACAAAAGATACTTCTAAAAATGCAGGAACTACAATTACTTATGTAAAGGGAAATAAATTGTGGAATATCATGGAAGAAACCAAAACAGCATACAAATCACAAAGTGATGCAGAAAATGGAGAAGAAGCATTTTTACCAGTAATAGAAAGTAATACATTTGATGTAGAAGATAATTTATTAGAAAAAATAAAAACAGCATTTACGATGAAAATAACAATGGAAACAGTAAATGATAAAATGTGCTATAAATTCCAAGTAAATGATAATCTTCAAATATATGTAAACAAAACAGACTTTATGAAAATAAAAGAAGTAAATGAAGGAGAAACAACAGAATTATTAGAATATAGTCTTAATTCAGTAGAAGATAAAGATGTAAAAATGCCAAGTTTAGAGGGATATGAAATAGTTGAAAATTAATAAACAAGAATAAAAGAGAGGAAACAATTGAAAAATCCTCTCTTTTATGGTATGATATACATGTTACATAGAATTAAATAAAATATTAGATATAGACGAAAGAAGGAAATAAAGATATATGAAAAACTTATACATAATATTAACATACACAGGGACTGTTATATCAAAAATGATAAAAGGGTATACTAAAGACGAATATTGCCATTGTTCTATTGCATTAGATGAAGAATTAAATCAAATGTACAGCTTTGGAAGATTAAAACCATACACACCATTATTAGCAGGTTTTGTACAAGAGAATATACATGAAGGAACATTTAAAAGATTTTATAATACAAAAGCTAAAATATACTCTATGCAAGTAACAGATGAACAATATGAAAAAGTGAAAAATATGATTGAAAGATTTAAAAAGAACAAATCAAAATATAAATTCAACATGATAGGCTTATGTTCAGCAGGGTTTAATATAAAAATACATCCAAAAAACTATTTCTACTGTGCAGAATTTGTAAAATATATATTAGATAAAGCAGAAATAGAAACAGGATTGCCTAAAGTAGTAAAGCCAGAGCATTTTAAAAAAGTGGAAAGTTTAAAAGAAATTTATACAGGATTATTAAGAAATTATAAAGTAGATAAAAAGGATTCACTAAAATTAAAAATAAATAATACATACAAAAATAAAGAGGAGGTAACAGTAGTATGAGTGAAGGAAAAAAATTTTATATAACTACACCAATATACTACCCAAGTGGTAAATTCCATATAGGAACAGCATATTGTCAAGTAATAACAGACTGTATTAAAAGATATAAGCAAGCAAAAGGATATGATGCATACATGTTAACAGGACTTGATGAACATGGTCAAAAAATGCAAACGGTAGCACAAAAAGAAGGAATAACTCCTCAAGAGCATGTTGATAGAATGGCAAAAGATGCTAAAAAATTATGGGATTTAATGGATATACAGTATAACGATTTAATTAGAACAACAGAAGAAAGACATGTAAAAGCTGTACAAAAAATTGTAAAAATATTTCTTGATAAAGGAGATATTTATAAAGGAGAATATGAAGGTTGGTATTGTATGCCATGCGAGAATTATTTTACTGAAACTCAATTAGTAGATGGAAAATGCCCTGATTGTGGAAGAGAAGTAAAAAAGATGAAAGAAGAAGCATATTTTTTCAATATGAAAAAGTATGAAGGATGGTTAAAAGAGTTTTACAAAGAGAACCCTGAATTTATAGTACCAGAAAAAAGAAAAAATGAAATATTTAAAAACTTTATAGACCCAGGATTAGAAGACCTATGTATTAGTCGTTGTACATTTGATTGGGGAATACCAATGCCAAATGATTCAAAACATGTATTATATGTATGGCTTGATGCATTAACAAATTATATTACAGCATTAGGATATATGTCTGATGATGAAACATTATTTAAAAAATATTGGCCAGCAGATTTACACGTAGTTGGAAAAGAAATAATAAGATTCCATGGAATATATTGGCCAATTTTCTTGCATGCACTAGGCTTAGAATTACCAAAAAAACTATATGCACATAGTTGGATAGTAATGAAAGATGGAAAAATGTCAAAGTCAGTAGGAAATGTTATATATCCAGAAACATTGATAGAAAGATATGGGCTAGATGCAACAAGATATTATTTATTACAATTAATGAGTTTTGGACAAGACTCTATGTTTACACCAGAAGACTTTATAGAAAGGTATAACTCAGATTTAGCAAACGATTTGGGAAATCTTTTAAATAGAACAGTAGGAATGATAAATAAATATTTTGATGGAGTAATACCAACAAACATCACAGAAAAAACGGAATTTGATGATGATTTACACAGTTGTGCAAGGAAGCAAATAGAAAAAGTTGAAAATAGCATGGATGAATATCATGTAAGAGATGCAATACATGAAATATGGAAATACATTTCAAGAACAAATAAATATATTGACGAAACAGCTCCATGGATATTAGCAAAAGAAGAAGATAAAAGCAAATTGGAATCAGTAATGTTTAACTTAGTAGAAGCATTAAGAAAAATTTCAATATTGATTGAACCATATATGCCACATGCATCTAATGAAATATTAAAACAATTAGGAATAGCAAAAGAAGATGCAACATGGGATAGTCTAGCAAGTTATGATAAAATAAAAGAAGGAACAAAAATAATTGAAAAAGGTGAACCATTATTTGTTCGTTTAGACAAGGAAGAAGAAATTGAATATATTAAGCAAGCAATGAAAGGGAAATAAAAGTTGAATTTATAGAATAAAATAATGCAATTATGATATAGAGGAATTAAAAATGGAAGAAAAAACAACAATCCTTGTTGCATCTAACAACAAGGGAAAAATAAAAGAAATCAAAGATATATTTGATAATTATAATATTATAAGTTTAAGTGAACTAGAAGAAAGACTGCAAACAAAATTAGAAGTTAATGAAAATGGTAATAGCTTTTCAGAAAATGCACTACAAAAAGTAATTGATTTAGTTAAGCAATTAGATGAAAATGTTATATGTATGGGTGATGATAGTGGAATTAGCATTGATGCATTAGATGGATTTCCTGGTATTCATACTCAAAGATGGATGAATGCTGATGACCATACAAAAAATCTTGCATTATTGGAAAAAATGAAGGATATCCCTGATAATCTAAGGACTTGCCATTATACAACGGCTATTGCTATAGCAGATAAATATGTGAGTAATGTTGTAGAATGTACATTAGATGGTACATTAACAAGAGAAGTTATCGGTCAAAATGGATTTGGATTTGATGAAATTTTTAGGTTGGAAAATGGTAAGACGTTAGCGGAATTAACAAATGAGGAAAAATACGCAATTAGTCCTAGAAAGAAAGCTTTAGAGAAAATAAAAAAATTTCTTGTATAAAAACAAGTTAAAAAAAGACTCACTTTCGAGTCTTTTTTTGTAGAGCTGAAATAGACAAAATTTACATAATGTGATATAATAGTAAATATTGAAATTAGGAGTTGATAAAATGGCAAATGAAATAACAGTAAAATTAAAACAGAATATAAAAGAAATAAAAAATATATTAGAAGAAAAAGGGTTTAAAGCAAAGGAAAAGTTTATAGTAGATGATACATATTTCATACCAGCAAACTTAGAAATTAAAGGTAAAACTCCAAGAGAAATATTGAAGAAAGCAGTATTATTAAGAGATATTACTGACTTAGAACCATATAAAAAAATAAAGAAATTTACATTTAAAGAAAAAGAGATAAATGAAAAAGGGGAAATAATTAGACAACAAAAAACAGAATGTCCTATCACAGATATTGAAGCAGGAAAGAAATTTATAGAGAAGATAGGATTTAAAGAGTTAATGAGAATTAAAGAATATGATGTAGTATATAAAAAAAATGATTTAAATATAATATTGAAAAATGTTGAAAATAGTGACGATATGATGGAAGTAGAGTTAGTAGAAGAAAATGAAAACTTAAATTCAATTGATAAGATAAAAAGAGAAGTACAAAAACTAAATCTTCCAATAGACGTTAGTGATTATTTTGTAAAAAAAGCAGAAATAGAACTTGAAAAAGTATTAGAAAGGAAGGAAGAAACTCAAATAGGAGAGTGATATTTATGTCAAATGTAAGTTTGAATTTGTATAGAATATTTTGTGTTGTTGCACAATCAAAAAGTTATGCAGAAGCTAGTGAAAAATTAAATATTACAATTTCTACAATTAGTACAAGTATTATGAAACTTGAAAATTTATTAGAAACAAAACTGTTTGATAGAAGTAATGATGGAGTAAGTTTAACAAATTCAGGAGAAGAGTTACTTGAATTAATTGGAGATGAAATAGAAACAATAGATTTCGCTGAAAAAATAATGTTAGATAAAACAGAAATAGAAAATGGAGAAATAACAATAGGATGTCAATCACATATAACAATGTTTTATTTAATGGATTATATTAACAAAGCAAAAAATGATTATCCTAACTTAAATATAAGATTAATAGGAAATACAAATTCAGAAGAGTTATTTGTGTTACTGCAAAATCATAAAGTAGATTTTGTAATAACAAATTTAATACCAGACGAAATTTTGAAAAACAAAAAATTTGTAATAAAAGATTTGAAACAAATAGAAAATATTTTCATTTCTAAAAATCCTTTAGAAATAAAAAGTGTAGAAGATTTTAATAAGTATAGTTATGTTTTAAGTTGTGATTATACAAATTCAAATAAATTACTAACAGAATATTTAAAAAAATATAATATAAAACTAAAAGCAAGTCTAGAGTGTGACATAACAGAAGTAAGAGTTGAAGCTGTTAAAAGAGAATTAGGAATAGGCTATGTTATAAAAGAAGCTGTAAAAAAAGAATTAGATAATAAAGAATTATATGAAGTTAAAATACCAATAAAAATACCAGGATTTGATATAAAACTAATATATAATAAAGGGAAATTAAAAAAAGTAGATAGAGAATTTATAAAAAACTATTTAATAAAATAGAAATCTCATTATCTATGATATATATAGAAAAGCATTTCATTTTATAAAGTAAAGTGGAATGTTTTTTTATTGGCATATTTGATTTTATCAAAGTGTACTTTGATATTTTACGATATACAAACAAAAAATCAGAGTATATAATATATTATGTAAAATTAAAAAAGAAAGAAGATAATCTCATGAAGAAAAATGAAGAAGAAAAATATCAAATATGTTGGAATATAACATCAAGATGTAATCAAAATTGTAAGTATTGTCATAGATTTTTAGGAATCAAAGAATTAAGTTTAAAAGATAATAAAAAAATACTTAAAAAATTAATAAAAGATGGTATTACAGATATAACATGGACAGGAGGAGAAGCTCTTTTGTATAAAGATGTAATAAAATTAATGAAAATAGCAAATGAAGCGGGAGTACGTAATAAGTTAATAACGAACGGAATAATTTTTTCTGAATTAAAAGATAAAGAAAAAGATGAATTGTGCAAGAATTTAGAATCTATAGTTTTATCTATAGATTCAATCAATAATGAAGTTAATCAAGAATTAGGAAGAGGATTTAATCACTATAATACAGTGAAAAAAGACCTTGAATATCTTAAAGATAAAGAAATAAAAATTAATATAAATACTGTATTGAATAGAAAAAACTTAGACCAAATAGAAGATTTAGCACAATTTTTGAATAATTATAAAATAGATACATGGAAATTTTTTAGATTTATGCCACTTAGAGAACTAGCTAAGGAAAATAAAGAAGAATTTGAAATTACAGATAAAGAATTCTCTGATATTATAGAGAAATACAATTATTTAAGCAATGTAAATAAAATGAATTATAAACAAGAAGAACAGATTGAGGAGAGAGTTTTAATTGTTGAAAATGGAGACATTATAATGACAGAAGATGGAAATGAAGAAACAATAGATGTAAAAAAAGGAAATGCTATGACAGATAGTGTAATTGAAATAATTAAAGAATCAAGAAGAAAAGCTAATCAAAGTAATTTTAGAGATAAACTAAAAGTTGATATTAACCAACATGAAAACAAAAATTGTACAAAATATCCTCAATGCTGTAATGGAGCGCATAAAAAAGAAAAAGGAAAGGAGCCAGATATTGATGACTAAAATAAAAACATTAATAGCTCATAATGACATTAATGTAACTGAAAATATTGCTAGTAATATAAAAGAGTTAGAATATGTTGAAATTGTTGGAAGTGCAAATACAGGTAAAGAAACACTTGATAAAATAATAGAATTAAAACCAGAAATCGTATTTGTAGAATACGATATGAAAGATATGGATGCAGTAGAAATGATGGAAAAAGCAGCTAATTATTTTGGAAAAGAAAATACACCAGAATTTAAATTTATAACAAAAGATATAATAAAAACAAAGTTCAACGATAAATATGAATTAAATAAAAAAGAAAATAAAAGAAAAAATAAAAAAGAAAGTGCGTTAGTAAATGCAGTAGGAACCAAAGGAATAATTGAAGAATTGGAAAAATATATAAAGAACATTAATGATTAAATGAGCTATGGAAACATAGCTCTAATTTTTTGTTTTAAATTGTTGAAATATTATTTTTACTTTAATATAATAAAAACAAATAATTAATATGAAAGAAAGTGATAAGTATGAGTAAAAAAATTGATTTACATATACATACAAATAAATCGGACGGCGACTTTTCACCAAAAGAAATAATCAATCAAGCAGAAGAAAGAGGAGTAATGACAATTGCTATAGCTGATCATGATACAGTTGAAGCATATACGCAAGACTTGTTTAATTACGCAAAAAGCAAAAATATTAATATAATTAAAGCAGTAGAGATTTCTGCAAAAAACAATAAAGTAGGAGTACATGTATTAGGATATAACATAGATATAAACAATAGAGAATTAAAGAATAAATTGTATTCCTTAAGAAATGCTAGACATAAATATTTATATGATGTATCTACTAAATTGAATGAATTAGGATATGAGGTAAATGTTGAAGAACTTGATAAAATAGAAGCGGTAACTAAAGCTCATATTTCACGAAATATAATAGAAAATAAAAATAACAAAGAATTGCTCATAAAGAATTTTAATCATATTCCAAAAATGGGAGAATTCATAGAAAGTATAATGAATGAAGGATGTCCAGCTTATGTAAAAAAAGAAACTATTACTCCAAAAGAAGCAGCAAAATTAATAAGAAAAGCTGGAGGCAAAGTGATTTTAGCTCATCCAGTAGCTTATCAATATGAAGATGGACTTAGTGATGTCGAGGTAATGAAAATAATAGAAGAAATAGAAGCAGATGGAATTGAAGCAAACTATATTTATATTGATCGTAACAATAATAAAATTAATGAAATTGAAAAATGGAGGAGGATTGCAAAAGATAATAAATTGATAGTAACATTAGGGTCAGATTTTCATAATAGAGATGGGATTAGACCAGATATAGGGTTGATAAATGAACAAATAGAATTAAGTGACCAATATATTGAAAATGTTTTAGACAATTTATTAAAGGATTGTAGTAAATAGTAAAATATTTTTTGTTTGTATTAAAGTTAGAATGTGTTATAATTTATTTGAAATATATTCTTTTCAAAAATTTGACAATTGATTTATGTAGATTTTATATTATAAAAAGGAGGAAATAATGATATGGAATTAATAGGAAAAATTACAGATATTGATATTGGAGAGAAAATAAAAGAAATCAGTCAGCCAAAGAAAAGAATAGCAGTAAGAACGATTCTGTTTAATAAAGAAGGAAAAATTGCCTTATTACACAAGTCTAAAAAGAATGAATATAAACTCGTAGGAGGAGGCGTTGATAAAGGAGAAGATTTGCAAGAAGCCTTAGAAAGAGAAACAATGGAAGAAACAGGATGCAAAGTAAAAATCATATCAGAATATGGATATATAGAAGAGTGTAGGTCAAGAGATAATTTTGTACAAACATCATATGTATATATAACTCAAGTAATAGAAGATACTCATCATCTGAAACTTACAGATGCTGAAAGTGAAGAGGGAGCAAAACTATGTTGGTATGATATCAAAGAAGCTTTAGAGAGAATAAGCAAAAGCTATGATAT
Source organism: uncultured Clostridia bacterium (assembly GCA_947623285.1). Lineage (GTDB taxonomy): Bacteria > Bacillota > Clostridia > TANB77 > CAG-508 > CAG-269. The sequence goes on along the minus strand of CANQGP010000005.1, from coordinate 48,443 downwards.
ATTAATTCCATCTAAATATAGTGATATATATAATACTAAATTTATAATTAAGAGAGATGAAAAAATTTTAAGTGATTATATAGCAAAACAAAATTAAGAATTGGAAAGGAATTATAAATGGAAACTAAAATTATTTATTTTGTCCATGGAACTACAACGGATAATGCTGCGGGAAAATGTAGTGGATGGAAACAAGTAAAGTTAACCGAGTTAGGGAGAGAAAGAGCTATTAAGCTGGGTGAAATAAGAAAAGATACTCATTTAGATATTATATTTACATCAGACTTAGTAAGAGCAATAGATTCTGCAAATTTAGCTTTCCCAAATATAGAACATAAACAAGATGAACGACTAAGAGAATGCAATTATGGAGATTTAGATGGAAAAGATAAAGAATTGATTGTATATGAAGAACATATAAATGAGCCTTTTCCAAATGGAGAGTCATTAAAAGATGTAGAAAAAAGAATAGCGAGTTTTATTGAATATATTGATAAAAAATATAAAGGAAAAACAATTGGTATAGTTGCTCACAGAGCTCCACAATTAGCTTTTGAAGTATTAACAAAAGGAATAACATGGGAAGAAGCTAATAGAAACGATTGGAGAAAAACTAAATCATGGCAACCAGGATGGGAATATATTATAAAAACAAATCAAGAAAAGGAAGCTTTAGAAAAGACAGAAAAATTCCTTGTATAAAAATTAAATTGTGTTATAATGAATTTGTTAAAAGACAAAATAAAAAGAAGAAAGGGATAGTGTAAATATGGAAATAAAAATATTAGGTTCAACAAAACCAGAATATAAACTAACAAAAAGCGAAGCAATGAATTTTGCAGGAAAAGCAGCAGGTATATGTTATTTACCATCAACATTGGACGAGTTATTTAGTGAGGATGTTGTTAAAACAGAAAGACGTGCTAATATGACTTTAAATTCAGGACATCACAGTGTATATGACCATCCAATGTATAATTTAGCATTAATAGATGTACCTAAAATAATAGCAATGATTATAAATAATGAAAATATGTATACGACTTCTGAAAAATCAGCAAGATATACAAAGATGAAAACAACAGCTGAAGAAGAAAAGTTATATTTAAAATGGATAGATATATATAAAGAGGAAATACAGAAAAAATATCCACAAATAGATGAAAAAAAGGCAGTAAAATTAGCACAAGAAAATGCTAGAAAGTTAATAAGCATATTTACACCATCAACTACAATGGAATATACTGTATCTTTTAGGCAAATAAATTATATAATGCATTGGTTTAAAAATTATATAAAAGAAGAAAAAGATACTGAATTTAATAAAAAATTAAAACCATACATGCAAGAATTTTTAGATTGCTTAAGTGAGTTATATGTAGAAGAACTAAATAGTAATACAAAAAACAGAAAAATTTCTTTATTTGCTTCAAGAGATAGAAAAGAAGAATTCGGAGAGAATTATTGCATAAATTATAAAGCTTCTTGGGATGAATTTGCACAAGCACAAAGACATAGGACTATCGATTATGAAGTACAAGTGCCAGAAGAAGCTAGTTATAGTATCCCTAAAATAATAAAAGGAACAGACCTTGAAGAAGAATGGTTAAAAGATATGGAATCATTAAAATATCTTTATCCACAAGGTATGTTAATAAATATAAATGAAAGAGGAACAGCAGAAAACTTTATATTAAAATGTCAAGAGCGTCTATGCGGAGAAGCTCAATTAGATATAGCAATCCACACAAAAGAAAATTTAGACCGTTATTTAGAAAATATAAAAGATAGCAATCCAGCACTTTATAATGAAATGAAAGAATATGGAAATGGACCAAGATGTACATTTAAAGGATTCAAATGCACAAGTCCATGCATGTTTGGACCAAAAGGAGCATTGAATAGATATATTTAGCACTTGATTTTTTTAGAAAAACTGTGTATAATATAGAACATAGAAAAAAACAATAAAAAAGAGGAGTAAGTTTATACTTATGGAAAGAGAAAAGAAGTCATTGGCTGTAAGCTTCTTACAAAAAAGATAAACTGAAGGTAGCTTTTTTGGTTGACAGTCTGAAAATAAAAGTAAGTTGTACGTGTAAGCTGCGTTAAAAGCTAATTAAGATATTGCATAGATAATGAGTATGTAATAATTAAGGTGGTACCGTGAGATATATTGAGCTCGCCCTTATGTGGGGTGAGTTTTTTTGTTATATATAGAGAGAAAGTATATCGGAATTTTGCTTTTAAATAAAAGTATCTTTAAACAAAGTAGGAAAGGGATGAAATTAAAAATGCAAATTGAAAGTAAAGCTCAAGGAGCAGAATTAACAAGCATCAAATATAATGGAGAAGAAAAACTATTTCAAGGCAGTAAAGTTTTAGATGAAAATGGAAATGAATATTGGGGAAGGCAAGCACCAATATTATTTCCTATAGTAGGACAAGTGAAAAATGGAAAGACAATAATAGATGGAAAAGAATGTTATATGGGACAACATGGATTTGCAAGAGATATGGAGTTTGAGCAAGTAGAAAAGACTGATAAATGCCATATATATAAATTAAAATATAATGAAGAAACATTAAAAAAGTATCCATATAAATTTGAATTAGAAGTTTGTTATGAAATAGAAAATGAAAAAACTTTAAATGTAAAATATAAAGTGAAAAATATAGACAGCAAACAAGTAGAGTTTGGATTAGGAGCACATCCTGCATTTATTTGCAATTATTCAAATGGAAACTATAAATTAGAATTTAATAAAGAAGAAACAGATATGAAATTTTCTAAATTGGAGAATGGATTAATTTCAAATGAAGAAGCGGAAAATTTAATAAAAGATGGAAATATGCTACAGTTACAAGCAGATACATTTGACAATGATGCACTAATATTATCAAATATAAAATCAAACAAAGTAGTTTTAAAAGATAGAGAAAACAAAATATTAGAATTTAATTTTACAGGATTTCCATATTTAGGAATCTGGGCAAAAAAAGGAGCACCATTCGTCTGTATTGAACCATGGTTTAACACAGCAGATAAAGTTGATAGTAATGGAATATTTAAAGATAAAGAAAATATTTTAAAGCTACAACCTAAAGAAGAATTTAAAAGTTGTTTTAAAATTAAATTTTTCTAAATTGCAATACATTTCAAAAGAGCATTTTGAATAAATATATTGTAAACATAATAATTTTAAGTGCAAAATTATATAAATAAAAAGAAAGGAAGATTAAATATGAGTGATAAGATGAATGACAAATATAATCCAAAAGATTTTGAAGAAGAAATATATAAAGAATGGGAAGAAAAAAAGGCTTTTAAGCCAAGTATGGATAAAACTAAAGAAAGTTTTTGTATAATGATGCCACCACCAAATGTAACTGGTAAATTACATATGGGACATGCATTAGATGATACAATTCAAGATATTTTAATACGTTTTAAAAGAATGCAAGGATATAACACTTTGTGGCTACCAGGAAGCGACCATGCCTCTATTTCAACAGAAATGAAAGTCGTTGAAAAATTAAAATCAGAAGGAAAAACAAAGCAAGAAATAGGTAGAGAAAAATTTTTAGAAGAAACATGGGATTGGACTCATTTATATGGAGGCACAATTCAAGAACAACAAAAAAGATTAGGATGTTCATGTGATTGGGATAGAAGAAGATTTACATTAGATAAAGGCTTATCAGATGCAGTATTAGAGCAATTTGTAAGCTTGTATGAAAGAGGATTGATATATAAAGGAACAAGAATGATAAATTTCTGTCCTAGTTGTAAAACTTCAATATCAGATGCAGAAGTTGAATACAAAGAAGAAGAAGGTCATTTATGGCATATTAAATATCAAATAAAAGATGAAGATAATTATTTAGTAGTAGCAACAACAAGACCTGAAACAATGCTAGGTGATACAGCAGTAGCAGTATATCCAGAAGATGAAAGATATAAAGATTTAGTAGGTAAAAAATGTATATTGCCAATAATGAATAAAGAAATTCCAATAATAGCTGACGAATTTGTAGATAAAGAGTTTGGAACAGGGTGTGTTAAGATAACTCCAGCACATGATATGAATGACTATCAAGCAGGATTAAGACATGATTTAGAAATAGTAGAAGTATTTGATGAAGATAACAAAATGGGAGACTTAGTTCCAGAATATAAAGGAATGGATTTATTAGAAGCAAGAGAGCATATTGTAGAAAAACTAAAAGAACTAGGAAATTTATTAAAAGAAGAAAAGCATGTTCATAATGTTGCAAAATGTGAAAGATGTAAACACACAATTGAACCTAGAGTTTCAACACAATGGTTTGTAAAAATGAAAGAATTAGCAGAGCCAGCAATTAAAGCAGTAAGAAATGATGATGTAAGGTTTGTACCAAAAAGATATGAAAAAATATATTTTAATTGGATGGAAAACATCCAAGATTGGTGTATATCAAGGCAATTATGGTGGGGACATCAAATACCAGCATATTATTGTGATGAATGTGGACATATAAATGTTGCAAAACAAGCACCAGAAAAATGCGAAAAATGTGGAAATACGAAACTACATCAAGATGAGGATACATTAGATACATGGTTTAGCTCAGCATTATGGCCATTTTCAACATTAGGATGGCCAAATAAAGAATCAGAAGATTTAAAAATATTTTATCCTACAAATGTATTAGTTACAGGATTTGATATAATATTTTTCTGGGTTGCAAGAATGGTATTTTCAGGATTAGATGCCATGAAAGAAAAACCCTTTAAAGATGTATTAATTCATGGAATGGTTAGAGATAGCCAAGGAAGAAAGATGTCAAAAACATTAGGAAATGGAATAGACCCAAATGAAGTAATAGAAAAATATGGAGCAGATAGTTTAAGATTTTCAGTAATATCAGGAACAACAATGGGAAATGATATAAAATTCATGCCAGAGAAATTAGAACAAGCAAGTAACTTCTCAAATAAATTATGGAATGCTGCTAAGTTTATAAAAATGTATTCTGCAACAGATGAAGAAATTATAAACTTTGCAAAAAATCCAGAATTAAATCTTGGTGATAAATGGATAATAAATAAACTAAATAAATTGATTGTAGAGGTAACAAGAAACTTAGAGGAATATGATATAGGAGTTGCATTAGACAAAATATATAATTTTACATGGAGTGAATTTTGCGATTGGTATATAGAATTTGCAAAAGTACGTTTATATAATGGTAATAAACAAGATAAAATACAAGTATCATATGTATTAGATTATGTAATGAGAAATATCTTAAAATTACTACATCCATTTATGCCATTTGTAACTACAAAAATTTATAGAAACTTAGTTAAATATGATGACGTAGATTTGATATTATCTGAATGGCCAAAAGCAAAAGAATTAGAATTTGAAAAAGAAGAAGAAACAGTTGAAAGAATAAAAGAACTTATAGTTGGAATAAGAAATGTAAGAAATAATATGAACATACATCCAAGTAAAAAAACAGAAATAATTTTAGTGACAAAGAAATATAAGGAAGAATTAAAACAAGCAGAAGGAGTTCTTTTGAAATTAGGATTTGCAACAAAAGCTATTATACAAGAAGATAAAACTGGAATTCCTGAAGACGCAATTTCTGTTATCACAGATGGAATAGAATTATATATGCCATTAGAAGGATTAGTTGATAAAGAAGAAGAACTAAAAAGACTTCAAGAAAGAAAGACTAAGCTAGAAGCAGAAGTTACAAGAGCAGAAAAAATGTTATCTAATCCAGGTTTTGTTAACAAAGCACCAGAAGCAAAAGTGAATGAGGAAAAAGAAAAATTAGCAAAATACAAAGACATGTTAGCAAAGGTTGAAGAAAACATTGCAAAAATTAATACTTAGAGAAAATAGAAAAATCTTTAAAACAAGGAAAAGAGAATTCTTAAACTAATGTTAAAGAATTCTCTTTTTTTGGAGTTGAATTATTATATAATACTGCAATATAGCATCTGGTGTAATGGACCAGCAACGTTTAATGAAATTAGTCTTTATTGTATTTGTTTTGCATGTATTACAAGTCGTTTACTACCATCATTATTATAACAAGTTGAAAGTGTTAAAATTTTATCAGAAGCATTAATAGCTGTTCCAAAGTCATGTGTACTACGGTTTTTAATTTTATCTACAAAATTTAAAAATTCATTATCTGAGGCAAATTGTATTTGTGTATAATCAGAAGTTACAGGTATATGATAAGTACTAAAGATTTGCCAAGTTGTAGATTGTGTATCAGTATAAAGTGTTATAACAAGATTGTTTGCATAATCATACCAGGATGGCTCAAAAACATTCATTAAAGATCCAAACATCGTTTTATCTAAACGTCCGTGAGCATATAGTATTGTATTTTTATCAAAATTATTTATATCATTTCTATAATCTAAAAATACCCATCCAGCAGAGTTATAACTTTTATCAAAAGAATGAGTTAAATAAAAATCATTATCAACAGTTTGTGTAAATGGATAATCAACATTTGTTCCATTAACTTTAAGCCAACCAACAGTATCTGGATTGATGTTTTTATATTCTGTTAAATCCATACCATTGCTTGAATTATCACCATTGTTGTCAGTAGAAATAGAGTTAATTCTATCAATGATTTTAGCAGTATTATTTGAATCTACATACCATTTATAAATATTGATAGAAGAATAAACAAATAAACCAATTCCTACTATGAAAATTATAATTAACAAAAAATTAATGATTGGATGTAATTTATTATGCTTTTTTTTCATAAATCTCCTCCATAAAAAAGTGTAAAATTAGTTTAACATAAAATATGATAGTTTTCAACAAAACAATAAAAAATTTGACAAAAAATACCAAAAAGTATTGACTTGTAAAAATAATGATAATATAATAATTGACATTAGGAAAGTTTTATTTATATACTGTATACAAATTATGTATATATTGTATCGAAAAGAAAGGATGTTGAATTTTAATGAAAACGAAAAGTTTTATTATGAAAGCCGTAATGGTTTCTTTAGTGCTTATTTTTATTTTTTCAGTTTTAGGCTATGCAATTATGTCTAAGAGAACTGGATATAATCGTCAAGCAGATCCCAATACAATGGAATCATATAAAGATGTACTACTTAGCGATGAAGTAGGTGGAAATGGTAGTAGATATGCAGGACGTGTTTGGGCAGATAAAACAGTTCAAACTCATAGTAATAACAGTTCTACTACTAGTAATTCATCTCTAACATTAACTGAAGCAGATGATGGATTAGATGGAAGTGTAGGATATAATTCAGACTTCCTTCACGTATTTTCAACAATTGGTTCTAGCCAAGTGGTAAATCAATATGCTTCAAAACCTATTGACGTAGTTTTATTACTTGATATTTCTTCATCAATGACAAATAAAACAGGAGATACATTAAATCAAGATGACCCATTACACCAGGTAATTAATGAAACAAATACATTAATTGATCAATTAATGGGAAATGATTCAGCCTTACCAGTACACCCTCAAAATAGAGTAGGTGTTGTTGTTTATGGTGGAGGAACACAACAATTATTGCCATTAGGACATTATGAAGCAAATACTAAAAAAGATATTAATGACAAACAAATAGGAGAATACATTAAGATTATTGAAGATAAAGCAAATGCAAGAACTAACCCAGATGGATGGGTAGAAAGAAATGATAAAACATATTTTCCAACTGTAACAACAAATGTAAAATCTCTTACTCAACCAAATACAAGTAAGGTTATGATTGCAGATTCTACATATCTTCAAGGTGCTTTATATCAAGGTATGAATATACTTGCAAACGAACCAGATACTACATATCAAGATAAAGTACAAGGTAAAGTAGCACGTACACCAGTAATGATTACATTAACAGATGGTGCAACAAATATTGTTAGTGCAACAACAACATCAAGAGCAGATCACGATAATGAGTATTCATGGGATAATCCATATGTAGGAGTTATTCCTAATGGTGCCGGAAATTATGCAAATGGTGGAGCAAATCCATTTTATGCAGACTGTAACCAAGGTACAGGACTTACAACTACATTAGGAGAAGGTAGAAATACTAAAGATAATAAAGATATAGAAGTGCAAGCAATTTCAACTAGAAGTGTTTCAAATTTGTTACTTGCAGGATATTATAAAAATAAAATTGAAAGTCATTATAATACAGATATGATAAATTTTTCAATTGGATACAATGTAGATACCGATGAAGGAGTTGGTCCTTTTGGACGTGAACAACTTATGGCAACATTAGATCCTAAAGAATATTTTAATGAGAGTAGAGAATACCCAAATGATTTAGTTGACGGAAACAACGAGTCAAAGGTAGATTTGGCAAAAGCAGAAGTTGAAGCAACTAGAAATGCAATAAATAAATACTTAGAGAACAAACCAGATGATTTAGCACAAATGCGTTTCCCTAGAGATCCAAGCAAAACGTATACTTATGTAATTTCTAACTTGTGGTCTAATTTCATTTGGAACCATCCAACTGACACACAAAATGATTTAAAATCATTTGATGATATCTATTATGTTAATAAATATTATAAAGCAGATGACACAGAAGAAGTTTCAAATGTATTTAAAGAAATTTTACAACTTATTACAAGTCAAACATTTACACCAATTGGTGGTGAAAACGATAATGGTGTTAAAGATTCTTTAACATATATGGATCCAATAGGTGAATATATGGATGTAAAAGAAAATTCTATTACAACATCAAAAGGTACAACAGATATGGCTATGCTTCTATTTGGAGAAATGCATGGTATGGTTAGAACTGCTGTTTATGATTATAAATTTAATTCAGACCCAGCACATAGAATAGTAACAAAAGATGATGAAGGATGGTATGATAATGAAACTGGGGAATTAATAGGTCATGGTGAAACTGACAGTAATTGGGATGTAGCTACATATCGTGTATGTGGAGCAACTACTAGAGAGTATGTTTCAACATTAAATGAAGATGAAGGGTTAACACCTCAGCAACAAAATACAATTTATACTTTATATAGATTTACAGAAGATTATACTGAAAGAAATAGAGATAGATTTAATCCTAGTTATGATGAAGAGGAAAATATTACATATAAATTAAGCGATATCCGTGTTTGGACAGAATATACAGGAGACTATATAGATGAAACGGGTAGTGGTAGTGCAATAGATTTAGGATATGACGAAGCACTATATGTTAATATACCAGTTTCTGCACTTCCTGCACAAGTTGCAAAAATCAGCTTAGATCAAGATGGAAATGTCGTAGAAGGTGGATATGAATCTAATTTAAATAATAAACCTGCATCAACACCATTTAGATTATTTTATGGTATAGGTATTCAAGATGCAATTAGAACTGAAGATGGTACAAAAATAGATATTACAAAATTAAGTCCAGAATATATTGAAAAACATACAGAACATACAGAAAAAGGAGATTATATATACTTCAATTCTAATTATTGGAGTGGATCTTTACATACACATAGTAATGGAGAGGAAGAATCTATTGGTGATGCAAACTTCTCATTCTCACCAAATAGCACAAATAGATATTATGCTTTCCAAAAACCATTAATTTTATATGAAGACCCTAACCAAGATCCAAAGCAATCACATGAAGATGTTCTAGAAATAGGAAATAATAATTATGAAAACTTTAAAAGTGGCTTAAAGACAGTTTCAGATGTAAGCCAACTTGATTCTAATAAATATTACTTTATAGAGGGAGAGTATTATGTACCAACAGACGAAAATGGTAATGCTGAAGAAACTCATATTTTAGCTTCTAGAAAAGGTTCAGAATTTGGTTCAGAAATTCCAGGAGCTGAAATACGGAGAATACTTAGAATGGTATAATCCAGAAACAGGAGAGGAAGCACCATTTGTTCCTGGATCACCAACCGGTGGTAAACCAGTAGAGAATGGAGATAAATATGTTATAGCTACAAAACCTCAAGGATTACGTATGGGACAAATTTGTAAGCAAAATAACAGAAAAGCTCCAAACACAACAGGAACAGCAGAAAATGTATATTTACCAACAGTAAGCCAAAATTCAACATCAGATAATACTGTATTAAATGGTTACTTGGGTAATAATGGTGTACTTAGAGTTAGAGATTCATCACTTGAAATAACCAAAGAAGTTGAAGGATATTTAGGTGAAGAAGATTATAAAGACGAAGAATTTGATTTTGAATTAACAATGCCAAGTTATGCTAATGAAAGTGTTGATGCAATTTGTATATATAGAAATGATAAACGTACAGACGAAAATTCTGCACAAAGATGGTTAATTCAACCTGATACAATTGATATTGTAACAACAAACGAAGGATTTATACAAGCAGCTGAAGTTAATCCAGAATTACCTACTACACTAGCAACAACAGATGATGGACAATATTATATATATGTTGGAAACTCTCCAGACGAAGCAGTTTATCATTTATATGATGAAACTAAGGATAAAGAATTACATCCAGAAGTATCAGACACATTACCAGGTGTTGGAAAAAGAGAAGCATCAACTTCAGATGGTTCAATTGAATATTATGCTTCAGTAACATTAGTACCAGTAGCAGACTTTGAAGATGGAAGTTATACAAGTAAACTTGAAAGTTATCCTAAAGATGATAATTTTGTAATATGTAAATTGGATGCTACAAAAGACATAGAAAGTCAAATAACTTCTGAAAAATATTTAACAAGAACAGCATATAAAACTAGAACATTAAACTTTGATGGAGAAGGTAAAGCACAATTCCAATTAAAATTGAAAGATGGTGAAGGTATCCTATTATTAGGATTGGATAATGGTACAAGTTATACAATAAAAGAATTACTTACAGAAGATCAAATAAAAGCAGGATACAGATTTGACCATGCATATAATAATGCTGATGGTAATGTTGAAGGTATAGAAACAGATGAAAATGGAAATCCATCTGCAAGTGGTACAGTGGATAATAGTATAAGATCAAGAGGTAGACATTTTGTAAATAAATACTATATGTTAAATGATTTATCTGTTAGTAAAGAAGTTAGAGGTTCTGATGAAGAAGCTGAAAATGACAGAATAAATGAAACAGAATGGAACTTTAATATTAAATTGAAATTCAATGATGATACATTTATTGATGACCCAGCAAATAGTGATAGCATAAAAGTAAAATATGTTAAATATAAATATAATGAAGAACAACAAGATTATACAGATATAGTAGAAGAAAACGGAGAACTTACCCTAAATAAAGAAACTACAGGTAGAGGAATATATACAGGAACATTTGCGTTAAAACATGATGAAAAAATTACATTAAAGGACATTTTATCTGGAACAGAATATGAAATTAAAGAAACAAATGGTTATAATAATCCAGATGGATATATTACAACTTTAAAAGATGAGTATGGAAATGTAGTAAATTCTCCTGATGGAATAACAGGTATAATTGGTAAACAAGAGGGAGATATTAATGAAGTTGATACAAATATTCAAATTCAAGTTGTAAACTTTAATCCAGCTGAAGAAAATTTAACAATTGAAAAACAAGTTAAAGGTGAAACAGCAGATTATGGTAAAGATTGGGAATTTGATGTAATTTTAACACCACCAGCTGACTTTAGATTTGATAGTACTTATCCATATACTAAAACAGCTTCAGACGGAACTGAAACAAATGGTAACATAAATATAGGAGAAGCTGAATCAGATGGTACATATAGAGTAACAGTAAAACTAAAACACGGAGAAAAAATTAAAATTGAAGGGTTACCAGAAGGAACTACATATAGAGTAGTTGAAAAAGATGCAAATAATAATGGATATGAAACAGATATACCAGAAAATGAAGAAGGAATATTAGATGAAAATGAAGAAATGACATTTACAAACAGTTTAATAAAATACTATCAAATGTCATTAAAGAAAACAGTAGCTGGACATAATTCTAGTACAACTGATAGATTTAAATTTAAAGTTACATTTACACCAAGTGATAGTTTTGGATTTAAACCTATAAATTATTCATACCCAAACGGTACACCAGATACTGGAAGATTAGTATTACCAGGTACAGCAACAGAGGATAATGACAGAGAGTTAACAGCTAATGGTGATGGAAGTTACTATGTAGAATTTGAATTAAAACATAATGATATTATTTACTTTAATAATATTATAGAAGGAACAACATACAAAGTAGAAGAAGAACTATCGCAAGAACAATCAGGTGAAAATGGTTATGAAGTTGTAAAACCGGACAATGCAGAAGGTGAATTAGATCAAAATAATACAAACCCTAATGTAGAATTTGTAAACATTAGATATGCATTAAATGATTTAATGATATCAAAGAATGTTGAAGGAGAAGCGGGACTTGCAGAAAATCGTGAATTCAACTTTAAGATTACATTTAAACCAGCTGAAGATGTTGAATTAAAAACAAGTTATCCATATGAAAAGAAGAGAGGTACAGTTACTTCAGAAACTGGAAACTTAGATTTAACAGATAATGGAGATGGAACATATTCAGCAAACTTTAAATTAAGACATGATGAACACTATACAGTTAAAGATATTCCTGAGAGAACTCAATATTGGGTAGAAGAACTTGATGCAAATCAAAATGGATATGAAACTGATATAACAAAAGGTCAAGATAATGGAGCTTATGTAGGACCAAATATAGACCAAGACATGGAAGTAGAATTTACAAATAGAAAAATAGCATATTATCCTTTGACAGTCGAAAAAGTTCTTCAAGGTGATAATGTAGACACAAACCGTGAGTTTAGATTTAGAATTACATTAATACCAGAAGAAGGAATGAAAGAATTTAAAGAAAGTTATACATACACAGGTTCAAAGAGTGGAACTCTACAATTTAACAACAATAATGATGGAACATATACAGCAGAAGTTACACTAAAAGGTGGAGAAAACATAAAATTAGATGGAATTCCAGAAAAGACTAAATATGTAGTTGAAGAGCTTAATGCAAACCAAGATGGATATCTTGAAACTGAAAGCAATAATGCCGAAGGTACTCTAACAGGTCAAGGTCAAAATGTTAGATATACAAATATAAAAATGCCACCACATAGTTTAACATTATCAAAAGAAACAGAAGGTGGAGCAAGTGGTAATACAACAGCACTATGGCACTTTGAAGTTAGATTGACACCTCCTATTGGACAAACACTAGAAAAATTACCATATACAAGTAGAAATATAATAGAAGGAGTTCAACCTTTAACACCACCTGAAGGAGAAATTGAATTTGTTCAAGACCCACAAGCTCCTGGAACATATGTAGCAACAGTTCAATTACTACATGGACAAAGTATAACAATTAATAATATTCCAACAGGAACTAATTATAAAGTTTCAGAAACAGAAGCTAATGCTAACGATTTTGTAACATATGTACAAGGAGACGAGAGTGGAACAATTATGGATGATGTCGGAATAGTTGTTGCATTCAAGAATAAAAAAGCTGCACCTATGGACTTAATGATTGCAAAAACAGTAAGTGGTAATAGAGGAGACAAAACAGCATTATGGAACTTTGATATTAAATTGACTCCAGAAGAAAACGTTAATCTTGAAAGAACATATAGATATGAAGGTACAGGAGGAAAAACAGACGGATTAATTAGTTTTGAAAAACAACAAGATGGAAGTTATTTAGGACATGTTACATTAAGACATGGAGAAACAATAACTATCAAAGGTTTACCAAAAGGAACAAAACACGAAATTACAGAGCGTGAGGCAAATCAAAATGACTATACAACAGAAGTTAATGGTCAAACAGTAGGAGTGTTAGACGAAAATGGTAAACAAATTGAATTTGTAAATACTAAAGTAGGAGTTTATGATTTATCAATAAAGAAAACAGTAATGGGTAGATTAGGAGATAAAACTCGTGACTGGAGATTCCAAATAGTATTAAATATTCCAAATGCAACAGAGCCAACTAAGAGTTATCCATATATAAGAGTAGCAGCAGATGGAACACAAACAACAGGAGAATTAACATTTACAAGAAATGCATTAGGAAATTATGAAGCAGAAACAACATTAAAACATGGAGATTTAATAACATTACAAAATATATCAGAAGGAACTCAGTATACAGTAACTGAACCTGAATCTAATAAAGATGGATATATAACTAACCATACAGACAATTGTCAAGGAACAATAGTTGAAAATGGAACACAAGTAGAATTTGTAAATAGATATCTTTCTTCAATTGATTTAACTTTACAAAAGGTAGTTAAAGGTGAAGCCGGAGAATATGATAGGATGTGGACATATAGAATTACTTTAGACCCACCTAAAGGTGTAAACCTAAATAGTAGTTATCATTTCTCAGGTTCAAGAGAAGGAGAAGTATTATTTACTCAAGATCAAAATGGATTATACACTGGTACAATTCAAATTAAACATGGAGAAACACTTACAATAGAAGGACTACCTGAAGACACAAAATATTTAGTAGAAGAAATAGAAGCAAATACTGATGGATATACAACAAAAGATAGTGAAAATACTCAAGGAAATCTAACAGTAGATACTGGTAATATTGTGTATACTAATTCAAGATTAACTAATAAAGATTTAACTCTTGAAAAAATAGTTGAAGGTAGAACTGCAGACAAAAATCGTGAATGGACATTTGAAGTGACATTAATTCCAGATGAAGACGTTTCATTAGATAATAGTTACCCATATACAGGATCTAAAGAAGGTAGATTAGATTTAACAAGAAATTCAGATGGAACATATACTGGAATAATCAAATTAAAACACGGTGAAAAAATTACAGTACAAGGTATACCAGAAGGAACTCAATATAAAGTTATTGAAAAAGAAGCTAATACTGAAGGTTATGAAACAACAAATACTAATAATACAGAAGGAAAATTACAAGGTGAAAATATGCCAACAGTAACTTTCAAAAATGCAAAATTACTTAAAGAAGATTTGACTGTAACAAAAACTGTTCAAGGAATGACAGGAGATAGCAATCGTCAATGGACATTTGAAATACATTTAATCTCAAAAGAAAGTCTTGGATTACAAGCTATATATGAATATGCAGGATCTAATAATAGTGGAAAAATACAATTTATCAAAGGTATAGGTAATGAATATATAGCTAGAGTTACATTAAAACATGGAGAATATATTACTATTAAAGATTTACCAGAAGGAATTAAATACAAAGTAACTGAAGTTGAAGCTAATCAAGACGGATATACTACAAAGGCTAGCGATAATTACCAAGGTGAGATTACTGATAGTGATATAACAGTAGATTATATTAACAGTAAATATTCAACTACTAATGTAACATATAAAAATCCTAAATTTATTGTAAGTCCACGAACTTCAGACAATATAAAATTAATTATAGCATTATTTGGATTATCAATTTCTTTAATAGTCCTTTCAGGCGAGGGTATTAAAAAATTAAGAAAAAATAAATAAAAATAGGAACCTGACCCACTAAGCAATCAGAGATTGCTAGTGGGGACCTAAAAACCTTGTTGTTTTTGATAATAATAAAAAAGTGAATTAGAAAACTTCTTTCTAATTCACTTTTTTTGTTTTTCACAACAAGGCGACTGTCTAAAAATGTCGAAAGTTTCCTACAAATCGACAAAACTTCTGCGTTTTCGCTCTTGAAAATATTTATAAAAGAATTATAATAAATTTTATTACAAAGGACATGCTATGTATAAAAATTATTTGGTACACAAAGGAGGAAAAAATGGAGAGCATTTTTGATGAAAAGGAAAAGTTATTGATTTTAAAAATTAGTGAAGAAATTGATGACTGTAAAGTACAAGAGATAAGGAGGAAAGCAGATAATGAGATTCAAAGATACATGCCTAAAAGAGTTATATTTGATTTCGATAAAGTTACTTTCATGGATAGTGCAGGAATAGGTCTAATAATCGGAAGATATAAATTTATAAATTTAATAGGTGGTAAATTAGAAATGACAAATTTAACCAATAGTATTAGAAAAATCTTTGAAATGAGTGGAATTTTAAGGCTAATTCCAGAAACAGAAATTAGTTAAAATGTTGAAAATTTGAACAAAAGAATAAAATGAATTCAGTATAATAATCTGAATTAAATAAAGAAAAGTCGGCTTTAACGAAAGAAAAGGAGATAGTTATGAATAAAAATTTTGAAAATGAAATGAAATTAGAATTTGTAAGTAAATCTTCAAATGAATCATTTGCGAGAATTACAGTAGCAGCATTTGCTGCACAATTGGATCCAACGGTTGAAGAATTAGCAGATATAAAAACAGCAGTATCAGAAGCTGTTACAAATTGTATAATACATGGTTATGAAAGCAAAATAGGAATCGTGAAAGTAATAGCTAAATTGAAAGGTCAAAAAATATTTATCGAAATTTCAGATAAAGGAAAAGGAATAGAAGATGTTAAAATGGCAAAAGAGCCATTATATACGACGAAACCAAATCTTGAAAGGTCAGGAATGGGATTTACCATAATGGAAAGTTTTATGGATACAGTTGAAGTAGAATCAATCATAGGATTAGGAACAAAAGTAACAATGACAAAAAATATAAAAATAAATGAAAAGGAGGAAAATGAAGAAGACTTTACAATGCTAACAAAATAAAGAATGTGGGGTTAATATGTTTGAAAATAGTATAGAAGCAATTAAAAAATCCCAACAAGGAGATAAAGAAGAACTAGAAAAATTAATAGAAACAAATCAAGGATTAATATGGAGCATTGTAAAGAGATTTATAGGTAGAGGTTATGAAACAGAAGATTTATATCAAATAGGTTGTATAGGTTTTATAAAATCAATACAAAGATTTGATACAAGTTTCGAAGTCAAACTGTCAACTTATTCGGTACCATATATTTTAGGGGAAATAAAAAGATTCATAAGAGATGATGGGCCAATAAAAGTAAGTCGTAGTATAAAAGAGTTGGGAGTAAAAATTAAAGAAATACAAAAGAGTTATTTGGCAAAAAAAGGAGAAGAAATAGGAATTAATGAGATTGCCAAAGAGTTAAAGATTACAAAAGAAGAAGTCGCAATGGCTTTAGAAGCAAGTAATACAGTAAATTCGTTAGAGGAGTGTAAATATACAGATAATAAAAGTGGAAACAAAATAAGTATAATGGATAAACTGACAACAGGAAAAGATGAACAGGAATTAATAGCAAATAAATTAACAGTAAAAAGTTTAATAGAAAAATTAGAAAAAAAAGAAAAGGAAATAATAATGCTTAGATTTTATAAAGAAAAAACGCAAATGCAAGTAGCTAAAATATTAGGAATAACACAAGTACAAGTATCTAGAATAGAAAGAAAGATATTAAAAAAGATGAAAACAAAATTAATTTCATAAGCAATATACCTTAGAAAGGGATAATTAAAAGATGAAAAAAGGGTTACTTTATTTTTTTGCATTTATTTTTATTTGTTTTTTGTTGCCTGCAATGTTAACAAATACAAACAAGAAAAATAAGGAGATAAAAACAGCAACAGAAGAAACTCATGAAGAAACAAATGAACAAGAAGAACCGAAAATAGAATATAATTATGATAAATATGGAAAAATAATATTACTTCATAAAAAAACAGGAGCAATTGAAGAAATACCTATCGATGAATATTTAATAAATGTAGTTTCCGCAGAAATGCCAGCTACGTATGAGGTAGAAGCATTAAAAGCACAAGCAATAGTTGCCCGAACATATACTATATATAAAGCAAATGAAAAGAAACATGAAAATGCAGATATATGTGATGATTCAACGTGCTGCCAAGCATGGATAAGCAAAGAGGATAGACTAGCAAAATGGGAAGAAAGTACTAGAGAAAGCAACTGGAAAAAAATAACAGATTGTGTAAATGAAACAAAAGGTAAAATAGTGACATATGGAAATCAACCGATAAATGCTTTTTTTCATTCGAATAGTGGAGGAATAACAGAAACAGCGGTGAATGTATGGGGAGGAGGAAATTACCCATATTTACAGGCAGTAGAAACATCAGGGGAAGAAGGATATACCCAATATTCTTCAGAAGTTGTATTAACAAGAGAAGAACTATTAAATAAAATAAAACAAAAATATCAAGATATTGCAATAAATTTCGATGACAATGAGGAAATTAAAATTATAGAACATACTGAAAGTGGAAGAGTAAAAACAGTAAAATTCGGGAATCATGAGATTTCAGGAGTAGAAGTAAGAAGTTTGATAGGTTTAAAATCAACAAATTTTGAGATAATAAAAGAAGGCGAAAAAATAAAATTTTCAGTAAAAGGTTATGGACATGGAGTAGGTATGAGTCAAACTGGGGCAGATGCTATGGCAAAACAAGGTAATAATTGCGAAGATATAATAAAACATTTTTATACAGGAGTTGAAATAAAAGATGTAAATACTTTAGAATAATATAGTTATTGTATTAATAAATTTTTAAAGTGACAACGTATAATCTTCTTTAAATAGGAAATACTTGTAATAACAAGATATTTAAGGAGGATTATATGAGAAGAGAAAATAGAAAAATTAATAGAAAAAATACAAACGATAAAGTTATAACATATGGATTGTTAGGTACAGCAGTTTTAGTAATTGCAATAATAGCTATTATGACATATGGAGATATTAAAAGTAATTCAAATAAATATGCAAATCTTGAGAAAAATAAAATGAATAATATATCAAACGATATAGGAAATACTCAAAGTGCAAGTACTCAAATAGGAAAAACAGTAAATGAAGTAGAAAATCAAAATGTGACTAATACATCTAATGAAACAAACACTATGGGAGATTCAAATAAAATAAATACAAACGAAATTGCAAATGCAATAAATAAAATAACACAAAACTTAAACAAAACAAAAAATACAACAACAAAAGCAACAGCTACAACTACAACAACCAATGAAAACAAAGGACCTTCTTTTATAAAACCGGTACAAGGAGACATAAGTAAAGAATTTGCAAAAGACCAATTAATATATTCAAACACACTAGAAGAATGGACAACACATATGGGAATTGATATAAAAGCAGAAGAAGGTACAGAAGTTGTAGCGACAGAAAATGGAACAATAAAATCAATAAAAAATGACCCTAGATATGGATTTGTAATTACAATAGAACACGAAAATGGATACCAAAGTGTATATTCGAACCTTCAAACATCTGAAGATGTAGTAGAAGGAGAAAAAGTAGAAAAAGGGCAAATAATAGCGACAGTAGGAAGAACAGCAGCTTTTGAAGCAAAAGAAGAACCACATTTACATTTTGAATTGCTAAAAGATTATGAACAAGTAAATCCACAAGAGTTAATAAAATAAGAAGTCCATTAAAAGATACACACACTAAGAGTGACATATTGAAAAATTATGTAAAATATGGTATAATATATTTATGGACCAACTTTAAGAAGAGCCGAAACAATTAATAGGTTCATCTTAAAACGGTTTTGGTTATTTATAATTACAAAAAGTTTACACACAAAAGGAGGCCAATGAATGACCAAGTATGTAAGAAAAACTGAAGGAAAAGAAGTCAGAGCGTATCAATTGGGGAGTAACTCCTTTGCTGAAGAAGGAATGAAAGCTGTTGGAAAGATTGTTAGTAAGGGCAATGGAATTTATGAAATATTTTCACAGGAGTGCAGGGGAGACAAAGGCGAAAAGGCAAAAACAGGAGATTATTTCAAGATTGATTCCAAGGGGTTCCCATACCCAAATGAAAAAAACTGGTTTGAAGAAAACCATAGAGCTATTAATGTAGAACAAGGAATTTATGAGCAAATCCCAAAACCATTACTTGCATGGGAACTAGGAGATGCTATGATACCAGAGGTACAATATTTATTAGATACAAAAAAGTTAGTCATAAATGAAGAGAATAAAGAAGAAACCTTTGGTGCAACCTTGTGGGGTGCATGGGAAACAGCAGCCTATGACGCGGTTGTTATATTTTACAGTGTGGAGTACGACAACGGAGAAGTCATAGATTGTGACTTCAATTTCATTGCAAGAGATGAATTCCAAAAAGTGTATTCTTACTGCTGAACAAGAACCGTTAAAAAAAGAAAATTCTTTCTCCCAATTAGGGAGTTTTCTTTTTTGCTAAAAATTTCTTTAAACCTATTGACAAAAATTAATTCAGATAATATAATAATAGATGTCGTTAGATAAAACCAGTATATATACAAATGCAGATATGGCGGAACTGGTAGACGCACAGGACTTAAAATCCTGCGGGAGTTAAATCCCGTCCCGGTTCGATTCCGGGTATCTGCACCAACAACAGTTCTTTTCGAACTGTTTAATATAGCAGAAATGGAAATCAATCAAATTAATGGTTGATTTTTTTTTAATGCAAAAAAAGTCATCCTTTTGAAATAAGAAAAAGTAGAAAATAAGAAATATGATTTTAGAGAAACGTGTTTTGGAATTGTAGTAAAGGATAAAAAGTTGTATTGTACTGAAAAGGAAAATGAAGTATCTTTGATAGGTGGAGGAATTGAAAAAGGAGAAACACATTTAGAATGTTTAAAAAGAGAATTTATGGAAGAGGCAGGATGTAAAGTAATTGCTATAAAAGAGTTATGCGTTATTGATTGTTTTTGGTTAACAAGAAATAATAAAAATATGGAGTCTTTAGTTAATATCTATGTTGTAAAAATTGATAAAAAAATAAGTAAACCAACTGAAAAAAATAATAAATTAAAAATAATAGAGTTGAAAGAAGCTAATAAATTGTTAGAACTTCCATACCATAAAAGAGCAATAAAAGAATATAAAAAAATTATGAATAACACAAAATTCACATTTTAATATTTGTTCAGTTGTATAAATATTTGTGGTAAAAAATAAAAATATAAAAAATAAATATATAGAATGAAAAGACTCTAAAATGTTATGTTTTAAACATTTTAGAGTCTTTTGAATTGTAAAGCTTTTATTAGTTATTAATTACTTTTTTAAATCTATTTTTACCAAATTGAACAACCACTCCGTTGTTTATATCTATGATTTTATTTATATCTGTAACAACTGTTCCATCCAGTTTTACACCATTTCCTAAAATCATTCTTTTTGCTTCGCTTTTTGAATTAGCAAAGCCTACTTTTATAAGCAATTCACAAATATTAATTTGTTCTTCTTCTATTTTTAATTCTTCTATATTATCTGGAATAGCACCTTTTGCTATTTCTAAATATCTTTTTTTAACACTTTCAAACTCATTTACATCATCATACATTTTTAATAATTCTTTTGCAAATGCAAAGTGTGCTTCTCTAATATCTCCATCCATTATTTTGTTAATTTCATCCATTGGTAAATCTGTTGCAAGTTCAAAATATTGTCTTAAAACATCATCTGGAATTTTCATACTTTTTTCAAGTTTTTTAAATGGAGTATCACTGATTCCAATATAATT
The DNA here is from genome assembly GCA_947623285.1 of uncultured Clostridia bacterium. GTDB lineage: Bacteria > Bacillota > Clostridia > TANB77 > CAG-508 > CAG-269. Next base: position 26,885 of record CANQGP010000005.1, on the reverse strand, counting down.
GTCTAATGATTTGCTCATTTTTTCTTTACCATCTAATCCAACTAATAGTGGGAATGTCATTACTACTTGACTTTCTTGTCCATAGTCTTTTTGCAATTCTCTACCAACTAATAGGTTAAAAGTTTGGTCTGTTCCACCAATTTCTATGTCTGCATTTAATTCTACTGAATCATAACCTTGCATTAATGGGTATAGTAGTTCATGCATTGAAAGAGGAAGACCATTTTCGAATCTGTTTTTGAAATCATCTCTTTCCATTATTCGTGCAACTGTATATTTGCTTGCTAATTTTATTACATCTTCAAAATTCATTTTAGATAGCCACTCTGAGTTAAATGCTATTTTTGTTTTATTTTTGTCTAATATTTTTGTAGCTTGTTCAAAATATGTTTCTGCCGATTTTCTAGTATCTTCGAAAGTTAATGCAGGACGAGTTTTATTTTTACCTGAAGGGTCTCCTATCATAGCTGTAAAATCTCCAACTATAAATACAACTTCATGTCCCATATCTTGAAATTGTTTTAATACTCTTAAAACAACACTATGACCTATGTGTAAATCTGGTCTTGAAGGGTCTGCTCCTAATTTTATAGTTAATTTTTTTCCGCTTTTCATTTTTTTATCAAAATCTTCTTCTGAAAATATTTGAACTGCTTTTCTTTTTATTATTTCTAATTCTTCTTTCATGTTTTTCTCCTTTTTTATTTTATTGTTATGCTAATTTATTTTTCTTTTTTTGATTCTTCATAAGCTTTTCTTACAGCTCGTGCTAATTGATCCGCACATGAAGTTCCTCTACCTCCACAATCTATTCCACCTATTTTTTCTTCTATTTCTTCCACTGTCATTCCTTCTACTAATCTTGGTAGTGCTTGTAAATTTCCTGGGCAACCTCCACCTAGAAATCTGACTTTTGTTACTACATTTCCTTCTAATTCAAATTGTATAATTTGAGAACATGTATTTTCAGTTTTAAAACTATATGTCATTTCTGCTACCTCCTTTGTTTAGTTATATCGAAATTATTATACTACAAAATTAAACTTTTTTCAAAAATTTTAGTAAATATAAAGAAGGATACTGAAAAAACAGAACCCTTCTGTGGTTTTATTTTAATAGTTCATCATTTTCTTCCGATAGTTTTTTTATTGTTTCAATGTCTAATTCACCAGTTTCTTTGGCTTTATCTAAATATTTCTTTCTTGCTAAATACATGTCTTCATCATACCTTTTGGCAACAACCAATATAGATATACCAAAAAAAGAAAGAATAAAATAAACTATTACAATACCAATAATTATTCCTATTAACGCCATTTTTAACCTCACTTCTAGTTAAATAAAATATACACAAGGAATAATAAACCAAAACTATAATATATAAAATATTATATATGGATATTCTTTAAAAGTCAAGTAAAATCAAGCATTTGGTTAACAGGTGTATTGATTTTTATTAAGGCTAGTGATAAAATAGGGAAAATAAATTAGCATAAAGTAGAATTATAAATTAAAAAAGGTAAAGGAGGAATTAGTATATGAAGATATCTGGAGCAGAAATGTTTGTAAAAGCTTTAAAAGAAGAGAAGGTTGATACTTTATTTGCTTATCCTGGAGGACAAGCAATTGATTTATTTAATGCTCTTTATGGACAAAAAGACATTCAAGTAGTGTTACCACGACATGAACAAGCATTAGTTCATGCGGCTGACGGATATGCACGTTCAACTGGAAAGGTTGGAGTTTGCTTAGTAACAAGTGGACCAGGTGCTACTAACCTCGTTACCGGTGTAGCTACAGCAAATTATGATAGTGTTCCTTTAGTATGTTTTACAGGACAAGTTCCTACAAATCTTATAGGAAATGATGCTTTTCAAGAAGTTGATACAATTGGAATAATGAGAAGTATATGTAAATATGCTGTTACAGTTAGAAAACGTGAAGATTTAGCAAAAATTATAAAGAAAGCTTTTTATGTTGCAAAGACAGGAAAGCCAGGAGTGGTTGTAGTTGATATACCAAAAGATATACAATTAGCTTTAGGAGATGATACATATCCTAAAGAAGTAAATATACGAGGATATAAACCCAATACTGAAGTTCATTCAGGACAAGTGAAAAGGGCTTTAACTGTTTTAAAAAATGCGAAAAAACCTGTATTTTTAATAGGTGGAGGAGTTAATATTGCACATGCAAATAAAGAGTTAACTGAACTTGTGGAATTAACAAGAGTGCCAGTAATTACAACAATAATGGGAAAAGGAGCAATTGACACAAATCATAAACTATATGTTGGAAATATAGGGATTCATGGTTGTTATGCTGCAAATCACGCAATTAGTGAATGTGATGTTTTATTTTCAATAGGAACAAGATTTAATGATAGAATAACAGGAAAAATAGAAACATTTGCTTCAAAGGCAAAAATAATACATGTAGATATTGATACAGCAGCAATATCTAGAAATATAGTAGTAGATATCCCAATAGTTGGAGATGCAAAAAAAGCTATAAAAGCTTTATTAGAAAAAGCAAAACCATTAGAAACGTCAAAATGGATAAATCAAATAAATGAATGGAAAAAAGAATACCCAATAAATGAAGGCAATTCTGATATGGCTCCAGCAAAAATAATTAAAGCTATAAACAAAATATTTAAAGGAGAAACTATAATAACGACTGATGTAGGTCAAAATCAATTATGGACGACTCAATTTATTGAATTAAATAGTAAGAGAAAATTGTTAACATCAGGAGGATTAGGCACAATGGGATATGGATTGCCAGCAGCAATAGGTGCAAAAATAGCAAATCCAAAATCAGATGTTATAGCAATAGCTGGTGATGGTGGAATGCAAATGAATATTCAAGAAATGGCAACAGCTGTTGTAAATGAATTACCTATAACTATATGCGTTTTGAACAATGGATATTTAGGGAATGTAAGACAATGGCAAGAAATGTTTTACAAAAAACGTTATTCTAATACTTGTTTACGTTATAGAAAAGGGTGTGAAATAGCATGCAATAATCCGAACAATAAATGTCCTGCATTTACACCTGATTTTGTAAAATTAGCAGAAAGCTATGGAGCTAAAGGAATACGAGTTACAAAAGAAGAAGAAATAGAGAAAGTTTTAAAACAAGCTAAAAAAGAAACAAAAGTACCAACATTAATAGAATTTATTATAGATAGAGAAGTTAATGTACTACCAATGGTAAAACCGGGAAATCCTCTTAATGAAATAACATTAGAATTTAAGGAGGGTGAGTAATATGGTAAATAGTGAAATGAAAAAAAGATGGATATGTTTATTTGTGGAAAATGAAATAGGTGTACTTGCTCGTGTTTCAGGATTATTTTCAAGTAAATCTTATAATATAGATACAATTACTGTAGGAACAACAGAAGATACAACAATATCTCGTATGACAATAAGTTTTACAAGTGATGATAAAACATTTGAACAAATAAAGAAACAATTTAATAGAAGTGTAGAAGTAATTAAAGTAGTAGATTATACAGATATACCAATCCATATGAAAGAAATATTATTTATTCGAGTAAATCATTGTTCAGAAAAAGACAAAAAAGAAATATTTAGAATAGCCAAAATATTTGATATATCAATAGTTGATTACAATTATTCTTCAATATTACTAGAATGTACCCAAACAGAAGACAGAAATGATGCTTTAATACAATTATTGCAAGAAAAGTTTTTAAACAGAATAGAAATTACAAGAGGAGGGGTAGTAGCAACCGAAGCTATAGGTATTTCAAATAGATAGTTGACTTTTATGTAAATTTGATATATAATATATAACAATATTGCATACGTATTCAAAATCAGAAACAATTTGTTTCTGAAAATAGTAGAATAATATTCTATTATTTACAAAATTTTCTACAATAAGGAGACGGCGATGTGTAGTAGAAACATAATGCGTGAATATATCAGGAAAATTCGGCCAGACTATAGTGAATCTGAAATAAATGATGCCACATGTATTTGTATGGCAGAAATTGGGTATATCACAGATGAAGACGAAATCTGTAGAGAAGTAAGAAAACTGTTAACAGGAAAATATGGTAATGTACGAGGATATGCATTAACAGAAATAGTTCACGGGCTATTAGTAGTCTGAAAGAATTGTAAAACTAGCGCAGACATGTAAAATTTGTAGTAAAATTGTAAAAAAGTTCAAAAAAGATTTTTTAATAGTAAAATCTTTTTTGAACTTTTAATTGTTATAGACAATAAACTTCTTTGGAACCTTCCCACAATAATTATATTAGTGAGTAGGAGAATACTTGTAAATTAATTATTTGTTATTTGATTGTCTTTCATTGTTTTGATTTTGATTATTGTTGTTGTTTTGGCTGTTGCTATTATTCTTTTTGTTATTATTTTTCTTTGATTTTGACATAATTAAAGCACCTCCATAAAAATTTTATAATATTATAATTTCCCTTTTCTTGCACTTTTATTCACAATACTATATAATATGCTCATATAATATATGGAAGAAGAAGGTGAAAGAATTTGCAACAATATACAAATAAAAAATTAGAAGAATTTAACAATTTTATAAGATACAGAAAAGTAGCAGTTATAGGATTAGGTGTGAGCAATATACCTTTATTAGATTACTTGTTTGATAAAAAAGCAAAAGTTACAGTATTTGATGAGAAAGAAATAGATAAGATTCCAAAAAATATAATGAATAAATTAACAGCATATTCATTTGATTACTATTTAGGAAAAGATTGTTTAAAATATTTAAAAAATTTTGTGTTAATATTCCGTTCACCAAGTTGTTTGCCAAATAGAATAGAATTACAAGAGGAATTAGATAGAGGAGCAATAGTAACAACTGAAATAGAGATGTTAATGAAAATGTGTCCATGTCCAATTATCGGAGTGACAGGAAGTGAAGGAAAAACGACAACAACTAGTATGATACATGATATTTTAGTTGAAGGTGGATATAATACATATTTAGGAGGGAATATAGGAACACCATTATTTACAAAATTAAATAAAATGAAGCCAGAAGATGTGGTCGTATTAGAATTAAGTAGTTTCCAATTAATGGATATGCAAGTTAGTCCACAAACAGCAGTTATTACTAATATAACACCAAATCATTTAAATATACATACTGATTATGCAGAATATATAGATGCAAAGAAGAATATTTATCGTTATCAAAATGAAGATGGTGTAGTAATTTTGAATTATGACAATAAAATCACTAAAAAAATGAAAAAAGAAGCAAAAGGAAAAGTTGTGTATTTTAGTAGTAAAACAAGACTTGATAATGGATATATAGTAGAAGAAAATACTGTAAAAGAATGTGAAAATAAATTAAGAAAACATATAGTATATGGAGATGAAATTAAATTAAAGGGTATACATAATTTTGAAAATATTTGTGCAGCAGTTGCAGCAACGAAAAGTTTTGTAAAACAAGAAACAGTCGAAAAAACTTTAAAAAAATTCAAACCAATAGAGCATAGATTAGAATTTGTAAGAGAAATAAACAAGGTAGAGTGGTACAATGATTCTGCAAGTTCTTCACCAACAAGGACAATTGCAGGATTAAAAGCATTTCCAAATAAAAAAATAGTTCTAATTGCTGGTGGTTCTGACAAAGATTTAGATTATAGACCTATAGCAAAGCCAATAATGGAAAAAGTTTCTGAGCTTATCCTTATAGGAGAAACTTCTAGAAAAATAGAAATGGCAGTAGAAAGAGAAATAAGAAAACAAGGAAAAAATATAAACATATACAAATGTAAAAGTCTAAAAGAAGCAGTAAATAAAGCTAAAGTAGTAGCGCAACCAAAACAAATAGTATTATTTTCACCAGCAAGTGCAAGCTTTGATATGTTTAAAAATGCATATGATAGAGGAAACAAGTTTAAAAAAATGGTTGAAAATCTATAAGCGCAACATATTTTACAAGCATAGCATACTCTTATCAATTTAAAAGTAGGAAACTTCTTGCCTAGATAAATTAAAAATTTTAATATAAATTGGAAAACAGCATATAATATTCTTGAGGAGATTCATGATGATATTGGATAAAAGATATTGGACAAATGTCTTACTGAGAATAATATATGTTGTTTTTTTGCTAATTTGTACATTTCTTGCATTCAAATTAGCTATTTTTTATATGCCATTTTTAATAGCATTTATTTTAGCATTAATAATTGAACCATTGATAAAAAAGATGATGCAGAGTTTTAGAATGTCTAGAAGATTAAGTGCTATTATAATATTTACATTAGTAGCTGTAATAATTCTTGGAAGTTTAACATGGGCAATTATTACTATTTTTTCAGAAGCATCAAATTTATTACAAGGATTAAATCGGATATTTTGATAAAGCAGGAAAATTATTTAATGATTTTTCTAATAGTTTTGATTTTGACAAAATACATTTATCAGACGAAATAAAAGTAGTAATCCAAAATTCTACGAGTTCAATATTAGATACCGCTTCGATATGGTTAAAAAATTTTTTGAATAGTGTAGTTAATATGGTAACATCATTGCCGACAATAGCAATATATTTTGGAATTACTGTAATTGCATTATATTTTATTAGTGTTGACAGAATATATATATTAGACCAAATGGAACATCATTTGCCACACAGTTGGATGAAAAAGTTAGGAAGACATTTTAAAGAATTAGTAGAAACATTAGGCAGTTATCTAAAAGCACAAGCGACATTAATATTAGTTTCATTTATAATATCGTTAATAGGATTATACTTATTAAAAATAATAGGATTCAACATAACATATCCATTACTTATGGCAATATTTATAGGATTTGTAGATGCTCTTCCAATTCTTGGATCAGGAACAGTAATGATTCCATGGGCAATTATTTGTGGAATTAATGGAGATTTTAATTTAGGACTTTCCATTATACTATTACTTATATTGATGTCAGTAGTTAGACAAATATTAGAACCTAAACTGGTAAGCAAACATATAGGAGTACATCCGATTTTTACTTTAATTGCAATGTACACAGGTTTTAAATTTATGGGAATTATGGGATTAATATTTGGACCTATTATATTGATTATATTAAAAAATATATTTGCAACATTCATTGATAAAGGTGTTGTGAAAACTATTTTAGAAAGAAGATAAAACTATACCCACCAACACAAACAAAATGTGGGGGTGGGTAATTTTTTATGTATACAACAAAGTATACTTCTTAGATTTATGAAGCTACGAATAAACTGCATATGTAGTAAAAGCATTATTTATTCTATTTCTAATGATGCTTCCAATGCAAGTTCTATCATATTTTTTAAACCAGTTTGACGTTCTTCAACAGTAGCGACAGTATCAATAAATTTTGAATCTACAACACTCATTAAACAAGCTGCTTTTTTATCTAAAACTTTTGCAGTATATAATAAGGCAAAAGCTTCCATTTCAGCAGAAAGTGGGTTAAAGTTTTCAGGTATTCTTTCTAAAAATTTATTTACATCAGTCATATATAAATCAAAACAATCTGTGCAAACAGTGTTTCCAGCAACAACATCAATATTTAATTCTTTTGATTTATTTAAAATAATATCATTTAGTTCTGAATTTGCTTCTACAAAATGACAACCTTCGTTATTTAGAGTTAAGGCATAATTTCCTTCTGTATAAACAGTTGTAGAAAGTACGATATCAAAAAGATTTAATCCAGGGGTATAAGAGCCACAAGAGCCAATTCTAATAATATTTTCTACGCCATAAACCTTATACAATTCATAACAATAAATTCCCATACTTGGCATACCCATTCCAGAAGCCATAACAGAAATTTCCTTTCCTTTATAAGTTCCTGTGTAAGCATATATATTTCTAACATCACTTACTAGTTTGTAATTATCTAAAAAGTTTTCTGCAATATATTTGGCGCGTAATGGGTCACCTGGCATAATTACAGTTTTTGCAAAATCTCCTAATTTAGCATTATTATGTGGTGTTGACATAGTAAACCTCCTTTTTAATAAAATTATAAGTCTAGTATATCAACAAAGTTAAAAAAAAGCTATATTTTATTAATATTTTTATTGCACCTCAAAAAAAATTATTATATAATGAAATAGCAAAACAAATATATTTATGTCGAAAAATATATAATGAACGATATGTTCATTATGAGAGGAGGTTTCTATGAGAATTATAAGAAATAAATTAGGAATGGATTTACCTATAAGAACAGAAAAAAACTTTCCTGCTAAAGGAATTGAGTTTATTGATTTAGTACCTTTAACATTAGATAAAAATGTTTTTAAAGCAATAATAGATAATTTTATAAAAAAAATAAAAGATAAAAAATATGAAATTGATTACATATTAGGACCAGAAGCACGAGGTTTTTTATTTGGAACAGCAGTAGCAAGAGAATTAGGAGTAGGATTTATACCTGTTAGAAAAAAAGGAAAATTGCCACCAAGTACTGTTGAGGCAGAATTCACCTATAATAAAGAATATGGATTGGACAGACTTGCTTTACCTAAGCTAATGAATGAAGAATATAAAGGAAAAAAGATATATATAATAGATGACATATATGCAACAGGAAATACAATAAAAGCTATAAAAAAACAAATAAAAGAATTAGGTGGAGAAGTAGTTGGTACAGGTGTTATTATAAATATAGTAGAATTAAATCAAGATAGAGATATGTACTCAATACTTGATGTTAATGAAGAATAATATATAATAAATTTTAAAAGTCTTTTGTAAAGGTGTATAAGTATATGCATTTTTATAAAAGCTTTTTTTTGTATATGCAATAAAGTAGTTAATTTATCTAAATTTATTGAAACTGTATATATGAGGGATCTAAATTTTTATAAAAATATATGTTGACAAAAAAATAATGTAGAGTTAAAATCATATTAACATATGAACATATAATCACATATTAATATAATAGTTGCTAAATTCAAAGGAAAATAATAGTCCACAGTGTTAACATAGATAATTATATCGCGTATTAACATAATTATCTATGAGGGTTTATGGGTAACCTTTTAAAAACCTAAATATATTATACAAGGAGAACATGATATGGAAGAAAATATTTGTGAATGTACGATTTTACATGAAAAGACTGTAAAAAAAGTAAAAAAGATAATACCAGATGATGGTTTAATATATGATTTAGCAGAGTTTTTTAAAGTATTTGCAGATTCTACAAGAATGAAAATAATATATGCATTAATGGAAGAAGAATTATGTGTATGTGATATAGCAAATATAGTAAAAACAACGCAGTCAGCAATTTCACATCAATTAAGAATTTTAAAACAATCTAAATTAGTTAAACACAGAAAAGAAGGTAAAGTAGTATATTATAGTTTAGATGACGAGCATATAGCTCAAATTGTAAAAAAGGGGCGTGAACATATTGAAGAATTATAGATATACAATTAAAGGATTAGATTGTGCAAATTGTGCTAGAAAGATTGAAGAGCATTTACAACAAAACAATAAATATCAAGATGTTGTTGTTAACTTTTCAACATCCAAAATTTCATTAAAAGCTGAAAATATTAATAAGCAAGAATTAGAGAAAGAGATAAAAACAGTTGAACCAGAAGCAATATTGTTTGACAAAGATTCCGAAATAGATGAAGTCGAAAGAACAGGAAATGATGTATTAAGATTAGTTATAGGTGTTGCAATATACTTAATAGGTATGATTGCAAAGTTAGGTACTATATTTAGCAATATATGTACAATAGTTGCGTTAATCATCTTGTTGTATAAAACATCTAAAAAAGCATGTAAACAAATATCAAACAAAATATTAGATGAAAATACATTAATTACAATTTCATGTATAGGTGCATTTCTTGTAGGAGAAGGAATGGAAGGTGTAATGGTTATTACATTATATGAAATAGGTAAAATACTGGAATCAAAAGCAATTAGCAAAACAAGAAAGTCTATTACAGATTTAATGGATATTAGACCAGAATATGCAAATTTAAAAGTAGAAGAAAAGATAAAAAAAGTTTCTCCTGAAGAAGTAAAAATTGGAGATATAATAATAGTTAAAGCAGGGGAAAAAATCCCTCTTGACGGAGTTATAATAAAAGGTGAATCAGAATTAAATAATTCTGCATTGACTGGAGAGAGTCAATTAATAAAAGTACGTAAAGGTTCAAATGTAATTTCAGGTGGAATAAATATAAATGGAGTTTTAGAAATAAAAGTAGAAAAAACATATGAAAATAGTACAGTAAACCAAATACTAGAATTAGTAGAAAATGCAACAGACAAAAAAGCAAAAACAGAAACATTTGTAGCAAAAGCAGCAAAAGTTTATACACCAGTAGTTTTAATTGTAGCAGTAATAGTTGCTGTATTTATGCCAATTTTAGTAGCAGGAGTTAGTTATAATGAAAGTATTTATAAAGCATTAATCTTTTTAGTAATCTCGTGTCCATGCTCAATTGCAATATCAGTTCCTCTATCATATTTTACAGGAATAGGAAGAGCATCTAAAAAAGGAATTTTAATAAAAGGAAGCGATTATTTAGATGGTCTAAAAGATATAAATGAAATTATATTTGACAAAACTGGAACTATAACAACAGGAAAATTTGAAGTAGAAGAGATAGAAATACTAAATAAAACATATACACAAGAACAAGTACTAACTTATTTAGGATTAGGAGAAAGCTTATCAAAACATCCTATTGCAGAATCAATTAATAGAAAAGTAAAAAAAGATTTGGCAAAAGCAATAAATACAAAAAAAGTAAAAAACTATGAAGAAGTTTCTGGAAAAGGAATCCAATACGAATATGAAAACAAACAGATAAAAATTGGAAATGCAAGCTTTGTTAATTATAAAAGAAAAATACAAAAAGAAGGAACAATATTATTTTTAAAAGTAGAAGAGTCAATTGTTGCAATGGTAGTGCTTAATGATGAGATAAAAAAAGGAACTAAAGAAGCTATTGCAAAATTTATAAAAAATAATATAAAAACAAAAATGTTTACAGGAGATAAAAGAGAAGTTGCAAAAAGAGTAGCTAAAATGGTTGGAATACAAGAAGTTAAATATGAAATGTTACCAACAGATAAATATAAGGAACTAGAAAAAGAATTAGGAGAAAATAAAAAAGTAGCATATGTAGGTGATGGAATAAATGATAGCCCTGTTTTAGCAAGAGCAGACATCGGAATATCTATGGGAGGAATAGGTTCAAGTGCTGCAATTGAAGCGTCAGATGTAGTGATAATGACAGATGAATTGGAAAAAATTTCAGAAGCAATACAAGTTTCAAAAAAGACAAATAAAGTAATTAAGCAAAATTTAATTTTTGCTATATGTGTTAAAATTCTAATATTTTTATTAAGTTTATTTGGTTTTGCAAATATGTGGGAAGCTGTGTTTGCAGATGTAGGGGTTACTTTGATTACGATTTTTAATACTATGTTTATAAAGTAAATAATTCATATAAATTGCTTTTACATATTTATTTTATATTAAAATATTAAATTTGCTATAAATTAATTTTAACGTCAAAACATATCTGGGGTCTCTCAAACAACAGTCTTGACTTATAAAATTAATTATAGCAAATTTTTGTTAAATATTATTGTTAAAATATATAAAATCTCTCAAACAACAGTCATGACTTGTAAATTTAATTATAGCAAATTTTCTTATACAACAGTCTTGATTTATTTTAGAAGTTAATATACAATGTAATCGAAATAAGAAGAACTGAGTAGAAAAAAGGAGAAATACACATGGGAAAAGGAAGAAGAGCAGTAACAGAACAAAAGAATATTAATTATGGAACAAGAAAATTAGATACAAGAAAAATAAAAAAGTTTTTTTTATTTGTAATAATAATAGTAATGTTAATAGTGCTATTTTATATAGCAACAAATTATATAATATTTGATAAAAACAAAAAAATTAATTTAGTAATAAACAATAATAATATAACAGCAAATATGAAAAATGATTTAATCATTGAAAATGATAATATATATATATCTGAAGGAGATATTCAAAACTTTTTTGATAAACATATTTATGAAATTAATAATAAAATAGTAACAACATATGATAAAAAAATAGCAGAATTGGAACTTAATGAAAATGTAATGAATGTAAATGGCTCAAACGTAAAAATAGATGCACCAGTAAAAAAAGGAGATAATGGTGAAGTATATTTACCAATATCAGAAATGAAAGATGTTTATGGAATAGAGATAGAATATCATGATGATACAAAAGTAGTTACAATGGATTCGATAAATAAAGAACAAAAAAAATATACAGTAAAAAGTAATTCAGCAGTAAAATCATCAACAGGATTAATATCAAAAACTCTTGCTAGAGTTAAAAAGGGAGAATTTGTTGTTGAAGTAGAGCAACCACAAAAAGGATGGACTAAAATAAGAACAGATAGTGGAAAGATAGGTTATATAAAGACTAATAAATTAGATGAAGGAATACTAATTAGAGAAAACATGGAAGAAGAGAAACAAATCGATGGAAAAGTAAATATGGTTTGGGACTATTTCTCAGAACATGGAAACGTAACAGATAGAAGTGGAACAAAGATTGATGGAGTAAATGTTGTTTCACCAGCATTTTTTCACTTAGATAAAGATGGAAAACTACTAGAAAATATAGGAAATGAAGGACAAAAATATATTGAATGGGCACATAGTAATGGATATAAAGTTTGGCCTATGGTTAAAAATTCTGGAGAAAATATGCTAGATGTAACCTCAAATGTTATGAATGACTATGAAAAAAGGAAAGCTTTGATTGAAAGTATAACAGATGCATGTATAAAATATGATTTAGATGGAATAAATATTGATTTTGAAAATATGAAAGCAGAAGATAAAGATTTATTTTCAAGATTTATTATAGAGTTAACTCCTAGAATAAAGGATATTGGAGATGTAATATCAGTTGATGTAACAGCACCAGATGGAGGAGAAACTTGGTCAATGTGTTATGATAGACTTGTAATTGGAGATGTTGCAAACTATATAGTTTTTATGGCATATGATCAATATGGAATATCAAGTAATAAACCTGGAACAACAGCAGGATATAATTGGGTAAAATTAAGCTTAGAGAAATTTTTAAAAACAGAAGAAATTGAACCAGAAAAGATTATTTTAGGAATACCATTTTATACAAGATTATGGACAGAGGGACCAGATGGAACAGCAACAAGTACAACAGTTGCTATGAAAGATATCGAAAAGGCAATACCAAATGGTGTTGAAAAGAAATGGGATGATGATTTAAAGCAAAATTATATAGAATATAAAAATGGAAATAACACTATGAAGATGTGGATAGAAGATGAGGAATCATTAAAAGCAAAATTATCATTAGTTAAAGAACTACCAGAGATAGAAGAAATGCCAGAATTAAAAGATAAAAACCTAGGAGGAGTTGCAGAATGGCAAAAAGATATGGAAAATGACGATATTTGGGAAATAATAAAAGAAGAAATATACTAAGAAAGAAGGAAAATTTCCTTCTTTTTCTTGACTTTAATACACTTGAAATATATAATAAATGCAGATAACCGTTGGAGGTACTTAATTTCATGCAAAACGAAGAAATAATATACTTTAAAAATAAATATGATGACAAAACCGATGAAGAAGTTATATTACTAATAAAAGATGGGGACGAGCAAGCATTAACCTTTTTATTAAATAAATATAGTGAATTAGTAAAACACAAAGTAGGAAAATTCTTTATGGTTGGTGGAGAAAAAGATGATATTTTGCAAGAAGGTATGATAGGCTTATTTAAAGCAATAAAAAATTTTAATAGTGAAAAACAAAGTTCTTTTAAAACATTTGCTAATATATGTGTAGAAAGACAATTAATAACAGCAATAAAATCATCTAATAGACAAAAACATATTCCACTCAACTCATATTTATCATTAAATACAGCAGCATACGAAAATGATGATGAAAGTGTCGAATTATTGGATACATTTGATAATCATTCTATTGAAGATCCATTAGAAACTATAATGAAACAAGAATATTATCAAGAAATTCAAAATTCTATAAATAAATCATTAAGTGAATTTGAAAAACAAGTTTTAGATAGATTTGTAAAAGGTGATAGTTATAACATAATAGCAAAAAAACTAAATTCACCAGTAAAATCAGTAGATAATGCAATTCAAAGAATACGTAAAAAAGCAATAAAAAATATATTCAACGAAATTTGACAAAAAAAGACTATTTTAGTATAATGTGAACGTCATTAAAAGTTGTGCAGGGTGCAGAAAATGTGCTCTGCAATTTTTATAGAGCAAGTGTTTTTAAATACAGAAACCATAAAATAATTTTATACCTTAAAAGAAAGGAATAATTATAAAAATGGAACAAATTTATATGAAAGCAAGAGCTAAAATAAATTTAAATTTATTAGTATTAAATAAAAGAAAAGATAATTATCACAACATAAAATCAATATTTCAAAAAGTCAGTATGTATGATGAAATATATGTGAAAAAAATTATTGAGGATAAATTTGAACTTAAAACCAATATGCAAGAAATAAATAATGAAGAAAATATTTTATATAAAGCATATTTAAAATTAAAAGAAGATTATAGTCAAATAAAAGGAGTAGAAGTAATACTAAATAAAAATATCCCAATGCAAGCAGGAATGGCAGGAGGAAGTACTGATTGTGCAAGTTTTATAATATGTATGAACAAATTGTTCAACTTGCATTTATCAAAAAAAGAAATGGAAAATTTGGGAAGTAGTTTAGGTGCAGATGTAGTTCCATGTTTTTATAATAAAGCATTGATTGCAGAAGGAATAGGAGATATAATAACAAAAATTAAAACAAAGATGAAATATTATATATTAGTTATAAAACCAGATACATTTGGAGACACAAAAGAGATGTTCCAAAGAATAGATGATAAAAATTCAATTGATAAACAAACAGATAAATCTAATAAAATTGTTGAAGCACTAGAAGAGGACAATATAGAATTACTAAAAAATAATATGTATAATGTATTTGAAAAAGTATTTAAGGAAAAGGATATAATAAATAAGATAAAAATAGAGTTGAAAAAACATGGAGCAATAGAAAGTTTAATGACAGGTAGTGGTTCATGTGTTTATGGGATTTTTAAAACAAAAGACTTGGCAAAAAGAGCTTACCATAAATTAAAAGAAAAATATAAAACTTATATATGTACTTCATATAATTCTGAAAGGGAGGAAATGTTTTGATAGGAGAAAAAAAAGTTACTGCAATAATTCTAGCGGCAGGAAACAGTGTGAGATTTGGAATGAATAGAAACAAGAATTTTGAAAAAGTAACTGATGAAAACACAGTATTATCATATAGTTTAAATGAATTTGATAAAAATAAATATATCGATAATATAATAATAGCAACAAAAGAAAGTGAAGTTAAAAATGTAAAAAAGATAATAGAAAATGAACATATAAATAAAAATACAAAGGTAGTTATTGGAGGAACAGAAAGAAAAGAATCTGTATATAATTGTATAAAAGAATCTAGTTCAGATATTGTAGTTATTCATGACGGAGCTAGACCTGCAATAAAGCAAAAGTATATAGATGAATGTGTTGAAAGTATGGACAAGTTTAAAGGTGTCACTATGGGAGTAAAATCTACAGACACGATAAAAATAGCGAATAAAGATGGAATTGTTGTTAATTCAACGAATAGAAGTAACACATGGGCAATTCAAACACCACAATGTTTTGATAGAAAAGTGTTATTGAATATGCATGAAAAATATAAAAATGATACAGTAACAGATGATTGTATGTTACTCGAAAAAGATAACTATAAAATAAAAGTTATTGAAGGAGATTATACAAATATAAAAATTACTACATACAAAGATTTAGGAGTAATAAAAGAAATTATAAAATAAATCAGCAAAAGAAAAGGGGATGTAACAAGAAAAATGGCAAATATATTTGACTATGTAAAAATGAGAGGAGATTTAAGCTTAAAAGCTGATAAATTTAATGAAGTAGATGGATTGATACTATCAAGAGTTTCATATTTTCCATTTGAAGAGGTAATAAAAGAAGATAGAGAAACAATAAGCAAATTAAGTAAAAAGTTTGCAAATAAAAATCCAAAAGATATGATGATATTAT
Source organism: uncultured Clostridia bacterium (assembly GCA_947623285.1). Classification (GTDB taxonomy): domain Bacteria; phylum Bacillota; class Clostridia; order TANB77; family CAG-508; genus CAG-269. Next base: position 10,654 of record CANQGP010000005.1, on the reverse strand, counting down.
GGGATGATGACATAGAGTTTTTCCCACTTCTAGGAAAATCAAAAAGATTTGGAAGAATGAAAATAACAAAATATGTAAATAAAATAAGTATAGAAGATGAAATTCAATTTTCAGCAGTAACAATAATATTACCAGATAAGACAATATATGTTTCATTTAGAGGTACAGATAATACAATAGTAGCATGGAAAGAAAATTTTAATATGTGTGTAAAAGAAAATGTACCATCACAAATTGATGCTGTAAAATACTTAGAAGAAGTTGCAGAAGAGTATCCAGATAGAAAAATAAGAATTGGTGGACATTCGAAAGGTGGCAATATTGCAGTATATGCAGCCGCATTTGCAAGAGATAGTGTTAAAAATAGAATTATTAAAGTTTACAATAATGACGGACCGGGATTTAATAGCAACATAATTGAAACGGAAGAATATAAAGATGTTTTGAAAAAAGTTGATACTTTTATTCCACAAGATTCAATATTTGGAAGATTATTAAATCATCAAGAAAAATATATAGTAATAAAAAGTAATAGAAAAGGATTTATGCAACATGATTTGTATTCATGGCAAATCAGAGGAAAGAAAATGGTAAGAGCAAAAGATATTGATGATGGTAGTAAAGTGATTAATAAATCTATTAAACAATGGTTTAGAAAAATAGACGTAAAACAAAGAGAAGAAGTTACAGATATTATGTTTGAAATTTTATATTCAGCCAATGTGGATACATTTGAAGAACTTGCACAAGCATGGTTTACAAATGCAAAAATTTTATTTAAATCATATAAAAGTTTAGATGCAGAATCAAAAAAAATGATATTAGAAACATTAAGTACATTAGTAAAAATAGTAAAAGACAATTTTTTTCATGAAAGAAAGAAAAGTAAAAATTTAAAAGTACAGAAAACAGTTTAAGATAAAAAGAAAGGAAGTGTAAAAATGAGCAAATTATTCACATCAGAAAGTGTAACAGAAGGACATCCAGATAAATTATGCGATTATATATCAGATAGTGTATTAGATGCATATTTAAGTAAAGATAAATGTGCTAGAGTAGCGTGTGAAACAGTTGCTGGAAAAGGAGAAATATTTTTAACAGGTGAAATTACATCTACTGCACATGTTGATATAGAAGAACTAGTTAGAAATACAATAAAAGAAATAGGGTATTTTGGGAAAAATACAGATATAGATTATAAAACTTGCAAAATACATATAAATCTTTCTAAACAATCTCCAGATATAGCACAAGGAGTAGATAATTCCTTAGAGGAAAAGGAAGGAGAAAACATTAAATCTGAAGGTGCAGGAGATCAAGGAATAATGTTTGGATTTGCTTGTGATGAAACTAAGGAGCTTATGCCATTACCAATTTTATTGGCACATAAATTAACAAAAAGATTAACAGAAGTAAGAAAGAAAAAGATAGTCGATTATTTAGGTGCAGATGGAAAGTCACAAGTAACAGTAGAATATGATAATAATGGAAAACCAAAAAGGATAGATACTATTGTAATATCAACACAGCATAAAGATGGAGTAAAATTAGAAGAAATAAAAACGGATATAAAAGAAAAAGTTATAAAAGAAGTAATACCAGAAGAACTATTAGATGAAAACACAAGATATTTTATAAATCCAACTGGAAGATTTGTCATAGGAGGACCACTTGGAGATGGAGGATTAACAGGAAGAAAAATAATAGTAGATACTTATGGAGGTTATAGTCGCCATGGTGGAGGAGCATTTTCAGGAAAAGACCCAACAAAAGTTGATAGATCAGCTGCATATATGGCAAGACATATAGCAAAGAATATAGTAGCAAATGGATATGCAAAAAAATGTGAGATTCAATTTGCATATAGTATAGGAGTAGCAAAACCAGTATCAATTTATGTAGATACCTTTGGAACAAATACAATTCCAGAAAATGAAATAGTAGAAAAGGTTAAAGCAAAATTCGACTTAACACCAAGAGGAATAATAGAATATCTTGATTTACGTAATCCAATTTATAAACAAACTACAAATTATGGACATTTTGGAAAAGAAAATTTAGCTTGGGAAAAAATAGTGAAATTTTAAATAATAGGGGGATAGCTATGAATATAGAAGAAATTATTGAAAACGTAACTAAATTTATAGAGAATAAACAAATAAAAGATTTACGTGAGTATTTAGAAACAATAAATAGTGCCGATTTCCCCAGTATTTTAGAAGAAGTAGATGAAGATAAAGTCATAATGATTTATAGACTTTTAACAAAAGAAAAAGCTGCAGAAGTATTTGTTGAATTAGACCATGATGATCAAGAAAACTTAATAAATTGTTTAACAGATAAAGAAATAAAAAATGTAATGAATGAACTATACATGGACGATGCAACAGACTTAATTGAAGAAATGCCATCAAATGTTGTAAAACGTATATTAACAAATACAAAACCTTCAAATAGAAAAATAATAAATGAACTTTTAAAATATCCTGAAGATACTGCAGGAACACTTATGACAACGGAGTTTATAGATTTAAAAGAAAATATGACAGTGGATGATGCTTTTGCATTCATAAAAAATAAAGCATTGAAAAAAGAAACAGTATACAATTGTTATGTATTAACAATAGATAGAAAATTACTAGGAATAATTGATATAAAAGATTTATTAATAGCAGACAGAGAAAAATTGATTAAAGATATAATGGATACAAATGTAATAAAAGTTAACACATTAGAAGACCAAGAAGAAGTTGCAAGAATGTTTGATAAATATGATTTCATTGCTTTACCAGTTGTTGACCAAGAAAATAGACTTGTTGGTATCATAACAGTAGATGATGCTATAGACGTAATTAAAGAAGAAGCAACAGAAGACTTTGAGAAAATGGCAGCTATACGACCAGATGATGATGGAGAGTCTTATTTAAAAACGAGTGTGCTAAAACATGCTAAAAATAGAATAATTTGGCTATTGGTTTTGATGATTTCAGCAATGTTAACAGGAGGAATAATAGAAAATTATGAAGCTGCAATTTCATCATTACCATTACTTGTATCATTTATTCCAATGCTAATGGACACAGGAGGAAACTGTGGTTCACAAGCATCAACACTTATAATAAGAGGGTTAGCAATAAATGAAATTTCAACAAAAGATATTTTAAAAGTAATGTGGAAAGAATTTAGAATATCAATAATAGTAGGAATAACACTTGCAATAGCAAATTCAATAAGAATAATGATACAATATAATGATGTAAAAATAGCAGTTGTTGTGGGAGCTACATTAATTTGTACAGTTATAATGGCAAAACTTATAGGATGTGTATTGCCTATAATTGCTAAAAAGATAAAATTAGATCCTGCAATAATGGCAGCACCATTAATAACAACAATTGTAGACGCACTATCAGTATTAGTGTTCTTTAGTATATCTACTTCAATTTTTAATATATAATAAGAGGAGGTTGAATATGAGAGATACTTTAATAAAAGAATTATATAGAAATATAGAAGAATATGATTCAAAAAAAGTACAAGTCTCAGGTTGGGTAAAAACAGTAAGAGATTCAAAAACTTTTGGATTTATAGAATTAAATGATGGAACATTTTTTAAAAATTTACAAATAGTATTTGATGATAAATTAGAAAATTTTGCAGAAATTTGCAAATTAAGTATTAGCTCATCAATTACAGTAATAGGTAAAGTAGTCAAAACAGAAAATGCAAAACAACCATTTGAAATAAAAGCAACAAAAGTTGAGATTATAAATATTTCAGATAGTGATTATCCATTACAAAAAAAGAGACATTCATTTGAATATTTAAGAACAATTTCATATTTACGTCCAAGAGCAAATACATTTAATGCAGTTTTTCGTGTACGTAGTGTTTTGTCATATGCAATTCATAAGTTTTTTCAAGAAAGAGGTTTTGTATATGTTCATACACCAATAATTACATCTAGTGATTGTGAAGGTGCTGGAGAAATGTTTAATGTTTCAACATTAGATATGCAAGATATTCCAAAAAAAGATGATGGACAAGTTGATTATTCAAAAGATTTTTTTGGAAAGAATTCACATTTAACAGTTAGTGGTCAATTAGATGTAGAAAATTATGCTTTTGCATTTAGAAATGTTTATACATTTGGACCAACTTTCAGAGCAGAAAATTCTAATACTGTAAAACATGCAGCAGAATTTTGGATGATAGAGCCAGAAATTTGTTTTGCAGATTTAGAAGATGACATGGATTTAGCTGAAGACATGATAAAATATATTATAAAATATGTAATAGAAAATGCACCAGAAGAAATGCAATTTTTTGATAAATTTATAAGTCCAGGATTACTTGATAGATTAAAACTTGTTATAAACTCAGATTTTGCAAGAATTACTTATACAGATGCAATTAAAGAATTAGAAAAAAACAATGATAAATTTGAATTTAAAGTGAAATGGGGAATAGACATTCAAACAGAGCATGAGAGATATTTAAGTGAAAAAGTATTTGGAAAACCAGTATTTGTAACAGATTATCCAAAAGATATAAAAGCATTTTACATGAAACAAAATAATGACGGAAAAACAGTTGCAGCAACAGATTTATTAGTACCAGGCATAGGAGAATTAATTGGAGGAAGCCAAAGAGAAGAAGATATAAATAAATTAAAAAACAGAATAAAAGAATTAGGATTGAAAGAAGAAGATTACTGGTGGTACTTAGATTTACGTCGATTTGGAAGTTGTAAACATTCAGGTTTTGGGTTAGGATTTGAAAGAATGATGATGTATTTAACAGGAATGCAAAATATTAGAGATGTAATTCCATTTCCAAGAACACCTAAAAATTGTGAATTTTAACTTATATAGATAAGACTAGTGGGTGCCCTAGAACTTTGTTGTCTTTGACAATACAAAAATAGTTAGGTTACTGAAAAAGTAAACTAACTATTTTTTTGCTTAAATCCTGAAAAATAGCATGTTTTACGCGTCAAAAACTTGTAATATTCCTGTAATATAAACTTAATAAAAGCGGAAAGCTTAGAAATGAACGAAGAAAAATCGAGAAATGATAATGTGTTGCAATTGCAACAGTAATTTAATCTTATTAGAAATATATTAAGGTCAAAGAAAAGAAAGGAGCAATAGACAAATGAAAATAATAAAAAGAGATGGAAATACTGTAGATTATAATCCAGAAAAAATAAGAGTAGCTATAAAAAAAGCAAACAAGGAAGTATCAAGAAAGGAAAAAATTAATAAAGAAGAAATCAATGAAATAATAAAATATATAGAAGGCTTAGGTAAACAAAGAATGTTAGTTGAAGACATTCAAGACATTATAGAAGAAAAACTAATGGAAATTGGAAAATACCAATTAGCTAAAAAATATATTACATATCGTTATACAAGAGCATTAGTTAGAAAAGCTAATACAACAGACCAATCTATTAAAGAATTAATAGAAGGAGAAAATGAATATTGGAATAATGAGAATTCAAATAAAAATGCAAAAGTAGTAACAACTCAAAGAGACTATCTAGCAGGTATTACAAGTACAGACATAACTAGAAGATTTTTATTACCAGAAGATGTAGTAAAAGCACATGATGAAGGTATAATACATTTTCATGATGCAGATTACTTTGCACAAAATGCATTACATAACTGTGAATTAGTTAATTTACAAGATATGTTACAAAATGGGACAATCATTAATGGAGTAATGATTGAATCACCACATAGATTTATAACTGCTTCAACAATAGCAACACAAATAATATTAGCAGTTACATCATCAAGCTATGGTGGGGCAACAGTAACATTAACACATTTAGCTCCTTTTGTAAGAAAAAGTTACAACAATTATTATGAAAAATATAAAGCAAGAGGTGAAAGTGATAAAGATTGTAAAAAACATGCAAAAGAAGATGTAAAAAATGAAATACGTGATGGAGTACAAACATTTAATTATCAAGTAAACAGTATGACAAATACAAATGGACAAGCTCCTTTCTTATCAGTATGTATGTACTTAGGAGAAACAGATGAATACAAAGATGAATTAGCAATGATAATCGAAGAATTTTTAAATCAAAGAATACTAGGATTTAAAAATGAAAAAGGAGTGTATATTACACCAGCATTTCCAAAATTACTTTATGTATTAGAAGAAGACAATATTCATAAAGATAGTAAATATTGGTATCTAACAGAATTAGCTGCAAAATGTACAGCAAAGAGAATGGTACCAGACTATATTTCAGAAAAGAAGATGTTAGAGTTAAAAATAGATAAAGATGGAAACGGAAATTGCTATCCATGCATGGGATGCCGTTCTTTCTTAACACCTTGGACAACAGAAGGAAATCCATCTAAAGCAAAAGATTTTGAAGAAGGAAAATCTAAATATTACGGAAGATTTAATCAAGGTGTTGTAACAATTAATTTAGTTGATGTTGCACTTTCATCAGGTGGAGATAAAGAATTATTCTGGAAGATATATAATGATAGATTAGACCTATGTCATAAAGCATTAAAATTAAGACATGAAAGATTGGCAAAAGCAACAAGCAATGTAGCACCTATATTATGGCAACATGGTGCATTAGCAAGACTAGATAAAGATGAAAGTATACATGAATTATTACATAATGGATATTCAACATTATCATTAGGATATGCAGGATTATATGAATGTGTTAAATATATGACAGGACATAGCCATACAGATAATGGAAAAGGAAAGAAATTTGGATTAGAAGTAATGCAAAAAATGAATGACAAATGTAAAGAATGGAAAGCTGAAGAGAATATAGACTACAGTGTATATGGAACTCCAATTGAATCAACAACATATAAATTTGCAAAATGCTTAAAAGATAGATTTGGAGAAGTAGAAGGAATTACAGATAGAGATTATATAACGAATTCATATCATGTACCGGTATTTGAAGAAATAGACGCATTTGAAAAATTAAGACTAGAAAGTGAATTCCAAGAATTAAGCCCAGGTGGAGCTATATCATATATAGAAACACCAGATTTACAAAACAATATAGAATCAGTATTACAAATAATTAAATTTATATATGATAATATCATGTATGCAGAATTAAATACAAAATCAGATTATTGTCAAAAATGTGGATATGATGGAGAAATTTTAATTGATGATGATATGGAATGGTATTGTCCAAACTGTGGAAATAGAGATCATGACACATTAAATGTAGCAAGAAGAACATGTGGATATATAGGAAGTAATTTCTGGAACAAAGGAAGAACTCAAGAAATAAAAGAGAGAGTATTACATTTGGATAATAAAGATGCATAAGAAAAATGAGAGAGAAAAAAGCATTAAATTTAAATTAAAATGCAAAAGATTTATAAAAACAAGAAAATAAAAGGGATACAAGGAGGATGTAAAGTGAGATACAATAAGATTAGAAAGATGGACATATCAAATGGTCCAGGAGTACGAGTATCAATATTTGAACAAGGATGTAGCTTTAACTGTGAAAAATGCTTTAATCCAGAAACACACGATTTTAAAGGAGGACAAGAGTTCAATCAAGAAACAATAGATAAAGTATTAGGATTATGTGATAACAAAAATATAAAAGGTCTTTCAATTTTAGGAGGAGAACCTTTACATCCAAATAATATAGAAGGAACAACAGAACTTGCAAAAGCATTTAAAGAAAAATTTCCAAATAAAGATTTATGGATTTGGTCAGGATTTAAATTTGATAAAGATTTAAAAGATAAAGAAGTAATGAAATATACAGATGTTGTAGTAGACGGGTTGTATATAGACAAATTAAGAAATCCAAAATTGCATTGGAAAGGCTCATCAAACCAAAGAGTAATAGATGTTCAAAAAAGTTTACAAAATGATGATATATTTTTAATAGAATAATATTTAGACTGTTAACAAAGTAAAATTGTTGACAGTCTTTTTTCGACAAATTAAAACAAAATGTAAATTAAAATGACCTTTTTATAAATAAAAATGATAAAACAAAAATTTACATGATAGAATTTTGAAAAAAGGTGATTTTATGAAAATTTTATCATGGAATGTTAACGGGTTAAAATCTACAGTAAGTAGAGGATTTGCAGAAAATATAATTAAATTAGATGATGATATAATATGCTTGCAGGAAACAAAAGTTGCTAAGGAAATTAAAGATTTAAAATTAGATAAATATTACAAATATTATAATCATCCGAAAAAAACATCATATGCAGGAGTGGCAATTTTTACAAAAAAGAAACCTGAAAATGTTTATTATGGAATAGAAATATCAAAAAATGGAAAAATGTGTGATGTTGATAATGAATCAAGAGTAATAACACTTGAATACAATGAGTTTTTTATAGTAAGTGTATATGTGCCACGCTCAAGAACTAGAAATGAAAGGACAAATTATAGAATAGAATTTAATTCGAATTTTAGAAAATATATAGAAAAATTAAATAGGATGAAAAACGTAATAATTTGTGGTGACTTTAATACATGTTATCAAGATATAGATATATTAAATAAAGGAGAAAATAGAAATATAGATATATTTTTTGATGAAGAAAAAGATGGATTTTCAGAACTTTTAGAATTAGGATTTATTGATACTTTTAGATATATGTATCCAAAAACTAAAAAATATACATTTAGAGCAAGTAAGTTATTTGACAAACAAGCTCGATTCGGCTGGAGATTAGACTATATACTAATTTCAGATTTTATAAAAAACAATATAGTTGATGCAAAAATATTAAATGAAATACCAGGGAGTGACCATTGTCCAATAGAATTAGAAATAAAAATGGAGAGTGATAATCAATATGGATCAGAATGGAAAAAGTATGATTTCAAAAAAGCTCAAAGTAAATTATATGAAAAACAATGCAGATTATCAAAAGCAGTATTTTATAATAACAATCGAAAAAGAATAAAAATTCAGAATGAAATAGTAAATTCAAAAGAAGCAAAAATGTTAGCAATTAGAAAAGTATCAGAAACGGTCAAATTAAGTGCAGGTGTTGATAAAATATTATGGAGAAAGGACACAGAAAAATTACGTGCTGCTAAATTATTAAATATTGGAAAGTATAAGGCAACACCTCTGAAAAGGATAATTATAGAAGATGAAAACGGACAAAAAAGAAAGTTAGGAATACCAACAATATATGATAGAGCAATGTTAGAATTATATAGTTATGCATTAGAACCAGTTGCAGAGGTGTTAGCAGATAGAAAATCATTTGCATTTAGAAAAGGAAGAACTCATAATAAAGCACATGCAACTATAATAAAAGCATTAACAGATACAAAACCACCAGAATGGATATTAACAATTAAAATAGATTCTTGTTATGAGTACATTACAAATAAATGGATAATAAAAAATATTCCTATGCAAAAATCTATATTAAGGCAATTTATAAAAGTAGGTATAATACAAAATGGGGAATTATTCGAAAAAGAAAATAATTTTTTAGTACATAACAAGTTTAATACAATAGTTGATAACATGTTATTGGATGGATTGCAGAAGAAACTATATGAGATGCAAGAAAATAAAATAGATGATTATTATAATGGATATTGTTTGCGATTTGCTGATAGAGTATTAATAACGGCAAGGGATAAAATAAATGCTGAGAAGTTAAAGCAGAAAGTAAAAGAATTTGTGGACGAAAGAGGTCTTAAAATTAATGAAAAAGAAACGAAGATAACAAATATTAAAGATGGATTTGAATTTTTATCAAGATTTTATTATAAAGAAAATAATTCTATAAAATGCGTTCCATCTAAAAAAGCTATAGAAACATTTGAAAAAGAAATAGACACACTGATAATAAACAATCAATATAAATGGTCGCAAAGTAGGATAATTCAAAATATAAATGAAAAAATAAATAAATTTGCTTTATACCATAGATATGAAAAATCAGAAGAAACGTTCAGACATCTAGATGTAGTAATAAATGCTATGTTATTAAAAATGATGAAACAAATACATCCAAATTTAACTAAGGAACAAATAATAAAAAAATTTTGGAAACCAGATAAAGAAAAAAGACTAGTATATACATTAGCAACAAATAAAGAAGTCCATGTGAATAATATGGCAGATATATCACTTATAAATGAAAGACCAATGAATATTAAGAAAAATATATTTTTAGATAGAAGTTATTTTAAAAATCTACAAAACAAAATGAAAATTCAAAATTGTGAAGGGATATATAAATCAATTTGGAAAAAACAGAAAGGGAAATGTTATATATGTTCTAATCAAATCAAACAAGAGCAGGAAAAAGCTATAATATATAATGCTGATAAAATGGTGTATGTGCATAAATATTGTGAAGATTCAATTGTTGAAAATATATATTTAAAAGAAGATGTGAATACATTAAATGTTTTGAGATTATTAAAAAATTTAATATGAATTAAATGAAGAAATACTATTAGAATAATTTATACTAATATAATAAAAATGATAGAAAGCCCTACACAAAATGAAAAAAATGTGATAATATATTGTGTGAAATAAAATAAAAGGAGGAATTTAACATGTCAGGACATTCAAAATGGCACAATATTCAAGCAAGAAAAGGAAAAGTAGATGCAGCAAGAG
>CANQGP010000004.1 GCA_947623285.1 uncultured Clostridia bacterium | reverse complement strand
GGAGGAATTTAACATGTCAGGACATTCAAAATGGCACAATATTCAAGCAAGAAAAGGAAAAGTAGATGCAGCAAGAGGAAAAATATTTACAAAATTAGGAAGAGAATTATTAATAGCAGTAAAAGAAGGTGGGCCAGATCCTGCGGGAAATTCGAAATTAAAAAGTGTAATAGCAAAATGTAAAGCAGCTAATATGCCAAATGATACAATAAATAATGCAATAAAAAAGGCATCAACAAGTAATGAAAATTATGAAGAAATAACATATGAAGGATATGGACCAAATGGGGTTGCTATAATTATAGAAGCATCAACTGATAATAAGAATAGAACAGCAGCAGAGGTAAGACATGTATTTAGTAAAGCAGGAGGAAATCTAGGAACTACAGGGTGTGTATCATATATGTTTAATAAAAAGGGAATAATAGTTATAGAAAAAGAAAAAACATCTATGGATGAAGATGAATTAATGATGCTAGCATTAGAAGCGGGAGCAGAGGATTTTACATCAGAGGAAGAAATATATGAAATAGTTACAGCTCCTTCAGATTTTACATCAGTGGTGGAAAAATTAGAAGAAAATCAAATAGAATATGTAGAAGCTCAAGTGCAAATGGTACCTACTACAACAGTAGCATTAGATGAAAAAGCTTCAGAAAAAATGGAAAGAATAATTGAAAAATTAGAAGAATTAGATGATGTATCAAATGTATACCATAATTGGGAACAATAAATATAGGAGATAATTAATATGTATGATGAAATAAATACGCCACTTAATAATACACCAAATAAAAGTAAAGTAAAATTAGTAGTAGCAATAGTTATAATGATTTTTAGTATATTGATAATAGGTTTCATATTATTGCTTACAGTAACAGATACATTTAAATCAAATAAAGAATTGTTTTTTAAATATATGGGACAAGTAGCAGATGAAAAAGAAGGCTTTATAAATAAGAGAATATTTGATTATTTTGAAAAAAAGCAAGAAGCACCATATGAAAATCAAGGCGAATATAAAATAGAGTTAATACCATCAGATGATGATTCACAATCAAGTATGCTTAACGAGGAAAATATAGAAAAACTAAACAATATGGGTATTTCGTTTTCTGGAAAAACAGATAATATGAATTCAAAAAACGAAAAAGAGATAAATCTAAATTATTCTGAAGAAGTCAATCTCCCAATAAAATACAAACAAACAAATAGTATATATGGAATCCAATCAGATTGTTTGACTCCAAAATATATATCAGTCGATTTAAGTAATGTAAGTGATTTATTAGGAATGGATATTAATTTGGAAAGTATGACACAATTGAATTTTACAGATGAAGAAAAAAAGCATATACAAGATACATATATGGAAGCAATAAATGAACAATTACCAAATGAGAAGTTTTCCAAGGTTGAAGAAATAGATTCAACAGGTTACACATTAACGTTAACAGTAAATGAAATAAAAAATATATATTATGGAATATTAGAAAAAATTAAAGACGATCAAATAATATTAGACAAGATTAATAGTTTAACAATGAGTCAAGAAAATTCAGACCAAATAATGGGAGAAGATATACAAAAAATAATAGATAATGGTAGACAAAACGAAGATAGTGATGATGAGAGAGCTATAGAAATTATAGTATATAAGAAAAATAAAAAATTAAATAAGATAGGATTGAATTTTAAAACAAATCAGGAAGAACAAGTACAGATAACTATAGAAAAAAATGTTAATGATGATAATTCTCAATATAAACTATCACTTGCCACAAAAAAAGGCTCAGAAGATGCAATAAATATAGCAGATTTTAGTATTTCATATTCTGGATTGAAAACAATGCAAAATGTAAATGAGCAATATGTAATGAGTATGGATATTCCAGAAGAAATGCCAGTAGCTTTCAATTACGAGCTTACTAATAATGTTAATTTTGTTGATAGTGTAGAAATAGAAGACCTTTCAGAAGAAAACACTCTTATGCTAACAGACCATTCTATTGAAGAAGTAACATCTTTCATGATGCAAGTAGGAGAAAGATTAGAGGAAGTTAATAAGCAATTGTCTGAACAAGCAGGAATAGGAGAAGATGGAAATTTAATACCAGTATTGATACCATTTGCAATGCCTATTGAATTATATAATCAAAGTCAAACAACAGGAATCTTAAGTGCATCAGAAACTGCGCTTTCAGAAAATGTTAGACAAGAAGTACGTGATAGGATAAATACAGCGCTTAATTATTGTTATGCCGAATTATTGGCTAATATGTATGGTGCGGGAGACAACATAATGACACCAGGTAATGAAGAAAAGATTTTAAGTGAGAGTGGATTAAAAAATGTGGATACATCAAATGGAACATATGATGTTGAGGTAACAGATTCATATATTAAAATAAAATGGACATCAGAAGATGGAGAAACAATAGAAGGAAGTATAAATAAGACAGATGAAGGGCAAACGCGTTATGAAATGACAGTAGCTAAATAATAAAAGATGTTCAAAGGATGAAATCAAAATTACAGAAGGACAGTTCTAAAATATAAAAAAGAAACATACATTAAATATAATGTATGTTTTTTTGATGTATTAAGTTATTTAAATCCGTGTGGCTATTAAGTAATATACATACGTAGCAAGGTCACTTATAAAAATAAGGAGTTTATATGGAAGAAATTTTACGATATTTTCCAAATAATTTATATAAAACACTTGAAAATGTAATTTTTCAAAATAGTAAATTAAGTAATGAATTACAAGAAATACGAATACGTTCAAATAATCCTATCATTTTGAGGTTAAGAATGTCAGATATACCAATAGATTATATAGTAGAACAAACAGAAGTATTGCAAACATTAGAAAAATTATGTGAAAATTCTATTTATGCGTATAAAAAACAGTTATGTGAAGGATTTTTAACAATAAAAGGTGGACATAGAATAGGTGTATCAGGAACAGTTGTTATAGAAAATAATGAAATAATAAATATGAAATACGTAAACAGTTTGAACTTTAGAATAGCGAGAGAAATTATAGGGTGTAGTAATAATGTAATAGGACAAATTTTAGATTTAAAAAATAAAACTATAAATAACACTTTAATAGTTTCTCCGCCAGGAAAGGGAAAAACAACATTGTTAAGAGATATTATAAGAACAATAAGCAATGGAATACCAGAAATAGAATTTCCAGGGCAAACTTGTGGAGTAGTAGATGAAAGAGGGGAAATAGCAGCAGCATATAGAGGAATTCCGCAAAACGATGTAGGGATACGTACAGATGTTATAGGAAATATAAACAAATCAAAAGGAATGAAAATGTTAATACGTTCAATGTCACCACAGGTTATAGCTTGTGATGAAATAGGAACAAAAGAGGATGCTGAAGCAATTAAAGAGGCAATGATTTCGGGAGTAAAAGGAATATTTACAATACATGGAAAAAATATGTCAGATATAGAAAAGAACAAAGAGATTTATGAATTGGTTGAGAATAAGCAGATTGAAAAAATCATATTTTTATAGAAAGATTAATATCATTAAAGAAATTATATTTATACAAAAAAGCTAATATATTAATATTTCTAGCCAAAACATAGCTGGGGCGACACAATCCGGGTCTTGGCTTTATCAATATTAATATATTAGCTTTTTTAATTAAAAAAATAAATATATAGCATAAATTGAAATAGACAAGCATATAATACAATAGTTTAAGAAAAGAGGAGTTTATGCAAATAGTAAAATACATATTATTTATAATGTTATTTTTTGCATCATTGTCAATAGGAACCCTTATGTCTAAAAAATATGTAGATAGAGTACACGAATTAAAAGACATGAAAAATGCATTAAATATGTTTAAGTCAAAAATAAAATTTACATATGAGCCAATAGGAGAGATTTTTTTAGAAATAGCAAATACTTTAAAAAATAATATAGGACATATTTTTGAAGAAGCAAATAATAGAATGAAAGTACAATCAGCAGGATTAGCATGGGAAGAAGCAATAGAACATGGTGAAAATAATTTAGTTAAAGAGGACAAGCAAATTTTAAAAATGTTATCGAAACTACTAGGACAAACAGATGTAGAAGGACAGATAAGTCAAATAGAGATAACGGAACAATTTTTGGAAAAACAAATAAATTTAGCAGAAATTGAAAGAGAAAAAAATGAAAAATTATATAAAAAACTTGTACCTACAATCGGATTAGCTGTAATTGTGATTTTATTTTAATTAATATTTATTTAAACTGCAAGAAAAGTTTAGGAGGTAAAGATGGATATAAGTCTATTGTTTAGAATAGCAGCAATAGGAATATTAGTTGCTGTTTTATATCAAGTATTAGTAAGAGCAGGCAGAGAAGACCAGGCTATGATGACAACACTTGCAGGTTTGATAATTGTTTTAACAATGGTAATAAAAGAAATAAGTACTTTATTTAATACAGTAAGAACAATATTTAATTTATAAAAAAGGAAAAGAATATGGAAGTAATAAAAATAATAGGTGTTGCCTTTATAGCATTAATAATAGTAATAATAATAAAACAACATAGACCAGAATTTGCAATATATGTAAGCATAATAGCCGGAGCAATAATATTATTTTTAGTATTAGATAAACTAACTGGAATAATAAATTTGATTCAAAACTTAGCAAATAAAAGCAACATTAATAGTCAATATCTAGGCTTATTGTTAAAAATAACAGGGATTGCATTTTTATCAGAATTTGCAGTTAGTATCTGTCAAGATGCAGGTGAAGGAGCAATAGCAACTAAAGTAGAAATAGGTAGCAAAATAATAATAATAGCAATATCAATTCCTATAATATCAAGGTTATTAGAAGTTATAATTAATATATTGCCAAACTAATAAAAAACAAAAGAGAGTTTTATACAAGGAGAACTAATGAAAAAACTGAAAAAAATAATAATGGTATGTACTGTTTTACTGATGTTAATTGGGATAAATACATATGCAGAACAAAATATAAATTCAGATCAACAAATAAAAATAGAAGAACAACAAGAAACATTTGGAATAAATGATTTTCTAAAAGATGCAAAAGAATATACAGGAGAATTTTTTAATGACATAGATATTTCAAAAATCCTAGAAAATGCTATTCAAGGAAAAGTAGATAATACAAACATTTATAAAAAAATATTAAATCTTTTAGGAGAGGAAGTAAAAACAACAGTAACATCACTAGTTAGTATTTTAACAATTATATTAATTCACAGTGTATTAAAAGCGATCAGTGAAAATATTGAAAATTCTAATATTTCAAAAATAATATATTATGTTCAATATATATTAATAGTAACAATAATAATGACAAATGTATCAGATGTAGTAAGTATAGTAAAAGAAGCAACAACAAATTTAATAGGATTTATGAATATGTTAGTGCCACTGCTAATAAATTTAATGTTATTTACAGGAAGTATCACAACAAGCAGTGTACTTGAACCAATAATATTGTTTTCAATAAATTTTTTGGGAAATATAATACAAACAGTAATAATTCCAATTGTTTTAGTGGTAACAAGTATATGTGTAATATCTAAAATATCTGACCAAATAAAAATAAATAAAATCAGTGACTTCTTAAAATCAGGAGTTATAGGCTTTTTAGGAATTATTTTAACAATATTTGTTGGGATAATATCATTAGAAGGAACTCTTTCTAGTAGTGTGGATGGTATTGCAGCAAAAACAACAAAAACAATTGTGAGTAGTGCAATACCGGTAGTGGGTAAAATATTAGGTGATGCAGTAGATACAGTATTGGGATGTGGACTAGTATTAAAAAATGCAGTGGGAATAGTAGGAGTAATAATAGTAGTAGGCATTTGTATAATTCCAATTATAAAATTATTAGTTATAATGCTTTCATATAAATTATTATCAGCAGTAAGTCAACCAATAGCAGAGGAAAAAATAATAAATTTATTAGAACAAATGGGGGATATATTTAAAATATTCTTAGCAATATTATGCTCGATATCAGTAATGATAATAATAGGAACAACACTAGTTATAAAAATGTCCAATAGTGGAATGATGTATAGGTAGGTAAAAAATGATAAATTTTCTAAGTAATTGGGCAAAAAACATAGAATTAGCAGTAGTTATTACTTCTATTTTAGAAATGATATTGCCTAATAATAAAACGAAAAAATATATAAAAATGGTAATGGGAACATACATAATTTTTTGTATAATATCACCATTTTTAAAAAAAGAAATAAATATAAATGACTTTAAAATGGAAGAATATGCACAAAATACTTCTTCTATAGAAATAAATCAAGAATCAATGAACAAAAGAATAAACGAATTGTATATAGAAGAACTTGAAAAAAATATAAAGAAAAAAGTAGAAGAACAAGGATATGTTGTAAATGAATGTAATGTAGATGCAACAATAGCAGATAATGTTCAAAATACAAAAATAAATAAAATTACTTTAGATGTTGAAGTAGGAGAAAACAAAGAACAAAAAGATGAAGTAGAAGACAAACTCTTAGTGGAAATACAAAAAATAAAAAAGATAAACACAAATGATAAAACAGAGAAAAAAGAAAACGAATTAACTGAAACTCAAAAAAAAGACTTAAAAAAATTTTTAAAAGAAGAATACGAGGTGAATGAAAAATGCTTAGTAATAACATAAAACAATTACTAGAAAAAAAGAACAATAAGGGACAAAATGATGATAAAGGAAATAAGAGAAAAATAGAAAATTTAGCTTTTTTTATAGTGTTAGTAATAATAACAATAGTTGTAATAAATTTAATATTAAAAGATGATAAAGATAAAAACACAAATGAACAAAATATTTCTAACAAAACAAAACAATTGGCGAGTACACTAGGATTGAACAAAGAAGAAGTTGTTCAAACTAATTCTACAAATGCAGATTTAGGAAAGGAATTAGAAGAAATATTAAAAAAAATTCAAGGAGTGCAAGACGTAAAAGTATTTATAAATTATTCTGAATCAAGTGAAACTCTTGCAATGTATAATGAGAATTCTAAAACCACACAAACTGAAGAAGCAGATACATCAGGAGGAACAAGAAAAATAGAAGAAAATGATACACAAAAAGAAGTTATATACCAAGAAAACAATGGGGAAAAGGTTCCAATAACTCAAAAAGTAGTTAATCCAAAAATAGAAGGAGCAATAATTACAGCTAAAGGTACTAATAATGTAAATGTAAAAACAAGCATAATCCAAGCAGTTGAAGCTGCTACTGGTTTGCCTACTCATAAAATTCAAGTATTTGAAATGAACTGATTAATGAGAAATGCAATGGAAATTGAAAGAAGATATCTAGAAATCTTGTTATTTTCAACAATAAAAAGTGGGAGGTAGAAATAATGAAATTTTTAAAAGGAAATCAAGTTATAATTTATGTTATAGCTTTAATGTTAGTAGCAGCAGGATATTTAAACTATACAACAAACAATTCAAAGACAACTCAAACAAGCAGTACAACAAACGATGTAGCCGAAATAGCAGACATAGGAGATGCTGCATTAGTTAATAGCGATGATGTAGTAACAGAAAGTGCAGGAGAAAATACTAATACAACAACTGTAGCAAATGCAACAGAAACTAACACAGTTAATACGTCCAATACAACCGAAACTAATAATGCAACAACGGAACAAAATACTGCAGCAAGTCCAAGTGATTATTTTGCAACTTCAAAAATTGAAAGAGATAAAATGTATTCACAAATGCTGGAAGTATATCAAAATGTATTAAACAGTACAAGCTCACAAGAAGCACAGAAACAAGCCGCAACAGAAGAAATACAAAAAATAAATAACACTAAAAATAGTATAATGATATGTGAGAATTTAATAAAAACAAAAGGCTTTGATAATAGTGTTATATTTGTAAATGGGGAAAGTATTAATGTGATAATTGGTACTACTGAATTAACTAAAGAACAAGTTACACAATTGCAAGAGATAATACAGAGGGAATTAAAATCTGAGCCTAAGAATATACATATTTCTATTAAATAATTAAATATTGTTGTCATAATTGTAATAAAAATGTAATGAAATTGTAGGTAAAACGTGTTGAAAAAAACGAGTTAATATGGTAAAATTAGGCAAGAAAATACAAAAGAGTAAGCTCTTAAAAAAAAGCTTGCTCTTTAATTTGCACAAAAGGAGGATATTTTTATGAAAAAACTTTTAAAATTTACTATTGTTTTAAGTATTATATTTGCTATGTTAAGTGGCAATGTAGCAGTACTTGCAGCAGATATAGCTGAAACAATAAAAGAACAATCAAAAACAAAAGCAGCGACTATGGCAACACAAGAAAGCAAGGCAACTGTGCAAGGAGTTAGAAAAACAGCTCAAAATCTAGATGGAGTAGAATCAAATGTAGAAACAAATGAAGAGGTAACAGAAAATGAAGCTACACCATCAACAGAGCCAAGCATTGAACCTAGTGAAACACCAAGCACCGAGCCAAGTGTTGAGCCTAGCGATGAACCAAACGAGGTAAGTGTAGACCCAAATACTGAGCCAAGTGCAATATCTTTGGAAGAAGGAGAAGGTAGTAAACTACAAGACCAAATTTCAAAAATGCCTGGTAGCTTAGAAATAAAGTTAGATTTAAGATTTCCACAAGTAACAACTGAAACTGGAGATATTAAAATAACTTTAATCAAAACAGGAAGCGCTGATAGAGTTTCAGACCAAAAAGAAACTGGAAAAGGAAACGAAAAGCAATTATTTTACGTGTTCAATAATTTGGAAGCAGGTAAATATAAATTGCGTATTGAAGGAAAAGGTTATCAAACATATGAAACTGTAGCTGAAACAGCAGATGATGCAATTGAAATAAAAGCAAATACAACAACACACCTAGAATTCACAAATGGATATGATGCTTCATATGTAGACCCCGTAACAGGAAAGAGCATGGGAGTAGGTATACTTAAGCTTGGAGATGTTGACGGAAAAAATGGTGTAACAAAAGATGACCAAAACGAATTGCTTAACAGAATTGAAACTGGAGAAGATAAAGGTTTTACTTATGACCTTAATCAAGATGGAGAAATAGATATAGTAGATTTATCATATGCTGCAATAAATAGCAAAGATAGTACAATAATTGGACCAACACAAAGACATATAACAAATATAATTGTTAATGATATATCTTCAACAAAAACAGCAGGAAATTATTTTGCAGGAAAAACTGACCCAGAGGGTAAACCAGACCCAACATTGGCAACAGATATAAAGGAAGTGTTAGAAAATAATGATAAACATGTAACATTACAACCTAATGATGTAACACAACCAATATCAGAAACAAACCCAATTGAAATAGGGTTAGAAGTAAATAATGATACAACAGCAACTGAATTATTAAGTATAGCACCGTCACAAAATGCTGATAATAATATAACAGACGGAGTAATAACTGTAGATGGATATGATTATACATATAATGGTGGTGAAGGTAAAGCTGTAAAAGTTATATGTGAAATAGAAAAAAGAAATGGACAATCAACAAATTCACCATCTCCAACAGAAGTAACTGAAGAAGGTGACTTAGGAGTAAAAGTTTTAGGAGTATATGCAGAAAAAAATAATATTATATCAGATGTAGGTGCTCCAAAAGCAATAGCTACAGAACCAACTTATGAACCAATTGATGGTGGAAAAGCATATGTAGAAAATGATGGTAGCATAACAGTAGACTTTGGTTCACAAATTGCAGTAAAAAGAGTTACAATAAGAGTAACAGGAACAGAAGGTACAAAATTAGCAGATATAGCAAAAGTTGAATTCTTAAATGGAATGGGAGACAAAATACCAGCTCCACAATTAGGAGAACCAGAATTAAGGGAACAAGAAATTTTAGATTCAGTAACAGAAGAAGGATTTACAGTTAGATGGAATAATGTGCCAAATGTTACAGGATATAAAGTACAAATAAAAGCAGAAATTAATGGTATAGAATTAACAGATATTCATGAAGGAATTGACGGTCATGAATTAAAAATAGAAAGATTCCAAAATGATTTCATAAAAAATTATATGAACAAAAACAATTATAAGGACTTCACAAAATACTATATTACAGTATATGCAGTAAATGGAGAATGGCAAAGTGCTCCAAGTAAAGAACTTGAAGTTCAACCAAAACCAACGAGAGTCCCACAAGCAATTACAGGAATAACAGCAAAAGGTGGATATAAAACAATAAAAGTAACATGGAATGCAGACCGTAGAGCTTCGGATTATTTTGTATATTGTAGAGAAGCAAATGAAAATGGAGAATCAGATGAAGGCTGGACATTAGTTAGTCCAACTAAAAAAGAATCTGAAATAAAAGTAGACCCTACTACAGGGACACCTACAACTGTACCAGATGTAGAAAAAGGTATCACAGAAACTTCATATACAATTACAGAAATGAAAGATGGAGAAGCATTAAAGAGCTTACAAAATTACGAAATAAAAGTAGTAGGACGTAATTCATTAGGAATGGGGGAAGACCCTAAAGAAACTGCTTCAGCAAAAACACTAGATGTAAAAGAAGTTGAATTACCAAAATATCATAGAATAAATCAACAAGGTGAACGTGGAACTGTATCACCAACAATCACAAATATATGGTATCAGGTAGATGGTATAAAACGTAGCATGAAAGATAGTTCACTAGATGTAGACGAAAATGGAAATCCAATTCAAAATCCTAGCAATAAATCATTATATTCAGCAAAAGGTTTAGTAGATAATGACTTTAGTTCATATTTTGAATGTACTGACTGGGATGCTGGAGGATTCTATGATGGAAATGATAAATGTATTGTAGTAGAATTTGATAAACCATATAAAATGAACTATATAACACTTGCAAAAGTACAATGGGATGGAGCTTTCCAACATGCAACAATACGTTACAGAGATGAAGCAGGAACATCAAATAATAATAGAATGAGAGCATCTTTAGTAGCTAGAAGAGAAGACAATGATGGAGATTACTATACTGCAATAAAACTTGCAAAACCAATTACAACAGATAGATTGGTTATTGGAGTTGGAGGTGGCGGAAATGTCACTATAGCAGAAATGGGATTCTATAACTATGATACAATTGAAGATGAAATAGATGCATTATTTGAAGATGCAATGCGTTTAACACTTGCAAAAGATATAGACATATCAACAGAAGCTAATAAGCAAGCAGCCCTTGATAGAGTTCAAGCAATTGAAGATAAAATAAACAAGGGAGATGAAACAGGAGAAACAAGTCCAGAAAAAGAAAGCTTAAAAAGAGAATTAGATACAGCAAGAGTATTAATTCAAAAAGGTGATTTAGGAGAAGTAACAAAAGTTAATAGCACAATGTCAACATGGTATGATACATATAGTGCTGATAATAAAAAAGATATAGAATTTAAAGGAAGCTTAAATGGATGGCAACCACTTGGAGTATCAGCACGTGGAGGAGAAGAAGTTACAATATATGTAGGAAATCCATACAAAGTATCAGGAGATAGTACAAGATTACAATTAATTGCTACACAATGGCGTGCAGAAGCTGGAAATTGGCAATCAACAGTAATAAGTAATTTAAGTGTCGGTGCAAATACTATAACTATACCAGACTTGATTACAACTAATAGAGAACATGGAGGTTCATTATACATAAATTACACAGGACTAAAAGAAGATGACCCAACAAGATATATAGATAGAGAATACAAAGTAAGAGTAACAGGCGGACATGAAATACCGGTATTAGATTTAAGTAAAGAAGAAGTATTAGATCCAAACTATGGAGTAGCAACAAGAAAAGCAATTTCAGCTGAAGAAAGAACAAAGAGAATAACAGCATATATAGATGAATTGGATAAAACAATAAATGGAAATGCTGAACAAAAATCATTACAACAAAGACATAACGAAGAATGTAAAGAATACAAATCAGATTACGGAATACAAAATTATGCTGATGGTGAAGATTGTATCTTAGGAGCAACAGAAATTGTATTAG
Organism: uncultured Clostridia bacterium; assembly: GCA_947623285.1. GTDB lineage: Bacteria > Bacillota > Clostridia > TANB77 > CAG-508 > CAG-269. Next base: position 127,820 of record CANQGP010000004.1, on the reverse strand, counting down.
ATGAAATGATGTATTCAGTATCTTCAAAACAAATCTGGAAAGGATTAGAAGAAAAAGGATATAAGACAAATGCTGAGAAAGTTGCAGGATTAGAAAAAACATTAACAGCAATGGAAGACATGATGAAACTATTCTATAACCAAAAAGGTTTAAGTGAAGAAGGTACACCAGGTGCAGAATATGCACATACATTCCCTCGTACAAGACAAAATATTAGATGCATGAGAATGACAGGAGATGCATTCATGTATGCAGGAGGTCAACATATAGGAATTCAATGGAATGAAGTAAAAGACCTATCAAAAGGTTCACCATTTGTAGTTGATGAGACTGGAAAAGTAACAAATTCAGATGGAAATTACTTTGGATGGGGTATTGCTCATGAAATTGGACACGTAATCAATCAACAAGCATATGTACACGGAGAAGTTACAAACAACTACTTCTCAATATTAGCTCAAACAGATAATACAAGAAATACAGTAAGATTTGATTATAAAGATGTATACAACAAAGTAACATCAGGCAAAAAAGGAAAAGCACAAAATGTATTTACACAACTTGGACTATATTGGCAATTACACTTAGCATATGATACATCAGGATATAGCTATATGGATTTAAGTACTCCACAAGAACAACAAAATAGCTCAATATTTGCACGTATGGATACATATGCTAGAGATACTAAAAAAGCTCCAAAAGGAAAAACAAAACAAGTAGATTTAACACTAACAGAAAGCAAAGATGATAACTTAATGAAATTAGCATGTGCAGCAACTAAGAGCAATATACTATATTTCTTTGAACAATGGGGAATGGAACCAAATGAAGAAACAATAGAATATGCAAGTCAATTTGATGAAGGTGTAATGGCAGTTCAATATGTAAATGATGAGGCAAATAGTTATATGGTAGACTATGAACCTGCTGTAATGATGATTGAAGCAGAGAAAAACAAACAATTTGAATTAACAGCAAATATAACAAATGCAGAAAATAATAGAATAAATGGAAATGAAGTTAAGTTCGAAGTAACTATACCAGATGATTTCAAAGATGCAATGCTAGGATATGAAGTAATAAGAACATATAGTGATAAAGACCCAAACGGATTAGAATTAAAAGAAAATTCAAGACCAGTAGCATTTGTAGAAGCAAATGGTCAAACTAAACTTCAATTTACAGATGTTGTAAGTACAATTAACAATAGAGCATTCACATATAAAATTGTTGCATATGACAAATGGTTAATGAAAGTTGGAGAAAAAACATTAGAGCCAGTAAAAGTTTCACACAAAGGTGAAATAGATAAAACAGATTGGCAAATAACAACAAACGCAACGTCAACTTCAGATACAAAAGTTGAAAATGACCCTAAAAATAAACAAGTAGATACATCAGATGGAGTACAAGTTATATCAGGAGCATCAGCATTAGCAGATAACGAAAAAGTTCCATTTGAAGCAACAACACCAGATGGAAAAGATGTTGAAATAACAATAGAATTACCAGAAGTTAAAAAATTAGTTGGATTAAAATATTATGCAGACAAACAAATAGAAAACTATGAAATCCAAGTAAGTAACGATAAAGAAAACTGGACAACAGTTAAATCAAACAAACCAACAGCAATAGCAAATATTGCAAACTTCTTTAACATAGATACAGCTAAGACTCTAGAAAATGGAGAAGAAACATTGTACTTCACAAAAGTAAGTGAAGACGGTGAAAACGAATTTTATAACTATGATTACGACTGCACATATGTTAAATTCATAATACATAGTTCAAGCATATCAATAAAAGAATTAGACTTGATTGGTCAAACAGGAGATAATGTAGAATTTAGAGATACAGTAGCAGAATCAGTAGGATTAAATGCAGATAAATTTGTATATTCATACAATGAAGATGGTAGTGAACAATATTCAATACCTAAAGATGCAATAGTATTTACAGGAAAATACAAAGGAAATCCAGCATATAACGTTGTATTACTATGGTATAAAGAAACTGGTTCAGATAAGTGGGAAATAGTAGATGGATATCAAGTAATATTAGCAGATGACCCAGGAAAAGCAGATCTTGGAGAAACAAATGATGGAAATTGGGTTTATGTAGTAGAACCAGAGACTACAGATGAACATGGAAGCACTAAAGCAAATGAATTCTATACGAGAATAAAAGAAAAAGGCGGAGAAGTAAAAGCAGAATTATTACGTGTAGATGATGCAATAAAATTAACTGGAGACAGAACAGTTAGTGATACATTAAATATGAAACTACCTACGAATTTCGGCTCAATAACATTAACAGATGATAGAACAAAAAAATAATAAAAAATACAAAGTATGTAGACGGAGCATAAAGCTCCTCTACAGAAATGTAGCCCAAAAATGAAAGGAGGACGTTATGAAAATAAACAAGAAACAAAAAGTAATATTAGCATCTCTAACAATACTTATTATAGCAATAGCAGGTTTTGTTTTGGCAAATGTAAATAAAATAAATGAAAATGCAAAAACTGTTACAAGACCATATTCAAGTATATATTTCCAAGAAGCAGAAATAAATAATGCAACAGAAAAAGATACATATGAAAAAGTTGACGTGTATCTTGGAATGCATGATACATCAAGTATAGCAAGCTTTCAAGTTGGATTGGAAGTAGATATAGCAGACTGTTTCGATTCAAGCTTTGAATGGAACGAAGAACTAACAAAAGAAGGAAAACCTGAGCTTAATGAAGTTAGAGTTACAGAACAAGCTAAAGATGAAACAACAGGAAATATAGAAGAAAGAATGAACTTATATTATGTTGGAACAAAAGAATTAAATCATTTAAAAGATGATGAAGATATAGATAGTGTAAAATTAGGTACAATATATATAAAAACACATAAAGAAGGAGAAGGTGAACAAACAACAACAGCAACACCACGAACATCAGGAGTTGCAATACAAGCAATAGACACATTCTCAAAAACAGCATCTTTATCACATTCATCAGAACAAATAAAGGTAGAATCAGATAATCTATATCAAGGAAGAATAATACTAAAATCAGCTCCACAAATAACAAGTTTTAACGCAGAAGTTGAAACAAATGTTATTGAAGGACAAGACAATAAACCTATGATATCAACATATTTTGAAGTAGGAGATGAAACAGATTCTTTAACAAATATAGAAATAAAATTGTACAAAGAAGGTCAAGATGACCCAGTTGAAACAAAGACAATTTCAAAACAAGACTTAGAAAAATTAGAACAACCAGTAAAATTTGAAGAAAATTTAGAGGAAGGTGCTACATATAGAGTTGAAATGTATGTAACATACACAGGAGAAGATGAACAATCTCATACAGATAAAGTAGGAGAAGAAGCAGGACTTCAAATATTGGCAACAAGCGAGCCAGTTAATCCAAGTCCAGAGCCAACAACATCTCCATCAACGGAACCTTCAACGAGTCCAAGTACAGAGCCAAGTACTACACCATCAACAGAACCTTCAACAAGTCCAAGTACTGAGCCAAGTACTACACCATCAACAGAACCTTCAACAAGTCCAAGTACTGAACCAAGTACTACACCATCAACGGAACCTTCATCAGAGCCAAGTACAGAACCATCATCAGAACCTACAACAGAGCCAAGTGCTGAACCAAGTTCTGAGCCAAGTTCATCACCAACATCAAATCCAGGTGGAACTAACAATGGTTGGAGTGCAGAGGATCCTGATAAAGGAAAAGGTTCAATATTAGACAATTTAAATCCATTTAAAACAGGTGCAAACCACTCTGTAGCATGGGCTGTAATTACATTAATTGTACTTGTAGCAGTAGCAACAGGAATAATTATTGTAAAGAAAAAAGGTGGAAAAGCCGATAAAAAATAGAAACTAAAATATCCGTATATGCAATAAAAATGCTGTACGGGTATTTTTTTTAAAATAGGACAGGTTCTTATTCAAAAAAATTGCTTGTTTATTAAATCGCCTACTTAAAACTTTTTTCTAAAAATTAGTTGTAAAAAAAATAATTATTGATATAATAAGACTAGCAAAAGCTTAAAATACAAAAGCAAATAAATTTAGGAGGTATAAAAAAGTGAAAAAAGTAGCAATATTAGCAAATGGTGGAGATGTAGCAGGATTCAATGCAGTAATAAGAGCAATAGTAAAAACTGCAGAAAATAAAGGAATAGAATGTTATGGAATATTGGATGGTTATAATGGATTATATAAAAAAGATTACGAATTATTATCAACAGCAGCTCATGGACCAGCATTAGGAATATTACCAAAAGGTGGTTCAATAATAGGGTCTTCTACAAATGCAAATGTATTTAACTATAAAATAACAAATGAAGATGGAAGTGTAGAATATAAAGATGTATCAGATATATGTGTTCAAAATGTAAAAGAAGCAGGATTTGATTGTGTATTTACGTTAGGAGGAGATGGAACACAAAAATCAGCAAGAGACTTATCTTTGAAAGGAATAAATGTTATAGGTGTCCCAAAGACGATAGATAATGATGTAGCATGTACAGATATAACATTTGGATACAATACAGCAGTATCAGTAGCAGCAGAAGCAATAGATAGACTTCACTCAACAGGAGAAACACATCATAGAATAATGGTATTAGAAGTAATGGGACGTTATGCAGGATGGATAGCACTAGAATCAGCAATAGCAGGTGGAGCAGATGCTGCATTAATACCAGAAATTCCATATGATATAAATAGAGTAGCAGAAAAAATTAAAAATAGAAGTAAAAGAGGAAAAGATTTTAGTATAGTAGTAGTTGCAGAAGGTGCAGCGCCTAAAGGTGGGGAAATCACTATAAAAGGAACAAGAAATAATGGAACAGGAGTTGACAACACAAAACTAGGAGGAGTAGGACAAATAGTAGCTACTCAATTACAAGAACTAACAGGATTAGAAGCAAGAAGTACAACTCTTGGATATATGCAAAGAGGAGGAACACCAACTGCGTTTGATAGAGTACTTTCTACAAAATATGGAGTAAAAGCAATGGAGCTTGCACTAGAAGGAAAATTTGGTACACTAGCAGTTTTAAAAAATGGCAAATTAGATTCAGCATCATTAGAAGATGTAGTGGGAAACAATACAGAAATTGGAGCAGTGTCAGGAAACACTGCAGAAAGTAATATTAGAAAAGTATCATTAGATCATGATTTAGTAATTACAGCAAGAGATATTGGAATAAGTTTAGGAGACTAGAAGAGTTTATTAAGTGAAAGAGGATATTGAATGAACTGGACAAAAGAACAAGAACAAGCGATATATGAAAAAGGAAATAATATATTAGTTGCTGCAGCTGCCGGAAGTGGAAAAACGGCAGTTTTAGTCGAGCGCATAATAAATAAAATTGTAAATGAAAGAATGGACATAGACAAAATTTTAGTTGTTACATTTACAAATGCAGCAGCATCTGAAATGAGAGAAAGAATATTAGATGCAATATATAAAAAGCTTGAAGAAAATCCAGATGATGTAAATTTACAAAGACAAATAACACTTTTAAATAAGTCAAGTATTTGCACAATAGATTCATTCTGTTTAGATGTAGTAAGAAATAATTTTTATGAATTAGACAATATATCTCCAAACTTTAGAATAGCAGACACAGCAGAAATAGAACTATTAAAACAAGAAGTAATAGAAAAAATTTTTGAAGATAAATACGAAAGTCAAAATGAAGACTTTGCCAAATTAATAACAACATACACAAGTTATAGAGATGATACACCATTAAAAGAAATAGTACAAACAATTTATACATATATACAAAGCAATCCATTTCCAGAAAAATGGATTAATGAAAAAATAGAAATGTTTAATCTAGAAAAAGAATTAGAAAAAGACTTTTCGGAAACGGTCTGGGGAGAAACACTTTTACACAGAGTAGAAGAAACATTAATTGAAGATATAACAAAATTGCAAGATGTCGAAGAAAGTCTATCATATGATGCAGAATTGGATACATTTCAAAAAATCATAGAAGACGACATTGAAAAATTGCAATTATTAAAACAAAACATAAATAATTGGGATAAAGCAGTAGAGATATACAGCAACTTGACATTTGCTATATGGTCAAGGAAAAAAGTCCAATCAGAAATAAAAGAAGAAGCAAAGGCAATTCGCGACAATGTAAAAAGTCATTATGTAGGCAAAAATGCACAGTTGTCAAAAATATTAATAGCCAGCTCAAAAGAGGTAAACACAGACATATTTGAAATGTATGAGATATTGACAAAGTTAAAAAATCTAATACTAGAATTTGGAGAAGAATTTGCTAAAGCCAAAAGAGAAAAAAACATATTAGACTTTAGTGACATAGAGCACTTTGCCTTACAAATATTATTAAAACAACAAGATGGAAAAATAGAGCAAAGCGAAATAGCAAAAAAATACATGAACAAATTTGAAGAAATAGCAATAGACGAATATCAAGACAGCAATTTAGTACAGGAATACATATTAACATCAGTATCTAGAGGAAATAACATGTTCATGGTGGGAGATGTAAAACAAAGTATTTATAAATTTAGACAAGCAATGCCAGAATTATTTTTAAGCAAATATGAAAGTTATGCATCGAAAAAGATAGAGCATGAAGGGCAAGCAGGGAGAGTAAATTTGCAACCAGGACAAAAAGCCCAAAATGAGCAAATAAGGCAAGAAGAACAAGCAAATTTGCAATCAGAGAAAATAGAGCAAGAAAATTTGCAAGAAAAAGAAAATCCTCAAGCCGGCGATTTGAAAATCCAACTTTTCAAAAACTTTAGAAGCAGAGGCAATGTATTAGATTTCACTAACCTAGTATTTGAAAACATAATGAGTAATTTATTAGGAGATATAGAATATAATGAAGAAGAATTTTTAAATTTAGGCGCAAGCTATGAAGATGCAAAACAAAATTTAAAAACAGAGATAAATATTATATCAATAGAAAAAGAAGAAAGTGAAAAAGATATTGAAGAATTTGAGAATGCAGAGGATGGAAAAAGCATCAGTGAATTTGAGAATTCAGAAAACATAAAAAATATTGGAGAGTTTAAGAATGTAAAAAGCATTGGAGAGTTTGAACATGCAGGAAATACAAAAAATAGTGAATATACAGATGATGAAGAGCATATAGAAGATATAGAATTAGAGGCAAGATTTGTAGCAAGTAAAATAAAAGAAATGATAGATTCTAAATTTAAAGTTTATGACAGCAAAAAACAAGAGTTTAGAAACATTACATATAAAGACATAGTAATACTTTTGCGTTCAACAGCGACAACAGCACCAATATATGAGCAAGAAATATTAAAATTGCAGATGCCAGTGTTTTCAGATTCTTCTAGTCAATATTTAGATTCAATCGAAATAGAAACAATGATGGCGTTATTACGAATAATAGACAATCCAGTAAATGACATACCTTTAATAACAGTGTTGCGTTCAAACATAGGTGGTTTTACAGACAATGACTTGGTAGATATACGCTTATGTGATAAGTATTCGAACTTTTATACATGTTTGCAAAAAGCACGAGTGCAGGTAGATGAAAAATTAAGAGAAAAAATAAAGCGTTTTATGGACAATCTGGATATGTGGAGAAAGGAGCAAGAATATCTAGCATTAGATGAATTGATATGGAAAATATATTCAGATACAGACTTTTATAATTATGTAGGAAAAATGCCAAATGGAGAATTAAGGCAAGCCAATTTAAAATTATTATTTGAAAAAGCAAAACAATATGAAACAGCAAGTTTTAAAGGACTATACAATTTTATTAAATTTGTAGATAAATTACGAATAAATAATGGCGATTTGAATTCTGCAAAGATAATAGGTGAAAATGACAATGTAATTAGAATAATGAGTATACACAAAAGTAAAGGGTTAGAATTCCCTGTAGTATTTTTATCAAGTACAGGAAAACAATTTAATTTAATGGATTTAAATAAAAATATATTATTACATCAAGAAATGGGAATAGGCGTTAAATATATAGACTACGAAGGTCAATTAGAATATGACACTTTAACAAAAGCAGCAATAAAAGAAAAAATGCTAAATGAAAATTTGTCTGAAGAAATGAGAGTATTGTATGTTGCATTAACGCGAGCAAAAGAAAAAATTATAATAACAGGAATAAAAAAAGATTATCCTAAGAAAAATGAAAAAATGGAACAACAAATAAACTTATATCCAAAAACATTTGAAAAAATAAATCCAATATTAATAAAGCAATATAAAACATTTTTAGATTGGATATTGCTGGTATGCAAATACAATGAGAATAAAATTGAAGATGAGATAGATATAAATATAATAGATAAAAAAGATGTAATAAAGAAATGCATGCAACTGTCATCAAGTCAAAATACTTTTGATAGCGAAACGCAGGGGCAAGCAAATCAAAAAGTTGATGAAGCGCAAGAGCAAGCAAACCCAAAAGCTGATGAAACACAGGAGCAAATAAATAAAGATGCGAGCCAAATAAATCAAAGTAATGGAAAAGGACAATTTAAGTACAAATATGAATTAGCGACAAGGATTCCTACAAAAACATCTGTAACAAAAATTAAGCAAATGGAATTAGAACAATTGCAAGATTTAGAAGAATTAATGCATGAAGTAAGCAAAACAAAGGAGGTAGCTTTTTCGGAGCCAGAGCTTATAAAAGGGCAGCATGAAGGAAGTCAAACAAAAGAAATAACTTTTTCAAAACCAGAGTTTATAAAAACACAAGGAGAAGAAAAACTTACAGGTGCACAAAAAGGGACATTAATACATTTATGTATGCAAAAACTAAATCCTAAAAAACAATATGACATGAATGAAATAAAGAAATTAATTAATGAGTTAGTAGATAAACAAATAATATCAACTAAAGAAGCAGAAGCAATAAACCCAATAGCAATATTGCAATTTACGAAGTCAAACATATGGAAAGAGTTGACAGAAGCAGAAAAAATACAACAAGAAAAACCTTTTTATATTAATATACCAGCAAAAGAAATATATAAAGAAGAAACAGAAGAAAAAATATTAGTACAAGGAATAATAGATTTATATTATAAAAACAAATATGGAGAGTATGTATTAGTAGATTACAAAACAGACTATGCAGAAAAAGGAGAAGAACAGAAATTAGTAGAAAGATATAAAAAACAATTAGAATTATATAAAAGAGCACTTGAAGATGCATTAAAAACAGAAGTAAAAAAATGCTATATATATTCTACATGGTTAGGAGAAATTGAAGTATCTATTGAAAAATAAGCATTTCTTTGATATAATAGTTAATATAGGAAGAAATGAAAGGAGTGTATAGTTGAACCTAACTATACAAAATGAATTATGAAAAGATTAAAAACCTTTTTAATATATGGTCTAATAATATTAGGATTTTGGCTTTTGTCTGATTTGCTAATAAAAGTAGGAATAAATTCAACATATAAACCAATAGAAAGATTAGATAATACCGAACAAATACAGATAATACAAGCAGAAGCTACTTTGATAAATGGTAGAATAAAGGGAATTATAACAAATTCTGAGCAGAACAATTTATCAAATAAATATGTTAAACTAGAATTGTTTTCAGATCATGACAATGAAATAGGAATAAGATATATATCAATAGGAGAACTTTCAACAGATGGAACAAAACCATTAGAACTTTATTTTAAAGTACGAGGTATAAAAAGTTATAAATTATCAATAGCAGATGAAAAAGGTCCAGAAGAAGGATTAGAAATAAATCTATTACCAAAAGATTTAACAACAGCAGAATTATTCTGGGGAGTATTAATAATATTAATGATTTGGTAAACATTGAAAAATTTCTTATCTTTGATAATAAAGACTCTGATTTTTAATAAATCAGAGTCTTCTTGTTTTTAGGTTGAACATTTAGAGTTTTATTATTTGTATAAATGACCATTCCTGGTTTTGAACCATTAGGTTTTTTTACGAATTTAACTAAGCAATAATCAACAGGGACATTAGAAGAATTTTTAGCTTTACTATGAAAAGCAGCAATTTCAGAACATTTAATTAGCAAATCATCTGAAATTTTTTCATTAGCTTCAACTTTTAAAATAACATGACTACCATGAATATCTTTTGTATGAAACCAATAATCTGATTTTTTTGAAAATTTTAAAGTTAAGTAATCATTTTCTTTATTATTTCTTCCAACTAAAATGGTATGGTTATCAACAATATATTTAATTGGATTAAATTTAACTGTTTTATTTTTAGTAAATCTAGATTTTTTAACTTTCATTTTTTTAGTTGATTTTGAGGTAGACATTTTAAAAATAGAATTTTCTGTAATTTCATCATAAATAGTATCAATTTCTTCTACTGTTGTAGCACTTTCTAGTTCATAAACAACACTTTCAATATATTTTAATTCTTGAATAGTCTCCTTTTTTTGAATAGAAACTATTTCTAAAGCATTTTTCAATTTGTTATATTTTTTAAAATATCTTTTGGCATTTTCATTTGGAGAATATTTTTTATCCAAAGGAATTCTAATTAAATTATTATTATCATAATAATTTTCTAATTCTATATGTTCTGTATTAACTTCTGGAATTTTATATAAATTTGCAGTAATAAGCTCACCATACAATTTATAAACATCCATATTTTCACATTGTTTAAGCTTTGCATCAATATTATATAAACGTTTATTATATTTTTTTAAAGTTGAAAGAATCAATTTTAAAACACTATCTCTATATATTTTAAAATTCGAATTATTTTCTTTTACAGTATAAAAATCATCAATAGCAAAATTCAATTCAAATGGTTTCTTATTTTCTACAATTTCAACAGTGTAGTCTTTTCCTGAAGATAAAAGTTTAAATTTTAAATTATCAATATTGTTAACTGTATTTGAAATATAATTATAAATGTCTTTATGGAATGAAGTTTTTGCAGTATGTGATGAAGTAGTTTGTGCATATGAAGAATTATCTTTTTTTATATTATTTAAAGCTTCAACTATAAAAGAATTACTAATACCATTAAACGTTTTAGCAATAAAATTTGCTAAATCAGTATCATTATTAATCTCACAATTTAAATGATTTTCAAATTCATCAGAAGAATTAATATCATAAAAATTAATTTTATTAGTAGTAGGAAATTGATATTTATAATGTGGCAAAATATTACGATAAGTATTGTCAATTTCTTTGATATGACGCAAACTATCAATAATAACATTGTTATCATCTAATAAAATAATATTGCTATGACGTCCCATTAACTCTATAACCAACTTTAAATTAATTATTTCATCAATATCATTAAACCCTTCAAACTCAATAAAAATAACTCTTTCCAAATCCAAAGTATATACACTTTTTAAACGTAGACCAATTATATGTTTACGCAAAACCATGCAAAAATTGGGAGCAACTTTAGGGTTGGGTTTACTATTAGTAGTAAGGTTTAATCTATAGTAGCCAGGATCAATAGAGCAGTTAAGAGCATAATTTTTTCCATCTGAATAAAAACCTAAAACAATATTATTTTTGCTAGGTTGAAAAACTTTATCCATTCTTGCTCCTGAAAGCATATTTAATTCAGAAGCTATAGCTTTACATACAATTCCATCAAATGCCATATAAAAACTCCTTATAAAATCTATTAAATAAACTTTATATATTTTAACATAAAAAACAAATAAAGAAAAGAGGAATAAAAAAGAAGCACTTTGAATCTAAGTGCTTCAACAGAGGATTTATCCGTTATAATAAATTTGGTTATCAATACGAATTCTTTCTTTTGAAAAGAATTCTATAACTTCATGAACAGTTAATTTGTTTTCTAAAAGGCCATTTAATTTTTCTAAATATTCTGTTTTATTTGGAATACTATCAGGAATTGACTTAATTAATTCTTTAATTATTCCATGTAATAAATCAGTTGTTAATTCCAAAGGATGAAATTCCTTATCATCAGGTATGTCACCAGCTTTTTTTAAAGCATTAAATAATTCTTTATATTTGTCCTGCATTTCGCTAGAGTAAAATTTTGTAGGATCATCAAATGAAACAAGGCTCATAACCACATTAAAACAGAATATGTATGCCTGATCCAATTCGTAAAAATTAACGTTCATTAAAAAATCCTTTCATAATTTTAAAAACTAAGTTTAATTAAACTTTTATAATTACAAAAACAACTTTTATTAAAATATTAATATATAAATTATACACCCTTTACAACTTTATGTCAAGCTGGAACTTAGGTTATTAAATTTGTCATAAATTTTTATTTTAATAATATTATTTTATAGAAGAGATATTTGTTATTAATTTTAATAAATATAAAATTGGAGGGAGGATTTATGGAAAAAGAATTTAATTCATATTCACCATATATGAACTATGGTGCTAGTCAAATATCTAATGAAGATTTTGGAAATATGTATTCTGACCCAACTAATTTTAATCCTATTATGCAATATGAACAGGCATATACATATTATCGATTTTTATGTATGCAAATGGATTATAAAATGAAATGCAAAGAATATGAAAAAATGTGTAATAATGGCAATAATGGAAATAATAATTCAAATAATTCCAGACCAAGATAAAAGGAGATTTCTAGCAGAAATCTCCTTGTTGTTTAGTTCAAAAATGGGACAAGATTTACAAGAAACCATCCAAGCCAGACTGCTACAAAACAAAAGAATATGAATCCAGCTATTAAGATTATCCACATTAAAATACTATCAACAACATTATCTTGGGAAGTATTTGTTGGTTGGACAATATCATTAGCAATTTCGCAAATAATGATTGCTACAACACACATTAATGCAAGTATGCAACACCGCAAAGATAATGGCACATAGGGCTTTCCTCCATAAATCAATAATGCCATAAAGACACTAGAGAAGATCATTAACTTTGAAATGTTCATTTCAGTGATACCCCCATAAAAAATTATTTGTATACATTTTACTACAGATTAGGGAAAAAGTCAATTTTATGTAAATAATCCTTATAAATTAAAATTAAAAACTGGGAAAATACTAATAAATGAATAAGTATAAATGGCAGCAAATAAACCTTGTAAAAGTTTTCCAATAATATAAGGTTTAATTGATAAATCGGTTTTAGATACGATACTCCAAACTTGTAGTAAAATAGAAATTCCACCAGTACCAAGTAAAAAAGCAGAAAAAATTACATTAATAGAAATTTCTTTTATAGCGATATTAGAAATAGCAGAAATTCCGCTAGTAATCTCAAAAAATCCTGTAAGTAATGGAGTAATAAAGGCAGTATTAATATGCAAAAAGTCAAAAATAGGAGATATAACAATAGTCAATGTAGAAAAAATACCACATGTTTTTAGTATTGAAATTATACATGCAAAAATAACAATAAATCCACCAATCATAAAAATTGTAGAGGTGGCAGAAGAAATGCTTTCAGCCAAAACTTCTCCTAAATTAGAAAGATTTACAGGCATTTTGATACTATGTTCTAACTGAGAATTATTTTTATGTTCAATATAATATTTATTAGAGGCATTGCCCCAAAATCTAAACAAATGTCCAACAGTAATAGAAGCTAACAAATGTGTTATGAAAAGTAATATTCCAATTGTTACATTACCAAACATAGAAATTCCAACAGAGCCAATAATAAATAAAGGACCAGAATTATTTGTAAAACTAAGTAATCGTTCACATTCAACTTTAGAGCAAATATTTTTATTTCTAAATTCACAAGCAAGTTTTGCGCCAATTGGATATCCACTTAAAATTCCCATAATAAAAGCAAAGGAACATTCACCTTTAACATTAAAAAGAGGTTTCATTATATTTTTAAAAAGTATTCCTGAATAATAAATTATATTTGTATGCATTAATAATTCAGTTGCTACAAAAAAAGGAAATAATGATGGAACAACTGAATTAACCCATAAAACAAGACTATTTTTAATAGCAGGTAAATTTGCTTTAGAAAAAACTAATAAACAAAAAGTAAAAATTGAAAAGATAACAGGAAAGAAAAATTTGTGTATATATTTACGAATATTAACAACTCTAGATAAATACAAAAAACCATCTCCAAAATTTAATAATAGTTTATAAAAATTTAATATAAATTGTTGCAAATTTATTATTAAACTTTTAGTAATATATATTGTAATTAAATAAAAAAAATGATATAGTAAGTATGAAACTTTGCATTATAAAAAGAAAGGAAAGATTTTTAAATGAAAAGTAATGAAAGAGGAATAACACTAATAACATTAGTAGCTTTTATAGCAGCACTAGCAATATTAGCAGGAATAACTTTTGGAGCACTTAGCAGAAATAAAGATGATACAAAACTTAATGTTGCAGAGTCAGAATTAAAGATGGTTCAAAATGCAATTTTACAAAGAAAAACTGAGGCAGATTTGACAAAAACAAATTATGAAGATTTGCCAGGTGAACAAATATCAAAAAATGAAGTTCAAGAAATAGTAAAAGAAAAAACTTTAAAAGGAATAGATGGTGAATATAAAAAACTAAATAAAAAAAATCTAGAAGAATTAGGAATTACAAATACAGAAAATACGTATATTGTAAATTATAATACAGGAGAAGTTATAGATAAGGACAGATATGCAACATTTGGTGATAAAATGTATATTTACTCTGTAGATAATGTGGAGGAAGATTAATGACTAAAACCCAAAAAGAAGAATTAAAAAATATTGTAAAAAGTCCTTCTACAATTTTATTTAATGAGTCAATGAAAAAGTACACATCATTTAAAATTGGAGGAACAGCTGAAGCTTTGATAAAAGCTTGTAATATAAATACAGTAGAAGAAGTATTAAAGTATGCAAAGGAAAAAAATATTCCTATAACAATTATAGGAAATGGAAGCAATATTTTGGTTTTAGATGAGGGAATAGAAGGAATAACTTTAAAAATAGACATTCAAAAATTAGAAATAAATTTACCTAATAATTTACAAGATAAAAAAGTACAAGTGATAGTAGGAGCAGGTAATAAACTCATTGAAGTTTCATATAAAGTAGCAGAACATGGCTTGGTTGGAATGGAAGAATTATCAAGTATTCCAGGAACAATCGGAGGAGCTATATATATGAATGCAGGCGCATATGGAAAAGAAATGAAAAATGTTGTAAAAGAAATAATATATTTAGATGAAAAACAACAAATAAAAAAGATGACAGATAAACAAGCAGAGTTTGAATATAGGCATAGTATATTTCAAGAAAAACAATATGTGATACTAGAAGTTACACTACAACTAGAAAGAAATAATAAAAATGAAGAAATAAAAAATAAAATGCAAGAGTATGCAGATAGTAGAAAAAAAACTCAACCGATTGAGTTTCCAAATGCAGGTAGTACCTTTAAAAGAGGAAAAGATTTTATAACAGCAAAACTTATAGATGAATGTGGATTAAAAGGATATAAAATAGGTGGTGCACAAGTATCAACAAAACATGCAGGCTTTATTGTAAATACAGGAAATGCAACAGCACAAGATGTACTTGATTTAGCAAAATATGTGCAAAGAAAAGTATATGAAAAAATTGGCAAAAAAATAGAATTAGAAATGAAAATTATAGGAACATCAAAAAATAAGTAAGCGAAAGGATGATATAGAAGATGAAAGGACTTATACAGTGGTTTAAATCAAGCTCAAAAATGAAAAGATGGATGTTAGTAGTATTAGTTGGAATAATGTTTTCTTGCTATGGTATAGCAGAAATATTAGTAATAGATGAAATGTCATTTGCAAAAGCAGGTAAAGTAATAGCAATTTTTGCTGTTGGTTTTATAGCAATTGTGTTAGGTTTAATTTTTTTAAACAAGAGAGCAATGGAATTAGTAATTGAATCAACAGATGCTAGGATGAAAAATAATGGAAAAAATGTCAATGTAAATTCATTAATATTTAATAAAACAGTATATGACCAAGGACCAAAAATAGTTGCAATAGGAGGAGGAACGGGTCTTAATACAGTTTTAGAAGGGTTAAAAAAATACACAAATAATATAACAGCAATTGTTGCAATATCAGACTATGGGGAAGCAAAAACAGAATCTAGAAAAAAATTGAAAACATTACCATTAGGAGATATAAAAGAAAGTATAATTTCGCTTGCTGAAAATTCAGAAGAAATGAGAAAATTGCTTGATTATAAATTTGAAGAAGGAAAATTAAAAGGATTAGATTTTTCAGATATTTATTTTTCAGCAATGAATGAAACAAGTAAAGGAGATTTTGCAGATTCTATAATAAGAGGTAGTAACATATTTAATATAAGCGGAAAAGTTTTACCAGTAACATTAGATGAAATGAAAATAGTAGCAGAGTTAGCTAATGGTTATGCAGTTGAGGAAAAAGCTAAAATACCAGAAGTTGTAGTAGATAAGTTTACAAAAATAAATAGAGTAAGATTATCTCCTTCAAATTGTAAAGCAACACCAGGAGCAATCGAAGCAATAAAAAATGCAGATTGTATAGTAATAGGTCCAGGTAGTTTATATACAAATGTAATTCCATGTTTATTAGTAAATGGAATTACAAAGGCAATTGCAGAATCACAGGCAATAAAAGTATATATAAGCAATATAATGACTGAAATAGGACAAACTGATGATTTCACAGTATCAGATCATTTAAGAACAATGAGGGAACACTGTAGACAAAATATTATAGATTATTGCATTTATGATACTGGAGAAATTATTCCAGAATTCATAAAGAAATATAATATGGAGGGACAAGATTTAGTACATCCAGATCTTTCAAATTCAAAAGGAGTAAAATTTATACAAAAAGATTTAGCAACAATTAAAGATGAATATATAAGACATGATCCAGACTTAGTTGCATCTTCAATAATAGAATTAATATGTGATGATTTAAAATATCAAGATAAACAAAATGATCCACAATATTTAATGTTAAATAATAAATTAAGAGAAGAAAAACGAATCAACAAAACAAAAAAAGAGACAAATAAAAGGCTTAAAAAATATGGCAAAAAAAGTAATAATGAAATTACAAAAGGTAAGAGTAAATTCAGCAATAAGTATAGAGATAGAATAGTTGCAATAAAGAAAGCCGACGCAAAATTTGATCCAGATGTTCAAAAGCGAATATTAAAAGACCTTGCTGAAAAAGCTCAAAAAGTTGAAGAAGAAATGAAAAAGAATGTTCAAAAGGAAAAGAAAACAAGAGCAAAGCAGAAGACAGCATCTACTAGAACAAAAGCAACAAAAGAGAAAACACCAAAAACAAAAACAACTGCAAGAAGAGCAAAAACTACAAAAGGAAAACATACAACGAAAAAAGAAGGAAAAAGGGTGAAAAAATGAAATTTACAAAAGAACAAATTAGTTTAGAAAATGGATTAAACAAAGAATGGATTATAACAAATGGAATAGGAGGATATGCATCATCTACGATATTAGGAGCAAATACTAGAAAATATCATGGATTATTAATAGCACCACTTACACCACCTGCAAGAAGATTTTTAATGCTTTCAAAAGTAGATGAAAGTATAACAATAGGAAATAAAAAACACGAATTATTTACTAATGTTTGTAAAAATTATATCTCTCACGGATATAAAAACCAAACAAGTTTTGAAAAAAGTTTTGTTCCAGTATTTAAATATCAAGTTGGAAAAGTATCAATAAATAAAATTATATGTATGGAATATGGAAAAAATACAGTAGGAATTTATTACAAAATAGAAAATAAAGAAGAAATACCTGTAACTTTATCACTAGCACCAGTAGTAAATTATAGAGATTTCCATTGTGTAAATAAAGATGAATATTTTAATATTAAGCAAAATGTAGAAGGAACAAAAGTAAAATTAATAATAAATGAAAAAGCATTTCACCCAATGTATATGAAAGTGTCTGAAGGAACATATAAAATACATGAAAATGATGTCTTTAGAAATATGTTTTATCCTGAAGAAGAACAAAGAGGATTTGATCCAGAAGAAAACCATGCGGTTCCAGGAGTATATGAAATAAATATAGATAGTGGAAAGAAAAAAGAAATATCATTTACATTCTCACTAGAGGACAATGTAGATAAGCTTAATGTAAAGAAAATGATTGATAATGAAATAATAAGATTGAATATATTATTTAATGATTCATTATTAATAGATAATAGAAAAGTAAAAAAGACAAAAGCAGAAAAACAAAAAGATGAAGAGATAAAAAATTTTTTAGTGGCAACAGATAATTTTATAGTATATAGACCATCATTTGGTTACCATACAATAATAGCAGGATATCCATGGTTCTTAGATTGGGGAAGAGATAGTTTAATTGCTTTTGAAGGATTATTATTAATTCCAAAAAGATTTAAAGAAGCAAAAGAAGTACTTCAAACAATGATTAGAGATATCAAAGATGGATTAATACCAAATGGATATTCCGGATTTGATAATAGACCATTATATAATAGTGTGGATGCATCATTATTATTATTTGAACAAGCAAAGAAATACTTAGATTATACAGGTGATGAACAATTTATACGAGAAGTTCTTTACGAAAAGTTAGAAGAGATAATTGAAAATTATACAAAAGGGATAGATATAGATAATAACAATATATATTTAGATAGTGATAAATTAATAGTATCAGGAAGACCAGATACACAAAATACATGGATGGATGCTAAGGTTGGTGGATTAGCAGTAACACCACGAAATGGAAAGGCTGTAGAAATAAATGCTATGTGGTATAATGCATTAAAAATAATGGCTGACTTTACAAAAAAATATGGCAAAAAGGAAAAAGAAAGAGAATATAGAAAATTAGCAAGAGAATGTAAACATTCATTTAATGAAAAATTTTATATAAAAAGAAAAAAATCATTGTGTGATGTAATTGGAGATGAAAAAATACGTCCAAATCAATTATTTGCTTTAAGTTTAACATATCCAGTAATAGAACCAAATACTGAAATAGCAAATAATATAATAAATACAGTAGAAAAGAAATTACTAAATAATTATGGATTAAAAACATTAGCAAACAGAGAAGAGAACTATGTGGATATATATGAAGGAGGAGAATATCAAAGAGATACAAGTTATCATCAAGGAATAACATGGACATGGCTACTAGGATTATATTATAATGCTTTAAAAAACACTAGAGATGCAATAAAAACTAAAAAAGCTAAAGCAGAAATAGAAGAAAAAATAGAAAAATTTGTAGAAAAAACCAGAAAGACATTTGCAAAAGAAATACAAGAAAGAGGTTGTATAGGAAGTATAGCAGAAATATATGATTCAAAAAGACCACAATTACCTAAAGGTGCAATTGCACAAGCATGGAGTGTAGCAGAAGTATTTAGAATTATGCTAGGTAGGTAAACCTTTGTGAATTTAGAAGGAGCAAATAAAAAAATGAGAATACTAGGAATTGACCCAGGATATGCAATAGTTGGTTATAGCATAATAGATTATATAGGAAATAAATTTAACTTAATAACTTCAGGAGCTGTTTTAACAGATGCTGGAGTTTCTTTTCCATTAAGGTTAGAAAAAATATATAGAGATTTAGATGAAATAATAAAAACATATAAACCAGATGCAATATCAGTAGAAGAATTATTTTTTAACAACAATGCAAAAACAGCAATACATGTTGCACATGCAAGAGGAGTAATATTAGTAGTTGGAAGAATGAATAATATACCAACATATGAATATACACCACTTCAAATAAAACAAGCTGTTGCAGGTTATGGTAGAGCAGATAAAATGCAAGTACAAAGAATGGTAAAAATGATTTTGAATGTAGAGAAATTGCCAAAACTTGATGATATTACAGATAGTATGGCAATGGCAATTTGCCATGCACATTCAGCTAAGTTTGCACAAAAATTATAATTTATTAACTTATAATTAATAAAAAGACTATAGAATTATGATATATTAATATCTCTAGCCAAACCATAGCTGGGGTGACACAATCAGGGTCTTGGCTTTATCGATATTAATATATCATAATTCCTAAGTAAAATATAAAAGGAAGTATGAAATGATAAAGGTTGAGGAATTAGAAAAAGAGTTGAAAGCCGAAAAATTAAATAGTATGTATTTGTTGTATGGTGAGGAAACATTTTTATTAGAAACTTCTTTGAAAAAAATAAAAAAGCTTTTTGGAGAAACATTAAAAGGAATAAATTATATTACATTGGATGAAACTAATATAGATTCACTAATATCAAATATAGAGACTCCAGCTTTTGGATATGAAAAAAAATTAATAATAGCAAGAAATACATGTTTATTTAAAGCAGAAGGAAAACGAAAAAACACAGAAATGACTAAAATAAAGGAAAAAATAAACACATATATTAAGGAAAATATAAGTATAGTAAATCAAAGTGTGGTACTAGTATTTGTAGAGAAAGAAGTAGATACAAGGTTAGCATTGTTTAAAACAATGGATAAGAATGGGTTAGTATGCAAATTTGAGTTTCTAAAACCACAACAAATTGCAAAAAGATTAAAAGCAATCTGCAAAGCATATGAAGTAACAATAGATGATGGTACTATAATGTATTTTATTGAAAGTTGTGGAACTAATATGCAAGAACTAATAAATGAAATACGAAAATTAATAGAATATACAGGAAAAAATGGAACCATAACAAAAAAAGAAATAGATTTATTATGTACAAAAAAGATGGAAAGTATAATATTTGATTTGACAGATAGCTTAGGAACAAATAGAAACTCATCAAATATAACTAGAAAAAATGAAAGCAGTGTTCAAATATTACAAAATTTATTATTTGCAAAAGAACCAATACAAAAAATATTAATAACTATATATAATCATTTTAAAAAATTATATTTTACAAAGTTAGCACAAAGAACAAATAGAAATATAGCACAAGCACTTAAATTAAAACCAAATCAAATGTTTTTGGTAAACAAATATGTACGTCAATCTGCAAATTTTACAGAAAACCAATTGTGGCAAATTTTACAAAAATTGAGAGATTTAGATTATCAATATAAAATAGGTTTAATAGATGTAGAAATAGGATTAGAATCAATATTATGTGAATATAGCTAAAAAAGTCGACCCTCAGCAGAGGGTCGATTCAGAGTATTTTTACCATAGCAGCAATTAACGCAATAATAATAGTAATAGAAAGAACTATTGCTGCTATCATGTATAGGAACATTCCAATTTGGATTATTTTATCAGACAAACTTTCATACCCAATAAAATCCATGATGAAAGCTATAGCTATTAGTAGTAGTGATAAAGTAATACAAAATAGGGGTATAATTAATAAAATCACTGTAGTTCCTCTCATATATTTTGGTACTTGACCAGTTTGTTAAAAAGAGTATAACATACAACAAAAATTATGTCAACGACTAAAACTATAAAAAGTATAAAAAAACCATTTATGGATAAAATAACATTAACTAAGAATTTTATCTGTGAATGGTTATTTTTGTTATCTGAAAGGAAAGAGTTTTTATGCAAAAAAATAAGAAAAGAAATTTAATAATTGTAATTATAATTTTATCAATATTAGCATGGGGATTGACTTCATATATAACTAAAAAGATAGAGAAAAATGATACAGAAGAAATTGCAGTAGAAACATTATCAAGGTATGGATCAAGAGGAGATGAAGTAAGAACTATACAAAATAAATTAAAAAGATGGGGATATTATACTGGAAATGTAGATGGAATATATGGAAGTAAAACAGTGGAAGCAGTAAAATATTTTCAAAGAAAAAATGGATTAACAGTAGATGGAATAGCAGGGACTAATACTTTAAAGGCATTAGGAATATATACTTCTTCTGGAAGTTCATCAAATTCTAATAATACAACAGATGTAAATTTATTAAGTAGATTAATATATGCAGAATCAAGGGGTGAACCATATACAGGTCAAGTTGCAGTTGGTGCTGTATGTTTAAATAGAGTAAAAAATAGTTCATTCCCTAATTCATTATCAGGAGTAATATACCAAAGCGGTGCATTTGATGCTGTTTCAGATGGACAAATAAATTTATCTCCAGATTCTACTGCAAAAAAAGCTGCACAAGATGCAATAAATGGTTGGGATCCAAGTTATGGAGCAATTTATTATTTTAATCCATCAACAGCAACAAGTAAATGGATTTGGTCAAGACCAATGACTGTGACAATTGGAAAACACAGATTTTGTAAATAATATTATAAAATACCTCTTGCAAAATCTGAAAAACGTGCTATAATATTACATGTGAATAAAAATAAACAAAAATAAAGACACGGTATATAATGTAATTACTTAAAGAGAGCCAATGTTAGGTGTGAGTTTGGTAAGGAAAAGTTATATATTATCACTTTATTGTTTCTAATCTGAAAAAAGTAAGTTAGACGTAAAATCTGCGTTAAAGATAAATTAAGTGAGTAAATATTATTTAGTATTTACTAAATTAGGTGGTACCGCGGAAATAACAGAGCCATTTCGTCCTAATAAGAATAGGATGAATGGCTCTATTTTGATGCAAAAGAAGGTGATTTTTATTTGAGCAAAGAATACTATAGGGATGAATTAGATGATAATATTTCAATGGGTGAAGTAGCTTTAATATGCTATGAAACAATATTAAAAAAAGATGTTTTAAATAAAATAATTATAAGTACTATTTTTATTTTGCATTTAAAAAAGTATGTTAGATTTGAAAAAAGTGAAGACCAGGATGGAGTTGTAATTTTATTACAAGATTCTGATGAGAAATTAAAAAAGTCAGAAGAAGTAATTTTAGAAACTTTGAGAAAAAGTGATGAAAATAATGATAAAAAACTTACTTTGAATGAAATTACAAAAGAAAATAATACTATATTTTTAAAAAATAGAATTAACATAAAAAATGCTATTGTTGAAGAAGCTATTGAAGATGGAATATTGGACAAAGAAAGATTAGCATTAAAGCAAAAATATTTTGAAAAGCAAGAAAAGTTTGCGGCAACAGCGCTTTTTATACCACTTATATTTTGCTTTGTAACTGAAAGATTGGAACCACTAATATTTGAAATTATAACTGTACCAATTGGTTTGGTCGGTGGAATTATTTATTTTAGAAAATCAAAAGCAGTTAATATGTTTACTGAGGAGTCGAACATTCAAAAAAGGAAAATTGAAGGTTTAAAAAATTATTTAAAAGATTTTTCTTTAATTAAAGATAGAAATATATTAGAAGTTTATTTATGGAAAAAATATTTGGCATATTCAATTGTCTTTGACATGAATCATGATATTTTGGAGAAATTAAGTGTAAACTTGGAAATGGAACAACAAGGTTTTTTGAGTATTTTAGATGAAGGTTTACACCCTGAGAAACAAAATAATAATAATTTTAAGGAGGAATAAAAATGTACAAAAAAGTAGAACTAAAAGATGGCTTTGTAAGAATGGAAAATAATGTAGCAAAAAGATGGAAAGAAAAAGATATCATAAAAAAGAATTTTGCTATGAATGAAGGAAAGGAATATTTTACTTTTTATGATGGACCACCAACAGCGAATGGACAACCACATATTGGACACATCGAAACAAGGGTTATGAAAGATATTATACCTAGATATAAAGTTATGAAAGGTTATCAAGTTATAAGAAAAGCTGGTTGGGATACTCATGGCCTTCCAGTTGAACTTGAGATTGAAAAGAAACTTGGAATATCTGGTAAACAACAAATAGAAGATTATGGTGTAGAAAAGTTTGTTAAGCAATGTAAGAAAAGTGTTTTTACATATGTTAATATGTGGGAAGAAATGACAAACAAAGTTGGATTCTGGGTTGATATGGATAATCCATATGTAACATATCATAATGACTACATCGAATCTGTATGGTGGGCTTTAAAAGAAATGTGGAATAAGGATTTATTATACGAAGGTCATAAAGTTATGCCATATTGCCCAAGATGCGGAACAGCTTTGTCTTCACATGAGGTTGCACAAGGATATAAAGATGTTAAAGATTTAACATGTGTTGCTAAATTTAAAGTTGAAGGGGAAGATAAGTATATATTAGCATGGACAACAACTCCATGGACATTGCCTTCAAATTTAGCTTTATGTGTAAATAAAGCTTATGATTATGCAGATGTTAAAGTAAATGTTGGAACAGAGGATGAACCAAAATATGAGACATATGTATTAGCAAAAGATTTAATTGAAAAAGTTTTAAATGGTAAAGAATATGAAGTTTTAAAAACATATAAAGGTACAGAATTATTAGGTACAAAATATGAAAGATTGATGCCATTCGGAGAGGTTGAAGGTAAAGCTTTTGAAGTTATACATGGTGATTACGTAAATCTTGAAGATGGTACTGGTATTGTTCATATTGCACCAGCTTATGGTGAAGACGATAGTTTTGTTTCTAAGCAAAATGGAATTACATTTATAAATTTGGTTGATAAAACAGGAAAATTTGTAGATGAGGTAGAGCCATGGGCAGGAAGATTTGTTAGAGATTGTAATGAAGATATATGTAAATGGCTTGCAGAAGAAGGAAAACTATTCTCTAAAGAAAAACACTTACACTCATATCCTCATTGCTGGAGATGTGATACACCACTTTTATATTATCCAAAAGAAAGTTGGTTTGTAAGAATGACATCTCTTAGAGATGAGTTAGTTGCAAACAACAATAAAGTAAATTGGTATCCTGATAATATCAAAACAGGAAGATTTGGAAAGTTCCTAGAAAATGTTATAGACTGGGCAATTTCAAGAGATAGATATTGGGGAACACCTCTACCAATATGGACTTGCGAAGATGAAAATTGCGGACATAGAGAATGTGTAGGAAGTATAGAAGAATTAAAAGAAAAGGGAATAGATGTACCAGAAGATATAGAATTACACAAACCATATATAGACAATGTTTATTTAAAATGTCCTAAATGTGGAAAGAAAATGAAGAGAGCAAAAGAAGTTATAGACTGTTGGTTTGATTCTGGTTCAATGCCTTTTGCACAATGGCATTATCCATTTGAAAACAAAGACAAATTTGATACAAACTTCCCAGCAGGTTTCATATCAGAAGCCGTTGACCAAACTAGAGGATGGTTCTATACTTTAACAGCTGTTGGAACAGCTCTATTTGGACAAACACCATTTGAAAATTGTATAGTCTTAGGACATGTACTTGACGAACACGGTCAAAAGATGTCAAAATCTAAAAAGAATGGTGTAGATCCAATGTTACTACTAAACACAGTTGGAGCAGACGCAACACGTTGGCACTTCTATACTTGCAATGCACCATGGTTACCAACAAGACTTGGATTAGACAGTGTTAAAGAAACACAAAGAGGATTTTTAAGCACATTATGGAATGTGTACTCATTCTATGTGTTATATGCGGAAATCGACAAATTCAACCCATTAGAACATAAAGACTTCAAGCTTACAAATATAATGGACAAATGGATTATGTCTAAATTAAATACATTAGTAAAAGAAGTTGACGACAAATTAGCACACTACAACATAACAGCTGCAGCAAACATGATAGAAGCATTTACAGACGAACTTTCAAACTGGTATGTACGTAGAAACAGAGAAAGATACTGGGGCAAAGAAATGGATGACGATAAAATAGGTGCATATGTTACTCTATATAACGTACTTGTTACACTATGCAAAATATCAGCGCCATTTGTACCATTTATGGTAGATGAAATATACAACAACCTAGTTGTAAGTTTAGACAAAAATGCACCTGAAAGTGTACATTTATGTTTATGGCCAGAAGTAGATGAAAGTATAATAGATAAACAATTAGAAGAGGAAATGGATTTAGCATATGCAATAGTAAAACTAGGAAGAAGCGCTAGAAACTCAGCAAACATCAAAAATAGACAACCACTATCAGAAATGCTAATATCTGTAGACACATTACCTGAATATTATGCAAATATAATAAAAGAAGAATTAAATGTAAAAGCAATAGAACTTGGTGCAGAAATGAGCAAATATGTTAACTTTGAAATCAAACCTAATTTGCCAGTAATAGGTAGAGAATACGGAAGATTTATACCAAAAATAAAACAAGAGCTAGCAAATAAAAATCAAGTAGATTTAGCAAATACAATAAAAAATGGAGGAGTAGACTATATAGAAATAGATGGAACACAAATAGAATTAAATGCTGACAATTTACTTGTTACAATGCAAGGAAAAGATGGATTTGCATTTGCTGGTGAAGGTGAGATAGGTGTAGTATTAGATACACACATAACTGATGAATTAAGAGAAGAAGGATATGTGAGAGAAATACTTTCAAAAGTACAAAATATGAGAAAAGACAAAGACTTTGAAGTTCTTGACCACATCAATTTATATGTGTCTGGAAATGAAAAGTTAGAAGAAGTAATAAAGAAATTTGAAGAATCTTTAAAAACAGATACTTTAGCTGAAAAAGTAATATATGATGCAGAAAGAAAAGAATATACTCAAACAAATATCAATGGAGAAAAACTAAATATTGATGTAGAAAAGGTATAAAGATTGAAAGCTAGCCCAAATGGCTAGTTTTTAATTTACGCAATCACATTGCAAGCAAAAACAAACAAAAAACGACAAATAAAATAAATAAAAAGTGACAAAAAACTATTGACATTTGCAAACGCTTAATATATGATAAAAATATACTTACATGAAAAATCGAAAATTAATTATTAGGAAAATATAGGAGGATACAGAAGATGAAAAAAGCCAATAATAGAGGTATTACTCTAATAGCATTAATAATCACAATTATTGTTTTACTTATAATAGCAGGAGTGACACTCGCTATATTACTTGGAAATAATGGAATTTTATCAAAAGCAAATAATGCAGGATTAGAAACAGAAATAGCAAATGAAATGGCAAAAATAAGAATGGCATATTCTGCAGTAATAGTAGATTTATATGAAAATGATAAAGAAAAGTCTGTAGTTACAGCAGAAGCATTAGAAGAAGCACTACATATAAGTGAAGAACTTGAAACTGCAACTGTTACACAAACTACAAATTCTGATGGTACAATAAGACTAACAATAGTAATGCCAAGTGGAAGAGAATACAAAATAGATGAAGCAGCCTCTGTATCAGTGGAATTATTAGAAAATGAAGATTAATAAATAAAACAAGGATTTGACCCACTAAGCAATTTTTGATTGCATAAGTGGGTCAGATTCTTGTTTACAAATTTCTGTAACAGTGATATAATTACACTTGAAAAGAATAGAAAAGGAGAAATAAAATGGAAGAAAAAAAAGGAACAAAAACAAATTCAAAAGCTAAAAGCAATACTAAAAGCAATACCAGTAAAACAAACACAAACAAAACAACTACAAAAAAAACAAATTCAAATAAAACAACTACAGCTAAAAAGGATGTAAAAAATACAACAAACAAAAAAGATACAGATGAAATAAAGACAAAAGTAAAAAAAGAAGCTACAGAAACAGTAAATCAAGTAAAAGATTCTATAAAAAAAGTAGATATAAAAAAAGACGGAGTTGAAACAAAAGGTTTTGTAATTGAAATAGTTAAAAACCCTATGGGAAAATTACAAGATATTACAAAAAAACAATCAGCAAAACATTTTACATATGCACTTATAATATTAGCAATATGGATGAGTGCTAGATTAATTGGAGAATGTTGTTCAATAGGAGTACAAGGATATACAAGATTTTTTAATTCATTATTAGAAATAATAAAAGCAACAATAACTCCTGCATTAGTAGTTTTAATAATGTCTATAATAGTTTTGGCTAGAAACAAAGGAAATAAGAAATCTCTTACAACAGTTATAACAGCAATCACAGCAGCAAAATTACCTAATGTTATATCTTCAATTTTATCATTATTAACAATAATAAGTGTAGAAGCATATAAAATAACAGCACCAATTGGAGCTTTTTTAGGAACTATTAGTACAGTACTAGTTTATTTTGCAATAAAAGCTATATTAGGAAAAGAAAAAGACAAAGATGCTATTAAAGAATTTATAATTATCGAAGCAGTTTATTACATAATATCATTCTTATTAGCATTTTTAGGAATTTCTATTTAATGATAAATAAATAGAATTATAATAATAACAAATAATAGGAAGTGAGAAATAACAACTCACTTCTTTAAATTAGAAATATAATAAAAAAAGAAATATTAGGAGGAATAAATTATGTTCAAAGAATTTAAAGAATTTATTGCAAGAGGTAATATTATGGAATTAGCTATTGGTGTTGTTATTGGTGGCGCATTTCAAAAAATAGTTACATCACTTGTAGAAGATATAATGATGCCGTTTGTTTCAATGTTTACAGGAAAAGTTGATTTTTCAGATATGGTTATACAAATTGGAAGTTCAACTATAAAATATGGAAACTTTATAACTGCAATTATAAACTTTTTGATTATTGCTTTTTCAATCTTTTTAGTTGTAAGATATTTAAATAAATTAAATAAAATAAAGGAAATAGGAGAAGATTTAGCAAATAAGATAGATCCTGAAGGAAAATTAAAAAGAAGTTCTGATAATGAAGCTGAAGAGCCAGAGACTAAAATATGTCCATATTGTTTGACTGAAATAAAATATAAAGCAACAAGATGTCCTAACTGTACATCTGAATTAGAAAAATAAGCTAACTCAGAATATTATTGTATACTACAATAATATGAAGGAAAAAAAGATATGTTCAAAGTTGTGTTCTTTGATAAGCGTATCTTTTTTTAGAATTTTGTTGCAAAAAAGAAATTACTAGTATATAATTAACAGCAGACACATAAAAGTAAAAAAGGAGAGAATTCATAAATGATAGACTTTCATACACATATACTTCCTAATCTAGATGATGGAGCTAGAACTATCGAAGAAGCTCAAAGGTTGTTGAAAGAAGCAAGGATAGCTGGATTTAATGGAGTTGTTTTTACTTCACATTATGTAGAAAATTATTACGAAACAAGTGTAAAAGAAAGAGAAATTTGGTTAAATTCATTTTCTAAAAAAGTTAGAGAAATTCGTAATGTAAAAATGTATTTGGGAAGTGAAATATTATTAAGCAAAAACATAATGAAACAATTAGAAACAGCACAAGCTTCAACAATAAATAATACAAGCTATGTGTTGTTTGAGTTGCCAATAGATGAAGAACCAGAATATTTATTTGAATGTATATATAATTTAATGAAAAATAAAGTAGTACCAATATTAGCACATCCAGAAAAATGTTCATATGTACAAAAAGACCCAGATATTTTATATGAACTAGTAACAAAAGGAGTATATATACAAGCAGATTATGGTAGTATAATTGGAGAAAATGGACAACGTGCAAAAATGCTTATGGAAAAAATGTTAGAGAGTAATTTAGTTCATTTTTTAGGATCAAATGTGCACAGAGAGAATACAATATATAAATTTATACCAGAAATTCTAGAAATAATACAAGAAAAAATAGGAAAAGAAATGCTAAATGAATTAACAACAAAAAATCCAGAATTAGCATTAAATAACAAAAGAATAACTATGAGAGAGCCAAAACAAATAGAATTTAATATAAAAGAAAAAATAAAAATGTTTTTTAGTAAATAATGGAGGTATTTTATGAGAAAGTATTTTGGAACAGATGGGATTAGAAGAATTGCAAATACAGAGTTGTCACCGAATTTAGTGTATAGAGTAGCTAAAGCAGGTGCATATGTATTATCAAAACATACAAAACACAGACCTACAATATTAATAGGTAGAGATACACGTATATCAGGAACTTTAATTGAGAGCGCAATGGTATCAGGATTTTTAAGTTATGGCGCAAACGTAAAATTATTAGGTGTTTTACCTACACCTGGTATTGCATATTTAACAAGAAAATTAAAAGCTGATGCAGGTGTTGTAATTTCAGCATCACATAATACTTTTGAATTTAATGGAATTAAGTATTTTAGCAATAAAGGAATGAAAATACCAGATGATATAGAAGAAGAAATTGAAGAAATAATGGATTCAGGAAGATTGGATGAACTTACAGCAAAAAATGAGAAAATTGGAGTGGCAGACTATAGATTTGATTTAATAGATGAATACATATATTTCTTTAGAAAATATTTTGATGATACAATGGAGAGATTACATAATCCAGATTTTATAGTAGGTATAGATACAGCAAATGGAGCAACATCTGTTGTGGCTGAAAAAGTATTTACTGCTTTAGGAATCAATCATGTAATTATAAACAATACACCAAATGGAATAAACATTAATGATAATTGTGGATCTACACATTTAGACAATTTAAAGAAAACAGTAATAGAAAACAAATTAAGTTTAGGAATTGCATATGATGGAGATGGAGACCGTTGTTTAGCTATTGATGAAAAAGGTAATGAAATTGATGGTGATAAGTTAATGGCAATAATCTCTAGAAGTTTAATAAAAAAAGGTAAATTAAAAAAAGACACAATAGTAGCTACTGTTATGAGTAACCTTGGATTAAATAAATATGCAGAAAAAGAAAATTTAAAATTAATTCAAACAAAAGTAGGAGATAGATATGTACTAGAAGAAATGTTAAAAGACGGGTACAATTTTGGAGGAGAACAATCAGGTCACATAATATTCTTAGACTATAATCCTACTGGAGATGGAATACTAACTTCTTTAATGTTAATAAAATCAATATTAGAAGAAGGAAAAGCTGCTTCAGAAATGGCGAATGTAATGCAAGCATTTCCTCAAGTATTAATAAATGCAAAGGTAAATACTGATAAAAAATATGAATATGAAAAAGACGCAGAAATAAAAACTGCAATAGAAAAATTAGAAAAAGAATTTGCAGGAAATGGAAGAGTATTAATAAGGCCATCTGGAACAGAGCCATTAGTAAGAGTTATGATTGAAGGAAAAGATCAAGAATATATAACTAAAAAAGCTCAAGAATTAGCAGATTTAATTGAAAAAAAATTACAATAATTATTCTTAACACATCAGTTAATGTAACACAAATGTAACAAAAATGAAACATAAAATTAATATTAATATTTATGTTAAAACTTGAAAAATAAAAACAGTAATGTTAATATAAAAGTATAGAATCAAAAGATAAAAACGGAGGGGAAGAAAATGTTCTTTTTAAATGTAGCAAGTCCATTTACACTTATTTTATTATTAATCGCAACAATATTACTTATATTTCTTGCACAAGAATTAAAGAAAAGTTATATAGTTGCAATCCCATTATTCTTATATTTAGCATTATTAGTAATGCATGTTGTTCAATTACTCACTTTAAAACCTGAACTTACTCAAATGATACAACCTTTAAGTTATTGTTTGGCAGTAGATTTTGTATTTGTATTAATAACATTTTTTGCTTATCTATGGGTGGACGATTTAGAAGCAAAGAAAATGGGAAAAAAGAGTATTGACAACAGTTTAGATTGGTTTTGGAAAAGTGTATAAAAATAAATTTATAAGTTTCACATTCAATAGATTATTAAATCTACTGAATGTGTTTTTTTTATGCATAATTTAAAAATTGTAGCATATACATATATATGAAGTTTATACATACGAGGAGAATTAAATGTTTAATGTTACAATATTAAAAATTAAAGATTTAGTGAAGTATATTATAATTGTTACAATAGCTATTGTAGCTATTGTATTTCTATTTAAATTAACAAATAAAAAGAATTTTAATAAAAGTTTGAGTACAGCAGTTCCTGTGATTTTTCAAGCAGAAAATAAAAAAGATACAACTAAAGATAAAAAAACTGAAACAAATCAAATGGAAAAAATAATAAATTCAGAAATTAGTAGTATAGAAGAAGCACAAAAAGAAGAAAATACAATAAACGAAAGTCAAGAAATCGAAGTTGAAGAAAATAATGAAGAAAAGCAAGAATCAGAAGAAATACCTATTACAGCTACAACTGAAGTAGTAACAGAAAATCCTATACAAGAAAAATTTAATGTTGAATACGGAAAAGTAAAAAT
Source organism: uncultured Clostridia bacterium (assembly GCA_947623285.1). Classification (GTDB taxonomy): domain Bacteria; phylum Bacillota; class Clostridia; order TANB77; family CAG-508; genus CAG-269. The sequence continues at coordinate 95,691 of CANQGP010000004.1, read as the reverse complement.
AAAAAATGAAACTGAATATAATTTAACTCAAGAAATTTTAACACCAAACATATCAATTGAAAACAAAAACATTTTGATTTTTCATACACATACATGTGAAAGTTATACTGCAAGTGAAATGTATCAATATAATCCAACAGGAACTTTTAGAACAACAGATTTGAATTTTACTGTAGCTAGAGTTGGAACAGAATTGGAAAAATATCTAAAAAAATTCAATTTCAATGTCCAACATGATATAACTTACCATGATTATCCAGCATATAATGGCTCATACACTAGGTCATTGGAAACAGTTAATAATATTTTAAAAACGACACCTTCTGATATAATTATAGATTTACATAGAGATGCAATTGGAAGCAGAAGCGATTATGCACCAATTGTTAAAATAGGGGAAGATTATGCAGCACAAATAATGTTCGTAATAGGTACAAATAATGGAGGATTAGAACATCCAAATTGGAATCAAAATTTAAAATTTGCAGTAAAAATACAAGAAAAAGCAGAAGAAATGTATCCAGGTTTATTTAAACCTATAATGCTTACAAAATCGAGATATAATCAGCATATGGGAAAATTTGCAAATATTATAGAAGTAGGCGCAACAGGTAATACATTAGAACAGTGTTTAACTAGTATGAAATATCTCTCAAAAGTGATGAGTGAAGTTATAAAATAAAATATTACAAAAATATTACATTTTTTTATTATAAAGCTAGACATTTTATTTTCTTTTATATATAATAAGAACAATAACTAAGAAAATCTTGGAGGTTTTTATCATGTATGAAAGAAGTGTAATTGTACTAGAGAGATATATGGAAGATATACTTGGTTTAAACAAACAAAACAATATGAAAAATAACTTTTATACATATAAAGGAATGGTAGAAGAGATAAAAATTTACCAAAATATGCTAGAAGAAGAAGAGGATGTTTTAACCAAGTTTGATGATGTAGCAAAAAGATTACAAGGATTACAAAAAGAGGAAGAAATATTATACAAAAGCAGTGAAACATTAGAAAACCAAAGACATAATTTATTTAGTGATTTAGACATAAGACCAGATTTGTTAGAAAAAAAGCTTATACGAATAGAAAATCAAATTGATAAAAACAATGAAGAGTTAAAACAAATACGTAGAGATTATGTAGAAATAATAGATGAATTTATTGAGAGTCAAAAAAATAGAAATATTTGCGCAAGAAAGAAAAAAGGAACTGTAACTAATCATATAACAACAATTGAAAAAACAAGACAATTATTTGAAATTATTGATAAAGAAGACATAAAAAGAATGAAGCATTTTGTAGATGGAGACAAAAGTTTAATAAAAGAACAAATTTTTAATATTATGATGGACAATGGAAGGAATGAAAGAGTTTCATTTAATGAAAATGTTATAAGAAAAGCTATAGAAGTCAGAATGGATATAGGCACAAGAGAAGCTAAATGTTATTTGATAGTTTATGACAAATTAAGAAAATTATTGAAAGAAGTTGAAGACGATAATTTATTGATATCAAAGTATGAAAAAACTTTAAGAGATACATCTGTTAAATTAAGATTTCTAGATGCAGAAAAAGATTATATTGTAGGATTTTTAGATAATGAAAGAATGACTGCAATTAATGGTGAAATAGTACATGAAAAGATGATGGATGAAGCTTGTGCAGATTTTGATAAAGATATAAATCAAATTGATAAATTATATGAATTAATAAAAAAAGAAACAACAGGAAAAGCTACAGATAATGACTATAATAGACTATACAACAATACATATTTACGAGATATAGAAGAAAGTGCAAAAAGTTTTGAAAAGCAAATTACAAATGTAAAGATAAGTGTTGGAACAGTAATAAATTCAAATTATTGGAGAATTCAAGGTATAAAAAATGTTTATACAGCATTTAGAGAAGAAGTGCCAGAGAAATTTGATAGAAATCTTTCTGAATATGAAGAAGATGAAAATGAAGAAGGATATGAAGTTGAACAATTAATAAATGAAAGTGATCCTGAATATAATGAAGAAGAGGAAAATATTATTGAAGAAAAAGATGATGATGTACTAAATGATTTGGAAAAGTATGAAGAAGACGAATTTGAATTTGAAAAAATTAATGAAGAAGATGAAGAAGATAAATTAGAAAGAGAAAATAAAAAAATCAAAGAGAATAATGAAGATTCAGATGAAAAGATAGAAATTCTTGATAAAGAAAATGATGATGAAGCTTATGAAAATAATGATGACGATGATGATTATTTTCAGTTTGGAGCAGCATATGATTCTAAATACAATGAAAAAATGCAAGAAATAGAGGCAAAGAAAAGAAAGATAAAAAATATAAAACCTATAGGAAAGATGAATCCAAAAAAATCAATCAAAAAAAGAAAAATTAGAAGACCAAAAATTTCAGGATATGACACAGAAAACCAGAATAAAATAGATGAATTTATGCAAAATATTAGTGAGGAAGAAGAAAAAAGAGAAAAAGAGAAATTTATTAATAAACTGTTGAATTTTAACAAAGATAAAGATAGATTAAAGATATAAAATAAGATTAAAAATTGACTACCCTGACTAATAAAATAAAAAAATGTTGAAAAATATTGCCAAATATGTAAAAAAATAGTATAATAGAGATGAGGGCAATTTGACGAAAATAACAAAATTTAACAAATATAAAGTGAGGTAATAATAATATGGAGTATTTATATGTTATTAGAGAAGCCTTAGTATGGATAGTAACTATATTCTGGCTATATCAAATAATGGTAAGTTTATGCTCATTAGTAAAATTAAAAGATAAACCACTTAAAGTAGATAAAAATCATAAGTTTATGGCTATAATTCCAGCACATAATGAAGAGGCAGTTGTAGGAAACTTAATTGAAAGCTTAAAAAATCAAAATTATGATAAAGAATTATATGATATATATGTAATTGCAGATAACTGTACAGATAATACAGCTGAAATAGCAAAAAAAGCAGGAGCAATAGTATATCAAAGATTTGACCCAACTAAAAAGACAAAGGGATATGCTTTAAATTGGTTTTTACAACAAAAAATAAAAGAAGATGCAGATTATGATGCTTTCTTTGTATTCGATGCTGATAACATAGTTGATAAAGATTTTATAAAAAATATGAATAAAAAATTATGTCAAGGAGAAGATGTAGTTCAAGGATATAGAGATATTAAAAATCCAACAGATAACTGGATAACTGCAGGATATGCAATATTCTATTGGACAATGCATAGATTTTATCACTTAGCAAGATATAATTTAGGTTTATCACCATTATTAAATGGTACAGGATTTATGGTAAGATTCGATGTAGTTAAACCTGATGGATGGAATACAAAAACTTTAACAGAGGACATAGAATTTTCATTACAAAGAATTATAAAAGGTAAAAAACTTGGATGGGCAACAGATGCGATAGTATATGATGAACAACCAACAGGATTCAAACAATCATGGTCACAAAGAAGTAGATGGACAGTAGGACATATGCAATGTATTACAAATTATACAAAACAATTAGCTGTAGCTACTAAAGAAAATAAAACAATGATGAATTTTGATGGATTATTATATATCGTAGGAAGTATTCCAATGTTTATAATTACATTAATAATAGTTGCAACTAACTTTTTAATGTATGCTGGAGATGGAATGACAAATATAGAATTAATGTACAATTTAGCAATGTATTTAATGCCAACATTTTTATTACCAATAGGTACAGCTATGATAGTTATGGCACTAGACAGAAGACCTATTAAGCCAATGGTAAAAGGACTTCTATGTTATCCAATATTTATGGGATCATGGCTTGTAATCAACTTTAAATGTTTATTTAGAAGAACAACTACATGGGAAAAAATTGAACATGTTAGAGATATAAAAATTGCAGAGGTTACTGAAACAGCAGATGTAATAGAAAAAATATCTTAAAAAGCTTGCAATTTAAATAAAAACAGTGTATAATAAGTATGCATAAAAAGAGAAACAGAAGAGTGGGAACAAATCCCACTCTTAAATGTTGTATTAAGGAGGAAAAATTTGTCAAAAGTAGAAAAACAAGTTGAAAGTCTGATAAAAAAGCCTATTGAAGAACAAGGATATGACTTATATGATGTAGAATATGTGAAAGAAGGAAAAGACTTTTATTTAAGAATTTATATTGAGAAAATATGTGATGAATCAAATCTAAATAATGTGATAACTTTAAATGATTGTGAAAAAGTAAATGATATAGTTAATCCTATATTAGATGAAGCAGATATTATTAAAGAACAATATTATTTAGAAGTTTCGTCAACAGGAATTGAAAAAAATTTAAGAAAATTTGAACATTATGAAAAAGCGATAAATAAGGAAATTCAAATTAAATTATTTAAAAAGGATGAAAAAGGAAACAAAGAAATTAAAGGCATTTTGAAAAAAATTAGTCCACATGAAATAACAATTGAAGAATTTGGAAAAAATGTAAATGTGGATATAAGCAATATAGCACAAGCAAAAACAATTTATAATTGGGAGGAGAAATAATAATGAAAGCAATTGATAACAAAGAATTAATAATAGCATTAGAAGAATTAGAAAAGGAAAAAGGAATAAAAAAAGAATATTTATTAGAAGCTATAGATACTGCATTAATTACAGCATATAAAAGAAATTTTGAAGTAGAAAATGTAAATATACATATGGATGAAAAAACAGGAGCAACACATGTGTATGCAGTTAAGGAAGTAAAAGAAGAAGTTGAAGATGATAAAGTTGAAATAAACTTAAAAGATGCTAAAAAAATAAAAAAAGATGCTAAAGTAGGAGAAAATGTTGAAGTTGAAATAGTACCAAAAAACTTTGGTAGAATAGCTGCCCAAACTGCAAAACAAGTTATTGTCCAAAAATTAAGAGAAGCAGAAAGAGATGTATTATTTTCTGAATTTAATGATAGAAAAGGTGAAATTGTTTCTGGATTAGTTCAAAAAGCTGATGGCAATGCTGTTATTATGGATTTAGGAAAATTAGAAGGAATAATGCCTTTAAAAGAACAAATACCTACAGAACATTATCATGTTAATGATAAGATAAAAGGATATGTGTTAAGTGTAGAAAGAGGAGCTAAAGGAGCTCCACAAGTAATAGTTTCTAGAAGTAATCCGGACTTTGTAAGAAAATTGTTAGAATTTGAAATTCCAGAAATTTATGAAGGTGTTATTGAAATAAAAAGTGTTTCTAGAGATCCAGGAAACAGAAGTAAAGTAGCTGTTTATTCTCCAGACCCTAATATTGATCCAGTTGGTTCATGTGTTGGTCAAAAAGGAGTAAGAATTCAGAATATAATTAATGAATTACACGGAGAAAAAATAGATGTAATTGAATGGAATGAAGACCCTTCAATATATATTGTATCTGCATTATTACCAGCAAAAATATTAGCCGTAGATATAAACGAAGAAGAAAAATTTGCACAAGTAATTGTTCCAGACGATCAATTATCATTAGCAATAGGTAAAGCAGGACAAAATGTTAGATTAGCAGTAAAATTAACAGGATGGAAGATTGATATTAAATCTGAAACTCAATTTAGAGAGATGTTACAAAAAGCAAATGAAGAAAACACCGAAACAGTTGAAACTTCTGAGAAAACTGAATCAAACGAGGAAGAATCTGCTGAATGATAAAAATAAGAAAGAGGTGTTGCAACTATGAAAAAAACTGTTACTAGAACATGCATGGGATGTAATCAAAAAAAAGATAAAAAAGAATTATTAAGAATAACTAAGAACAAACAAAATATTATAAGCATAGATGAAACAGGAAAAAAAGAAGGCAGAGGAGCATATATATGTAAGGACAAGGAATGTCTTGAAAAATTAATAAAAAGCAAAAGGTTAGAAAAAGTTTTTGATATGAAAATATCAAATGAGATTTATGATGAGTTAAGAGGTGTGTTGTTTGATAAATAACATAATAGGAATAATAGGATTAGCTGCAAGAGCTAGAAAAATATCATTTGGCGCTGACAGTGTTGAAGAAGATATAAAAAAAAGAAAAGTGAAATTGGTAATTGTGGCCGAGGATAGTTCTGATAGAACTAAAGAAAAATTCAAAAAAATATGTGAGTTAAACAATATACCAATTATAATAGATGGCAAGATAGAAGAATTAAGTAAAGCAATAGGAAAATCTAATAAAGCAATTATAGGTATAAAAGATATCAATATAGTGAGAGGAATCCAAGGAAAATATAACGGGGGTGAAGTTATTGGGTAAAATAAAAATATATGAAATAGCCAAAAAACTAAATTTATCAAGTAAAGAAGTATTAGAAATAGCAGAAAAATTAAAAATTGAAGCAAAAAGCCATTTGAGTAGTATTGATGAAAAAGATGCTAAAAAAATTGAAGAACGCAGTAAAAAGGGAAAAGGAAAAACTTCTACAAAAAAAGAACCTAAAAAAGAAGAAAGACAACCGGTAATAATAAGAAGAGAGGTTATTATAAATAACGAAACAACAAAGAAAAAAGAGAAAGTTCCAAAAAAGGAAGATAAAAGAAACAACATTGGATTTGTAGAAAGAAAGTCAAATAAAGATTTCAAAATTGTATATAGAAATAAAACAACAAAACCAATGTCTGTTAGTGAACTTTTTGGTTTAAATAAAAAAGAAGAAAAGAAAGAAGAAATAAAAAAAGAAGAACCAAAATTACAACAAGAAGTAATAGAAATTAAATCAAAACCTGAAACAAAGCAAACAAAACCTAAAACACAAGAAGTTCAAAAACATGAAAAACCTGCTCAAATAAATAAAAATAATAAAACCTATAATAATAATAGGTTTAATAATAATGGAAATAATACAAAATATAATAATAGAAGTACTGGACCTAATAACAAACGTTTTGGAAACAAAAGACCATTGGATGAAAAAGGTATTGATAGAAATATAAAAGATATAATGTCAGTAGATATAGTAGAAAAAGAGAGTGTAAAAGATTACAATAGAACAATGGAAAGACAAAAGGCAATTAATAGATATGATGATAATAAGTCTAGAAAAAATAGAAACAAAAGAAATAATAGAGATAATTCTATTGATGAGAAAAAGCTTAAGAATTTAAAACAAACGAATAAATTGTCAAACATGTTTAATGACCAAGATGGCGGAATGTTAGATTATTATGATTTAACGACTGCAAGAGGTAGAAGAGGTAAGAAAAAGCCTAAAAAACAAGGTAATAAAACAAAACAAAAAATATTTAAATTAACAGAAATAACAATTCCAGAAATCATTACAGTAAAAGATTTTGCTGCAGAATTAAAAAAGACTACTGCAGAAGTTATGAAAAAATTAATGCAAAATGGAATAATGGCAACAATAAATAATGATATTGATTTTGATACAGCATTTTTGATTGCTCAAGAATTTGGTGTTACAGCAATTAAAAAACAAGAGGTTAAAGAAGAAGATATTTTATTTGATGATTCAGAAGATAAAGAAGAAGATTTAGTTACAAGACCTCCAGTAGTGGTTGTAATGGGACACGTAGACCATGGAAAAACATCTTTATTGGATGCTGTTAAAAAGACAAATGTTATTGAAGGTGAAGCAGGAGGAATTACACAACATATAGGTGCTTATAAAGTAAAAATTGATGATAAAGAAATAACATTTTTAGATACTCCAGGACACGAAGCATTTACTGCAATGCGTGCTAGAGGTGCTCAAATTACAGATATAGCAATACTTGTTGTTGCAGCAAATGATGGTGTTAAACCACAAACAATAGAGGCTATTAATCATGCTAAATCTGCAGAAATACCAATAATAGTTGCAATAAACAAAATTGATTTACCAGATGCAAATGTAGAAAAAGTTAAACAAGAATTAATGACATATGATTTAGTTCCAGAAGAATGGGGAGGAGATACAATTTTTGTACCAATTTCTGCAAAACAAAATCAAAATATTGACCAATTGTTAGAAATGGTATTATTACAAGCTGAAGTATTAGAATTAAAAGCTAACCCTAAAAAACAAGCAAAAGGTGTTGTTATTGAAGCAAGACTAGATAAATCAAGAGGACCTGTTGCTACATTATTAGTACAAAGAGGTAAACTAGATGAAGGAGATACAATAGTTGTAGGTTCTTCAATTGGTAGAATAAGAGCAATGAGAAATGATAAAGGTAAAAAAGTAAAATCAGCTGGTCCATCAACACCTGTATCAATCATTGGTTTGACAGAAGTGCCAGAAGGTGGAGATGTTTTCTATGAGGTTAAGAATGAAAAAATGGCTAAACACTTGATAGAAAGAAGAAAACGTCAAGCCAGAGAAAAGAAAATAAATGCACAAACAACTGTAACATTAGATAATTTATTCAGCAAAATGGAAGAAGAAAATCTAAAAGTATTAAATTTAATTGTAAAAGCTGATGTTCAAGGTTCTGTTGAAGCAGTAAAACAATCATTAGAAAAATTGTCAAACGAAGAAGTTCGTGTAAAAGTTATACATGCAGCTGCAGGTGCTGTTAATCAATCTGATATTACACTTGCAAAAGTATCTAATGCAATTATAATTGCATTCAACGTAAGGCCAGACAATATGGCTAAAGATTTAGCTGAAAAAGATGAAGTACAAATAAAACAATATTCTGTAATATATCAAGCAATTGATGATGTAGAAGCAGCAATGAAAGGTATGCTTGACCCTAAATATGAGGAAAAAGTTATTGGAACAGCAGAAGTTAGAGAAACATTTAGAATTTCTAATGTTGGTACTGTTGCGGGAGCATTTGTATTAACAGGTAAAGTAGAAAGAAATGCGGGTGTTAGAGTAATACGTGAAAATGTTGTAGTACATGAAGGAAAACTTGCTACATTGAAACGTTTTAAAGATGATGCAAGAGAAGTTTCAAAAGGATTTGAATGTGGTATTCAAATTGAAAATTACAATGATATTAAAGAAGGAGACATCATTGAAGCATATATTATGGAAGAAATAAAACGTTAAGAAAGGGCGTGAATTACTTGGCAGATAAAAATAGTGCTAGATTTGGTCGTATAAACGAAGAATATAGAAAAGAATTAAGTTACATTATAGACCAAAAATTAAAGAATCCTAATGTTACAGGGTTAATTAGTGTTACAAAAGTAAAAGTAACAACTGATTTAAAATATGCAAAGGTATATGTTAGCATACTAAACTCTAAGAATGTAAAAAATACATTAGCAGGTTTAAAAAAATCTTCTGGTTTTATACGTTCAGAACTTGCTAAAAGAGTTAATCTAAGAAACACACCAGAATTGATATTTGAATTGGATGATTCGATTGAGTATGGGTTTAAGATTGATTCTATCCTAAAGGATATTATGCCAAAAAATTCAAAAGATAATTAATATCTTACTTCGTTAAACTTCATTTAAAATCAAATCAACGTACAAATAGTATGCCTCATTGATTTTAAATTCGTTTGCCTTGTAATATATCAATTCTTTTTTGAATTAAAATAATCAGCATCTTGCGCTGAATATAAATACAAAGGGGAAAGATAAAAATGAAAATAATAAAACCACTTGATATAAATTTAAATAAAATTCTTGGAATCAAAGAAGAGGATGTAGAAGAAAATAAAACTTTGACAGAAATGCTTAATAAAATAAAAAGTGCAGAAAAGATAGCATTATTTACTCACGAATCACCTGATGGAGATGCTATAGGCAGTACTATTGCAATGTATCTTACATTGAAACAAATAGGAAAAGAACCAGAAATGTATATACCTGAATACTCTAGACTTTTTGCATTTTTACCATCTTCTGACAAAATAAAAAAGAGTTTAAGTGAAGATGTTTATGATTTAGCAATTTCATTGGATTGTTCTGATTTGAAAAGACTTGAAGGAAAAGAATATTTTGAAAATGCAAATGAAACAATAGTAATTGATCATCATGGTACAAATACTATGTTTGGAGATATAAATTATGTAGATCAAGTTGCACCAGCATGTGCTCAAGTACTAATTTCAATACTTCAATACTTTAAAATAGAAATAACAAAAGATATTGGAACATGCTTACTTTCAGGAATAATGACAGATACAGGTGGATTTCAATATCAAGGAGTTACTCCAGAAACTTTTGAATTTGCAGCAGAATTATTAAGAAAAGGAATTGATGTTCCAGATATAGCAACAAAAATTTTACAAACAAGAACTAAGCCTAATTTTGAATTATCAAAAAAAGTTGTTGATAGAATAGAATTACTAGCAAATGGAAGAATAGCATTTTCATACATAAATAGTAAAGATGAAGAAGAAGCTAAAGCTGAACCAGGAGATCATGAAGGTTTGGTTGATATAGGTAGAAGTATTGAAGGTGTAGAAGTTTCTATATTTATTAGACAAAAGGATGAAGAAAATAGCTATAAAGTTTCAATGCGTTCTACAAATGAAATTAATGTTTCAGACATTTGTTATTTATTCGGAGGTGGAGGACATCCACGAGCTGCAGGATGCTTAATTAAAGGAACTCTTGAACAAGTAAAGAATAAAATAATAGCTGAAACAGAAAAAGCATTATAAAAATAAATATATAATTAGGAGAAATAATGGACGGAATTATTATAGTTAATAAGCCTAAAGGAATTACTTCACACGATGTAGTATATAAAGTTAAAAAGATTTTTAATAAAAAAGTGGGACACACAGGTACACTAGATCCAATGGCAACAGGAGTGTTGCCTCTTTTAATTGGCAAAGGAACTTTGTGTTCAAAATATTTAATTAATCATGATAAAATATATAATGTAACTTTAGAATTAGGCAAAAAAACAGATACGGCAGATGCAGAGGGAAACATTGTTGGAGAAAAAGAAGTTGATTATGAAATTTTGAAAATAGAAACAGTCAAAAAAACATTAAATCAATTTATAGGAAAACAAAAGCAAGTACCACCAATGTATTCTGCAATAAAAATAAAAGGTAAAAAACTATATGAATATGCAAGAAAAGGAATTCAAGTAAAAGTAGAACCCAGAGAAATTGAAATATATAATATTAAACTTAATGGAATAGACAAAGATAAAAAACAAATTAAATTTACAGTGAAATGTTCAAAAGGCACATATATAAGAAGTTTGTGTGAAGACTTAGCAAGCAAATTAGGAACTTATGGATTCATGACAGAACTTGAAAGAGTTCAGGTAGGTAATTTTAAATTAAGTCAGTCTATTACAATTGAAGAACTAGAAAAAATTTATAATTCAAAAAAAGATTTAGAAACATTCAAAAGTAATTTTTCAAAATCTTTCATTGATATTGAGAAATTATTTCAAAACGAACCACTAATTGAATTACAAGAAAACAAATATAAACATTTTATAAATGGAGTTAAGCTTACTCAAAAAAATAAAAAAGATGGAGTATATAGAATTTATTTAAATAAAAAATTTATCGGAACAGGAATAGTAGAACAGGAATTATTAAAAAGAGATATAGTGTTATGAGAAAATACTAGATTTTAAAATCTAGTATTTTCTCCAATTAAATACCTTATTTTAACATTATCCTTTTGTATAGTATTTCTGAGAAGTTCAAAACTTTGTCTTTTATATAATTTTGCTTCATATAAATTTTTGATAAAATTTTTTTCTAATATGATTTCATTATAATTTACTAAATCTAATAAATTATTATTATTTAATTCAATTTCATAATCATTGATATTTACACCGTTAAATCTTTTTTTATTAATCTTAACATTATTATCTAAATTTATTATATTAGCATACTCAAAAATCGTATATTTATTTAATAATTCTTCTGGAAAGTCAAAGTTAAATATAATATTAGCTTTGTTCAAAGCATTTCTTTTATTATTTGTTATCGCTATTACAATACCTTCTTTATCATATAGAGATTCTTGGAAGTTTTTTAGTTTCATAGCATGTCTAGTAACTATAGTGATATTTTTATATTTATGTATTAATAATTTAATATTACCTAAAACAATTTCATTAACATCATTAGCTAAAATAGCTATTTTTAAATCTTCTTCTGAAATATTAGTTTTCTTTATCAAATAACTTAAAATCTCAGGAACAAGTAGTTTAAATAAAAATTTTCCATTAACTATATCTAAATTTTGACTATATAGATAATTGATAAAAAGTTTTTCATTTAATAATTCTTTACTTACAATTATTTTATTGCTCTTTGTTTTATTTAATATTTTTACAGTTTTTTGAGCAATTTTTTGTATTAATTGATTTCGCTTAATTACATCTTTTCTTTTTGCTAATTTATGACCATTTTCTTTTTCAAACAATTTCAACCTAGGAATAGATACAACTTGTATTCGATTATTTTCTAACCATACTTGATAAAAAAAGGTTCTGAAAAACCTTTCATACTTACTAAGCTTGTCATTTTCATAGACATAATACATAGAATCACCTCATATAATTATATTAAATTATATGAAAAAACGATTAATTTATGTTATAAAAATCTTTCTTTCCCTTATAACAAAAAAATGTTAAAAAACCTTTATTTTTTTTAAAAAATATAATATAATACAATTGTCAATTTATAGCAAATTGCCAAGGAGGATAATAACATGCCAAACAACAATTATAGAAATAGAAAAAAATCTGGTTCTTCAAGAAATTCACGATACACAAATACTAGAAAGAGCAGATCAAAGGTTGAAGCTGATGAACCAAAAGCAATAAAAAAAATGAAACAACAAACAGCCAAAGAAAGAGAACAATTATATAGAAAAAGTCCTAACCAAAAAAGAAAGAAAAAAAGCAAACATCCTAAATTAGTAGCAACTTTAAAAGTGACTACTATAATATTCTTGCTATTATGCATAATAGGAGCAGGTATTATAGCAGGTACATTTTTTGGACTATTTGGAGATGATTTTGAAATCACTAAAGAAGAGTTGACAATAGCAACAGCAAATTCAGTGGTTGTAGACCAACAAGGAAATAAAATAACTGAATTAAGTGGAGATGAAAAAAGACAAATAGTTACATTAGAGGAAATGGCTGATTATTTGCCAAAAGCATATGTGGCAATAGAAGATGAGCGTTTTTACAAACATAGTGGTGTAGATTTCAAAAGAACAGCAGGAGCTATTATTGGAACAATATTTAAAAATAGTTCTTATGGTGGAAGTACTATAACACAACAGTTAGTTAAAAATATAACTAAAGATGACGAACGTAGTGGATTAGCAGGAATAATGAGAAAAGTAAAAGAATGGGCAAAAGCTTATCAAGTTGAACGTATGATTTCAAAGGATCAAATATTAGAGTTATATTTAAATATCTTGTATGTAGGAGGAAATGTTCATGGTGTTGAACTAGGATCGCAATATTATTTTGCAAAGAGTGCAAAAGACTTAGATTTAGCAGAATGTGCATTTATGGCAGGTATAAACAATTCACCAAACAATTATAGCCCATATGATACATCAACAGATAATACCGAAAAAATTAAAAATAGAACAAAAACTGTTCTAGCAAAAATGAAAGAACTAGGATATATAGAAAACGAAGAAGAATATAATGCTGCAGTTGATAAAGTAGATGCAGGGTTAACATTTACTCAAGGTCAAATTGCATCAAATAATATATATTCTTACCATACAGATGCAATGATTACTCAATTAGTTAATCAAATTATGGAAGAAAAAGGAATATCTAAAGAATTAGCTGAAAACTATGTTTATGGAAGTGGATTAAAAATTTATTCTACAGTAGATGCTAATGTGCAAGCTAGATTAGAAGAAGAATTTAAAAAAGATAAATATATTTCAAAAGGAAGAGCTAAAAAATCAGACGGTACTTTATTAAACGAACATTCAGAAGCAGGAATGGCAGTTATAGACTATAAAACAGGAAATGTAGTAGGAGTAGCAGGAGGACTTGGAGAAAAGACAGAAGCTAGAGGATGGAATAGAGCTACACAAATGCAGAAACAAACAGGTTCTTCTATGAAGCCACTTGCATCAGTAGCCCCAGGATTAGAAGAAAAAGTAATTACAGCAGCAACAGTATATGATGATAATGCAACAGACTTTGGAGGAGGATATACACCTAAAAATTATAATGGTTTTAAAGGAATTGTTAATATAAGACAATTCATTGAAACATCTCAAAACATACCTGCATTAAAAATTATGGCAGAATTAAAACCAGAAAAATCATTAGAATATTTGAAAAAAATGGGAATCACTACATTAAATGAAGAAGATGAAGTATTATCATTAGCAATTGGTGGTATGAAAAATGGTGTAAGTCCATTAGAAATGGCATCAGCATATGGAACAATAGCAAATGGAGGAATACATATTACACCAACTTTCTATACTAAAGTTGAAGATGCGAATGGAAATGTAGTTTTAACACCAAAACAAGAAAAAGAAAGAGCTATATCAGAACAAAATGCTTATATTACATCATCAATATTACAAGAACCTGTAAACGGAGCACATGGTACAGCAACATATTGTGCTATACCAGGAATGGATGTTGCAGCAAAAACAGGTACAACAGACAATAGCTGTGATAGATGGCTATGCGGATTTAGTCCATATTATTCAGCAGCATGTTGGTATGGATATGATGAAAATGAGGAAGTTACAAATGGTAATAATCCTGCAGGATTACTATGGGATGCTGTAATGACAGATATACACAAGTCTTTACAAAACGCAAAATTCCAAAGGCCATCAGGAATTGTAGAGGAAACAGCATGTAGAGATTCTGGTTGTATTGCTTCATCTGGTTGTAGTAATAAATATACAGAAATATTTACAAAAGATAATTTACCAGAAAATTGTGAAGGACATGGAACACAAAAAATTTGTACTGTAACAGGATTAATTGCAACACCATATTGTCCTGAAACAAAAAATAATGTGTATGGAGGAGCTGTACCAAAGGAAAATACAAAATTATGGAAGCCTTTAAAAGGAACTTCAGCATCAGGTGAAAGAGTTACAGGTACATGTAATGTACATACAGCACCAGTACAAGAAGAAAAGCCTAAAGAAACCACAAATACTACTACCACACCTAAACCATCACCTTCACCTACAACACCAAGTGAACCAGCTACACCAACACCAGCAGGAAGTTCTCCGAAACCAGAAGGAGGAGAAGAATAAGGAGGTAAATATTGGAATTATATTTATATAATACATTAACAAAACAAAAAGAAAAGTTTATACCAATTGATAAAAGTGAAGTAAAAATATATTCGTGTGGGCCAACAGTATATAAAGATGCAACAATTGGAAATTTGAGAACGAATGTATTTCAAGATGTCTTAAGACGAGTATTAAGATATAACGGATATAAAATAAAACATGTAATGAATATAACAGATGTAGGACATCTAGTATCAGACGGAGACGATGGAGAAGATAAGATAGTAAAATCAGCAAAAGAGGAACATAAAACTCCAGAAGAAATAGCTGAACATTATACAAAATTATTTTTTGAAGATTTAAAAAATTTAAATATAGAGACACCAGAAATAATTTGTAAAGCAACTGATCATATAAGTATTATGCTTGATTATGTGAAATCTTTAATAGATAATGGTTATGCATATGAAACTTCTACAGCAATTTATTTTGATATTTCTAAATTAGATAAATACCCAGTATTATCAAATTTGAATTTAGATGATCAAAAGGCCGGAGCTAGAGTAGAAATAGATAAAGAAAAAAGAAATCCATATGATTTTGCATTATGGATAAAAGCTCCAGAAAATCATTTAATGAAGTGGGATAGTCCATGGGGACCAAGTTATCCTGGATGGCATATAGAATGTTCTGCAATGGGTCAACATTATTTAGGAGAAGTATTTGATATACATACAGGGGGAATTGATTTAATTCCAACACACCATGAAAATGAAATAGCGCAAAGCAAAGGAAAATGTGGAAAAAATCCAGCTCATTATTGGATGCATGGAGAATATTTACTTATAAATGGTGGAAAAATGTCAAAGAGTTTAGGAAATGTCTATTTATTGAATGATTTGATTAATAAAGGTTATGATCCATTAGTATATAAAATATTTTTATATTCAGGAAATTATAGAAATAAAATAAATTTCACATGGGAAGCAATGGATGCAAGTGCTAAATCATTGGAAAGATTAAAAAATGGTTATGAAATTCATGCAAATAGCGAAGATTATATAGGTGATAATATAATTGAAGAATTTGAAAAAAGATTTCATAAAGCAATTAATGATGATATGAACATGCCATTAGCAATGAGTGTAGTTTGGGAAGTTGTACGTTATGAAAAGAAATCTAAAAAATTAGCAGAATTATTATTAAAATTTGATAGTATTTTAGGTTTGAAAATTAACGAAAATAAAGATAATAATGAAATACCAGAAGAAATTTTTGAATTAGTAGAGAAACGAAAAATAGCAAGAGAAAATAAAAATTGGGAAGAATCAGACAAATTAAGAAATATGATAAATGAAAAAGGATATAATATAAAAGATACTACAAATGGAGTGGAAATAAGCAAAAAATAGGGAGGAAAATCATGCCAATATTAATAACAGGAGGAGCAGGATTTATAGGAAGTCATACGGCTGTAGAACTATTAAATGCTGATAAAGAAATTGTAATAATTGATAATTTTTCAAATAGTAAACCTGATGTTTTAAATAAAATAAAAGAAATAACAGGTAAAGATTTCAAATTTTACAAAATTGATTATTTAGATAGAAAAGAACTGGAAAAAGTTTTTGAAGAAAATAAAATTGATGCAGTTATTAATTTTGCAGGATTTAAAGCAGTTGGAGAATCTGTACAGAAACCTATTGAATATTACAAAAATAATGTTTCAGGAGCACTAGTGCTTTTGGAAACTATGAAAAAATATGGTTGTAAAAAATTTATATTTAGTTCAACAGCAACTGTATATGGAGAACCTGAAGTTGTACCTCTAACAGAAGAATGTAAAATAGGGGGAACAACTAATCCATATAGTACAACAAAATTATATATTGAACAAATATTAAAAGATATTTATAAGTCAGACAAAACATGGGATATATGTATATTAAGATATTTTAATCCAATTGGAGCTCATGAAAGTGGATTAATTGGAGAAGAACCTCAAGGAATTCCTAATAATTTGATGCCTTATATAGTTAGAGTAGCAAATGGTGAATTAGAGCAACTTTCTGTGTTTGGAGATGATTATGAAACACCTGATGGAACAGGAGTTAGAGATTATATACATGTTGTAGACTTAGCAAAAGGTCATGTAAATGCTTTAGATAAGTTGGATAAAGAAAAAGAAGGTTTATTTATATATAATTTAGGAACAGGAATTGGTTATAGTGTTTTTGATGTTATAAAAACTTTTGAAAAAACAACAGGGCAAAAAGTTCCATACAAAGTAACAGCTAGAAGAGCAGGAGATATTGCAAGTTATTATTCTAGTGCAGAAAAAGCATATAAAGAATTAGGGTGGAAGGCAGAAAAAACTTTAGAAGATATGTGTAATGATTCATGGAATTATATATGCAAAAATAAAAAGGAATAATCTTAGTGTAAATAAATTCAATTAGTAAATATAAGTTTGGATTTAATAATTATGCGCTTGTCATTTTTATTATTACAAGTGACTAAGGTTAATTCTTTCTTATTATTTTTAGTAGAATAGATAGGGGACAAATCTGAAGGTAATACTTCATAATTATCAAAAACAGAAAAAGTATATTTGTAATTAGACTTATCAGTAATAATAATTTTATCATTTTTTACTAAAGTTCGTATTCTGCTAAAAAAAGCATTATTATCAAGATTATGACCTGCAATACACAAATTACTATCATCAGTAATTTCACCATAAAAGCGGCATGGAGAAACTTTCAAAAGTTCTTCTGTTAATGTAGAGAAAACAGGATAAGAAATGTTAAGTTTTGGGATTTCTATACTTCCAATAATATAAGGATTATTTGAAGTTTTATTTAAAGAAGTATTGTTTGCATATAAACGATAAACGTGATAACTATTAGATAAATTCGCTGCAATTTGATTAGAATTTTTTTGAGAGTTATATCGCATATATATAAATATTAAAATTAGAGAAATAAAGATAATAAAATAAAATATAAATTGTGTTTTCAAAGCAAATGATTTTTTATTAAATTCTTTATTATCTTTAACTAATAGAATTTGATTCATAATTAACTCCATAAAATATACTTTTAATATTTATATTTTATGTAAAAATGCTAATTTTATTAATTGTAATGCTAGA
Organism: uncultured Clostridia bacterium; assembly: GCA_947623285.1. Taxonomy (GTDB): domain Bacteria; phylum Bacillota; class Clostridia; order TANB77; family CAG-508; genus CAG-269. The sequence goes on along the minus strand of CANQGP010000004.1, from coordinate 77,350 downwards.
AATTCTAATATATTAATATTGACAAAGCAAAAAAATATAGTAAAGATAAGAGAGGAAAAAATGGACAAAGGAAAAGAACCATCAAAGAAACGAAAGTCAATAAAACGAAAAAAGAAAAATGTAAAAATGTTCCCTTTTTATAGAATGATATCATGGGATTTATTATTCTATTACCCAATAATTTTCTTGTTTTTAACTCAAGTAAAAGGATTTTCTGCATCACAAGCATTATTTGCAGATACTTTTTACACTTTGGCAAATACGTTTTGGCAAATACCTGTAACATGGCTTGTAGATAGAATAGGGAAGAGAAATTCTTTAATTGTCGGAAATGTTTTATATTCAATAAGTATTTTAGCAATGATTTTTATGAAAAATTATTATGAATTGCTAATAATTCAATTTATATATGCATTGGGATATTCAATTAAAGGAATATGTGAAACAAATATATTGTATGAGTCTTTGCCTGCACATGTTAAAAGAGGAAAATTGTTTTCAAAGATAGAAGCAAAGGCATCGTCAAACTTTTTCTATTTTGATGGAATTTCATCAGTAATTGCAGGATTAACATTTGCAATAAATGGATATATACCTATGATTTTATGTTTCATAACTTGTGTTATATGTACAATATATACTTTAAGATTTAATCATACAACCATAGTAGAAGAGAAAGTTGAAGTTATATCTTTGAAAACATACATAAATCAATTAAAAGATGCATTTCAATTTTTTAAAAAATCTAAGAGAGTTAAAAGCTTGTTTATATTTAACGCAATATTTATGGGGGTACTTTTAGGAGTAGTAAATTTACGAAGCAGTATGCTAAAAGAGATGCAAGTACCAGAAGCATGGTTTGGAATTATATTTGCAGCTTTACAAATAGGAGCTGGATTACTTGCTAGATATCAAGACAAAATTCAAAAAGCATTAAAAAACAAAACACTAACAATTTTATCTGTACCAGTAACAGTGTCATGCATTTTAATTGGATTTATAGGAAAAGATCCTTTATCAAAATCTTCTTTAATACTAATTGTATTGCTATATTTTATCCAACAAAGTGTTAGGGGACCGTATATGGGATTGATGTCGAGATATTTAAATAATTTTACGAACAAAAAAATCCGTTCAAAAATCTCTGCGTTTAAAAATTTAACAGCAAATTTATCAATAGCATTATTTACATTTATTTGCTCTGTGTTATTAAATATAACTTCAACAGCAAATACATTTATAATTGTAGGATGTATATTTACTGCAGCTCTTGTTATAATGTTAGATTATATGAGAGATAAAGTAGGAATAAAGCCTGAGTATTATACAAAGGAGGATGTTAAATATAGCATTAAAAAGCCAAAACTTAAAGAAGAAAAAAAGAAAAATTAAATCCATTTTTCAGGAAGGAAAAAATTAAATAATAATGTTAAAAATCATAAAAAAGACTTTAAAAGCTATTATCATTATACTATCTATTTCAATTATATTTGTAAATACAGTTTTAATTATTAAATCTGAAACAAATTCTAAAGAAATACCTGATGTATTTGGCTTTACACCTTTTATTGTTATTTCAGGAAGCATGGAACCAAATATATCTGTAGATGATATGATAATTATAAAAAAAGTTAACATTGATGAAATAAAAGAGGGAGATATAATTTCATATAAAAGCTTTGAAGATAATATTATTGTTACACATAGAGTAACACATGTCGTTGAAGACAACCACGGAGAGAAGTTTTTTAAAACTAAGGGAGATAACAATACTATTCCTGACGTAAATGTGGTTGAAGAATCTCAAATACAAGGAAAATATATATGTAAAATCCCATTAATTGGAAAAATTGTAAAATATGTGCATAATCCTAAAGGAATGGTATTAATTATACTGTTTATAATTTGTATTTATGTAATTTATGCTATTATAGCAAAGGAAATTATTAGAAAAAAATATAAAGCTAGAATAAATCAATAAAAGTTGTAAAGTAACTTGCAACACATATATGGGCACTGAAATCTTTGATTTCAATGCCCGATTTTTTCATTTTTTTATATTTTCTAAATAATGTGGTTCTTCATACATAAAATAATGTAATAAAGCAATTGTTGTACTTGCATCTAAAATTTCATTTGTATCTAACATTTGCTTTAAATCTTTTAAATTTACTTTTATTACTTTTATATCTTCAGTATCATCTAAATGTCTATGAGTTTTTTTCAAATCTGTTGCTAAAAAGATTAAAGACCTTTCATTAGAATAACCAATAGAAGGATATTCATAACGCATTAATTTTATGTTATTAGCTATATATCCAGTTTCTTCTTCTAATTCTCTAATAGCACCATCTTCAGATTTTTCACCAGGCTCAATCATTCCGGCAGGTAAAGATAATATGATTTTGCCTATTGGTGTGCGAGGTTCTTGTACCATAAGTACATCATCATTTTCATCAATCGCTAATATTATTGCAGCATCTCCTGCTAGCACATGTTCTCTATGAACTTTTTTATTATCACGACTATTATAAAAGGTTAGTTCTTCTACAACTATTCTTTTTCCTCTATAAACTTTCTTTTTATCTAATAATTTATAATCTAATTCTTTAAAATAATTTTCTACCATTATTAACCTCCCATAAAGTCATTATATCACACTTTTTGACAGTTGCAAGGGGTTTATAGCAAAATTGGACTTATTTGTTCTCCATCTAAAGCATATTCAGCTGTTTTTATTAAATAATTAAAATCATATACAATTGAACGAGGTTTTGTGATGGGATTATCTTGTTTAAAAGGTACAAAAAAGTAATGCTTCCTTATAATTAATTTCCCAATATTAACTAAGTTCGCACCTAAACCATTATTGGTTGAAACTGCAATTACTACAGGATTGTCATTTCTAAGATGTGATTTCACAGCCATAGTACTAGGACCATCTATTATGTCATTAGCTAATTTTGCCATTGTATTTCCTGAACAAGGAGCAACAATAAGTAAATCTGTTAATTTTTTAGGACCAATTGGTTCTGCATCCTGAATTGTATGAATAATTTTTTTTCCAGTTATCTCTTCAATTTCATCTATAAAATCTTGTGCTTTGCCAAATTTAGTATCCATATTGTAACTATTATATGACATTATAGGTAATATATCGGCACCTTTTTTAACAAGTTCTTTAATTTCTGGAATAGTTTTACTAAATGTACAAAAAGAACCTGTCAATACAAAACCTATTTTTTTACCAGTTACTTCCAAATTACATATTCCTCCTTTCATCATAAGGATTTATATATAATATGAAAATAGATAGAATTATGTTATGTAAATTCTATCTATAAATCTGCTAATGGGTTATTTTCAGCTGCTTGTCTAGCTTGTTTATGACTAAGGTGGGTATATATTTGAGTTGTAGAGATACTTTCATGTCCTAATATTTCTTGTAAAGTTAAAATATCAGTATCACCATATTGATACATAAGTGTCGCTGCTGTATGTCTTAATTTATGAACTGAATATCTTTTTGTATCAAAACCTGCAAGTCTTAATTCTTTTTCTACAATATGTTGAACAGTTCTATTACTTATTCTTTCTAATCTTTCACTAAGAAATAAAGCATTTTTAGAATTTTTCGTAGACTTAATGTTTTTATTAGGTCGAACTTCTAAATAGGCTTGAATTGCTTTCATGCATGCTTTATTTAAATATATTGTTCTTTCTTTATTTCCTTTTCCTATTACAGTTAAAGTACATTCAGAAAAATTAATATCTGGAATATTAATCCCAACAAGTTCTGAAAGTCTCATACCACAATTTAAAAACAAAGTAAGAATTGCATAATCTCTTTTTTCATTTCTATTATCTTCATTTGAAGCAACACTTAACAATTTTTTGCTATCTTCCAATGATAAATATTTAGGAAGACGTTTATCAAGTTTAGGAGACTCCAAATCTTGAGCTGGATTAACTTCTAACAATTTAGCTTTTCTAGTTAAATATTTAAAAAAAACTCTTATACTGGATGCTTTACGAGCTCTTGTAGAAGCTTTACTATTATAAGTACTAGTAAGATAAGCCAAAAAAGCATAAATATCATTTAATTCCACCTTTTTAAGAACCTGTACAGAAAAATCTTGTACAGGTATTTTTGAAAAATCTTCTTCATTTGTCATATGAAAATGTATTTTTAAAAATTTTAAAAACATACATATATCATAATTATATTCTTTAACAGTATTAGGAGATTTATTTAAAATTGTTGTTGAATAATCTAGAAAAGAATTTAAAAATTCTGGATTATCTTCACGATTTATCATAACATTATTTCTCCAATCATTTTTTTATTGGTGGTGCATCAAATTTTATATCGAAAATATCAAAAGTAGCTAATGATTCATCATCCAAAGAATCTAAAAAGCAATTTAATTCATCAATATTTCTACATGCACTAATTACAGCAGGATGTAATTTATAATTATTCATAAGTTTTAAACCAAAAGAAAATGAAGAAGCAAAAGATTCATATTCTTTTTCACGCATTAACTTATATCCTTCTCTAAATCTAGAAACCATAGCATTTTTATATTTTTTTAAAGGAAAAATATAATCATTTTCAATAAGTTCATCAACGGTTTCATAATTTGATTTTAAAAGAGTCTGTTGTAAATCAGTTGCATAGTAAGGTAAATAAACTTTTCCATCTTTTTCTGAAATTAACAATAAGCGATTATCTAAGATTGTATTAGATTTATTTTTTTCTTTTTTATTATTTTTTGATTTAATATTTTCATTTTTAAAAATAGTTTTAGGAGGGACTGATTCATTTATAGTATTGTTTGCTTTATCATTCGTATTAGTTTTTACAACATTATTAGTATTAATATTATTGTTGTCAACATTGTCATTAAAAGGGATAAAATTAGAAACTACATTAGGTTTTGAATCATGTTTATCTATTTCTTTTATCAATTTATTTAATCTATTATTTTCTTTAATAACTTGTTCTTGAATACTATTTTTATAATCATAATAATCTTCAAGTAGTGATTGAAGGTTATTCAAAAAATCATCTTGATTAAAATCTTTTTCAAAATCAGTATCATTAACTAGATGTTGAATAGATTCTAATCGTATTTTTTGAGCATTAAGTTTTTCTAAAATCTCACTTGAAGAAGAAAATGCATTATTAAAATCATTTAATATAGATGCATTATCAAAATTTAAATAAGAATGAATTGACAAATTAATAAAATTCTTATAAACTTTTTCTTCTTTTTCATCAGTAGTTTTTATTTGATTCTTTAATATAAAAAGTTCTGTATTTATATTTGTCTGTAAACTAGAAATATTAGGTAATTTATCCTCTCTAAAATTATATACAAACATCTAGTATCCTCCTAGGTTCTTTAGTAATCGATTATATTATATATTATTATTTAAATTATAGCAATAAAAATCGAATTAAAAGTTTATTTGTAAAATAATTGTAATAATTGTATTATATAATAAAAACACAATAAAATTATCATATAATAAAATACAATATAAGTTTTATATATTTAATTTTATAAATCAAGACTGTTGTTTGAGAGACCCCAGATATGTTTTGATGTTAAAATTAAATATATAAAACTTTTTGTAAAAATATAAATAGTTTATATAAAGCTTCTTATAGAAAATATAAATAGTTAATATAAAACTTCTTGTGGAAAATATAAATAATTATATAAAATTTCTTGTAGAAGCTTTAATTTTATAAGGATTTACTTTAATTTTACGAAAAAATGTGATATGATATCTAGCGAAAGGAAAATATATGGATAAAATAAAAAGACAAATAAAAAAAGAAAAAAAACAAGAAAAGCTTATGAATATGACACCAGCCCAAAGAAAAAAAAGAAAAATAATAATAAGAACTTCTTTAATCTTGTTATTTTTAGTAATATTGACATTTGGAATAATTATTGATGTTAGAGCTCATACATGGAAAACTCTAGCAAAAGAAATGTTAATAAATAAACATTCAGTAGTAAAAGACACGAGTGGAAATGTTATTGCAACATTAGGAGAAGAAAAAGACAAAAGAATTGTTTCATATGAAGATATGCCAAAAAATCTGGTTAATGCATATGTTGCTATTGAGGATGAAAGATTTTATTCTCATCATGGTGTAGACATAAAAAGGACAGGAGCTGCTATTTTATCATATGTATTTCATTTTGGGTCATCCTCATACGGAGGAAGTACGATTACACAACAGCTTGTAAAAAATTTAACAGGAGATTCAACTGATAGTATTTTTAGAAAAGTCAAAGAGTGGTGGAAAGCATGGCTATTAGAGACAGCAGTATCTAAAGAAGATATCTTGGAAGGATATTTAAATGCTATTTATGTAGGACCTAATGTTTATGGAGTAGGAGGAGGAGCTAATTACTATTTTAATAAATCTGCTTCAGATTTGAATTTAGCCGAGTGTGCTTTTTTAGCAGGAATAAACAATTCACCTAATTCATATAATCCTTTTTCAGACACCGATAATTCAGAAAAGATTGAAAAAAGAACAAAAATAGTTCTTGATAAAATGAAAGAATTAGGATACATCGAAGACACAGAATACAATACTGCTATTAATCAAGTTGAAAGTGGATTAAAATTCAAACAAGGAACTTTTATTGATAGTGGAAACATATATTCCTATCATACAGATGCGTTAATACCTGAAGTAATAGAAGATGTTGCTGATAAATATAACATATCTCAAACCTTTGCTAAAAATTATGTTGAATTAGCTGGATTAACTATACATAGTACACAAGATTCTAAAATTCAAAAACAGACTGAAACAGAATTTGAAAAAAGCAAATATCAAATTGCATCAAAAAAAGGAGGAGATTCTTCTCAAGCTGCAATGGTAATAATGGATCATAAAACAGGGCAAGTAATAGCTGTAGCAGGAGGACTTGGTGAAAAAACTAAGTCAAGAACATATAATAGAGCTACTCAGAGTGTAAGACAAACAGGTTCATCTTCTAAACCTTTGGCTTTACTGGTCCCAGGAATCAAAAAGAGAAAATTTACAGCATCAACAATTTATGATGATACAGAACATGATTTTAAAAACGGATATCACCCAATAGATTATAGTAAGCCATTAGGGAAAATTACAGTTAGAAGAGCAATTGAGTCATCTCAAAATATACCTTTTGTTGAAATGATGGAACAAATTGGACCAAGTACATCTATTAATTATTTAAAAAAGATGGGAATAACTTCTTTAACAAAAGATGATAAAGATTTACCACTTGCATTAGGTGGATTAGCTAAAGGAATTAGTCCTCTAGAGATGGCAGGAGCATATAGTACAATCGCAAATGATGGAAAATATATAGAACCAACTTTTTATACAAGTATAGATAAAGCAGATGGTAAAGTAGCACTAAAAACTAAACAGAAAAAAAGACAGGTATTTTCAAAACAGGTTGCATATATAATAAAGAAAATATTAAAACAACCAGTAGAAGGAGCAAATGGAACTGCTAAATATTGTAAAATATCAGGAGTAGATGTAGCAGCAAAAACAGGAACTACTGATGAAAATTATGATAGATGGCTTTGTGGATTTACTCCATATTATACAGCTGTAACATGGTTTGGATATGATCAAAACGAAACTGTAGAATTTAACAAAAGAAATCCAGCAGGATTAATATGGGCTAATATAATGTCTAGAATACATGCGGGATTAGATAGTGCTAAATTTGAAAATCCAGGAATGATTTCAACAGTTACAATTTGTGCAGAAACAGGTAAAATTGCAAGAACAGGATGTCAACATACATATACAGAAAATTTCTTATGGTTTACAACCCCTGGAATGTGTGATATGCATTCAGGAGAAAAAGTTGATACGAAAAAATCAGAAGATACAAATCCAAGTGGAAAGATTCCTGATATAGATAAAGATATAGATGCAGAAGAACCACAAATGGATTCAATACCAATAGTAGAACCTGAAAATAACAACCAATCAACCAATAATTCAAATGAAAAAACACAAAATAAAACTAATCAAAATACAGTAGTTAACAATAAAACAAATACAACACAAAAAAATACAAGTGGTTCAACACAAAATACGAATGTCTCTAAAAATTCAACTTCTAGCTCAACAAATAGTACTACAGGAGGAAGTGGAGAAAGCGAAAATCCACAAACTTCGTCAAATACTTCGACAGAAGAAACAGAAAGAAAAAGAGAAGAAGACAATTAAAAGTTATTGAAATAAAAAGGTTATGGATAGCCTTAAAATCCAAATTTATTATAAGAAGGAGAGCATGAATATAAAATAAAATTATCATGCAAAAAGAAATATGTTAAATTTAGATAATGTAAAAGTTTTGTATCATAGTAGCATAAGAATTAACAAAGGAATGATTATATATTTTGACCCATATAATATAGACATTAATTATAATGATGCAGATTTAATATTTATAACACATAGTCACTATGACCATTATTCAGAGGAAGATATAAATAAAGTAAGAAAAGAAAATACAATAATTGTTATACCTGAAGACCTATATTCAAAAGTACAAAGTAATAGATTTGATGATAATAATATAATTGTTGTTAAACCAAATGAAGAACATGTAGTAAATAATATAAAATTTGAAACTGTACCAGCCTATAATGTAAATAAAGGATTTCATCCTAAATCAAATGGTTGGATAGGGTACATAGTTGAAATAGAAGGAATTCGTTATTATATTGCAGGAGATACTGATATAAATGAAGATAATTTGAAAGTTAATTGCGATGTTGCATTTGTGCCAGTAGGAGGAACTTTTACTATGAATGCAAATGAAGCAGCTGAATTAATAAATGAAATTAAGCCTAAAGTTGCAATTCCCATACATTATGGCAGTATCGTTGGAACTAAGCAAGATGCAATTAAATTTGTAAATCTATTAAAAGATGAAATTAAAGGAGAAATTTTATTAAATTAAAAGTAAAAAGGAAAGTTCATGTTGAACTTTCCTTTTGTATATTATGAAAAAAATAATTCAGAACATTCATCAATGTTTTTTAGAATCTGATCTTTTAACATCTGATATGATACTTTTACAAACTCCAAACTTTCTTTTTTTAAATAATGATTAGGTGGATATGAAAAACTACATAACCTATTTATATTACTTTTAAATATTCTGTCTAAATTGTTCTCAAAATTAAGCAATTTTTTTGAATAACAATTATAATCAATCGCACCTGTTTTTAATCTCATTTTTAAATTAAAAGAGAATTTAAAAAACCCGTGATTATATAAAAATATATAAATATTAATAAAAGTTGGTTCTTTAAAGCTATCTGGTAAATCTGAAAACATTGGAGTTATAGAAATGTTAGAAAGATTTTTCTTATCAAAAAAACTAATTTGATTTTGATTTGTGTTTTTTAAGTTTTTCAAAATATACTCCTAAAAAAATTATTAACATAATTATAACACATTTAACTAAAAAAAGCAAAAAAATTTTAAAAAATCTATATTTTAGAAAGGTTTTAGTGTATAATAATAACACAAGAAAAGGAGAAAAGTTTGAAAAATAATTACAATTTTCCAAACTGAATTGTGCCTCAGGAAGGAATGGTTATAAAAATGGAAAACTTTAAATCGGGATTTGTAGCAATTATAGGAAGAACGAATGTAGGAAAATCAACATTAATAAATACTTTGGTCGGAGAAAAAATAGCTGCAATGGCTAACAAAGTTCAAACAACAAGAACAGCTATAAAAGGAATTGTTAATAGAAAAAATTCACAAATTATATTTATAGATACACCAGGAATTCACAAACCAAAAACAAAATTAAATAAAACAATGGTCGAAACATCTTTTTCAACTATACTCGATGCTGATTTGGTTTTATTTTTAATAGAAGCTACAAGTAAGGATATAGGAAAGGGAGACCGAATAATATTAGATAAAATTAAAGAATCAAAAAGAAAAACAATTTTACTTATAAATAAAATTGATTTAGTAGAAAAAGAAAAACTATTAAATTTAATTGATATATATAGTAAAGAATATAATTTTGAAGCAGTAATTCCAATTTCTGCGACTCAAGTAAAATATAAAGAAGTAATTTTAGATGAAATAGAAAAAAACTTAAAAGAAGGTCCAGCATATTATAATATAGAAGAATATACAGACCAAACTTTAAGACAACTTGCAGAAGAGACTATAAGAGAAAAAGCCCTTCAATTATTAGACCAAGAAGTACCACATGGAATATATATAGAAGTTGAAAAAATGAATTTACGAAAAAACAAAAAGAATGAAGAAATTTATGATGTTGAAGCAAACATATATTGTTTAAGAAAATCACATAAAGGTATTATAATTGGCAAAAATGGAGAAATGTTAAAGAGAATAGGAAGAGCCGCAAGGATAGAAATGGAAAAGAATTTTGGAGTAAAAATAAACTTGAAAACATGGGTAAAAGTAAAAGAAGATTGGCAAGAAAATGATAGTATTGTAAATAAATTTAAGGTATAAAATTTATTTAACTTTTATTGTTTTTTAGTATATAATAAGAATATAAAATAAATTTGATGCAAGATGTATAATAATAATAAAATTACAAATGATACTACTAATAAAGAGCAAAGGAAGTGAGCTTATGATAAAAAAGATAGCATGGGATACATTTAAAAATACAGGAGATATAAATTCTTTTTTAGAATTTAAACAAATTGAAGATTTAGAAAAAAGTATGCAAAATAGAAAAAATGGTGTTTTGATACAAAATCAAGTGCAAAATAGTGAAAACGATATATTATTACAAAATCAAATGGTAAATGGAATAAACAAAAGTAACAAAGAGGAGTAAATAATGCCAAACGTAAAAATAAAAGGAGTAATTTTAGCAGAAAATAATATGGGTGATTTTGATAAAATGCTTACGATGTTAACGCCAGGAGTTCGGTAAAATATCATGTGTTGCGAAAGGTGCACGTAGACCAAAAAGTGCACTTTTAGCAGGGACACAATTATTTTGCTTTGGAGAATATTTAATGTATAAAGGAACCAATACTTATCATATAAACTCTTGTGAAACTATAGAAGTGTTTTATAATCTTAGATGTGATTTAGATAAATTAGAAGCTGCAATGGAAATAAATAAAATAGTTCAAAATGTAACAGAAGAAAATCAAAATTGTTATAGAATATTACAGTTATATTTAAATACTTTATATACAATATCTGAAACAGATATGAATTTAGAATTAGTTCTAAGTATTTTTAAATTGAGATTAACATCTATATTAGGACTTACACCAAGAATTGATGGTTGCGTAAATTGTAAAGAAAAAGAAGATGATAAAATAACATATTTTAGTGTAAAAGATAAAGGCTTTAAATGTAAAGCATGTGGTAAACAAGATAAATCAGCAATATTAATAAATAATGGAGCTTTAAAAGCAATAAAATATACTATAATGGCTCCACCTAAAAAGTTATACTCTTTTAACATTAAAGATGAAGCACTACGAGAATTTATATTGGTTACAAAATTATTTTTTAGTGAGCATATAGAAAATATTTAAAGGAGAGTGATATTTTTGATTAAGCTAGGAATTATTTACGGAGGTATTTCTACCGAAAATGAAGTTTCACAAATGTCAGCAAAATCAGTTATAGACAATTTAGATAAAGAAAAATATGAAATACATAAATTTTACATAGATAAAGATGCAAAATGGTATAGAGTAGAAGAAGATAAAAAAGAAGAAATTCATAAAATAATAGAAGAACTTAAAAAATTAGACATTGTGTTTCCTGTATTACATGGAAAAGGTGGAGAAGATGGTACAATTCAAGGAATGTTTGAAATGTTTAACATTCCATATGTAGGTTGTGGCGTTTTAGCATCAAGTGTAGGAATGGATAAAGTATATACAAAAGTTATATTTGAAAAAGCAGGATTAAATCAGACACCATATGTTTATGTAAAAGCCGAAGAATCAAATTTTGTAATTATAAACGAAAAATTTGAAAAAGAAGAAATAGATTTAAATAAAATAGAATCAAAATTAAAGTATCCAATGTTTGTTAAGCCTTCAAATTCAGGCTCATCAGTTGGAGTAACAAGAGTAACAAATAAAGAAGAATTAAAAAATGCTATTCAAAAAGCTGCTAAATATGACGATAAAATTTTAGTGGAACAAGGTATTATAGGTAAAGAAGTTGAATGTGCAGTTCTTGGGAATGAAAATGCTGTAGCTTCAACGGTAGGAGAAATTCAAGCTGCTGAAAGTTTTTATAGTTATGATGCAAAATACAATATGCCTGAGTCTAGAACTGTAATTCCAGCCTCACTATCAGAAGAAATAATAGAAGAAATAAGAAAATTAGCAGTTAAAGCATTTAAATCAATTGACGGAAAAGGTTTGTCAAGAGTAGATTTTTTTGTAGAAGAAGGAACAAATAAAATTTATATAAATGAGATAAATACTATGCCGGGATTTACAAAAATAAGTATGTATCCAAAATTATTTGAAGCAGTAGGAATATCATATGCAGAGTTACTGGATAGATTAATACAATATGGAATTAATAAAGAAGCTTAATTTAAATTTCTAAAAAAATGTTTACATAATTGACAAAAATGAAAAAATGTGATAAAATACAGATTAATTAAATATTAAATTAAGGAGATTTTTAATGTTAGAAGTGTTTAGGAAAATTTGTTTACTCACAGTTTTCATTGTAACAGTGTTTTTCATCATTACTCTATCAGCAACAATTATGGTTTTTATGGCGATGATTACTCCATTGGTTCTAAGTTTAATACCATACATATTAGTAGGGTTGGTTGTTTACAATATGAAACATGAACAAGTTGAAGAAAATGTAGAAATTGATGTAAATAAAGAAGAAGAACTTCTAATAGGAAATGAATTATTTGAAAGGATTCTAGAACTCAAAGCTAGATTTAGAGAATCTTCTGAAGCTAATTCACAGACAAATAATCAGCTAATAAAAATCTTAAATCAAGTAGATAGAGTTATAACTTATGAAGAAACTAGTGAAAGTTTGTATAATTATAATGGAAAATTTACTGATGTTTTGAAGGAAGATTTTATAAGCTTAAGAAATTTCATATATGGAAACATTAATGATATTATATTTTATTTAAATTTAAAAGATATAAATAATGAAGAAATATATGAAGTAATAGAAAGGATGATTATGGAAAATGAAGAAGCTTTAGAAATGCTTGATAATAATATAAATGAATCTAAGGCAATACTTTTAAAAGAAGTAATAAAAGATAAAGAAATTGAGTTAAGAACAATAAGTTATCAATGTGAAGCAACTAGTAGAATCATTAGTTCAATGATAACTACTTATTAATAATTATTATTATAGTCTCCTAAATAAAGTATTTGTTTTATTAACAATACTATTAAATATCTCAGTCAACCATGCTGGGATATTTTTTTTATAAAAGCATATAAAACCCTTGAAATTTATCATAAAATATAGTATAATAACAAATGTTAAAAACCTTTTACTTAGCTTAACGATTAACACCTAGTCGTAGGCTCAGTTAGAGGAATATAAAATTTATAGGAGGTGTATAGCAAATGACAAAGGAAAGAAAACAAGAAATCATTAATACATATAAAAGAGAGGAAAATGATACTGGTTCACCAGAAGTTCAAATAGCTCTTTTAACAGAAAGAATTAATGAATTAACAGAACATTTAAAAATCCATAAAAAAGACAATCACTCAAGAAGGGGTCTTTTAAAAATGGTAGGTAAAAGAAGAAATCTATTAAATTACTTAACAAAGAAAGATATTAATAGATATAGAGAAATCGTTGAAAAATTAGGATTAAGAAAGTAATTAAAAAGAAAAAAGCCTATGCTTATTTGGTATGGGCTTTTTTGTAGGTAAGGAGTATAAATATGTTGAAAGTTTATGAAACAGAATTAGCAGGTAGAAAACTTGTATTAGAAACAGGAAAATTAGCAGGATTGGCTAATGGTAGTGTATTAGTAAGATATGGAGATACAGTTGTTATTGTAAATGTAACTGCATCAAAAGAACCTAGAGATGGAATTGACTTTTTCCCATTATCAGTTGATTTTGAAGAAAAATTATATTCAGTCGGAAAAATTCCAGGAAGCTTTATGAAAAGAGAAGGTAAACCAAGTGATAAAGCAGTTTTAACTTCAAGAGCAATTGATAGACCTTTAAGACCTTTATTCCCAAAAGATTTTAGAAATGATGTATGTGTAGTGGCAACAGTATTATGTGTTGACCAAGATAATTCACCAGAAATGGCAGCAATGATAGGTGCTTCAGCAGCACTTACAATTTCTGACATTCCTTTTGGTGGTCCAACAGCAGCTGTTAATGTGGGATTAGTTGACAATAAAATTATTATAAATCCAAATGAAAAGCAAAGAGAAATATCAGATTTAACTTTAACTGTAGCAGCAACAGAAGAAAAAATAACAATGATTGAAGCTGGTGCTAATGAAGTATCAAATGAAATGATGTTAGCTGCAATTAGAACTGCACATGATGAAATAAAAAAGGTTTGTCAATTTATCTCAAAAATGAGAGAAGAAATAGGTAAACCAAAATTTGAATATAAATCATTTGCAGTAGATGAAGATGTATATAGTTTTGTAAAAGAAAATTACACAAATGAAATGAAAGTAGCTGTTCAAGAAGAAGATAAAACAACAAGAGACAATAATATAAGTACTTTAACAGAAAAAATAGTAACAGCATATGCAGAAAAATTTGGAGAAGAATTAGCAGAAGAACATAAAGGTGACTTAGGTGAAGCAATATATAAAGTAGAAAAACAATGTGTAAGAGATTTAATTTTCTATGAACATAAAAGAGTTGATGGTAGAGCATTAGATGAAATAAGACCATTATCATGTGAAGTAGGATTACTTCCTCGTACACATGGAAGTGCATTATTTACAAGAGGACAAACTCAAGTAATGTCTATTGCAACATTGGGAATGGTTTCAGAAGAACAAAAACTAGATGGAATAGACATGGAAGAATCAAAAAGATATATTCATCATTATAATTTCCCAGCATATAGTGTTGGAGAAGCTAGACCATCAAGAGGTCCTGGAAGAAGAGAAATAGGACATGGAGCATTAGCTGAAAAAGCTTTAGTTCCAGTATTACCTTCAAAAGAAGACTTTCCATATGCAATAAGAGTTGTATCTGAAGTACTTTCTTCAAATGGTTCAACTTCACAAGCAAGTATCTGTGGAAGTACATTAGCATTAATGGATGCAGGAGTTCCAATTAAAAGACCAGTTGCAGGAATTTCAACAGGATTAATAACAAATCCAGAAGATGATAAAGATTATTTAATGTTACTTGATATTCAAGGATTAGAAGATTTCTTTGGAGATATGGATTTTAAAGTTGGAGGAACTGAAAAAGGAATAACAGCAATTCAAGTTGATATAAAAGTTGATGGACTATCATATGAAGTAATAGCTGAAGCCTTTGAAAGAACTGAAAAAGCAAGAAAGCATATATTAAATGATATAATGAAACCAGTTATTGAAAAACCAAGAGAAGAAGTATCAAAATATGCACCAAGAATAGTTACAACAACAATTGATCCAGAAAAAATAAAAGATGTTATTGGTTCTGGTGGAAAAACTATAAATAGAATAATAGATGAAACAGGTGTAAAAATAGATATAGAAGATGATGGACAAGTATTTATATATTCACAAGACAACGAAAAAGCGAATGAAGCCTTAGAAATGATTGAAGACATAGTAAAAGAAGTTGAAGTAGGCGGAATATATTATGGTACAGTTATTAGAACTACAACATTTGGAGCTTTTGTAGATTTAGGATTTGGAGAAAAAGAAGGTCTTGTTCATATTTCAAAAATTTCAGATAAAAGAATAAACAAAGTAGAAGATGTTTTACATGTTGGAGATAGAGTAACAGTAAAAGTTATGGATATTGACGAACAAGGTAGAATAAATCTTACAATGAAGGGATTAAACGAAAAAACAAAGGAAAATAAATAGTTTATTTAGGAGAAATGCATAAATGATAAAGAAAATTTCATCAAAAATAAGTTTCATTGTAACTTTAATAATTTCAATTGTGTTAATCTGTTTTATATATAAGATATATAGAATATCTAACTTTAATGATTTTCAGAGAAGTGAAAGGACAATAGGAATATCAAAGTTTAAAAGGGATGATAAAGAAAAATATTCAAAAAATGATAGCTATGAAATTATATCAGATGAATACAATGATGCAATGTTTTATAAAACTATTTCAGTAAAAGAAAATACTCCATACAAAGTTACATGTATGGTAAAAACAGAAAATGTTGAGCCTGAAGAGGTCAACAATGCTATAGGAGCTCAAATTTCAACAAACAATACAACTGAAAGGTCTGTTGCAATTTCGGGCTCTTCTAATTGGCAAAAAATAGAATTTATATTTAATTCTAAAAATAGAACTGAAATAAATATAGGATTTCGATTAGGTGGAAATGCAGGATTCTGCAAAGGAAAAGCATGGTTTTCAGATTTCACAATTGAAGAAGGAAAAATTGAAAATTCAAATAAGTGGAAATTTGCATGTTTCATATTCAAATCAACAGATGTAAATATAAAAGGGAAACAAATAAAAGTAGATGCAACTGAACAAGACATAAAAGATATAAACGAAACGATAGAAAGATATAGTAGAACTTGTAAAAATCTATCTAATGGAAAAATGACAGCAACATGTAATGTATATACTATAGATACACCAATAACAAGTTTATCCTATGATAAAGAATTTGGATATTATGTAGCACCAGAAGACGTTGAAAATCAAATAAAAGATGTAATCAATAGCAATGATTATGACCATATATTTATAATTACAAAATTAGGTGATGAAGAGCATCAAAACGATATAGAAGTAAATGATTGGATAGGTTTAGGAGCCATGGATTATTATGGAATTGGCTTTTCTAATATACGTTTACCAAATGAAAATAAAAGTTATATATATAAATATAATTCATATATAAATACATTTCCGGAAGAAGTGTTATTACATGAATTTTTACACTCATTAGAAAGATCATCAAAAGAATATGGATATGAAGTCCCTGCATTACATGATTTAGAAAAATATGGATATAAAAATGAAGTATTAATCGGTCAAAAAAGATGGTATACAGATTATATGAATAAAAATATTGAATATAACGGTGAAAACATTGGATTACCGAATGAAATATATACTTTAAAACCAGCAAAGAATTCAAATTTTATGGTTTCAGAACCTATTGAAGATGTTTTTAAACAACCACAAAATGTTTTTGAGGAAATACAAGAGTTAACAAATACTGTAATTAGAAATTTTTCAAATTCATAAAAAATTGAAAGGAATATGAAGGAACAAGTGAAAGTAACAGAATTTAACTATGAATTACCAGAAGAATTAATAGCACAAACACCAATAGAAAAAAGAGATGAATCAAGACTAATGCTATTAAATAGAGAAAATAAAACAATTGAACACCATGTTTTTAAAGAAATTATAGATTACTTGGAACCAGGAGATTGCTTAGTAAGAAATAATACAAAAGTTATTCCAGCAAGAATTTATGGAAAAAAAGAAACTGGTGCAAAAATAGAATTTCTATTATTAAAAAATATTGAAGGTGATGTTTGGGAAACAATAGTAAGACCAGGAAATAAACTTCATATTGGAACAAAAGTTATTTTTGGAGAGGGATTGCTAGAAGCAGAAATTTTAGAAATTATGCCAGGAGGTACAAGAAAAGTAAAATTCAATTATAAAGGTATTTTTAATGAAATATTAGATAAAATAGGATTAATGCCTTTGCCTCCATACATTCATGAAGAATTAAAAGATAATGAAAGATACCAAACAGTATATGCTAAATATAATGGCTCTGCTGCAGCACCAACTGCCGGGTTACATTTTACACCTGAACTACTAAAAGAAATAGAAAAAAAGGGAGTAAAAATAGCAAATGTAACATTACATGTTGGAATCGGAACTTTTAGGCCAGTTAAAGAAGAAATAGTTGAAAATCACAAAATGCATTCAGAACATTTTTATATAAAAGATGAAGATGTTAAAAAAATAAATGAGACAAAAAAAGCTGGGAAAAAAGTAATAGCAGTAGGAACAACTTCATGTAGAGTTTTAGAGACAATAGCAGATGAAAATGGAATGGTAAGAGCAACAGAATCTGATACACAAATATTTATATATCCAGGGTACAAATTCAAATGCTTAGATGGATTGATAACGAATTTTCATCTACCACAATCTACTCTATTAATGTTAGTTTCAGCATTAGCCGGAAAAGATTTTATAATGGAAGCATATAAAGAAGCAGTAAAACAAAAATATCGTTTCTTTAGCTTTGGAGATGCAATGTTTATAATGTAACTTGCGTAGTAAAAAAGAAAGGAGTGCATGATATAAAAAAATCATGTTAATAAAAACAGAAAGGAGTACATGATATTTAAAAAATCATGTTAACAAAAAATGAAAGATGCAGTAACATATGAATTATTACATAAATGTAAACAAACAGGTGCAAGAAGAGGAATAATACATACACCACATGGAGATATCCAAACACCAGTGTTTATGCCAGTTGGAACTCAAGCAACAGTAAAATCATTAACACCTGAAGATTTAAAAAATGAAGTTGGAGCACAAATAATTCTTTCAAATACATATCATTTATATTTAAGACCTGGTCAAAACATAGTAAAAGAAGCAGGTGGCTTGCATAAATTTATGAATTGGGACAGACCAATACTTACAGACAGTGGAGGATTCCAAGTTTTTAGTTTAGGTGATTTAAGGACAATAAATGAAGAAGGAGTAGAATTTAAATCACATTTAGATGGAAGTAAACATGTATTTACACCTGAAAGTGTTATGAAAATAGAAGAAGACTTAGGAGCAGATATAATAATGGCATTTGATGAATGTTGTCCATATCCATCAACATATGAATATACAAAAAATTCTATGGAAAGAACAACGAGATGGGCAGAAAGATGTAAAAAAGCACATAAAAATATTGATAAACAATCTTTATTTGGTATAGTTCAAGGAGGATTTTATAAAGATTTAAGAAAGCAAAGTGCACAAGAACTGATAGATTTAAATTTTCCTGGATATGCAATTGGAGGAATAAGTGTAGGAGAACCTAAAGAAGAGTTTTTAGACATTTTGAATTATACAACACCATTATTACCAGAAAACAAACCAAGATATTTGATGGGAGTTGGTACACCAGATTATTTAATTGAAGCTGTATTATCAGGAATCGACATGTGTGATTGTGTATTACCAACAAGAATTGCAAGAAATGGAACAGCAATGACATGGAATGGAAAAGTTGTAATAAGAAATGCAACTTATGAGAGAGATTGGAATCCATTAGACAATGAATGTGACTGTTATACATGTAGAAATTATACAAGAGCATATATAAGACATTTAGTAAAAGCTAATGAAATCTTGGGAATAAGATTATTAACAATACATAATCTTTATTTCTTGACTAAATTGATGGAAAAGGTTAAAATAGAAATAGAGAAAGATAATTTATTAACATTCAAAGAAGAATTTTATAAAAAATACGGATACGAAAAATAGCTAGCCACTAGTTAAGGGGAGGAATACAAATGAATTTAATTGAAGAAAGTTATATACAAAAACAGCAAAGACCTAAAAAAATAAAAAGGATAATTTTAATAATTATAATAATTTTATTAATTGCAATATTTGCAATTATAGGTGTATTACTTTCATTAAGAGAAAAACCATTAATAGCATATATAAATGGAAATCAAAACAATCAAGTTTTAGACGCGTTAAAAATCCAAGAAGATGGAACTATATATGTGTCAATAAAAAAATTCGCTAGTTATGTTGGATATGAGGCTTTTAGTGGTAAATATGAAGAAAAGTCTGAAGAAACAAATAAATGTTATGTTCAAAGTAGTAATGAAGTTGTTAATTTAAGTTTAAACAATAAAAGAATATATCAATTAGACCTCTCAACCAAAGAAGATGAAGATTATAGATATTATGATATGAGAGAACAAGTAGTTTCAAAAGATGGAGAATTATGTGTAAGATCAAATGAAATTGAACAAGTATTTAATACAAGACTTACATATGACAAAGAAAATAATAGGATAATTATAGAAACATTACCATATTTAATACAAGAAAAATCAGCAGATGTATTAAACTATGGGTATGAAATGATAGATGAAAAATTTGCTAATCAAAAAACTATATTTTCAAATATGTTAATAGTAACAAAAAATGAAAAAAAATCATATGGAATTATAGATTCAAACACAGGAGAAATTTTAGTTGAAGCAAAATATTCAGACATTGAATATTTACCAAATATAGGTGATTGTATAGTTGAAGATAATAAAAAATTTGGTATAGTTTCACCAAAAGAAGTTAAAAAGACAAAAATACAAGTTAATTATGATAGTATAGATTTAGTTGATAAAGATGCAGGATTATATGTAGTTGGAAAAGACGGAAAATATGGAATAATAGATTTAAAAGGAAATTCAAGAGTACCAGTTGAATATGATAAAATAGGAATAGATCCGAAAGAATTTCAAGATAATCATATAGATAATAAATATTTATTAGTAGATAATTTAATTCCAGTAATGAAAGATGGATTATGGGGAATGCTTGACAAAAGAGGAAATGCAATAGTACCACTTGTTTTCGATAGTTATGGATATGTTGCAACAAGTAATAAAAATGCTATGAGTTTATTAGTTGTACCAGATTATGAAGTTATCATTGTATGTAAAAATAAAAAATATGGACTTATGAATAAATCTGGTGAAAGAATATTAGATGTTATTGCTGATGATATATTTATGACATATGAAAATGGAGAAAATAAATATTATATAAATGCCAATAATTCACAAGTAAATCTTCTTGATTACTTAGATCAAGTTGGAGGAAGAGTAAATACTGACGTACAAATACAAAACCAACAATCTGTAGAAAGCCAACAAGCACAAGATCAAGAGAATCAAAATCAAGAAGAACAACAAGGAGAAGAACAAATTCAACAAGAACAAGATAGTGCACCTGAAGGAGAACAACAATAAATTAAATAACTTACCCACTGATACAATCAAAGATTGTAAAAGGGTAAGTTTTTTGTTTTAATAAATAAATTTGACGAAATTTGCTCGAAAGTGTTTAAAAAAATGCTAAAATAGTATACAATAAGACAAAAGAACATATTTAGGAGAGGAATATGAGAAAAAAATGGGAATTATTTGAAGGACAAGAAGATGAAGTTTTAAGAGTACAAGAAGAAAACAATATTAATATATTATTAGCCAAAATATTGGTTAATAAAGGAATAACTAACAAGGAGCAAATAGAAAAGTTTTTAAATCCAACTCGTCATGATTTTTATGACCCCTTTTTAATGCCTGACATGAAAAAAGCTACAGACAGAATTTTAAAAGCAATCAATAATAAAGAAAAAATAATTATTTATGGTGATTATGATGTTGATGGAATAACAAGTATAACAGTATTAAAAAGCTTTTTAGAGGAAAGAGGAATTGAAGTTTCTTTTTATATTCCAAACAGATTAGAGGAAGGATATGGACTTAATAAAAATGCAATTGAAAAAATCTCAAAAGAAAAATTTGATTTAATGATAACTGTTGATTGTGGAATATCATGTAAAGAAGAAATTGATTATGCTACAAGTTTAGGAATAGAAACTATTGTAACAGACCATCATGAAGTAGGAGAAGAAATTCCAGAAGCTATAGCAGTTGTAGATGCTAAAAGAGATGATAGTAAATATCCATTTAGAGAGCTAGCTGGAGTAGGTGTTGTGTTTAAACTAATACAAGCTTTAGGTATTAAATTAAAGTTGGAAGAAAAAGAATATTTAAAATACTTAGATATAGTGTGCATAGGAACTATTTCAGATATTGTTCCTTTAATAGACGAAAATAGAGTTATTGCAAAATTGGGATTATTATTAGTTAAAGAAACTAAAAATTTAGGATTGAAATCAATTTTAATGACATCAGGTTATAAAAAAATTGATTCATCTGCTGTGTCATTTGGAATTGCTCCTAGAATAAATGCATGTGGAAGAATGGGAGATGCAGGGAAAGCATTACAATTATTTCTTTCAAAAAATATAAATGAAATTGAAGAATTAACTACCCAATTAAATAATTATAATTCAAAAAGACAAGAAATAGAAAAAACGATATTTGATGATGCTATAAAACAAATAAAAGAAAAACATCTAGAAAATAATAGAACAATAGTTGTTGCAGGAAAAAATTGGCATCATGGTGTTATAGGTATAGTTTCTTCAAAAATAACAGATATGGTTTTCAAACCAAGTATTTTGCTATGTTGTGAAGAAGAAAATGCTAAAGGTTCAGGAAGAAGTATTCCAGGATTTGATTTATACAAAACCCTTCAAAAATGTCAAGATAAAATAGAAAAATTCGGTGGACATAGTATGGCAATTGGAATAACTATAAAAAAAGATAAAATAGAAGAATTGCAAAAAGAATTTGAAAGAATTGCAGAAGAAGAACATATAGAAGAAATATTACCAATAATTCCAATTGATGCAAAGATAGATTTAGAACAAGTAAATAAAGATATGGTTGAAAGTTTAAAGAAATTAGAACCATTTGGAGAAGCAAATAAAACACCAATATTTTTATTTAAAAATCTTAAGATTGATTCAATTAGGACTTTATCAGAGGGTAAACATTTAAAAATGACTTTGAAAAGTAATAATATAATTATGGATGCAATTGGTTTTAATTTAGGAGAATTGGCTGATGAATATATAATAGGAGATAAAATAGATGTGGCAGGCGCATTAGAAATAAATACATATGGAGGAATGGAAAGCTTACAAATAAATATTAAAGATATAATGAGGGGAATAAAGTAATGTTAGGAGGACAGCTATGGAAGATAAAACTAATGAATTAACAATACAAAATGTTATCTTAAAGAAAAAAGAAAAAACTAGAAGAGTTGACTCTAGGATAATAATGAAAACATATAATTATGTTAAAGAAAAATTTGGAGATAAAGAAAAATACAAAGGTAGCTTATACATATCTGAAGCTATCTCTGTTGCATATATTTTAGCAGATGTAGGATTAGACGATAAATCAATATGTGCATCAATGCTATATAATGTAATTAACAAAAAAGATGGATTAGGAATAAGTATTGATGAAATAAAAAAGAACTTTGGAGAAGAAATAGCAGAAATAGTTTTAGGAGTAGATAAACTTTCGGCTCTTCAATTCACAACTGTAGAAGAACAACAAGTTGAAGAATATAGAAAAATGTTTCTTGCTATGGGAAAAGATATAAGGGTTATAATTATAAAATTAGCAGGAAGATTATATAGCATGAGAACATTGAAATATTTAAAAAGAGATATACAAATATCTAAAGCTAAAGAGGCAATGGAGATATATGCACCATTATCAAATAGATTAGGACTATATTCTTTAAAATGGGAATTAGAAGACTTATCATTTAAATATTTATATCCTGAAGAATATCATGAATTAGTTGAAGGAATAAACAAAAAAAGAGATGAACGATTAAAATTTATTGAAAAAATAATGGATGATATTAAAGTTCAATTAAAAAAACAACGAATAGATGGAACAGTAAATGGAAGAGCAAAACATTTATACAGTATATACAAAAAAATGAAAAGAGATGATAAAAATTTAGACCAAATTTATGATTTATTTGCATTAAGAATAATTGTAAGAACAGTTAAAGAATGTTATGCTGCATTAGGAATAGTTCATGAAATGTATACACCAATGCCAGGAAGATTTAAAGATTATATAGCAGTTCCAAAACCTAATATGTATCAATCAATACATACAACACTTTTAGGAGAAAATGGAACTCCATTTGAAGTACAAATACGTACAGAAGAAATGCATAAAGTAGCAGAATTTGGTATAGCTGCACATTGGGCATATAAAGAAGCAAGCTATTTTGGTAAAAAGCAATCTGTAAAAGTAGAAGAAGATAAATTAGCATGGTTACGTGAAACTTTAGAGTGGCAAAAAGACATGCAAGATCCTCAAGAATTTTTAGAAACTTTGAAAACAGAATTATTTGAAGATGAAGTTTATGTATTTACTCCAAAAGGAAAGATAATAGTATTACCAAGAGATGCAACATCAATAGACTTTGCATATACTATTCATCAAGAAGTTGGAAATAGAATGACTGGATGTAAAATAAATAGTAAAATGATGCCTATTATAACTCCTCTAAAAACAGGAGATATAGTAGAAATAATCACATCAGATCATTCAAAAGGACCTAGTAGAGATTGGCTTAAATTTGTAAAAAGTTCAGCAGCTAAAAACAAAATTAAAAGTTGGTTCAAAAAAGCAGATAGAGCAGAAAATATAGAAAAAGGAAAAGAAGCAATTGAACGAGAAATAAAAAGGATAGGATATGCTCATTCAGATTTATTTAAAGATGAATATATAAAACCAGCACTTGAAAAATATAAATATAAAAACCTTGAAGAAATGTATGCAGCAGTTGGATTTGGAGCAATGTCGCCTGTAAAAATAATCTCAAAAATGCTACACGAATATAGAAAAGAACATGAAGAAGAAAACATTGAAGAAAAACTTGAAGAATTAAAAAAGAAAAATAAAATTAAGCCTTCAGCTTCAGGTGTTGTAGTAAAAGGGATAGACAATTGTTTAGTAAAATTATCTAAGTGTTGCAATCCTTTACCAGGAGACGAAATAGTTGGATATATAACTAAAGGAAGAGGAGTATCTGTTCATAGAAAAGATTGTGTAAATGTGAAGGAATTATTAGAAGAAGAAAACAGAATGATAGATGTTTCTTGGTATAAAAAACAAGATAATTTAACAGCATATACAGTTGATATTCAAGTATTTGCTAGTGACAGATCAGGATTATTAGTTGATATATTAAAAGAAATTGGAAATGTAAAAAAAGCGAAATTATTAGGAGTTAATACTAAAACTAAAGAATCTGTTGCTACTATAGATATTACTCTTGAAATAGAAAATTTATCAGAATTAAATAAAGTTATGAAAGCACTTAGAAAAATAGAAAGTGTATATGAAGTAAGAAGAAAAAAATGATTTAAAGGAAAGGATATTACAAATGATATTAAAGAGACTTAAAATAAATACATGGATAGGTGACCCTACAAACTGTTATATAATTACTGAAGAAAAGTCTAGAGAAATTATGGTCATAGATCCAGCAGGAGATATAGACAAGATTGAAAAAACAATAAATTTATTGAAAGGTAAATTAAAATATATATATTTAACACATTGCCATGGAGATCATATTCTAGGAGTAAGAGAATTAAAGCAACGTTGTGGTGGAAAAATTCTAATTCATAGAGATGATGCAGAAGGCTTAAACAACAAAGCAATTAACTTATCACTATATATAGATATACCAGAAATCGAATTAGAACCAGATTCAAGGGTTGATGATAATGATATAATTCATTTAGGAAATTTACAATTTAAAGTTATTCATACACCAGGACATACTAAAGGAGGAAGCTCTTTATACTGTGAAAAGGAAAAATGTCTATTTTCAGGAGATACGATGTTTAGAGGAGCATGGGGAAGGACAGACATTCCTACATCCAGCATGAAAGAAATTATGGATTCAATTACAAACAAATTGTTAAAATTACCTGATGATACAATTGTATATCCAGGGCATGGTCGTTCAACAATGATTAAAGAAGAAAAGCCGATATATTTTGAGTTAAAACCACGTCTTTACTAAAATAAAAATAATCTGATTCACTTAGATAATCAAAAATTACAAGTGAATGCTTAGAAACAAAAAAAACAGTCACATTTAATAAAATGTGACTGTTTAATGTTGTAATATGGTAATTCTATTTCCTGTTTTTACGATAATACCTTCTTCCTTTAATAATTTCATTTCACGCATCATTGCACTTCGATCTACAGATAAATAATCTGCTAAATCTGTCAAAGAAAAAGGAATAGTAAAAGATTTGCTAAATTTTTGAATTGACAGTAAATTAAAATAATTTAATAATTTTTCTCGAATCGAACGTTTTGAAAGCAATTCTATTCTCATATTTAAATCCGTAATTTTATCTAATACAAGTTCATTAAAGTATTCAGATAATTCTTTATGAAATTTACAATTACTTTTACATTTTGTATGTATAATGTCATATGAAAAAAATAACACTTTAGATTTTTGTTTAGCTTCTACAAAAAGTTCGTTATTAGTTGTAATGTTATAAAAAACTTCTCCAAAAATGTCGTTTTTAGAAAAATGGTCGATAATAATCCTGTCTCCATTTCTATCATAACGTACTAAATCAGCAGTACCTTCAAGTAAGATACAAACTTGTTCTCTTTTTTTTATGTAAGATATGATAACTTCATTTTTGAAAAAAGTTTTTTCATAAATTCTTGAACAGTTATTTTTAAAATCTTCAATAAACTTATTTACATCAAAATTATAATTCATATGGATTCACCTTCAATAGTATTATATATTATTTATGTTGCATTTGCAACAATTATTCAGTTATATAATATATTTTATTTCAAGAGCATTATTAAAATTTGTTAACTCTTTATTTCATAAGCACTATTATAATTTATTAACTCCTCCCAACTGCATAACAATATCTAAAATTTAAAATTATCATTTTAAATTAAGATATTGTAATTTGTCGGTCCCCACAGCCGTCGTTCAATAAATTATAATAGTGCTTTTTGAAGTAGTAGTTATTTCATGAATTAAATATTAGGTCCTACAGCCGTCGTTTTATAAATTAATAATATCGCTTTTTCTTGCAATTTTACATAATAACTAATAAAAGAGGTAATGAAAATGAAATATTTTTGTAACATTTTGGAGAATGATGAATAAATAAATGAAAAAATTCAACTAAAAAAGCAAACAGACATTCAAAGCATAATTTGTCGCTTTTGCAACAGAAAAAAATAATTCTTAGTATATAATTAACATATCTGAACAAAGGAGGTAACAGGTAGTGAAAGTTATTAAAAGAGACGGAAGAGCTGTTGATTATGATAGAGAAAAAATAATTACAGCAATAAAAAAAGCAAATAAAGAAGTTAGACCAAAATTAAGAGCAAATAATGATGAAATTAATGAAATTGTTAAATATATAGAAGAATTAGGCAAAAAGAGAATTTTAGTTGAAGATATTCAAGATATAATAGAACAAAAATTAATGGCTATACAAAAGTTTGAGTTGGCAAAAAAATATATTGTTTACAGATATACAAGACAATTAGTTAGAAAACAAAACACAACAGATGAATCAATTTTAGGTTTAATTAGAAACGAAAACAAAGAACTAGCTGAAGAGAATTCTAATAAAAATACTATGCTTGCATCAACTCAAAGAGATTATATTGCTGGAGAAGTTTCAAGAGATTTAACCAAAAGAATTTTATTACCTGAAAAATTGAGTAAAGCACATGAAGAAGGTATTTTACATTTTCATGATATGGATTATTTTGTACAACCAATATTTAATTGTTGTTTAATCAATATACAAGATATGTTAGATAATGGAACTGTTATAAATGGAAAAATGTTAGAGACTCCAAAGAGTTTTAGAGTTGCTTGTACTATAGTAACTCAAATAATTGCAACAGTAGCAAGCAATCAATATGGAGGTCAATCAGTTGATTTAAAACATTTAGGAAAATATTTAAGAAAAAGTAAAGATAAATTTGAAAAGGAAATAAAAGAAAAGTATAAAGGAAAATTATCACAAGAAATTATAGATGATTTGATTATGGATAGGTTAAAAGCCGAGTTATCTGCTGGAGTTCAGACACTACAATATCAAATTAATACTCTAATAACAACAAATGGACAATCTCCTTTTGTAACCTTATTCTTAAATCTTGAAAAAGATGACCCATATATTGAAGAAAATGCTATGATTATTGAAGAAATATTAAAACAAAGATATCAAGGCATTAAAAATGAAGCAGGAGTATATATCACACCAGCATTTCCAAAATTAGTATATGTCTTGGATGAGCATAATTGTTTAAAAGGTGGCAAATATGATTATTTAACAAAATTGGCCGTTAAATGTTCATCAAAAAGAATGTATCCAGATTATATTTCAGCAAAAAAAATGCGTGAGAATTATGAAGGAAATGTATTTAGTCCAATGGGTTGCAGAAGCTTTTTAGCTCCTTGGAAAGATGAAAATGGAAAATATAAATTTGAAGGAAGATTTAATCAAGGGGTAGTAAGTATAAATTTACCACAAGTAGCAATAGTTGCAGACGGAAATGAGGATAAGTTCTGGAGACTACTAAATGAAAGGTTAGAAATTTGTTATGAAGCTCTAATGTGTAGACATTATGCATTACTTGGAACAAAAGCTGAAACAAGCCCTATTCATTGGAGATACGGAGCTATAGCTAGATTAGAGCAAGGTGAAACTATAGATAAATTATTGAAAAATGGATATTCATCTATATCTTTAGGATATATAGGAATTTATGAAACAACTAAGCTTATGACAGGAGAATCACATACTTCAAAAAAAGGTCATGACTTTGCAATAAAGGTAATGAAACGTTTACAAAAAGCTGTAAAAAAATGGAAAGAACAAACTGGACTTGGATTTGCTTTATATGGCACTCCAGCAGAAAGTTTATGCTATAGATTTGCTAGAATAGATAAAGAACGTTTTGGAGAAATAAAAGATGTTACAGATAAAGGATATTACACAAACTCATATCATGTCGATGTTAGAGAAAAGATAGATGCTTTTGAAAAATTAAGATTTGAAAGCGAATTCCAATCAATGTCTACAGGGGGAGCAATCTCTTATATAGAAGTTCCAAATATGGCACACAATTTATGTGCAATGGAAACAGTTGTAAAATTCATATATGATAATATTCAATATGCTGAATTTAATACGAAATCTGATTATTGTCATGTTTGTGGATTTGACGGAGAAATCATTATTAATGATGACCTAGAATGGGAATGTCCGAACTGTGGAAACAAAGACAAAGGAAAAATGAATGTAACGAGAAGAACATGCGGATATCTAGGAGAGAACTTCTGGAATGTAGGAAAAACAAAAGAAATAAAACAAAGAGTATTACACTTATGATAAATTTAAAAAAATACAAATGAATTTACAAGATACAAAAGTAGAAAAATAGCAATTCTTGTCAAAAAGAGTTGCTATTTTTCCATTAATACAGTATAATAATATTAATACTAGTTAGGAGGTAACTAGCAAATGAAACGTGTGACAGGCGAAATAAAAAAATACGATTTGTTGTTACCAATTGATTTGGAAGGTACATTTAATTTTGGCAACAAAAAGTCTAGTATAGTAAAGATTGAGAAAAACTCCGCAGGAGAACAACTCGTAATACTACCGTATGAATCTTCTTTAGAAGAGTTCGCACGGTGGATAACCATTCAATTAAATAAATCCGAACATGATGGAAAATTGATTTGTCCATTATGTGGAGGAATAATTGAATGTGGTAACATGAATATAGATCATGTTGTGCCAAGAGCATTAGGTGGAATATCTATACCAGGAAGATGTCACTCTGAGTACATTGATGGTGAACTTATTTGTACTGTTGAAGGAAATTTAATAGTAACACACTGTAGATGTAACTGTAAAAAAGGGTGTAATTCTTTAAAAACAACTCTTGAATCTAAAAAGATGAAAGAAAATGGTATAAGTGAATTTGAAATTACGAAATTTCAAAAAAAGCAACGTAAAGAAGACATAAAAAGATTAGAATGTAATAAAACGTTGCTACCAGATGAAATGATATCTACTATTCCGTTATCTTGCATAAAAGTAAATGGAAGAAAAGGAGTAGGAAGGGGATATCGTAAATCATCAAAATATTCAACCTATTCACGGTTCTTTAAAAAACATGGTGTCGTTAATGATACCATAATATTAGATAGAACATATGAACTTATTCATGGTGCAGTTGGATATTACATTTATAAAGAAAATAATGTACAAGATATAAAATGTGTAATTCTTAATAATGTAATATTTAACTATACTAGGCGATAAAGTGTACCTAAAAAGGACTCTCCTATTGAGAGTCCTTAAATATTTCTAATAATTGATTACGACATAAAGTTTCAAAAGTATCATCTAACTTCTCAAGAATTAAATTTTCATTATACTTTCTATCTAAACAATATTTTATAATATAATCTGCAACTTCTGGATTTTTTGAAAGTAAAGGTCCATGTAGATAAGTAGCGATAACATTTTCTGTCATAAATCCTTCCTGAGAATCACCAAATTTATTTCCATTACCATATAAGACTTTTCCAAATGAAGTATTAATATCAAATGTTTGACCTCCATGATTTTCAAATCCAATTACTTTAGTTTCTTTACCATTTAAATTTGCAGAGATTACGATATTGCCAATACATCTTTTTTTTCTATCTTCAATAGCTTCTGTGTAATAATCAAAAACAGCAAGACCATTTACTATATTTCCTTCAACACCTTTATAATATTTACCAAAAAGTTGATAAGCTCCACATATAAGTAAGAAAAATACTCCTGATTGAACTGCTTTTTTTATATCATCTTTATATTTTATTAAATCTTTTGATAATATACTTTGTTCATTATCAGCACCACCACCAGCAAATACTAAATCATAAGAATTGAAATCTGGGGCATCATCATTAATACAATATTTATCTATAATAGCTTTAAAACCTCTTTTTTCCAAACGATATTTTAAAACTTGAATATTTCCATAATCCCCATATAATTCTAACAAATCAGGATACAAATACAGTATTTTTAATTCTTTCATAATTTCCTCCGTTATTTATGTTTAAATATTTCTTTTCTTGTTGGTTGTAATGAAGTGTAATTTGCAATTACATATTTTTTTATATTATTAGAGTAAAAGCTGTTTACCGCATCTGATAGAGATAAATAAGGCTCTATTTTAGAAGCAGGATAGCCGCTTGTTTTAATTCGTATGGCTATATCATATGCACGCTTACCAGATGTGATTATTCGAGAAACATTATTTAACTTGTCAAAGTTAATATCCCATATCCAAGAAACATCAAAACCATCTGCAATATTATCATTTAATACAAATAGTAATTCTTTTTCTTCATCATCTTCATTCAAAATGCGAAGGCTTACATTTGCACCTGTTGGATTCTTTGCAAGATTTATAACAGTAGGAGTTCCATTAATTTCAACTTCTTCAAGCCTTCCGTTATTTAAAACAAAAGTTGAAAGTGCATTTTTTATAGTTTCAGATTCAATATTATAAATAGAAGCAACACATACACAAGCTGTAAAATTATAAATGTTATAAATACTATTAAAACGTATGTTATAAGTAATATCATCAACTTTAAAACTTCTATTTTTTAAATCTATATCTGTTGCTAAAGTTGTAATTTTATTATTACCAAAATCACAATTAGGACATACAAATTTGCCTATATGAGAATATTGATAATATTCATACTTTAATTCTGTATTACAAAACGGACAATATTTTCCTTCACCAGCTTCTTTGATTTTCTCTGTTGCAAAATCATATTTTTCAACACTAAAATATTTAATATTAGTATTTTCCGGATTAGCCTTTCCAAGTCTTGCTACATTAGGATCATCATTGTTTAATACAAGATTACCATTATAAGTTTTTAAAAAGTCATTTATTTTTAAGATTAATGTTTCCACTTCACCATTTCTGTCAAGTTGATCTCTAAAGAAATCTAATATTACAAGTGTGTCTAATTTTAAATCTTTAAACACAACTGGAACATATCCTTCATCAACTTCAAAAACAAGAAAGTCAGCATTAAGCTTTCCTGTTAAAGTACAATTTTTTAACAAAGTAGAAAGTATACCTGTTTCCATATTATTACCTTCAACATTACTTATAACTTTTTTACCTGCAGTTTTAAATATGTGACCAATAGCATTATTTGTCATTGTTTTACCATTGGTCGCTGTAACAGCAACAATAGGACACTCGATTTTAAAATATTTAAAAATATTTGGATTCCATTCATAAGCAAGTTTCCCTAATAGATTACCGCCATTTTTACCAAAGATTTTTAAAACTATATGCATTATTTTTATAATTACTACTATAATAAAATTTTTCATTTTTTCTCCTTTTTTAAATTTGATTATATTATAACACAAAATTACAAAAATCAATGTACTTTTTGCAATAAATATGATATATTTATTGCATAGTTAGGGAAGGAAGGATATATATGGAAAAAATAAATTTTTTAGCAACAGATAATGCTGAATTAACAGGTTTATTATATAAATCAACAAAAAAAACAGACAAAATAATTATTGCAGTTCATGGAATGACTAGTAATTGCTTTAAAAAAAGAGATGAGGTAATTGCTAAAAAAGCAAACAAAAATGAAATTGATTATTTTTGTTTTAATAATAGAGGTTCAGACATAACAAGATATATCAGAAAAAATCATAAAAAATTTTTAGGAGGAATGGCTTTTGAAGATGTATTAGAATGTCATCATGACATTATTGGTGCAATCAATAAAATGAAAGAATTAGGATACACAGAAATATATTTACAAGGACACAGTTTAGGAAGCACAAAAGTAGTTTATACGTATAATAAATTATTAAAAGACAACAATTTGGAGATTTTAGCAAATATCAAATCTTTAATTTTATTGTCATTAGTTGATATACCAACAGTACTACAATTTTATTTAAAAGATAAATCTAAAAATTATATAAAAATGGCACAAGAAAAAATAGAAAATGGAGAAGAAATAAGTTTTATGCCAAAAGATAGTTTTATACATCCGATAAGCCCAAGAACTTTTTTACAATATACAACTAACTATGAAGAATTTGATTTTATAAATACAATAAAAGACGAAAATTTAGAAATATTAAATAATATAAATATTCCATTATTTATGAGATGGGGAAATGTACAAGAATTAATATTACAAGATGCTGATCAATATGTGCCAAAAATAAGAAGCATAATAAAAAATGAAAATGCAGATATAAACTTTATTTATGGTGCAGACCATGGATATCATAACAAAGAAGAAATACTTGCAAATGAAATAATGGAATTTATAAGAAAATTATAATATTAAAAGAAGAAAGGAAAAAGTTATGGATAATGAAAGTTATAATAAAAAAAAGGAGACTATAGTAAAAAACGCAGAAAAAGTATTAGAGTTATACGATGAATATAAAAAAGAAAATAATCAAAATAATAAAGTAGAAGAAAATAAAGAAAGATAAAGTCTTTTACTAAATTTGAGCTTTGAAAGTAAAGGAGATAAAAAATGGATAAACAAATGATAGATGAATTTTTTGAAAAGCTTAAAGAAAGAAAAACAGTTGAAATTGTAGAGTTTGTAAGTAGTCAAAATCTAAAACAAAAAATACTTGTTAAAGAAAATTTATATGACTTTGATGGGTTTGAGTATGAGCAAATAATGAGTAATTTATATAAAGATATACAACAACAAATACCTATAGAAATTAGAGAATATTATGATGTCAAATGGTTATTAAATGGAAACATTTACATTAAGGAAAATTTAATAGAAAATGTAGAAGAAATTAAAAAGATTACAGATGAAGAAGTAGAAGAAATTATACAAAAATACAGTGACGATGAAAAACTAAAAAAGATAAAAGAAGAAATTGGTAATCCTGAATATGAAACAAAAATAATAAAATCATTGCAAAGTGATGATAAAAAATTAGATTATTTAAGAGAAAATTATTTTTTTAATGATGACAATGTTTTTGAAATAGCAAAAACATTAAAAAGTGATGAAGCAAAGCTAGAAGTAGTGAATAAATTAAACAAACGTAAAACAGAATTATTACAATTAATAGAAAATGATGAAATGAAAATCAGTGTAATAAAGAAAAAATATTTTCTTAGAGATGATGAAAAAGTAGAAGTAATAGTTTCTTTAAAAAGTGATGACGAAAAAATTCAACTATTAGATGAAGAATATGAGTATGATAGTTTATATAAATGTAAAGTCCATATAGTAAATTCTATAAATGATGAAGATAAAAAAATAGAAGCATTAGACAAATTAGAAAAAACTGATGATAAAATAGAAGCAATTAATAGGTTTAACGATGTCAAAAATAAGATAAAAGCATTGGATAAATTAGAAAGTGATTATTACAGAGAACAAGTAATAGAAACATTGAATGATGATGATAAAATAGAAGCATTAAGTAAATTAACAGATGATTATTATAAATTAAATGTAATTGAACAATTAGAAAATGAAGATAAAAAAATAAAAATGCTAGATGTTTTAGTAGATGAAGAATATAAGGCACAATTACTATTTGATTTAGAAAGCAATGAAAAAAAGTTAGAAGGATTGAATAAATTAAAAGATGAGCAGTTTAAAACTTTTATTATTACCACTCTAGATGAAACACATAAATTAGAACTTTTGGATAATATAGAATCAGAGAAAAATAAAGCAATAATTATTAGTTCTATTGAAGATCATGATACAAAGATAAAATTGATGGAAAAAATTGAAGGACAAAGTAATAAGATAATTATAATTCAAACTCTCAAAGATAAAGAGGAAATCTTTGAAAATTTAAACAAAATAGGAGTAAAGCAAGAAGTAATAGAAATATTAAATAATTTAAACAAAAAAAATGATGAAGTTTTATCAGAAATTAACTTTGAAATATTGGATGATAAATACATTAATACTCTTGGAAAAGATAAAATTAACTTACTAAGTAATTATCCAGAGGAACAAAAACAGATTTTAAATTTATCAGAAAAAGAATATGAACTATTTTATAGATGTATAGATAATTTTACTACAAGAAATAATACTGATGAGTGGACAGTAATAGCACACAGTATCTTATATACGATTGAAAAAAAAGAATATGATGAATTAATAAATAACATTGAAGATTTTGATAATATTAACTTAACAAAGCTAACTGCAATATTACAAAATGAAAATATATTAAACTTAAAGACTTTGGAGGATGTGGAAAATTTTGAACAAATAAAAAAAGAAAAATGCGACGAAATGTTTTACAATTCTGAAAGCAAAGTAAATGATAAAATAAATGCAATAACATTGAAAATATTTGGTCATGATTTTACTAATGTTTATAGTTTTTTAAAATATAAAGATATAGAGCAAATAGAAGATGAAGGTTTAAAAAAGTATATTGAAAGTCTAAAGATTATAAAAGAATGTAAGTTTAATAAAGAATTTCGTAATAAACTATACGAGCAAATGGAGGATTGTGGCTTTCTTATTGATAAAGCAGAAATACAAAGAGATTTAAAGACAGAATATTGTAAAATGTATAATAAAGGGTTATTTGATCCAAAAGAAAATCCAGATAAACAAACTGATAAGATAGAAGAATTACACGGATTAAATGTGTATGATGCAGGAACAGACTTTAATATGATAATACATTCAGTTGGAGCATTTTCAAATGTAATGAAAAATGATAATAATTATAAGGAAAATTGGAATATGTTGTCACTTGGAACTCAACAATTTTGTACTAGCATAATAAGAAATGATATGGTAGCAACTGCTCCTAGGAAAAATGTTTGTTATGGATTTACAGATATGAAAGAAGATTCTTTAGTATTAGCAGGACCTACTGATTATTTTTCAACTCAAGAAGCTTTTGTACCTGGAGCAAGAGGCTTTCGTAATGAAAAATATTATTCTAAAAATGAGTTAATTAATGAAACTAACAAATATAATGAAGTTGATTATAGAAGAATACAAGGTGGAGAAAAAAAACAGCCTAGTTACATTATTGCTTTTAAATCAAATGGTAAAATAGAAAATACTGATGAAATAAAACAAGCATATGAAGATTGGAATGAAGAATTGCCTGTAGTTATTGTAGATATAGACAAATGCTTAGAAAAAGAAGCAAGAGAAGTAGCTATTATGGAACTAAAAT
Source organism: uncultured Clostridia bacterium (assembly GCA_947623285.1). Taxonomy (GTDB): domain Bacteria; phylum Bacillota; class Clostridia; order TANB77; family CAG-508; genus CAG-269. Next base: position 41,091 of record CANQGP010000004.1, on the reverse strand, counting down.
TACAAGAATCAAATGATGAAGATGAAATGAAAAGATTGTCACAGGAAATAGAACAAAAGTGTCATAATAATCAAGTCACTATAAATCAAAATATTCCAGAAGGAGAAAGCTTTAGTCAAAAAGTAGAAAAAATAAAAGAAGAGTTAATGAATGATAAAGAAAGTAGCATAGAAACAGAAAAAAATAAGCAAAAAATAGATGTGAAAGAATTTAGGAAAATTTATAATAATGTGGACAAAAATGAAAGAACTGAAGCAATGAAACAAATAAATAATATCTTTCGACAAACAAAAGAAGAATATCAAAAAGAATAAAAAATACTTCATATTGAAACAAAAAAGCAAAATTACTTTATCTGTAACATAATATACAACAAAAAAGAGTGAAACTTGAAATCTAAAAAACAAGTTTCACTCTAGGGATTAATGTCGGTGAAAAAACCACCGAATAATCTCAATTGGGAGAAGTATCCTATAGGCAACAAAGCCCAAAACTCTGAGAACCATCCAGCCTATAAATAAGGCTATCATGATAAAGAAAACAAATGCTCCTACAGGAGTCCCAAATAAAATGGCCAAAAATAGAACGATACCTAAAAATCTAAGCATAAAACCTCACTTTCTTTTTGAATCGTTTTGACCGTCAGATTGAAAGTTTCCAATCTGAGTATCCAACATTTGAATACATTTACATTATACCATATTTTGAGTGGATTTGCAAAAATATAACATCGAAGAAAAAATATTTATGGGGAGGAAATATGTTCAAATTACATTCAAATTTCAAACCAACTGGTGACCAACCAGAAGCAATTGAATATTTAAGTAAGGGAATAGAGGAAGGCAAGAAATTCCAAACTTTACTAGGGGTTACAGGCTCTGGAAAAACTTTCACTATGGCGAATATAATTCAAAAAGTGCAAAGACCAACATTGATATTAGCACATAACAAGACATTAGCAGGACAGCTATATTCCGAATTCAAAGAGTTCTTTCCTGAGAATAACGTTGAATACTTTGTTTCATATTATGACTATTACCAACCTGAAAGTTATATTGCTTCAACAGATACCTATATAGAAAAAGATTCCTCTATAAATGATGAAATAGACAAATTGCGTCATTCTGCAACTTTATCATTATTTGAAACAAGAGATGTAATAGTAGTAGCATCTGTTTCATGCATTTATGGCTTAGGTGACCCGATTGATTATGAAGAGATGACTTTATCATTGCGACCAGGCATGGCTAAATCAAGAGAATTCGTTATGAAAAAATTAGTTAGTATGCAATATACACGAAATGAAATAGATTTTCAAAGAGGAAGTTTTAGAGCTAAAGGAGATATAATGGAAATTTATCCGTCTTCACAAAGCGAATCTGCAATAAGAGTTGAATTTTGGGGAGATGAAATTGAAAAGATAAGTGAAATAAATCCATTAACAGGAAAAAGCATAGGTATTAGAAATCACGTATTAATTCCACCTGCATCTCAATATGTAACTAACAAACAAAAAATGGATTTAGCAGCTGTTACGATTGAAGAGGAATTAGAAGAAAGAATTAAATATTTTAAAGATAGAAATAAATTAATAGAAGCGCAAAGGATAGAGGAGAGAACCAATTTTGATTTAGAAATGATGAAAGAAACTGGCTTTTGTTCTGGAATTGAAAATTATTCTAGACACATAAGTCAAAGAAAACCAGGAAGTCCACCATATACACTATTTGACTATTTTCCAAAAGACTTCTTATTAATGATTGATGAATCACATGCAACTATACCACAAGTTAGAGCTATGTATAATGGAGATAGAGCACGAAAAGAATCATTAGTAAAATATGGCTTTCGTTTACCTTCAGCTTTTGACAATAGACCCTTAAAATTTGATGAATTTGAAAAAAGAATTAACCAATGTATTTTTGTTTCAGCAACACCTGCAGATTACGAAAAAGAACATAGTAAAGATAATGTTATTGAACAAATAATAAGACCAACAGGATTGTTAGACCCTAAAATAGAAGTTAAGCCAGTTACTAATCAAGTAGATGATTTGATCGAACAAATAAGAATTAGGGCAGAGAAACATGAAAGAGTTTTAGTTACAACATTAACAAAAAAGATGGCTGAAGATTTATCTAAATATTTAAAAGAATTAGATATGAAAGTAGCATATATGCATTCTGATACAAAAGCGCTGGAAAGAATGGAAATAATAAGAGATTTACGTTTAGGAAAATATGATGTATTAGTAGGAATAAATTTATTAAGAGAAGGTTTAGATATTCCAGAAGTTTCACTTGTTGCAATATTAGATGCTGACAAAGAAGGCTTTTTGCGTTCAGAACGTTCATTAATTCAAACAATTGGACGTGCTGCTAGAAATACAGATGGAACTGTTATAATGTATGCAGATGAACTTACAGAATCAATGGAAAAAGCAATAAGTGAAACAAATAGAAGAAGACGTATACAAAAAGAATATAATGAAAAACATAATATTAAGCCTCAAACAATTAGAAAAGATATACGTGATTCTATTAAAGCTACTCAAGTTGAGGATATTGCGGTTGAATATAAACTTGAAAAAGAAGAGGATATTGTAGATGTTATAGCAAGATTGACAGATGAAATGCTAGAGCATGCTGCTAAAATGGAATTTGAACAAGCAGCAGAATTACGTGATAAAATTAAGGAATTAGAAAATTTGAATGATTAAATCACAAATAGATGAGAAAGCTTGAAAATAGCTTCCTTTTCTTTTTGCCAAAATTTTGTTGTATCTAAAGGTAGAATATGATACAATTCAAACATAAGGAGGCAATGATATGGAAAAGTATATAAAAATATTAGAACAAGAGAAGCTAACAAGAGAGGAATTTTTGCCAGTATGGAAAGAATTTAAACAAGAGTTAAATATAGGAAAAATAAGAGTAGCCTCTAAAGAAAATGAAGAATGGATAGTTAATAAATGGGTAAAACAATTTATTTTACTAGGTTTCAAATACGGAGAAATAAAAGAATTTGAAGATGGTTCAATAGATAAGGATACAATGGGAGAAAGGCAAGTAATTCTTGAAGAAAAAGTAAGAAAAGCTTCTTCAACAGTTTCAATTAGAGATGGTGTTTATTTAGGACAAGGAGTAACTTTTATGCCACCATCTTATGCTAATATCGGAGCATACATAGATGATGGTTCAATGATTGACTCTTTAGTAATTGTTGGTTCATGTGCACAAATAGGCAAAAATGTTCATATAGGAGCAAGTGTAGTAATTGGCGGAGTGCTAGAACCAGTTGGAGCTTATCCAACTATAATAGAAGACAATGTATTTGTTGGTGCAGGTTCTCAAATCACTGAAGGAACAATAGTAAAGAAAGGTGCTATAATAGCAGCAGGAGTTACAATTACAGGAAGTACACCAGTATATGACAATGTAAATGGAACTATTATTAAGCCAAATGAAAAAGGACAAATCATAATTCCTGAAAATGCAGTTGTAATACCAGGAACAAAGAGCATAAAAAACAAAATAGAAGGAGTAGAGCTTTCGAAATATGTTCCGATAATTATTAAATATGGTAGCAAAGTTGAATTTGAAGATACTTTAAGAAATGACAAAACAGTTGAGATGACTGCTTTTGATTGAGTTTTTGTGTAAAATATGGTATAATATATATAGGTAGACGTATAGTCTTTCCTCCTCACAATAATTACAATTAGAACAAGGAGACAAAATGAATAGAAAATCTGAATCTACTGTAAAAGATATAGCAGTTTGTGCTTTTAGTATTTTTATAATTCTTTTTATGGTTTACTTTGCAGGAATTGTTGTTACAGAAATTATGAACATTAAAATAAATTTTTGGATAGGAGGCATTATAGGAGCAATTGCCTTTTCAATAATAGTATGTGTTAATTTAGCAGTAAGTGATTGGTTTGATGAAATTAAGAAGAATTTCAAGGAAAAACGTGAGGAGGAAAAGAATGAGGAAGCTTGAAAATAGCTTCCTTTTTCTTTGTAAAATATTGAAAACCTTAAATGTGGCTATTTGCTTGTTTTTTTGTAACTTGATGTGCTATAATATTTTTGTTGGATTATTAATCTTTATAAATTTTAATTGAGGAGAATGGTTAAAAAATGGACAACGATAAAATAATTATAAAAGGGGCAAAAGAACATAATTTAAAAAATATAAATTTAGAAATACCAAGAGATAAATTAGTTGTAGTTACAGGACTTTCTGGCTCTGGTAAATCTTCACTTGCTTTTGATACTTTATATGCAGAAGGGCAAAGAAGGTATGTAGAGAGTTTATCTTCATATGCAAGACAATTTTTAGGAATAATGGAGAAGCCAAATGTAGAGTCAATCGAAGGTCTATCGCCAGCAATTTCAATAGACCAAAAAACAACTTCTAAAAATCCTCGTTCTACTGTTGGAACTGTTACAGAGATATATGATTATATCCGTTTATTATATGCAAGAATAGGAATTCCATATTGCCCTAATTGTGGTAAAAAAATAGAAAAACAATCAATAGACCAAATTATTGATAATATATTAGAATTAAAAGAAGGAACAAGAATACAAGTGCTTGCTCCTATTGTACGTAGCCGTAAAGGGGAATTTGTAAAACAATTAGAAGGATACCAAAAAGAAGGCTTTGTAAGAGCAAAAATAGATGGAGAAGTTTATGAACTTTCTAATGAAATCAAATTAGAAAAAAATAAAAAGCATAATATAGATTTAATAGTAGACAGATTAGTAATTAAAGAGGGAATTAGAAGTAGATTAACAGAGTCTGTTGAAACTGCATTAAAACATGCAGATAATATTGTAACAATTGACATAGTTGGAAAAGAAGAAAAAGTATATAGTTGTAATTATGCTTGTCCAGATTGTGGATTTAGTTTCCCTGAAATTACACCAAGAATGTTTTCATTTAATAATCCATTTGGTGCATGTCCAAGTTGTTTAGGTATAGGTTATCTAATGAAAATGGATGAAGATTTAATTATTCCTGATAAAAATAAAACTCTTTATGATGGAGTTAAAGCATTTGGAGCAAGCACTATGAAGCGTGGAGACACTATGGCTAAAATGTATTTTGAAAGTATTGGTAGACATTATGGTGTAGATATTAGTGTTCCAATCAAAAAGCTTCCTCGTAAATTTTTAGATAAAATTTTATATGGTACAGGTGATGAAGAAATCGATTTTGAATATGAATCATATGCAGGAGTAAGGAAATTCACAGCACCATTTGAAGGAGTGCTACCAACACTTGAAAGACGTCATAGTGAAACAAAATCTCAAGGAATGAGAGATTTTTATGAAATGTACATGAGTAATTCAGATTGTCCAACATGTAAAGGTGCAAGACTTAAAAAAGAAATTCTATCAATAAAAATAAATAATAAAAATATAAATCAATTGACAGAAATGTCAATAAATAAAATACAAAACTTTTTAAGAAAATTGAAATTAAATAAAACTCAACAAATGATAGCAGAACAAATATTAAAAGAACTTGATAAACGTTTACAATTTTTAATGGATGTTGGCTTAGAGTACTTAACTTTATCAAGAAGTGCTGGAACCTTGTCAGGAGGAGAAGCACAACGTATACGTCTAGCAACTCAAATAGGTTCTGGATTAACAGGAGTTCTATATATTTTAGATGAACCAAGCATAGGACTACACCAAAGAGATAATGACAAATTACTTGCTACATTAAAGAAATTAAGAGACTTGGGAAATACATTAATTGTTGTAGAGCATGATGAAGATACAATGTATGCAGCAGACCAAATAATAGACATTGGACCAGGAGCAGGTGCTCATGGCGGAAAAGTAATGGCACAAGGAACTGCAGAAGAAGTTAAAAAAGTAAAAAAATCCATCACTGGACAATATTTAAGTGGAAATAAAAAAATAAAAGTTCCTAAAAAAAGAAGAAAATTTGTAAAATCAAAAACAATAGAAGTTCAAGGAGCTACAGAAAACAATTTAAAAAATATAAATGTAAGTTTTCCTTTAGGATTATTTACTTGTGTTACAGGAGTTTCAGGCTCTGGAAAATCAACATTAGTAAATGAAGTATTATATAAAACAATTGCAAAAGAATTAAATAGAGCAAGTGAAAAACCAGGTAAATGCAAATCTGTAAAAGGATTAAAAAATATTGACAAGATTATTAATATTGACCAATCTCCTATTGGAAGAACTCCACGTTCAAACCCTGCAACATATACAGGTGTGTTTGATATGATACGTGACATATTTGCAGTAACAGAAGAAGCTAAAATGAAAGGATATAAAAAAGGAAGATTTAGTTTTAACGTACCAGGAGGAAGATGCGAAAGTTGTAAAGGTGACGGTGTGCATAAAATCGAAATGCACTTTTTACCAGATGTATATGTACCTTGTGAAGTGTGTAAAGGTAAAAGATATAATAGAGAAACATTAGAAGTAAAATATAAAGGAAAAACTATTGCAGATGTATTAGATATGACAGTTGAAGAAGCTTTAGAATTTTTTGATAAAATACCAAGAATAAAACAAAAAATGCAAACATTGTTTGATGTAGGTTTAGGATATATAAAATTAGGACAACCTTCTACAACTCTATCAGGAGGAGAGGCTCAACGTGTTAAACTAGCAACAGAATTATCAAAACGCGCTACTGGAAAAACTTTATATATTTTAGATGAACCAACAACAGGACTTCACATTGCAGATGTTCATAAATTAGTAAAAATTTTGCAAAGGTTAGTTGATACAGGAAACAGTATAATTGTAATAGAACATAACTTAGATTTAATAAAAACATGTGACCACATTATTGATTTAGGACCTGAAGGGGGAGATGCAGGAGGAGAAGTTATTGCAACAGGTACTCCTGAAGAAGTATGTGCAAATGAAAAATCTTATACAGGAAAATTCTTAAAAAAATATTTAGAATAAAACAAAAAGTACTCTACTAAAAAATGCAATTAAAAATTCTAGATAGATACTCAGAAATTTTGCTATATATGTCAAAAGGAGGATCAGTATAATTACTGGTCCTCTTTTTTAAAATTCTTATTCTTTTTTTCCTGCAGGTCCAACATATTCAGCTTGACCAAATCCAAGTATTAATTCAAATACCTTCTCATTTTTCGACAATTTTGTCAAGATTTCCGTAATTTTCAATTAAATTTTTAAGAAAAAATATTGTATAAAAAACTTTGTTTTGTTATAATTAATTTAGTTTTATATAACATATTATTAAATGGAGGAAAAGGTTAAAAATAATTACAATATTTGTGCCTTAGAAAGGAATGAGATTAATTATGAATGAAACAAAATGTAGTCAAAAAATTCAAGATGATTTTTTGAAGGAAATCTACAAAACATATAAACCAGAAAAAGACAATTTAATTCAAATACTAAATGAAGTTCAAGAACACTTCGGCTATATTCCAAAATATACTCAATTACAATTATCAGGATTTTTAAAAATGCCTATGGCAGAAATTTTCGGAGTTATAACATTCTATTCAAGATTCACATTAGAACCAAAAGGAAAATATACAATATCAGTATGCTTAGGAACAGCATGCTTTGTTAAAGGTTCTCAAAAGATTTTAGATAGATTAAAAGAAAGATTAAAAATAGAACCTGGACAAACTACAGAAGATGGAATGTTTTCATTAGATGAAACTAGATGTGTTGGTGCATGTGGTTTAGCTCCAGTATTTACAGTGAATGGAGAGGTTTACGGAAAAGCTACAGTACAAAAACTTGATCAAGTTTTAGATGAATTAGAAAATAAAAAGTAAGAGAAAATAAAATGTTATTACTTAGCACAAGTAGGTATGCCATAAATATTTTATAAGGAGGAAATATATGAAAACGGTAGAAGAAATACATAAAATCAGAGAAGAAAAAAGAAAAGAGTTAGATTTACGCGTTAATACAAGTGCAGACACAAGAGAAAAACATATTCTTGTATGCCATGGAACTGGGTGTACATCTTCAAAATCACCAAAGATTCTTGAAAACTTTAAAAAAATAATAAAAGAAAAAAATATAGAAAATGTTAGAGTAATCAAAACAGGTTGTTTTGGACTTTGTGCAAAAGGTCCGATTGTTATAATTCGACCTGAAGATACTTTTTATGCAATGGTTAACCCTGAAGACTGTGAAGAAATCATACAAACACATATTGTTGAAGGGAAAAAGGTTGAAAGATTACTTTGTAAAGATGTAGACGGAAAAATGGTAAATAGATTAGATGACCTTAATTTCTATAAAAAGCAAAAAAGAATAGCACTTAAAAATTGCGGTATAATCAATCCTGAAAATATAGATGAATACATAGCTTTTGACGGATATAAAGCAATTGAAAAAGTATTAAAAGAAATGAGCCAAGATGAAGTTATAAAAGTAATTTCAGACTCTGGTCTACGTGGACGTGGAGGAGCAGGTTTTCCAACAGGCAAAAAATGGGAGCTTACAAAAATAGTTGAAGGTAAACAAAAATATGTAGTGTGTAATGCAGATGAAGGTGACCCTGGTGCATTTATGGATAGAAGTATTCTTGAAGGTGACCCTCATTGTGTGTTAGAAGCAATGGCAATAGCAGGATATGCTATAGGTGCAGATAAAGGATATATTTATGTTAGAGCTGAATATCCAATAGCTGTCCAAAGATTAAAAATAGCAATAGAACAGGCAAGAAATTATGGTTTACTAGGTAAAAATATATTTGATACAGACTTTAGTTTTGATATAGAAATTAGATTAGGTGCAGGAGCTTTTGTATGTGGAGAAGAAACAGCATTATTAGAATCCATTGAAGGAAAAAGAGGCCAACCACGTTTGAAACCGCCTTTCCCTGCACAACGCGGATTATGGGGAAAACCAACACTTATAAATAATGTAGAAACATATGCAAACATAACAAAAATAATATTAAATGGTGCCGAATGGTATTCTGCAATAGGAACAGAAAAATCAAAAGGTACAAAAGTATTTGCTTTAGGAGGAAATGTAAACAATATAGGTCTTGTAGAAGTACCTATGGGAACAACTTTAAGAGAAATTGTATATGACATAGGTGGAGGCTTACCAAATGGTAGAGACTTTAAAGCAGCACAAACAGGAGGTCCTTCAGGAGGATGTATTCCAAAAGAACACTTAGACACACCAATCGATTATGAATCATTAAAAGAAATTGGCTCTATGATGGGCTCTGGTGGAATGATTATAATGGATGATACAAAATGTATGGTTAATCTAGCAAGATTTTACTTGGAATTTACTGTAAGTGAAAGCTGCGGAAAATGTACACCATGCAGAATCGGTACAAAAAGAATGTTAGAAATATTAGAAAGACTTTGTGATGGAAAAGGAACAAAAGAAGACCTAACTAAATTAGACAAATTAGCCCATATGATTGCAAAAGCTAGTGTTTGTGGATTAGGTCAATGTGCACCAAATCCAGTAATAAGTACTATGAAATATTTTAAGGATGAATTTGAAGAACATGCAATTGACAAAAATTGTAGAACTTCAGAATGTAAAGCTATTTCTAAAATTACAATAGACCCAGAAAAATGTAAAGGATGTGGATTATGTCAAAGAAGTTGCCCTGTTAATGCAATTAAGGGAGAAGGCAGAGATAAAAGAATTATTGACCAAGATAAATGCATTAAGTGCGGAACATGTTTGAATAATTGTCCATTTAAAGCTATTAGTTAGTAGTAATACAATTTGATAAATCATAAATATAAATTATGAAAATGAATGATTGTGCAGAAAATCAAGCTAGAAATTCTTAATATATTTATGGAAAGAGTTCGCAACTTGACGCGGAAGGGTGCCATAAATATATTTAGAATTTATGCGTAGATTTTCAAACTTAAATGAATTTGAGTAATTTATATTTTATGATTAATAATATTATTCATTTATGATTAATAAAAAGTATTTAATTAATTATGTATTAAATAATTAATTGATTAACAAAATTCTTTAAAAGAGGAGAAGAAAGATGGAAGATATGGTAACATTAACTATAGACGGTAAAGAAGTTAAAGTGAAAAAATTCACAACAGTACTTCAAGCTGCAAAGCAAATTGGTATAGATATCCCAACATTATGCTATTTAAAGGAAATTAATGCAGTTGGAGATTGCAGAATGTGTATTGTTGAAATTGAAGGAAGAAGAGGCTATATACCTTCTTGTATTCAAATGGTAGAAGAAGGAATGGTTGTACATACAAATACACCTGAATTGATGGAAGCAAGAAAAATGATGTTAGATTTAATATTATCTAATCATCCGCAAGATTGTTTAACCTGTATACGTTCTGGAAACTGTGAATTACAAAAATTAGCAATTCAATTTAATATGGAAAATATTGAATATGCTGGAGAAAGAATTGAAAGAAAAATTGATGACTTGTCACCAGCAATTGTAAGAGACCCAAATAAATGCGTACTATGTAGAAGATGTATATCTGCTTGTAAAAATGTACAAGGAATAGGAGCAATTGATTGCGTAAATAGAGGATTTGAATCATGTGTTTCAACAGCAGAAAATTGTAGCTTAAATGATGTAAATTGTACATTTTGTGGTCAATGTATAAAAGCATGTCCAGTTGGAGCTTTGCATGAAAAAGAAGAAATAGATAATGTTTGGGAAAAATTAAAAGATCCAGATACAGTTGTTATTGCACAAACAGCTCCAGCAGTTAGAGCAGGACTTGGAGAAGAATTTGGTATGCCAATAGGTACAAGTGTAACAGGGAAAATGGTAACATCTTTGAAAAAATTAGGATTTGATAAAGTTTTTGATACAAATACAGGAGCAGACTTTACTATAATGGAAGAAGCAAATGAATTTGTAGATAGATTTACTAAAAATGATAATTTACCAATGATTACATCTTGTTCACCTGGATGGGTTAAGTTTATAGAATCTAATTTCCCAGATTTATTGTCACATTTATCAAGTTGTAAATCACCTCATCAAATGTTTGGTGCAATATTAAAAACATATTATGCAAAACAAGAAAATATAGACCCTAAAAAAATGTATGTAGTTTCAGTAATGCCTTGCACTGCTAAAAAGTTTGAAAAAGATAGACCTGAAATGGAAGTAGATGGAATTCGTGATGTTGATGCAGTTATTACAACAAGAGAACTTGCTAGAATGATAAAACAAGCTAATATAGATTTTGTTAATTTGCCAAATGAAGAATTCGATATTCCTATGGGAGAAGCAACAGGAGCAGGAGCTATATTTGGAACAACAGGTGGTGTTATGGAAGCAGCTCTTAGAACTGCACAAGATACATTAACAGGTGAGAATTTAGATAAAATAGAATTTGAAGATGTGCGTGGAGGAGCAGGAATAAAAAGAGCAACAGTTAACATAGCAGGAAAAGATATAAAAGTTGTTGTTGCAAGTGGTTTAGGAAATGCAAGAAAAATTCTTGAACAAATTGCAAATGGCGAAGCAGATTATCAATTTGTAGAAATAATGGCTTGCCCAGGAGGATGTATAATGGGTGGAGGTCAACCGATAAAAAGTTCTAAAATTCGTTCAGAAGTTGATATTAGAAAATTAAGAGCAGATGCACTATATTCAATTGATGAAAAAAGTACTATTAGAAAATCTCATGAAAATCCTATATTGAAAAAAATTTATAAAGATTATTTAGGAAAACCAGGAAGTGAACTTGCAGAAAAATTACTGCATACAAGTTACACAAAAAGAAAAAAATATAATATTGATGTATAAACAAAAAGCTGACCCACTTGTCAATCTCTGATTGTTAAGTGGGTTAAACTTTTATTTAGAATATTCCTTTAAAATACTACTCTGTATAAAATTCTTTGTTTGTTATTTCTTCAATTTTCTCTTTATTTTGTAAATGCATTAAAAATACATCTGTACCTTTATTTTTTAAATCTCTCAACAAAGGTAAAGCTTTTTCTATATTTACATGACATTCACCATTTAGAGATGTATCCATATAAAATTCATCACAATCTTCTAAGTATGGAATGAAAGGTTCTAAAGTATATGTATCTCCTGTATATACAATGTTTCTTCCATTTATCGTAGCTTTAAATCCATAAGCATCTAAATAATCTGTATGTTTTGTTTCAATAAGTTTCAAATTCAAATCATCAACATGGTCGACAATTTCATAAGCTTCTTTTGGAGTCCCTGTTATTGTCATTAATTCTTCAAGATGTTTGCATTTGCTTATAATCGTAATTTTTTTATTATATTTGAAATATAAACAAGCAGCTAAATGGCTTATAGTTCCTGCATGATCATTATGAAGATGTGTTATTACAACTTGCACATTATCATAGTGTGATAATAAATCAAAATTATCTTTTAATTTATTAAATACGGTATATCCGCAGTCTATTAATAAAAATCTGTTATTATTAAGTTCTACATATGCTGAATTATTTTGGTTTCCAAATCCTGCATCTCTTCCTAAAAAAGTTAATGTTTGTTTACTCATAAAACTTCCTCCTAATTTTTTTTAGTATATCATATTTATTTTTCTATTGACAACATTTATTAATTAAATATATAATATTTTGTAGATTAAACTAAGGAGAACAATTATGAAAAGAATTATAACTCATTCAGTCAAACATTATATATATTTATTGATATTAATAGCTATATTAATAGTATTTTTTAGTATAAACAATTTAACATTTTCATCAGATATTGAAAAACAAACAATTGCTGAAGTTTTAGGAGTAAATGATTATACATTAATAGTACCACAAAGCTTAAAAATGAATTATAAAGAGGGAACTGAAACATTTGGAGAGTTAACATTCAAAATTCATGTAGATGATTATGAAGAAAGTGGTCTTGATTATATTGATAAGGAAAAGTTTGGAAAGGACGATACAACAATCAAACAAAAAAAGAGAAATGTGTATGAATGTAAATATAGAATATATGAAGAAGACAAAAATTTTAAAACATTAGAATACATTAAAAGCAAAAATAATGAAACAATAAAAACAGTTTTATATTTAGCAGCAATTGTAGTTGTTGCAATTATTGCAGTTACAATAAAGAAAAATAGAACTATTGATTAAATAGCTGGCACTTTGCTGGCTTTTTAATATTTTTTATTATTTTAGCATAGTATTAACTAAGCATAAAAATTTAAAATATTTTTAATTTTCTTAAACACATGATTTATAAATAAATGAAAGTATTATGGAGGCATATCATGAAATTATCTAAATTGAAAGTTGGACAAGAAGCTAAAGTTATAAAATTAAATATAAAAGAGAAAGAAACAAGAAGACATCTTTTAGATATGGGGCTAACTAGGGGAGTGGTAGTAAAAATAAAGAAGATAGCGCCAATGGGTGACCCTATAGATATTGAATTACGTGGATATGAATTATGTATTGGAAAATCTGATTTGAGTAAGATTGAAGTGGAGGTGATTAAATAATGAAGGTGGCTTTAGTTGGAAATCAAAATAGTGGAAAAACAACATTATTTAATTGCCTAACAGGTATGAATGCTAAAATTGGGAATTGGCCAGGTGTAACAATTGAAAGAAAAACTGGAACAATAAAAGGGACAAACTATGAAATTGTAGATTTACCAGGAATTTATTCTTTAAGTCCATATAGTACCGAAGAAGAAATTGCAAGAGAATATATTTTTAAAGAAAAACCTGATGTTATTATAAATATAGTAGATGCAACAGCAATTGAAAGAAGTTTATATTTAACAACTCAATTGTTGGAATTGGATACAAAAGTTATAGTTGCTTTAAACATGGCAGATATCCTTGAAAAAAAAGGAATAAAAATTGATGAAAAAAATCTTGAAGAAGAGCTAGGAACAAAAGTATGCAAAATATCTGCTCTAAGAGAAACAGGAATTAATAAGTTGATTTCTGAAATTAAAAAAGGAGACAAATTAAAAAGAAAGCCTATTTATGATGTTGAGATAGAATATTTAATTTCTACTATTCAAGGAATTTTACATTCATCAGACTCAAAAATTAGACATAGTAGATTTCTATCAGTAAAATTAATAGAAGAAGATGAAAGATTTGATAAATATCAAACACAGGAAATTAAACATATGACAGGATTACTTGCTAAAAAATATGATACAGATTTTGAAGAAATTATCGCTACACAAAGATATAATTTTATAGAAAAGGTAAGAGAAAAAACTGTAATATACAAACCAGTTAAAGATGATTTATCAGATAAATTGGACAAGATTTTTCTAAATAAATGGATTGCATTTCCAATTTTCGTAGTAATAATGTTTTTAGTTTATTATTTGTCTGTAGGAATTATAGGAAGTAATACTGTTGATATGGTATCTAATATAATGGACTCTTTTAGTGAGTGGGTAGGAAATACATTACAATCTATTGGAACATCAGAAGTAATAAATAGCTTAGTTGTTGATGGAATAATAGCAGGAGTAGGGGCAGTATTGGGATTTGTGCCACAATTAATTATATTATTTTTATGTATAGCTTTACTAGAAACAACAGGATATATGTCAAGAATTGCATTATTATTAGATAGAGTTTTCAGAAAGATAGGGTTAAGTGGAAAAAGCCTTATTCCATTTATTGTTGGTTCTGGATGTTCAGTTCCAGGAATTATGGGAACAAGAATAATTGAAAACTTAGATGAAAGAGAAATGACAACAATGCTAACACCATTTATACCTTGTAGTGCTAAATTACCTATTATTGCTTTATTTTCAGGATATTTCTTTAAAGAAAATTCAGGATTAGTTTCAGCTTCATTATATTTCTTTGCAATTGCAATAATTATAATTTCAGCATATATACTTTCAAAATTGGTATTTAAAAATACTAGCAATACATATATCTCAGAATTACCTGAATATAAATTACCTAACATTAAATATATTGCTAAAGAAGTATGGGACAAGGTAATAGCTTTTATAAAAAGAGCAGGAAGTGTTATATTAATATGTTCAATTGTAATATGGTTTTTACTTTCATTTTCATTTAATTTTGAATATGGAGTGGATATACAAGATAGTATGTTAGCATCTATTGGAAAATCAATTTCATGGGTATTTTATCCAATACTTGGAGAAAATAATTGGGGAGCAACTGTTTCTGCAATACAAGGATTAGTTGCTAAAGAACAAGTTGTTTCTTCAATGGCTGTTATATCAGGATTCTCAGAAGAAGTAGGGGAAGGAAGTCAAATATTTGGAAATAATACTATATTTAGTTCATTTACAGCTGCTTCAGCATATGCATTTATGATATTCAACTTATTTAGTGCTCCATGTTTTGGAGCTATAGGAGCCATGAAAAGAGAATTAGGAAGTAACAAAAAATTATTGAAAGTTGTATGTTTTCAAACATTTTTAGCTTGGTGCTTGGCAACTGTAACATATCAAATAGGAAGTAGAATAGAAAATGGAACTCTCCATTTAGCAGATATATTAGTCATTATTGCAATACTACTTATTATTTATCTTATTGTTAAAAATAGTATCAATAAGAAAAAAGATAAATGCATTAATTGTCCATATAGCGACTCATGTAAATAATAAATCTTAAAATTAAATGCATTATCACATCAATGTAAATAGCAAATTTTAAAATATTGACATTTTGTTATACTAAATATATAATGCCTTCAAGAATGAATATATAAGGAGTAAGCATAATGGAAAATAAAAGAATAATTGCAGCAATAATTGTACTTTTAGTTATCTGTGGTATTTTTGTAGGAATTATTACCATAGTATCTTCAAAAAATACTACAAATATTTTAAGTAAAGGAGATATTCATGAAGTTGTTGCGAAAGTCAATGGAGAGGAAATAACAAGGTTTGACATAAACTATATTTCCTATATTAATGATAGTGTGAATAAATCTCAAAAAGCAAATTATCCAACAGAATTTGAAGATATAAAAAAAGAAGCAATTAAAGATAAAGTTTTATTTCAGGAAGCTCTAAAAAATAATATGGGTATGACAGATGAAGATAAAAAAGCAATAAAAGATTTATATGCTTCTTCAGTAACTGATGCTGATAAGAGAACTGCAAAAAAATTAGAAATGTCTGATGAAGAATATTTAGATTACGTTGTAAATAAACAAGCAGAAAATGAAACTACTATGAAGTATAAAACTAATATTAACGATAAGATTTCAAAAGGAGAAATATCAATAGAAGATGAAGAATTTAAAAAGGCATATGAAGCATATCAAAATTATAGTTCCGAAGATGTAAATGAACAAACTAATACAAAAATGGAACTACTTGATGTTGCTTACAATGCCTATGTAGATTATTTAGTAAGAAATAGTGAAATATCATAAAACAGTAGAAGTAGGAATATATGTTTCATCTGGTTTATTTACATATTCTTGATTAGGCTTTTTCGTTGTAATAATTTCAGTTACTTTAATAATGGGCATATCATTACCATGATATGTTCCTTTTTGTATTTCTCCAGTTACTTCTACCCAGCTATCGTCAGTAAAATCTTTAGCATTATCTAATTCACATAAAAAACCCACAACTACATACTGTGAATCATTTTTAATTAACATATTTCTAGCTAATATAAATTGATTCGAAGACAAATCATTTACTCTATACACATAACCTGTAAATTTGATTTTTTTACCAACATATGTATCTATATTTTCACACACAGATTTTAGTACATTTGTATAATTTTTTGGGTCAATATTTTGAATATCATTCTCATGTATATTATCTGAAACAACAAATGTATCGGAATTAATGCCTTGTGAATTTGCTCCACTAAAAATTTTATACATACTAATACATAAAATCACAATGACTAGCAATACTACACATATAAAAAACATTTTAAAAACTTTTGTACCATTGATTTTAAAATTATATATAAACATAGAAATCTCCTTTTTTATTTTGACATGATTAAATTAAAACTATGAATTTAGTTAATAATCATATGAGCTAAAAGTAATTTATTAAAAATATATGAAAATTATATAAAATATATGTATTTTTCTTGATAAAATTGCATTTTCATGATATAGTAACAGAGTATAAAAATAGTAATAACGGAAGGATTGTGTTCAAAAATGAAATTATTTAAAACTTATAGTGAAAAAGAAGTTAAAAGAGTTAAACCAATTGTAGATAAAATAAATGGTTTAGAAGATGAGATATCAAAATTAAGTGATAAAAAATTAAAGGCAAAAACTGATGAATTTAAAAAACGTTTATCTAAAGGAGAAACTTTAGATGATTTATTACCAGAAGCTTTTGCAGTTGTTAGAGAAGCTGCAAAAAGAGTTTTAGGCATGAGACATTTTGATGTCCAATTAATAGGTGGAATTATATTACATCAAGGTAGAATTGCTGAAATGAAAACTGGTGAAGGAAAAACATTGGTTGCAACATTACCAGTATATTTGAATGCTCTTGAAGGAAAAGGAGTACACGTAATTACTGTTAATGATTATTTAGCAAAACGTGATAGTGAATGGATGGGAAAATTATATAAATTTTTAGGACTATCTGTTGGTCTTGTTATTTCTCAAATGGATCCGGACAGTAAACAAAAAGCATATAATGCTGATGTTACTTATGGTACAAATAATGAATTTGGATTTGATTATTTGAGAGATAATATGGTTATTTATAAAGAACAACTAGTTCAAAGAGGATTACACTATGCAATTGTAGACGAAATCGATAGTATTTTGGTAGATGAAGCTAGAACACCACTTATTATTTCTGGTAGAGCAAATCAATCTTCTGACTTATATAAAAAAGCAGACAATTTTGTAAAGAAATTAGAAGCTAAAGTAATAGTTGAAGAAGATGTAAAAGATTTTGACCAAGCAGAAGATAATGAAAAATATGATTACATTGTTGACTTAAAAGCAAAATCTGCATCATTGACTCAAAAGGGAATTAAAAAAGCAGAAGAATATTTTAAACTTGAAAACTTTAATGACTTAGAAAACTCAACTCTTGTTCATCATGTTAATCAAGCATTAAGAGCACATGGTGTTATGAAAAATGAAGTGGATTATATCGTAAAAAATGGAGAAGTATTAATAGTTGATGAATTTACAGGTCGTATAATGTATGGTAGAAGATACAACAATGGATTACATCAAGCAATTGAAGCTAAAGAAGGAGTAAAAATTGCAGATGAGTCAAAAACACTTGCTACAATTACATTCCAAAACTTCTTTAGAATGTATGATAAATTATCAGGAATGACTGGTACAGCTATGACTGAAGCTGGAGAATTTGAGGAAATATACAACTTAGACGTTGTTGAAATTCCAACAAACAAACCTATGATACGTGATGATCAAAATGATGTTATCTATAAAAATGAAAATGCAAAATATAAAGCTATTGTTGAAAGTATTAAAGCAAGTCATGAAAAAGGACAACCAGTTTTGGTAGGTACAGTTTCAATTCAAAAATCAGAAAAACTAAGTTCTTTATTAAAAAAGGCTGGAATTCCACATCAAGTTTTAAATGCTAAATATCATGAAAAAGAAGCTGAAATAATTGCACAAGCTGGAAAATATGGAACTGTTACAATAGCTACAAACATGGCTGGACGTGGTACAGATATTATGCTTGGAGGAAATAGTGAATATTTAGCAAAACAAGAAATGAGAAGAAAAAGAGTTTCTGATGAATTAATAGAAGAAGCTGATACTTATTATGAAACAGATGATAAAGAAATTTTAAAAGCTAGAGAACAATTTAAAGAATTGGTTAAAAAATATGATGACGAAATAAAAGAAGAAAAACAAAAAGTTATAGATGCAGGAGGATTAAAAATCATTGGTACAGAAAGACATGAATCAAGAAGAATTGATAACCAATTAAGAGGACGTAGTGGACGTCAAGGAGATATTGGTGAATCTAAATTCTATATTGGTCTTGATGATGACTTAATGAAAATTTTTGGAGGAGATAAAATAACTGCAGTTTACAACACTCTTGGTGCCAGTGAAGATTTACCTATTGATTCAAGAATTATTTCTAAATCAGTTGAAAATGCTCAAAAGAAAGTTGAAAGCAGAAACTTTAGTACTCGTAAAAATGTTTTGAAATTTGACGATGTTATGAACCAACAAAGAGAAATTATATATGCACAAAGAAGAGAAGTACTAGATGGGGAAGATATACATGAAAACATATTGAATATGATTAATGCTGTAGCAGAGGCAACTGTAAGCATGTTTATAGAAGGAGAAAATAACACTTTAAATATTGAATCATTAAGTATAGAAATTGAAAACGAGTTTGGAATTGATATGATAGATTATTTGAAGAGAAATAAAAATAATCCTGAAAAAGTAGTAGCTCGTTTACAAAAACTTGCAAAAGCTAAATATAAAGAAAAAGAAGCTGATATAACAGAAGATCAACTTAAAGAACTTGAAAGAGTTGTTATGCTTAAGGTTGTTGATGAAAAATGGATGAATCATATTGATGCAATGGATGAATTAAAAAACGGTATCGGCCTTCGTGCTTATGGACAACAAGATCCAGTTGTTAAGTATAGAATTGAAGGTATGGATATGTTTGATGAAATGATTTCAAACATTAAAGTTGATGTTGTTAAAATTTTAATGAATATAAGAAAACAAGAAAGTGCACAAAGACAAGAAACTGCTAAAATAACTGGAGCAGCATTAGAAGCAATTAATAGTGTAGATAAAGGTGGAAAAATTAAAACTGATGCAACAAGAACAGTTATAAACGAAGGACCAAAAATCGGTCGCAATCAACCTTGCCCTTGCCGGATCGGGCAAAAAGTATAAAAATTGCTGTGGTAAGAATAAATAATTACAAAAATTTATAAAATTAAATTGAGGAGACTAGAATGTTAGAATTAGAAGACAATTTAAAATTGCTACAAACCCTAAATAGTAGAATTAAAGAATTAGGAAAGTCTCTTGACATATATCAACTTGAACTACAACTTGAATATTTAGAATCACAAACAATGGAAGAAGGCTTTTGGAATGATAGCAAAAAATCCACTAAAATTTTAGGTGATATAAAAAAAATAAAATCTAAATGTGTAAATTATAGAGATTTAGAAAAACAAATCGCAGAAACTATCGAACTTGGAGAACTTGCTAAAATTGAACAAGATAATGATATTGCAAAAGAAGTTCAATTAGATACCAAAAAGCTTGAAAAAGAAGTAGAAAAATTTGAATTAGCAACATTGCTATCTGGCAAATATGATAGCAATAATGCTATTTTAACTATACATCCTGGAGCAGGAGGAACAGAATCTCAGGATTGGGCTGAAATGCTTTATAGAATGTACACTAGATGGGCAAATAAAAATGACTATCAAGTGAAAGAATTAGATTATTTAGAAGGTGATGAAGCAGGAATTAAGAGTGTGACCTTTGAAATAATTGGAGATAATGCTTATGGATATATGAAAAGCGAAAAAGGAGTTCATAGATTAGTAAGAATTTCTCCATTTGATAGTGGGGGAAGAAGACATACTTCTTTTGCTTCTGTTGAAATTTTACCTGAAATAACTGATGATATTGAAATTGATATTAATCCTGATGATTTAAGGGTAGATACATATAGAGCTTCAGGTGCAGGAGGACAGCATATTAATAAAACATCTTCAGCTGTAAGAATAACACATATACCTACAAATACAGTTGTAGCATGTCAATCTGAACGTTCACAAATACAAAATAGAGAAACAGCAATGAAAATGTTGAAGTCAAAATTATTAGATTTAAAAGAAAAAGAACAAAAAGATAAAATAGAAGATTTAAAAGGAGAACAAAAAGATATAGCTTGGGGAAGCCAAATTCGTTCCTATGTATTTTGTCCATATACAATGGTCAAGGACCATAGAACGAATTACGAAGTAGGCAATGTTGAGTCTGTTATGGATGGCAATATTGATGACTTCATTGAAGCTTATCTAAAAATGAAATTATGATTGTATTAATAACGAATAAGTCTCACACAAAAAAATCATAAAAAACATATAATATATTGAAAGAAAGTCTAAATTTAGACATCTTTTTACACAACAAAAAGAAGGTAAAGAATATGGATACAATCGTTTTAAAATTCGGAGGAAGTTCAGTTGCAAGTAATGAAAGATTAGAAATGGTTGCACAAAAAATAATAGATTTATACGATCAAAATAATAACATAGTGGTTATCGTTTCAGCTCAAGGGAAGACTACAGATAAATTAATCAGTGAATCTCAAGAATTATCAAAAGATCCATCTGATAGAGAATTAGATGTTTTGCTAAGTGCTGGAGAGCAAATTTCAATGGCAAAGCTAAGTATTTTGTTAAATGAACAAGGATACCCAGCAGTTTCTCTAACAGGTTGGCAATCTGGAATTTTTACAAATAATACAAATCAAAATGCAATAATAGAAAATATTGATACAACTAGAATAGAAAATGAATTGAAAGATAAAAAAATTGTTGTAATTGCGGGATTTCAAGGTTTTAATGAAAATTTAGATATAACAACTCTTGGCCGTGGAGGTTCAGATACTACAGCAATTGCTGTTGCTGCAGCATTAAAAGCAAAAAATTGTTATATATTTTCTGATGTTGAAGGAGTATATTCCGCAGATCCTAATGTAATTAAGTCAGCAAAAAAAATACCTGCATTATCTTATGATGAAATGTTGGCATTATCAAGTGAAGGTGCAAGTGTACTTCATAACAGAAGTATTGAAATAGGTGAGAAATTTAATATTCCTATAATTACTAAATCTTCTTTTAATAAAGAGGCAGGTAGTGTTATTTCAGATATAATTGAAGAAAATACAATTAAAAGTATTATAAAAAAGGATATTTCCAGAATTTCAATTGTTGGAAACGGTATTATTAGAAACACTAATGCTTTAAAAAGAATTATTGAGTTAATTGAAGAAAATAAATTACAAATGTTAAATTTAGAAGTATCAGAAACTAAGATATCAATTGACTTTAAAAATACTGTAACTGATGAAATATTAGAAAAATTCCATAGCATTTTATTATAAATTTTAAAAAATAAGCTACATAATATTGCATATTATGTAGCTTTATAGTATAATATAGTCATTAATTCTATAAAAATAGAATTATGCACTTTGACAAACTTCCATAATGCTATTTATGGAATATATCATCTTAAAGCTATTAAAAGGAGATAAGGATTGACTAAAATGAACAATAAAAGTAAGCCCTTCTGTACATGTTGTGATAGACACGAAAAGAATCATTTCTATGCTGATGTTTATCCTCAAAATAAAGAGGTTACTGGTAGTTGCGCTCGTGTATCTGTAACATACTCAGACCAAAGCAGTGCAACCTTTATTGTAGACTTGGGAATGTTTCAAGAAGCAGATTATCATAATTTAAATGATATATTAATCTTTAATCCTAAAGAAATAAATTTTGCTGTTGCAACACATGTCCATATGGATCATGTTGCACGATTTCCTATAGCTGTACATCAAGGCATGGAATGTAAAATTTATACAACTTTAGGAAGTCAACTATTAATGTTCCCTGCATTAGATGACAATTATAAAATACAATTAACCTTGTCAGAACGGCAAAATACAAGAATGCCTTACAATGTCCACGATGTGGAAAAAGTAGAAGAATTGATACAGCCATGTCCTTTTCATAAAAGAACATGTGTATACAATAAAAACAACAATAAAATTTTTATCACTTTGATACAAAATGCTCATATTTTTGGAGCATGCTCTGTTTTTATCAACATAATTGATAGTTCTAAAAAAGCTATAAATTTCTATTTCACTGGGGATTATAATAAAACACATAGACTGTTTAGAACCAAAAAGATTCCAAAAGATATATTAAACTTCCCAGTCAATATATTAACTGAATCAACATATGGAACAACATTTTCCAATGATGTTGAAAAAGTTTTTGAAAAAAATATAGAAAGGTTGATGAGTGATGAAAATTACTCTACTGGACTTATTCCTGTATTTTCTTTAGATAGAGCACAGAATATCTTGTATATTCTTAAGCAAATGCAGGAAAAAGGAACACTTGATAAAAATATTACGATTTATTATGACGGTAAATTATCTAAAACTTATTCAGATATTATCTATAATAATTCGGATATTTTTAATATTCCAGGATATAAGAAGGACTTCTTACCTTATAATTGTCAATATGTTTCCACTTCTACAAGAAGTCAGATTTTAAATAATCTAGACAAAAAACAACTAATTGTTACTCCTTCTGGAATGGGAAGTAATGGTAATTGTCCATTTTATGCTAGATACATTATTCCATATCAAGGTAAAAAGAAATGCTTCATGCATTTTGTGGGTCATCAAGAACCCAGAACATTAGGTGGAAGACTATTAAATGCAAAACCTAATGATTTAATTAGCCTGAATGGATTAATGTTGCCATTAAGATCAGAAGTTTACGAAACTCAAGAAATGTCGTCTCATGCGACGGCAGACAAACTTCTTGATTTATATAGCAAATTTAATAAAATAAATACCATTGTAATAACCCATGGTGAAACGGAAACTAAAAACAAGTTTGCACGTACAATACTAGCTGATAAAAACATCAAAGTTAAAGATGTTGCTGTGGCTGACGGAGAAACTATTATGAGATTCTCATCGTATGGAATGGTCAAAACAATGTCAGTCTTTTAGAAATCAGTTAGAATATTTTAAATCAGCTTTCAATCTTTAAGATGATATAACTTTCTAATACCCTTAAATCTATAATATGATTTAGGGGTATTTTCTTTATCTACTTATAATAATAGTTCTAAACATTTATATTTATGAATATATATAAATAGGGCAAATGATAGGAGGTAGGAGAGAATGACAATTGAAGAAAGAAAAAGTACAAACATTGGAGTTATCCAAAATTTAGTACTGGAAAACAGAGAAAAATTAAGTGTGTCAGGGGTAATAGATGTTTTAAGTTTTGATGACCAAGTCGTAATGATTGAAACTGAACTAGGTCTTTTAACTGTTAAGGGAGAAAATTTAAGAATTAACAAATTAAGTATAGATACATCTGAAGTAATAGTTGAAGGAAATATTTCCTATTTAGCATATAGTGATAATAATGATAATAGCTCAAAAGGGAGTGGAGGATTAATAAGTAAAATATTTAAGTAAGGAAGGTTTTCATGACTATAAATCAATTATATTTATTTATTATTTTCTTAATTACTGGTGGCATTATAGGCATTCTTTTTGACATTTTTAGAATACTTAGAAAATCCTTTAGATATAAAGATTATATTATTGATATCCAAGACGTAATATTTTGGATTTTAACTGCAAGTATTTTATTGTATTCAAGTTTTATATTTAATGATGGCGAAATAAGAATGTTTATGATTTTAAGTTCTGTTTTAGGCTTTATTATATATCTTTTTACACTAAGTAAATTATTTATAAAGATAAATGTAAAAATAATATTAATTATAAAAAAATTTATAGTTAAAACTACAGAAATTTTACTTATTCCGATAAAAAAATTGTTTTTTAAACCATTTACCTTTTTTGTAATTAATATTAAAAAAACAATAAAAAGTTTTAAATTGTCAAAAAATAAAAAAAGCAAAAATAAAAACAATAAAAAAGAAGGAATTTAGTGAAAAAAGTAGTATATATAAGTTAGAGGTATTTTACCTTTAAACTTAAGAAAGTATTGGTGATTAATTACTTATGAAAAAATCCAGAAAAATTTTAATAAAATTACTTTTCATTATATTAAGTGTTTATGCAATATTTACAATTCTTAATCAACAAGAAACACTTAATCAATATGCAAAAAATAAAAAAGAGTTATTAGCTCAAATAGAAGAACAAAATGAATATAAAGAAGAATTGACTTCAAAAAAAGATAATATAAACTCATTAGAATTTATTGAACAATCAGCTAGAGAATATCTAGATATGTATTTACCTAATGAAAAAGTATATATAGATCAAGGAAGATAGTCTGCTTAGGACTATTTTTTTATTGCATTTTTAACATCTGTCAAAGTAATTTTTTATAAAATCTTCCAATTTATTTTAATGTATGTTATAATATAAATATATTTATTCTAAACATTTCCCAAAAAATATAATAAAATATAAAATATAGGAGGACTTTTATGTCAAAAAATTTTAAAGAGCTAAATTTAACGGAGTTAAAACAATTAGCAAAGGATAACAACATAAAAAATATTTCAAAATTAAAAAAAGATGAATTGATAGAGGTTTTAGAACAGGTCTTAGTAGAAGAAACTCCCGCTAAATCACAAGAAGCAGAAAATAAAACAACTCCAAATAATTCAGGATATAAAATCACAAACTCTGATGATACAATAGCAGAAGGAGTATTGGATGTACTTCCTGATGGATATGGTTTTTTAAGAGGTGATAATTTCTTATCTTCAGATAAAGATGTTTATCTTTCTCCAATTCAAATTAGACGTTTTAGATTAAATAGTGGAGATATGGTAAAAGGAATTTCACGTTTTAAAGAAGGTGAAAAATTCCCTTCACTAATTTTCGTAGGAGAAGTTAATGGTGAACATCCAGAAGTAGCAGCAAAAAGAAAAAGATTTGATGAATTGACACCTATATATCCTACTGAAAGATTAAAACTTGAAACAACTTCTAATGAATATGCTATGAGAATTATAGATTTAATCTCACCAATAGGTAAAGGACAAAGAGGAATGATTGTAGCTCCACCTAAAGTTGGAAAAACTACACTTCTTAAAAAAGTTGCCAATAGCATCACTCAAAATAATCCAGAAGTAGAGTTGATAGTTTTATTAATAGATGAAAGACCAGAAGAAGTTACAGACATGAAACGTTCAATAAAAGGTCAAGTAATTTATTCAACTTTTGATGAAACACCTGATCATCATGCTAAAGTTGCCGAAATGGTATTAGAAAGAGCCAAAAGACTTGTTGAACATGGAAAAGATGTAGTAATTTTACTTGATAGCATTACAAGACTTGCAAGAGCCTATAACTTAGTAATACCTGCATCAGGTAGAACTTTATCAGGAGGATTAGATCCAGCTGCATTACATAAACCTAAGAAATTCTTTGGAGCAGCTAGAAATATTGAATTTGGCGGAAGTCTTACAATTCTTGCAACCTCTTTAATTGAAACAGGTTCAAGAATGGATGATGTTATTTTTGAAGAATTTAAAGGTACTGGAAATATGGAAGTACATTTAGATAGAAAACTATCTGAAAGACGTATATTCCCAGCCATAGATATAAATAAATCTGGAACTAGAAGAGAAGATTTATTATTAACTAAAAAAGAATATGAAACTGTATTTGCACTAAGAAAAGCACTAAATAGTAATGGTGCTTCAGCTACAGAACTTATTGAAAAAGTTCTTAATGAAATGATAATTACAAAAAATAATGAAGAATTCATATCAAAAATGGAAAGGATATTGTAAATGGATTCAAATTTTAATACTGATGATAAACAAAAAATTATACATGAAGAAATAGCAAAATGGAGAATTGAATATAAAAAATATAGATTTTGGATAAATGTACGATTATTATTGGTTTTTATACCTTTTGTTGTATTTTCCATTATATTATTTCACTTTGATTCTTTAAGTGGATATATATGCTCTGTTTTTACGTGTAGCTATGTCTTATTTGTAATTGTGCCAGCTTTAGAGGAGTGGGGGAAAATAAGCAAATGCAATTTGAATAATATCCATAATATAAAAATTGGAATTATAAGAAGGAAATTTTATCGACAAAGAAAATTTTCAATTTTTCTAGCAGAAATTGCTAATAGTAGGGAAATTGATATTGTTAAAGTAACTTCAAGTCAATTTGATAAATTCAGAGTAGGAGATAAAATTATATATTTTGAATATTATCCTGGAGCATTTGCAATCACATATTTGCCTCAAGAATTATATGACAACAACATTGAAGAAATTGAAAAAAATGTATATACCCCTACTGAAAAAGACATAGAAGAATTTGTAAAATTTAGAAGGGATATTACTTTGTATGATAACTATTTATTTTTTATTGTAATCATAATGGTTATTATAACAGGAATAGGAATTGGAATAAAAACATACAGTTTCTTATGCTTCTTTATATTTACATTTATTCCTTTATCAATAGTTCTTTTTGTATTTGAATTATTTGTAAAACCAAGATATCCTTTTAAAGTAAGTGAAATTGAAAATTGCCTTACTGCTACAGTTCTAAAAAAATATAAAGAAAGCAAAAATAACATAAGAAGATATTATTACGGAAAAAAATATTATTATATAACAGTTATAAATTCAAAAGGAAAAATTACAGAAAGAATTAGAGTATTGCCAAAAACATATGATGAATTAAAAGAAGGAGATAAAGTAATTTGTTTTAATTACAGAAGGCCTACCTTAATGTTTGGAGATAGGGCAGCAGTAAAGGATACAAATTAAATTTTAAATTTTAGAATTTTAAAATGTTCCGTGTTGTAATTTTAAAAAACGAACATTTGTTAATTATGAAATTTTTTATAATAAATTAAAATTGAATAATAATTTATATGTATATAATCTTGCATAGATTATATTTATTAAACGTCTTAAATTCGTTTTTAAGGCGTTTTTATATTTTATTAAACAATTTTTTACATTACTTGTAATAATATTCAAAATACATTTTTATAATGATGATCTTATAAATTTAATAAGAACCTGACCCACTTATGCAATCAAAGATTGCAAGTGGGTACCCCAGAACCTTGTTGTCTTTGACAATAAAAATATTGAATTTTCAGCAAGTTATCAAATTCTCTAAAAATGACTAAAAAACCGACGCATGAGAATCGATTTTAAGCCATTTTAAAATTTTAGCCATATAGTTTGTTGTCTAAAAAAACGGCTAAATATTGAAATATAAGGCTTTCAGAATTTTTTTAAAAATTTTTATAAAAGATAAATAAAAAGTTGCAATAATAAAAATAATTACAACATTTTTAATAAAATCAATGTGAATGCTTGAAAATAAAGACTTACGAGAATTAGATATAAGGCGATTTAAAATAATAGTAATGAAGTTATATGGCTAAAATAAGAGCTTAATAGAGGCTGAAAGCAAGATATAGCAAGAAGTATAGGTGTTATGAGGATATAAAAAAAGCCCTACTCCTTTTTGCACAAAAGTCTGATTTTGTGCAATGTTATATATCTCTTTTTGAGCATGTTTCTATCCTCTTCTACATCAAACACACTAATTTCAGTACTTTATAAATTTTTATTAATTTATAAATATATCAAATTTTAAATCAATTTCTTTAAAAGTGCTCTGTCTTTCTAAATGTATTTTTTATCTTTTAAATATTTTATAAAATAATTGCATCCTTCTACTATATCTTCATAAGTCGTTTCAAAATCTCCTGTATACCAGGGATCGGCAATATCTCTAGGATTATCAGAATAGTCAAGTAATTTGCTTATTTTATTATCTCTATCATCCCCTACTATTCTTTTAATATTTCTAATATTAGAATCTTCCATACCAATTATGAAATCATAGCTATTATAATCATTAGGTGTTATTCTTCTTGCTTTTCTTTTGCAAAAAGGAATGTTCTTTTGTATTAATTTATCTCTTGCACCATAATGAATATCGTTTCCTATTTCTTCATAACTTGTTGCTGCAGATTTTATATTGAATTTTTCACTTAAGCCTTTTTTGTTTACTATGTCTTTAAATATAAATTCAGCCATTGGAGAACGACATATATTTCCTAAACATACAAATAACACTTTGATTTTCGATTTATTAAATTCTTTTTCTAAATAATTTTCGTATTTTTCCATGGTTTCTATTTCACCATCCTAATCTCACTATTTAGTTGTTTTCTTGCAATGAAGAAAGCTTGTTTTTTATCAACAAGCTCCCCTCTTTTTTTATATAATACCAAAAATTTTAATCACTTGATGTACTACTATTTTGTTGAGCATATGCTACAATTTGTAGAACTCTATAAATTAATTCTAATAATGAGATAATCATATCATTAATATATTGAATATTATAAAGTTTAAATAATTCTTGTAACATTGCTAATTCATCATCAGTAGCCATATTGCTATTTTTTAATACTTCATATGCTTTATTTTGTGCCTTCTTTTCAGTTTTTAGTACTTTTATTGACATTATAAATGAAGCTAAATAGAATAAAAGACCTATTACACTACATACTATAGTACATATTGGAGATTGCCCTTTTATAATTATAACATCAAGTATTATTCCTATAATAATTAATGGAATAAATGCTATTGGCCCAAAATAAATAATTGGTGTTAACTTAATTCTAGTTTTCATATCTGGATCATCTTCTTTATCCAATATAGCTAAACAAGATTTTTGAGATGCCATTGCTAAAGAAGCTACAGATTTTTTCTTCCATGTTAATCTTCTTAGTCTAACTTTCTTAAAATAATGACTATAGCTGTTACCAAAAAGAACTGAACCGCTTGATTTAACTTTGATTTTTTGTAAGCCATTATCATCTAATATTTTTCTTGCGATTTCTTCACCTGTCATATCTAAACTATTTTGTTTTTTATTGTATTTATGATATTTTAATGCTAAAACTATTTGTACTCCAAAAGCAAAAATAGCAACAATTAATATTAATATTAAAACTATGCCCATTAGGAGTATTATACTATCTGATACATTACTTAAACTAGAACCCATTGCGCTTTCTGCTATTTCTCTAAACATTTCTACCATATTCTTCTTCCCCCTCTTTCTTCTCTATTTTTAACAAAGTTATTATATAATATTTTTTCTTAGATGTAAACACTCATTATTATATATTTAAGATTTTTATCTTTTTAGTTCTTTTATATCTAAAAAAGGATTGTTTTAATAACTAAAACAATCCATAAAAGAATTATCCTACAATAACATTTACTAGAGCAGCTTGTGCTACCTTATAATTGACTTCTCCAATTATACCTTTTTCTTCATTTTCAGGTATTAAATTCTTTCCATCAAATAATATCGTTATCTGAAATTCATCTTCGTCATTAATGAAGAATTCTGCGGTAACATCGTATCCCATTTCAGCTATGTACTCTAATACTTCACCATTTACAGTAGCTCTTCTAAAGTCCCTCATTGTTTGCATTGTAATTCCAGCAAAGTCAATTCCCTCAGTTTGTTCTGCCTGAAGGATAAACTCTAATATACTCTTTGTGTTACGTAATATAACTTCTTCTCTTTTTTTTCTTTTTTTCAAAAGCTTTATCTCCTTTGAGAACTTGATACATATTATAACACTTTTTATAAAATTTTGCAAGCACTAAGCATATACTTGACGCTTTTTAAAGCTAAGTAAGTTTGTAATCTCTCTTTCTGGTCTTTCCTTCTTAGCCTTTTGAGTTTTCATCGCTCTTTCCTGTTCTAATTGACGTTTTTGTTTTTCTGCCATTGATTGACAAATTGCTTTTTGATAAGTAAAGTGTGTATCTTGAGCAATTTTACTCCAATTATAATTATTTCTTACTCTATTTTTAGCTACTTTAACTATTTCAGAACAAAGTTTATGGTCATATAATAATTCTAATATAGAATCAGCTATAGAATTTGCATTTCCTGCATATGATTTCATACCATTCTTCTTATGTTCAACTATTTCATTTAATCCTCCAATATCTGAAACAACTACAGGATTTTCTGCAAGCATAGCCTCTAATGCCACTATTCCAAATGGTTCATAAGTACTTGGGAATACTGATATATCTGCTGCCTTGTACATTCTTTGTACATCTTTTCCATTCATATAACCAGCAAAATACACTTTATTTTCTATTCCTAAATTTTTTGCTTGTGCTTTTAATTCTTCTATCATTCCACCTTGTCCAGCTACTACTAATTTAGTATCATTATAACCTGCTAATATTTTTGGCATTGCTGCTATTAAATGTTGTATTCCTTTTTCATATACTAGTCTTCCCATAAATAATATTATCTTTTCATTATCCATTGCATATCTTCTTCTAAAATCATAGTCTCTTTCTATACCATCAAATAATGCCATATTTACACCATTTGCAACGACATTGATTTTTTCATATGGAAGACCAAATAATCTTTGTAACTCACCTTTCATATAATTGCTATTTACTATAACCTCTGAAGATTCATATGTTAACATCCACTCTGTATCATTTATATATCTTTGTGTCTCATCATGTATTCCACTATTTCTACCAGCTTCTGTTGCATGTATAGTAGAAACTAAAGGAATATTATATGATTGCTTCAATGTTTTTGCTGCGTTTGCTACTAACCAATCATGTGCATGTATAACATCAAATTCTCCTTCTTTTGCAATTATTTCATTTGCTTTTGCAACCATTGAGAAATTTAATTGCATTATCCAATCAATAAAATTGTTAGGATTTATCATATAATTGTCTACTCTGTATACTTTCACACCTTTATCATCTTCAAAATATGGAACATCTCCATCTTTATAAGTTACTACAGTAACATCATGTCCATCTTTTATCATTGTATGTGATAAGTCATGTACGACCCTTGATATTCCCCCAACAACTCTTGGTGGATATTCCCATGTTAACATTAATATTTTCATTATTAACATTCTTCCTTTCTCAAATTTCTTTTGTTCCCAATTTATTGTATAAAATTTTGTTAAAAAAGTAAACAATTTTTGACAAATTTCAACGATTTTTATATTACATTTTTGTAATAATTTTGTAATATTTTTGTAATGCTTTTTTGACGTTTTTCTTTATTTTCCTATTGAATTTATTTCATTTTTATTATACTATATATGTGGAAAGATAAAATCTCTACTCTTTATTATGGAGTAGTTAAGAATTTATTATTGTTTATAATAATAAATTCCACACATAGGAGGATTAGTCATGCCAAGAAAAACAAAAGAACAAAAAGAATTAGAAGAAAAAAAAGAAATAAAAAAATCATCTACATCATCTGCAAAGAAAAAAAGTACAACTAAAAAAACTACTACAACTAATAAATCAAAAACTTCAACAAAAAAGAGTACTTCAAATAAAAAAGCCCCATCAACTAAGAAGAAAACTACCACAAGAAAAAGAACAACAAAGGAAAAAGTTGTTGAAGAATCAAATTTAGAAGTAGCTGAATATTATGATTTACCTTACCGCTATAATAAAACAGTTGTAAAGATTCTAGCTCAGACCCCTTCTACCCTATTTATATACTGGGAAATTTCAGATGAAGATATTGAAAACTACAAAAAACAATATGGAGAAAATTTCTTTGAAATCACAAAACCAGTTTTAATAATTCATAATAAAACTTTAGATTACTCTTTTGAAATAGACATAAATGATTTTGCTAACAGCTGGTATTTAAAAGTCAATAATACTAAATGTGAATATAGTATTGAATTAGGTAGACGTCCTATTGAATACTCTAATACAATTTCAGATTATATTTATGTGGCTGAATCTAATGATATTGAATCTCCTAATGATCATATTTTATTAGAAAGCTTTCCAGATATGATTAAATTTAGAAACGTGAAAAATAACAACGAATATTTTAGAAAAATGTCTGATTTAAGTATAAGTAAAAATATGAGTAAAATTTATAATATATATGATTTATATAAATTAATTTATCAAGACGAAAATTTGGATTCTCTAAATAATCCTTCGTCTGGTGCTTCTTCAACTTTTAAGTAAGAATCTTACCTAGGAACCTTGTTGTTTTAACAATAAGGCATTATGTGCTTTACTGCATATTTTCCTAATACAAAAAAACAAAGGAGAAATATAAATGCAAGAAAAAAAAGGTTACGTAAGTTTTGTACTTCATGCTCATCTTCCATTTATCCATCATCCAGAAAGTGATGACTATTTAGAAGAATCTTGGTTGTATGAAGCAATTTCTGAAACTTATATACCATTGCTTACTAATTTTCAAAAGTTAGTAGATGAGAATGTTGACTTTCGTATCACAATGACCCTTACCCCTCCTCTACTATCTATGTTTGATAATAAATTATTACAAGAAAAATATATAAATTATTTAAATAAAATGATTGAACTTTCTAAAAAAGAAGTAAAAAGAACGGCAAATGACAATAGATTAAATGAATTATCAAAATACTATTATAATCGTTATTCAAATGATTTACATATTTTTAAAGATGTTTATAATTGTAATTTAATAAACGCTTTTAAGCATTTTCAAGATATTGGTGTTTTGGAAATTATCACTTGTGGAGCTACACATGGATATTTTCCTATTTTATATGTCAATGAAAAAACTGTTAAAGCTCAAATAGCAGTCGGAGTTCAAACATATGAAAAATATTTTGGGAGAAAGCCTCGTGGAATATGGCTTCCTGAATGTGGTTATGTTCCAGAAGCTGACAAATACCTAAAAGAGTTTGGCATTGATTATATTATTACAGAATCACACGGTATTTTATATGCAGATCCTACTCCAATATATGGAACATTTGCGCCAATCGTTTCTCCTGAAGGAGTTATAGCTTTTGGACGTGACATAGAATCTTCAAGACAAGTATGGAGTTCTATTAGTGGATATCCTGGAGATTTTAACTATAGAGAATTCTATCGTGATATTGGTTATGATGCTGATTATGATTATATAAAACCATATATAGCACACAATGGTGTTAGAGTTCATACTGGAATTAAATATTACAGAATTACTGGAAAATCTGAGTTTAAAGATTACTATAATTTGCAATGGGCTGAGGATTCTGCAAATATGCAAGCTGGTCATTTCTTTGACTCTAGAAATGCACAAATTGAAAATCTTTCACAACACATGGATACTCCACCTATTATACTATGTCCTTATGATGCTGAGTTATACGGACATTGGTGGTATGAAGGTCCATATTGGTTATATGTACTATTTAAAAAAATTTATTATGATGATTGCAATTTCACTTTAATTACTCCATCAGAATATATTGATAAATATCCTAATATGCAAGTCTCTTCCCCTTGTCGTTCAAGCTGGGGAGCTAATGGATATAGTGAAGTATGGCTAAATCATACAAACGATTATGTACATAAACATTTACATGTTGCAGGTGATAGAATGTGTGAGCTAGCTTATTTATTCCCTGATGCTGAAGGAATACAAAAAGATGCTTTAAATCAAGCTGCACGTGAACTTTTACTTGCACAAAGCAGTGATTGGCTATTTATTATAACAAATGGCACTATGGTTGATTATGCAAAAAAAAGAATTAAAGACCATATTGGTCGTTTTACAAAATTATATTATCAAATAAAAGATAATAAAATTGATGAAAAGTTTTTAAAAGATATATCAAAGAAAGACTGTATATTTCCTGATATAGATTATAGAATATATAGATAATTGCATTTTTAATAAGAGGTATATATCAAATATATGCCTCTTATTTGTTGCCAAAAACAATAAAATGGCTTTCAAAATTCACTCAAAAAATTTTAATTGTATAAGTAAATTAACTCCTCATTATATTATAATTTTTTAATTAAATTTTGTTTCCTTTTTTTACATTCAGCATATTATAATGTATAAGTTTTTTAAGTTTAGTAGATACTAGTTTTATCAAGAAAGGAGATTTTTCATCTATGAAATCCATATGTATAAAAACAAACAATACTAATTTACTAGACTATCTGCTAAATGAACTTAGAGGCTTAGAAATAAAAAATGTTTGCTTTACTTTAAAAACCTTTAGACATTACAAAAATGTTATTATACATTATTCAGGAAAAGATGTTTCTGGCTTTTGCTCTATAATAAGCACTATACTTGCTTTTCTTATCATAGATGAATTAGAAGAAAATTTTATAAAAAAACTTATTACTCAAAATTATTTTTATTTTGACATTAAAGAAAGAAAACAAATATTAAGTATTTGTTATGATTTACTTGCTGAAGACTTTTCTAACTTATTTAATGAAAAATTTAACATATTACACAATAATTTTTTGCTATACATTTCTTCTAATAAATCTCTTGTTTTAAATGGATTTATCAACTTCCGCATGCCTGATTATTGGAAAATACTTGATAAAGTTATTGACGAGGCTGTTAATACATTTATTATTGAAAAAGAATACTTAGAGTTTGTATCTTTATTGAAACTTTACATTAATTCTCAAGCCTCGCTTTGTAATGTCGTTCATATTATTTATTCTTCATCCAATTCAATATTATTAGATGAAGACAAAAATATAATAAAGCATGATAAAAATCTTTTTGATGCTAAATATTTAAGCGATATTAGTTTCTCTTCTAATGATTATACTCTTAATTCCTTACTTAATTTATTACCTAAAAAAATCTATATTCACCTTCTTGAAGATTATGCTGATGAATTTATAAATACTTTGGAAGCAGTTTTTGAAAATAGAGTTTTCATTTGTAGAGATTGTAATATATGTAAAATGTACAAAAATCAAAAACATTCTTTATTTAAAAAATGAAACTAAAGAAAGTAGGTATACTCCCCTACTTTCTTTTCTTAATTAACATTGTTGTAAACTCATATTGATTCCTCTAGCAACTACAGAGCCCATATTAACAATTAAATCATCTATTTCTTTTGGCGTAACTATCATATTATATCCATCTGGAATTAAAGCTTCTTTTATTCCTTCATAATTATCATCTTCTTTCAATTTGTTTAATTTATCATTTGATTCTCCTTTTTCTTGTAATTTATCTATAAATATATCTAAACAATCATCTGTAATCGTGGCCAAATCAACAACCGTAGGCACCCCGGATCGCAATAACTGGGATGTTTAAAGTATTAACACTTATTTCATTTCTTTTATTTCCAACACCTGCACCTGGTACAATCCCGGTATCTGACAATTGAATCGTTTTACTTATTCTATCGATATTTCTTGAAGCTAAAGCATCTATAACAATTAATAATTTAGGTTTTATATTTTCTACAATTCCTTTTAATATTTCAACAGTTTCAATCCCTGTAGTTCCTAAAACTCCTGGTGAAATAGCACTAACTGCTCTTGTGTTTTCATCTAAATACTGTGGCATATAATTTAAAATATGTCGAGTTACATCTATATCTGCAATTACTTTTGGACCTAAAGCATCTGGAGTCACATATTCATTTCCTAATCCTACTACTAATATCTCAGCTTTATCATCTATATGTTTTTTTATTAACTCTCTTATTTCTTGTGATAAACAAGTTGCTGCTTCTTCTATTTCATTATCTTGTGCTGAATTTAAATTATTAATATCTATTGTTACATACACACCTTTTGGTTTTTTTAGAATATTTTCGCCATTTTCATCTAGAATTTCAACTTTTGTCTTTTTTATATGTTCATTAAATTGTTGTTCTTCAGATTTAATACCTTCTACCTCTTGCATATTATTTGCTTTTCTGTATAGCTCTCTTCTCTCATCTGCTAAATCCGTTCTGAAATTTTCATTATTATCATACATAAATTTTTTCCTCCTTTTAAAGCTTTTTCTATAATAAGAACCTGACCCACTTATGCAATCAAAGATTGCTAGTGGGTTCCCCAGAACCTTGTTGTCTTTGACAATAAAAAAACTCATCTTTTACATTTATTTTCTGTAAAAAATGAGTTTTTATACTTTTAAACTTATATATATTAATTAAAAAATTCCTTCTATCTCTCCATTTTCATTTACATCAACACCTTCTGCTGCTGGTACTTTTGGAAGTCCTGGCATTGTAAGCATATTACCTGCTATAGCTACTATAAATTCAGCTCCTGTTTTCAATATTACTTCTTGAATATGTATATTGTAATCTCCTTTTGCTTCTAGATTATTCATATCATCAGAAATTGAATATTGTGTTTTAGCTATGCATATTGGAAAATTACTATACCCCATTTCTTTGATTTTTTCTATTTCAGCTTTTGCTTCTGGTGTAAGTTCAATATTTTTTGCTCCATATATTTCTCTTGCTATTTTATTCATCTTTGTTTCAATATCATCTTCTAATTCATATATATATTTAAATTTACTAGGCTCCTTTTTTGCTTTTTCTATTGTTTCTACTAATGTTTTTGCAATATTAGTTGCACCTTCTCCACCTTTAGCCCAACCTTCTACTAATTCCATCTTTATATTTTTGTTGGCTAAAGTTTTTCTCATAAATTCTATTTCTTCTTCACTATCTGTATTGTATCTATTTAGCGCAACAACTACTGGTAAGCCATATTTATTAGATAAGTTATTATAGTGATGATATAAATTGCTTAATCCTTTTTCAAGTCCTTGTATATTTGGTTCTAATATATTTTCCTTTTCTACTCCTCCATGATATTTTAATGCCTTTATAGTAGCAACTAATACTACTGCACTAGGTTCTATACCAGCTTTTCTACATTTTATATCTAAGAATTTTTCTGCTCCTAAATCTGCACCAAATCCCGCCTCTGTTACAACATAATCAGCAAGTTTTAATGCTAATTTTGTTGCTACTATACTATTACATCCATGAGCAATATTTGCAAATGGTCCTCCATGAATTATTGCCGGTGTATGTTCTAATGTTTGTACAATATTAGGATTAAATGCATCTTTTAAAAGTGCTGTCATTGCACCTTCAGCTTTCAAATCTTTTGCAAATACTGGCTTTCCTTCTTTGTTGTAACCAATTAATATATTGCCTAATCTTCTTTTTAAATCTTTCAAATCAGTTGCTAAACATAGAATTGCCATAACTTCTGATGCAACAGATATGTCAAAACCATCCATTCTAGGTTTCGTATTTTTTTCAGCTGATAAACCTGTTTCTACTTTTCTTAATTGTCTATCATTTAAATCCACACATCTCTTCCAAATAACTTTTTCAATTCCTAGCTCATTTCCGAAGAAAATATGATTATCAATCATTGCTGATAGTAAATTATTTGCAGAAGTAATTGCATGTATATCACCAGTAAAATGCAAATTTATGTCTTCCATAGGTGCAACTTGTACTTTACCTCCACCTGTTGCCCCTCCTTTAATTCCGAATACTGGACCTAATGATGGTTCTCTTAAGGCTAGTATTGATTTTTCTCCTATTTTAGAAAGAGCATCAGCAACTGCAATAGACACTGTTGTTTTTCCTTCACCCAAATTTGTTGGGCTTATAGCTGTTACTAATATCATATTTCCATTAGGTTTATTTTCCAATCTTTCATAAACTTCTTTGGAAATTTTTGCCTTGTACTTTCCATATTGTTCAAGCTCTTCTTCATCGATTCCAACTTTTTTAGCTATTTCACTAATTTTTTCTAATTTTGTATTTCTTGCTATTTCAATATCAGTCATTTTTACCTCCTTACTTCACTATTGTATAGAAAAATATTCTAATTTTACCTATACAACTAGAAATTAATATTTATTTTTAAAATATTAAACCAGCAATCAAACCAACTATAGCACCTACAAAAACTTGTATTGGAGAATGTCCTAATACTTCTACTAATCTTTCTGATACTTCCATTCCAGTTAATCCTGGTGTTTCTATAATTTTATTCAACAATGTAGCTTGTTTCCCTGCTGCTCTTCTAACTCCTGCTGCATCATACATTACTATAAATGCCAAAGCTAAAGACAACGCAAATATAGGAGTATTAACCCCTTCATATCTTCCTATCAAAGTTGTTAAACTTACTACAACAGCTGAATGAGAACTAGGCATTCCTCCTGCTCCCATAATTCTTTTAAAATTAAATTTCTTAGTTGTTATTAAATCATATACAACCTTAAATGTTTGAATTCCAAACCATAAAACTAAAGGAATTACTATAAATTTGTTATGTATAAAATCTGAAAAATTATTCATTTTTGCTACCTTTCTAATCTTCAAAATTTGTTTCTTCTATTTCTCCATCATTCTCTAATAAAATTGAAATTTTCTTTTCAGCATTTTCAAGCATTTTATTGCATGTTTTAGATAAACTTATTCCATCTTCAAACTTTTTTACTGATTCATCTAAATTCAATTTTCCTTCTTCTAATTCTTTTACAATTTTTTCTAATTCTTTCATATTCTCTTCAAAACTTTTTTCTTCCATGTTTAGGCTCATTCCTTTCCAAAATACAACTCTGTTTGGAAAATTGTAATTATTTTTCAAACTTCTCCCTATTTATTAATGCTCTACAACTTCTCCTGTTTTTGTATTTACATCATAAAACATAATTATCTTCGTAGTTTCAGGGTCTCTTACTATAACTGTTATAGTTTCCCCATCTTCTGATACACTATCTATTTCATAATTAACATTTTCAATACCTACTGATTCTTTTTCTCTAAATTCTTTTGCCTTCTCAATAGCTTCTTGTTGCTTAGGATCTTGAATTTCAGTTTGTACATTTTCTTGTGAATTCGATTCAACTTCTGGTGTCTGAGAAGTTTCTTCTGATGGTGTTTCTTCTGCAGCTGGAATTTCTATTATCTCATTTTTAATTTCATTATTATTAACATTTTCATCTTTATCATTCTTTTTAGTCATAGCATACACTATTCCAACAATTATTGCTACTGTTATTATAAGAACAATGAAAACTTTTACTAAATTTAATTTTGGTTCTGCACTATGTCTTCCCATATAATTCATCCCTTTTCCTTTTATAAATTTAACTTTATTTTAATAAGTTATTTCACTTCAGCTTGCTTTATTCCATCTATAAATTTTAAATCTATCATATCTCCTGTATTTAATTCATTTGTACTTTTTATAATTGCTCCTTTTTTTTGTATTATACTATAACCTCTAGACATTGTCTTTAAAGGACTTAATGTATCAAGTTTCGCTACTAATTCTGAATAATTGCTCTTTTTGTTTTTTATTTCATCTTTTATACTACTTGTCATTGATTTTATAAATGTGTCTAATTTTAAATATTGCTCTTGTATATTTCTAGTAGGCTCTTTAAAAACAAAACTTTCTACACATTTTTGATATCTCAATTTAATTAACTCAAGATTTTTTAACAAAGATGTTCTTAATCTTTTTTGATATTCATAAACTTTTTCTTTTACCTCAAAAATATCTGGCACAGCTAATTCAGCTGCTGCTGATGGAGTTGGAGCTCGTAAATCTGCAACAAAATCTGCTATTGTAAAATCTGTTTCATGCCCTACTGCTGATATTATCGGTATTTCAGAATTGTAAATTGCGTCTGCTACAATCTCTTCATTAAATGGCCATAGGTCTTCTAAAGAACCTCCACCTCTACCAATTATTAATACATCAGCTAATTTTTTTTCATTCATTAACTTTATTCCTTCAGCAATTTTTTCTCCAGCTCCTTCTCCTTGAACAGGTACTGGAAATAGCTTAATATATACATTAGGATTTCTTCTAGTTGATACATTTATAATATCTCTGATTACTGAGCCTGTTTGAGATGTTAACACTCCAATGACCTTTGGCATTTTTGGAATTTCTTTTTTATGTTCATTAGCAAACATTCCTTTTGCCTCTAACTTATTTTTTAATTCCTCGTATTTAGTATATAAATCTCCTATGCCATCCTCTTCCATGATTTTGACATATATTTGATATACTCCATCTCTTTCAAAAACAGAAATAGCTCCAAAAACCATTACTTTCATTCCGTCTTTTGGTACGAAATTTAGTTTTTGTGCATAACTTTTAAACATTATACACTTAACCAAACAATTTTCATCTTTTAATGTAAAATACATATGTCCAGTATAATGATTTTTGAAGTTAGAAATTTCTCCTTTTACCAAAATATTATTTAAATATTCATCTTGGTCAATTTTTTCTTTTATATATTTATTTAATTCAGTAACAGTTATAGCTAAATTTGCATATTTCACTTATATTTTTATCTCCTTGTATAATATATTTAGGGTTTAAAGTTACCCAAAACTTTATATTATGTCACTTCCGTGATATAATTTTT
>CANQGP010000003.1 GCA_947623285.1 uncultured Clostridia bacterium | reverse complement strand
AAACCTAACTCGGTTTCAATCTTCCACGTTTACTAACAAAAATTTTATAAAAAATTTATAAATTTTTTGTTAGTTTTCCAGCATAAATATTAAGTTATTTTTGTATCTTTTTATAAGATTCTTTAATACATTTTTCACAAATTAATTTATCTTTTTGTCTAATTAAATTTGTTGTACTTCCACAAAAAGTACAGCTTTCTTCAAATTTTTTTAAGATTATATTTTCTCCTTCTGAAAACAATTCAAGCTCATCATAAGGTTTTATTTTTAACTTTTTTCTAATCTCTATTGGAATAACTATTCGACCAAGTTTATCTGTTTTTCTTACCATCCCTGTTGATTTCATTTATACAACCTCCGTTTTATTTTTATATAGTTTGGCTAATTGAAGTGATTTTTATTATAACATAATACTTACTTCAATTCAACAAATTAGTTCGATAAATTGAAAAACTTTTCGTTTGTTTCAATTAGCCAAAGTGGTAAACACATTCATTTCTATATAATTTTACTGATAAACAGTAAGATTAAGGAGTGTGTATATTATGAGATTATCAAATGCAATTAGAAAAAGAATTAAATATTACTTAAAACAAAACGATATGAATGTTTGGGAATTATGCAAAAGGTCAGGTATACCTTGTTCAACAATATCCACTTTTATGAGTGGTAAAACAGAATTATTAAAGTTAGATACACTATTACATATATGTGAAGGTTTCGGAATTACATTAAGTGAATTCTTTAATGACCCATCAATAGATAATTCAGAACAAGATTAATCGTTAATTTGCATATAAACTTCTAAGGAATTCTTCTGTGTAGTGTCTTTGTTCACTAAAAGGAGAAATCCTTTTTTTGTTTGCGTATATATTCCTACCTTTATTATTTTTATTTATATTATTATACTCCATCATTTGATGGATACCCTTACCATTATTTGAGGGAGAGGGGTATCCATTTTTTAATGGATAGGGGGTATCATTTATATAAATTCTCCTTTGAATTACTTGATTATTTTCGTTTTTTTCAATATCAACAATTATAAAGCCTTTGCTATTTAAGTCAGAAATCCAATTTGAAATTGTTTTAGGATTTACTTTTAACTTTTCAGCTAGATATTTATTAGAGGCAAAACAATAACCCTCTTTACAAGATAATGAAGTTATTATTGCGTATAATAATTTTTGATTTGGTTTTAAATTGTTGTTATATAAAATTGTTGAAGGTATTATAGAATAATACCCTATTGCATTTTCTTCGTTCATCTTTTCCTCCTTATATTGAACAAGCAACTTTTTATTCAATAAAAAAACTACCTACAAAATTTGTAAGTAGTTTATAAA
Source organism: uncultured Clostridia bacterium (assembly GCA_947623285.1). Lineage (GTDB taxonomy): Bacteria > Bacillota > Clostridia > TANB77 > CAG-508 > CAG-269. The sequence continues at coordinate 141,422 of CANQGP010000003.1, read as the reverse complement.
AATATTTAATTTATCTGCCCCTCAAAATCAATTTTGAGGCATTTTAATTAGTAAGTCGAGTAATTTTATACATATATAATTTCTTTCATTACAATTTCTTCAGCTTGATTTTTAAAGTTGTTCATCATACCAACCCAATATAATTGATTTTCGTTTTTCATTTCTTCAGTTAAGTTACTGTTTGCTTTTAATTTTTCAACAATAACATCAACTCTTTTTTGTGCAGTTTCTTGAATATTACTCAAATGTTTTGTTAGAGTATTTTGCATAATCATTGATTGATATTCTACTTTTTTGTTCTCCTTTAAATAATTTAACCTAGCTCTACCATATTTATTTAATGTTATACTTTCTATTTTTGGCAATGCTAAATTAGGTATATAATAATCTCCACATCTTTTATAAGTGATTTTTTGATTTTTCATAATTCAAATCCTCCTTTATTTATGAATTTTAATAATAGTTAAAATCTATTTAATAATGACAATATCAATAGTAGATTATCTGTTATTTATATCTAACATATCTAACTAATATCTAACATTTTTACAAAAGACTTGCAAAAATCTAAAATTAGTAATAATATATATGTATAATTAATAATTAATAAAAGTCGTTATAAATATTCATATGGTACCGATTAGAGAGCGTTAATAAACACTAAAAATCAACAAGTGTAAAATTCCTTCAAAGACTCAAAATCGTGCGGGAAACCATGTGGGTTCGAGTCCCACCATCGGTACCAACGACGTTTTTGTTCGAACTTTTAAAAGTTTGATTGGAGGACGATTTTCAAATGAGGAAGCAAAAATGGAAAACAGAAGATACTATAAATTCTGAAAAAACAGCCACTCAAAACAAGTTGTTAATGAAAAAAGATTATATTTTTATGGCTATTATCACTTTGATTTATACTGTAGTTTCCTTTATTAACTTAGGAAGTTTTACTAACCCTCAAACTTTTTGGGTAACAAAGAAAAATAATGAATCTGCTATTTTTGAAATCGCGAGTAATCAAACTATAACTAAAGTAAGATATTTTACCGGAAATAAAACAAATGAAGTTAATATATCTTTTTCAAATGATAATTCCGATTACTCTTATTCCATCAAATTAGATACAGAAAGTGTATATCATTGGTATGATTTAAAATCAACTCAATATTGTAGATATATAAAAATCACTGCAACTAAAGCAGATACATATTTAGGTGAATTTGGTTTTTATAATGAGAAAAATGAATTAATAACTTTAAAGCCTATTAATGTAAATGCAAAATCACTTTGTGATGAACAAAATGTTATTCCTGATGAAATAAGTTATACCAATTCTTCATATTTTGATGAAGTATATTTTCCAAGAACAGCATATGAACATTTGCATAATTTAGATCCATATGAATGGACTCATCCACCTTTAGGAAAACTAATTATAGCAATTCCTATTTCTATAATGGGTATGACACCTTTTGCTTATAGACTTTTCGGCAATATTGCAGGAATACTTATGATTCCAGCTATGTATATCTTAGCAAAAATGCTATTTAAAAAATCTAAATATGGCATTTTAGCCGCTATGATTATGGCACTTGATGGTATGCATTTTGTTCAAACCAGAATTGGAACAACTGATAGTTTTTTAGTTTTATTTATAATACTTGAATATTTATTTATGTATAGATATATTTTTAATAAAGGATTGCGATTGCGAAAGCGTTTAATTCCACTGTTTTTATCAGGATTATTTATGGGAATGTCTATTTCTATAAAATGGTCTGGTGTATTTTCTGCAGTAGGATTAGCTATAATTTTCTTTGCTAGTTTAATTATTGAAATTGTGGAAAATAAAAAATGGACAAAAGAAAATACCATAATTATACTATGTTGCATAATTTTCTTTATTGTCATACCAGTAATAATATATGTACTATCATACATTCCTTTCTATATTTTAGATAAGCCTAAGATAACTGATATTAACAGTTTCTTTGCCTGGCAACAAAAGATGTTTAATTACCACAATGATTTAAAAGCAACACATTCGTATTCTTCAAATTGGTATACATGGCCTATAACTCAAAAGTCTGTACTATATTGGACAGGAACCACAAACGATGGTAATATTACTAGAATTGCTTTATTAGGAAATCCTATAATATTTTGGTTTTCTATTCCATGTATGTTATTCACTCTTATATATGGTTTAGCAAAACGAAAATTTAATTATTTATTTTTAATAATAGCAATTGTCTGTGGATTAGCACCTTATTTAAAAATAACAAGAATTATGTTTTTATACCACTACTTTCCTATTTTGCCTTTTGCAATGCTTTCAATAGTTGCATTTTTAAGTTGGCTGTGTGATAAGAAAAATACTAATATTCCAATTTACGGATTTTTATTAGTAACATTTGTAGTTTTTGTATTATTCTTTCCTGTATATTCAGGATTGCCAACTACAACAGAATATTTAAAAAGGCTAAAATGGTTAAAAACGTGGATTTGGTAAAAGCTAGAAGTAGTACTCAACATACCGCTTCTAGCTTTTTTTAATTTTCTTCCTCTTCATCTTCTTTTTGATTTAATTCTGCTACATCAATACTTCTTATTGTTATTCCTGTAAAATCATCCTTTTCATTTTCAAATCTAATTATCTTAAATTCTGCTCTATCTATTTGTTCTAATTCAAGTCTTGTTGTATCTACTAATATTCTACTATCAAAATCCATTCCCTTTGGTAATGTTCTATGTTGGTTGTCATAATATATGCTGTTTGTATATCCTATTGCATTTGTTCCTTTATTTAAATTTACTTTCAATAAAGTTATTTTTGAATTAATTTCAGTAAATGCTCTTTTTAACTCAGCCTCTGGATTTGTATCAAATATATTTATAGCATTAGCTCTTAATCTTCCATCACTTACTGCTTTATATACAACAATGTCCTCTTCAATTTTTATTTTAGATAATGCTTTATTTATATTTTCTATCATTCTCTCTAATGTAAGTTTATATCCTATTTGTTTACTATTTTTATTAACATCTAAAATTCTAAACTTATCTTTTGGTACTTCTCTATATCTTTTACTATTTACCTCTCTAACCTTTGTATCCATTGTTCCGCCAAATATATCAAATTCTTCTTGTTGCTCTGGATCTACGGCTTCTCTTTGTTCTCTCTTTATTTGTTTTAAGCTGTTTTCTATATCTTTAGGAAGTACTCTGTTATTTTTTACTTTATTTAAAATTGGAAGTTGTGATGTGGTTGTAAGAAATATACTGTCCATCTCATCCTTTGTTAAAATATTTCTTTGAATTTCATCCAGTCTTTCTCCAAACTTTTCTAAATCTTGTTCATAATCAAATACTTTTTTAACTTTCTTTACAATATTTATTTCTTCGGCTTCTCCCTCTGCTAATGCTGCTACTTCGTCCTTATTTGTATACTTCCAAAATTCAAATATACTTTTCTTATGGTTATCAATTTCTTGTATAAATGATGTAGCATTTTCAATTTTTTTCCTCATGTTTTTATTTTTTAATTTTATAGCATTTATATCCATCAAAAGATTCTTCATGTTTGTTTCAATTTTCTCATATTCTTTACATTGTTTTATTAATTCTTCCAATGTATAATTGCTTTTTGACACTACCTTTGTATACTGCTTTGTTTTTGTTAGCACTGTTTTAGCAGGCTCTGTTTCTTCTTGTTCCTTTTCTTCTTTTTTATTTTTATCTCTTCTTAATGATTTCTTTTTACTATACTTAAAGTAATATTTTACTTTTCCAAAAAATGTTTTTTTACATTCTAAAAATGTTGATATTTGTCTTTCCTTAGTTAAATATTCTAAATCTAATGTAGTAGCCTCTATTTTTAGTTCTTTTAACATTTCTTCATATTTTTTTATTGACTTTGTTATTTCTTTTTCTTGCTCTGTATATTTTTTATATTGCTCATTTATAAATGTAGAAATATTTTGATATTCTACTAACTCTTTTTCAAAATTAAATTCAATTCCTCCAGATTTATTTATATTGGTATTAAATTTGTATAAGTTTGGCAATTCTGTTTGAATTATAAATAATGCTTTTAACAATTTATAAAATCTTGAAGCTTCTTCTCTACTTGTTATTCTTATCCTATAAGAACTTTTTATTTTTGGATATACTTCCGTTTCTCCAACCATTTGAATAGACATATTTCCCATCTTATCATGAACTTCATATATTAAAGGCCAATCTTTTGTAAACATCCATAAATAATTTTCAACCTCTTCAAATTGTCTAGGTTTAAGAAACTTACTTGAATATTCCATATTTCTGATAGGCACAAAAATCTTTCCTGCTCTTCTTGTTTCCAACTGTCTTTTTAATAAATAGAAAAATGTTGAATTGTCGTAATCTTCTGTTGGCACAATCATAAAATATTTCCCTGTAGCTTCTGAATAATAAATTTGCCATAAATAATTCCCGTCATATTTAACTCTAAAAGGAACTCTTTTCATTAATTCCTTTTGCTCGTTTTCTACTTTTTGAATATCTTCGATTTTAACTTCTTTAAGCATCTTTAAAAAAGTAGCATGTTTAGTAACATTTCTTTCACTTGTACTATCTAAATAATCATAAATAGGACTTGCATTTTTATACTTCTTATCTATCGGGTCTAACCTGTGTGTTGGAGACAATAATATTTGAATATCTTTTACAGGTATATATCTATATTGTTTATATTGTGCCTCTTCTTGTTCTTTTACTGCTATAAATTCTAATGGTTCAAATTCTTTAAAATATCTTGGTATTTTTTCTAAATTAAGACCTATATACTCTAACTTCTCTTTAATACTATCTTTTTGTTTCGCAGTTGCCAAAACTTTTTCTCCTTTCGCTTACTTAATTACTTCGTAGAAATTAACAAATTCATATCCTCTATCTCTAAAAAAAGCAATAATTTGAGGTAGAGCTTCAACTGTTGTACCTTTCGCTTGGGCATCATGCATTAATAAAACTACATTATTCTTACTGCCCACTGTTTCATTAGTTCTTGCCAATAAAGATTCAGCTGGTATATTATTTCCTTCAGCATCTCCTGATAACGCATTCCAATCTATATTTAGTACTTCATTATCTAATAATAATTGTGCTGCTTGAGCTTTAATCTCAGCAAATTTTCCTCCCGGAAGTCCCCCTGGAAAACGGAACAAATGAGGACTATATTCAGATTCACCAATTGCATTTCTTATCAATTGTACACTTTGATTGTATTCATCTAATACACTTTGTGGTGTACTATATATTTGTGAATAAACATGTGAATAACCATGGCTTGCAATATAATGACCTTCATCATACGTTCTTTTAACTAACTCAGGCATTGCTTCTACTCTCGTTCCCAGTTCAAAAAATGTGGCTTTAACATTCTCTTGTTTTAAAATATCTAAGATTGCTGTTGTGTTTGTAGATGGTCCATCATCAAATGTTAAAAATACCCTTCTTCTATCTGCAAAATATATGTTTTTCATATTTTCTATGCCTTGTTCTGTTAATTTAGGTAACTTCGCTTGTCTTGCAGCTTCTTTCTCTTCTTCTTCTTTTGCTTTAGCTATTTCTTCATCCCTTATTCTTTGCATTTCAATACGGTAAGCTTCTTTTTCTTTTTCTATGTTTGAAGATATAATAATAATTGTTCCGGTTATTATAGTTACCACTGTTATCACTGTAATACCCAATACTATAACTTTTTTCTTATTTAATTTTCTTTCAATATTTGAATCAAAATTGTAAAAGCTTGCTTTTGCTTTTTCCTTTTTCCCTTCTATAGGCTTATTAATTTTGTTTTTGATTTTCTCTTGAAAATTTCTTAGTTTTTCCTTAATAATTTCAATAAAAGATTTTTTAGTATGGGGAATTAAATTTTTATTATGTTCTTTTACTACGTTTTCTTTTGTATTATCTACTCTTTTCCATCTCATTTTTACCCCTTCTATTTTACATTTTTTGACTTTTATTTCAATCATATTATACACTATTTTTTTTATTTTTGATAGACTTTTTTACAAAATTATTAATATAACATAATTTATTCACTTTTGGTTGTGTTTATCTTTAGTAATTTAAATATTTCCACAATCAATAATGGTGAAAATATTAATAACAATAATTCTACTATATTTTCAGTTGGTAAAATCGGTACATTGAATATTTCTCTTAATTGTGGTATAGCTAATACTACAAGCATTAAAGCTGCAGATACAGCAACTGCTAAAATCAATTTTCCGTTATTAAATACCTTTGTTTTAAATATTGATTTTTTATTATCACGTATGTTAAACACATGCACTAATTCTGATAATGCTAATGTTGCAAATGCCATAGTTTGACCCACTTCGACTTTAGATTGGTCTAAGCTAAGATTTCCTATAGGTTCTTTTGTAGTTGCCAATCCCACCATAAAAGCACTAAGTGTAATTAAACCAATCATTACTCCTTGATACACAATCCTCCATGTATTTCCCTTTGTAAATACACCCTCTTTAGGTTTCATAGGTTTTCTTTTCATAATTCCCTCTTGTGCAGGGTCAAAAGCTAATGCCAATGCAGGCAAAGAATCTGTTATTAAATTTATCCATAATATATGAATAGGTAATAAAATTTCAATACTTGTTACATCAGTTATTCCAAACCATCTTCCAAAAAGCGGAGTCAAAAGTGTAGCTAAAAATAATACTATTATTTCTCCAATATTACTAGATAATAAAAATTGAATAACCTTTAAAATATTATCATAAATTCTTCTGCCTTCTTCCACTGCTGATACAATTGTTGCAAAATTATCATCTGTTAAAATTACATCAGCAGCTTCTTTTGCAACATCAGTTCCAACAACTCCCATTGCACATCCAATATCTGCTTTTTTTAATGCTGGACTATCATTCACTCCGTCGCCTGTCATAGCAACGATTTCTCCATTTTTCTGCCATGCATTTACAATTCTTACTTTGTGTTCAGGAGATACTCTTGCATATACACTATATTTTCTAACATTTTTTTCTAGCTCTTCATCAGACATCTTTTCAAGTTCGCTACCTGTTAAAGCTTCTTCTTCATTTTCCAATATACCTAAACCTTTTGCTATTGCAGTAGCTGTTATTTTATGGTCTCCTGTTATCATTACTGTCTTTATTCCTGCAGTTTTACATTTTTCAACAGCTAATTTTGCTTCTTCTCTAGGTGGGTCTATCATTCCAACCATACCTATAAAAGTTAAATCTTTTTCTATATCTTCCATTTCTTCAGCAGATGGTTTATGGTCGATTTCCTTATATCCACAAGCCAATACTCTTAATGCTTGTTTTGCCATATCCTCATTATGACTCTTTATAATTTTTGTATAATTTTCTAAGTCATCCTTTACTTCATTGTTTAACAAATAATTTTTAGACTTTTCAAGTAACTCATCAACTCCACCTTTTGTATAAACTATGTATTTTCCTTCAACTTTGTTTACTGTTGTCATTAACTTTCTATCTGAATCGAAAGGTATTTCGTCTATTCTAGGTAATTTCTCTGTGTTTGTATCAATTCCCAAATTCATTGCCATATCAATTAAAGCAGTTTCTGTAGGGTCTCCTGTTAACTCTCCATTTTCTCCGACTTTCGTATCATTGCATAACATATTTGCATAGATTAATTTTTTTATTTCTTCATTCTCTACCAACTCTTTTATGTCTTTCAAATCTTCTGTTTTTCCATTAATAAATATTTTTTGAACTGTCATTTTATTTTGAGTTAATGTTCCTGTTTTATCTGAACAAATTACTGTTGCACTTCCCAAAGTTTCAACAGATGGCAATTTTTTTACAATAGCATGTTTTTTAACCATTTTTTGAACACCTATTGCAAGAACTATTGTTGATACTGCAACTAATCCTTCTGGTATTGCTGCAACAGCCAAACTAACAGCTGTCATAAACATTGCTAATACTTCTTTACCTTGTAATATTCCAATAGAAAATATTATAATACAAACTACAATTGCTACAATACCCAAAGTTTTTCCTAACTTGTTTAATTTAGCCTGAAGTGGTGTTTCTTGTTCTTCCACATTATTTATCATTCCAGCAATTTTACCAACTTCAGTTTGCATTCCAGTTTCTACTACAATCCCTTTTCCTCTACCATATGTTACAAGACTTGAAGAAAATAGCATATTAGTTCTATCTCCTAATTCTACTTCTTCACTATCTAATTTTTCTACTTGCTTTTCTACAGGAACTGATTCTCCTGTTAATGATGCTTCTTGTGCTTTCAAATTTACTGCTTCTACTATTCTTAAATCAGCCGGAATATAATCTCCTGTATCCAAAACAACAATATCACCTGGTACCAATTCTTTTGCAGGTATAACTTTTACACTTCCATCTCTTACAACTTTTGAAGCATGGTCTGTTAATTTTTGTAAAGCCTCCAAAGACTTTTCTGCTTTACTTTCCTGTGACACACCAATTATTGCATTTACAATTACAACTACCATAATAACAATAGTATCTGTAATGCCTTCTCCTTCGGCAACTCCAACTATTCCTGATACTATAGCTGCTATAATTAAAATAATAATTGAAAAATCTTTAAACTGACTTATAAATCTTTGCAATAATGATTTTTTCTTTTTAGTCTGCAATTCATTTAAGCCATATTTTTGTTGTTTTTCTAATACTTTTTTATTTGAAAGACCTTGTTCTATATTTGTTTCTAATTCTTTTTCAACTTCCTCTATATTTGCATTAAACCATTTCATGTTTGAGATTCCTCCTTTAGTTTTTATGAACAAAACAAGAATCTGCCCCACTTAAGCAATCAAATATTGCAAGTGGGTATCTCATCTTTATCAATAACAATAACACCTCAGAAGTACTGGTAATACCAACCTTCTGAGGTGCTATAAATTGGTGACCCCTATGAGAGTTGAACTCATGATTCCACCTTGAGAGGGTGGCGTCTTAACCGCTTGACCAAGGGGCCTTATGACATAGATACTTATATCATAAAAACCATTATTAGTCAATACTTATTTCGTCCATTCTATTGTAATTCTACTTATTGCACCCATTCTATTGTAATCCTACCTAGTATTCCATTTTTATATTCATCTAGTAAAATTCTGGCAGTCTTTTCTTCATCAATACTTCCACCAGACATAATACAACCTCTCTTTTTTCCTATCTCTAAAAATACATCATAAATATTAGCATTTTCTGCTTGAGGTTGATTCAATAATTTTTCCACTGTATCTTTTGTCAATTTATATCTTTCGCATAATTTATCTTTATAATTTTCTAATAAGAACTTCGTTAAATAATATGCTACTTCTGTCCTCTCCAAAATATCATCTTTTATTGTCCCTGTATATGCTAAATGTAAAGCAATTTCATCACTTTCAAACTTTGGCCATAAAACACCTGGTGTATCAAGTAATTCAACAACTTCATTAACTCGTATCCACTGTTTTTGTTTTGTAACTCCCGGTTTATTTCCTACTCCAGCCGATGTTTTTTTAGAAATTCTATTTATAAAAGATGATTTTCCAACATTCGGTATTCCTATTACCATAGCTCTTATCTTTCTACCAATTCTTCCCTTATCAGACTGTAGCTTCATTTCATCCTTCATAAATTTTTCAATTTCTTTTATACATTTTTCAATACCTTGTCCAGAATTTGAATTGGTTAATATAGCAGGTATATTTTTATTTTTAAAATACTCTACCCATCTTTGGTTTTGATTTTCATCTGCTAAATCACACTTATTTAAAACTATTATTTTTTTCTTGTTTTTTATTACTTCACCAATATCTGGATTTTGGCTTGCTATTGGTATCCTTGCATCTAATATTTCTACAACTAAGTCAACCATTTTTAAATCTTCTGCTATTTGTTTTTTTGTCTTAGCCATGTGACCTGGATACCAGTTGATGTTCATTTTATTACTTTCCACATTTTCACTTCCTTTTAAAGGTATCGAGTTCGATACCTTTGAAATTAATATTATTCATTTGCACCCAAAGTCCTATCTTTATTTCAGCCTACAATCTATAATTATTCTTATCTGCTCTTTCATCTAATTGTCTATCAAAATTTTCATTTTTATAAAACCAATCAGTTTTCTTGTCTCTAGGATTTGCCTTTCTTGCACTATCTGCCAACATATCAATTAAAACAGCTATTGGTAAAATTATTCCTATTATAGAAATAAGTGCTCCTAAAACATTTTCTACTGGTGCATTTCCTTCCATAATAGCCAATATATTTTTTCCTGCATCTACTCCAAAATATGAACCATATGCAAATAAATATATTATAGCACCTATCATTTTTCTTTTTACTATTAATGCTATACATATTAATACCACAAAAAGTAATATTATTTCTACAGTTTCGTTTGTTGGAACAATTCCTGCAAGTCCGTCTTCTCCAAAAGAACTAAATAAAGCAATTAATACTCTAAGTACCCAAAACATTCCTACAAACATAATTATCATCCATGTTGAAAATTTTTTCATTTGTTTTCCCCTCCTTACTTTGCTTATCCACGCAAAAAATGAAGCGCATTAAAAAAACATTATAAAGCGCTCCCCTTTCTATTCCTAATCTACAAAATCAAAGTCGTTTTTAAATTTTTCTTTAAAAATTTCAAATACTTGATTTAAAATAGCTTCATCTTCTACACTTATATAAGATTCTTCTTCATCATCAGGAATATCTTTATCTTCAATTTGAAGTATTACAACTTCTCCTTCTTCTTCCTCTCCATCTGTTGTTATAGGTAACAAAATTACATATTCTTCATTGTTTAATTCAACTAAATCCAAAAATTCAAATTTAACTTCATTTCCTTCTTCATCTTTTAATGTTATGATGTTTTCAAGTTCTTCATTTTCGTTGATGTTTTCGTCCATTTTATTCTCCTTTCTCTTTTTGAATATTTCTATTCTTAATTATAATACACTGTTTTTTAATTTATTCATATATGCTTCTAAAATATACTCAGCTGATATTGTATCAACAATTGTTCTTTTTTTATTTTTGTTTATTTCCAACAAATTCATTGTTTTGTGAGCTTCAACAGTTGTTAATCTTTCATCCATGGTTTCTATTTTTATTTTATTGTATTTACATTTTAATTTATGGATAAAACCTTCTGTTATTTCAGCTCTTTCAGATTTTGTTCCATTCATATTTAATGGCATGCCAACAACAATTGTTCCAACTTCATATTGGCACAAAATCTCATCTAATCTTTTTAATACAATTTTATCAGATTTTTTTCTCTCAATTGTCTCAAGTCCTTGCACAGTGATATTCAGTGGGTCTGTAATAGCTATTCCCACTCTACTATCTCCATAGTCAATTCCTAATATTCTCTTATTATTCATCTTCTATCCCTATATAATTTTTTACCATATTTTCTAATAGTTCATCTCTTTCAACTGCTCTTATTTTATTTCTTGCATCATTATGGCTGGTTATATATGTTGGATCACCTGATAGAATGTACCCTACAATTTGATTAATTGGATTGTAACCCTTTTCTACTAAAGAACTATAAACCTCTTTCAAAGTTTCTTTTACTTTTGCATTTTCCTCTCTGTATACTTCAAAGCTCATTGTTTTGTCAAATTCCATACTCTTTACCTCCTTTAAATATTATTTATGTCACTTTCATTTATATCTGCATTATCTAGGTAATCTTCTAATTTTTTCAATACTTCTTCAAGTCCTGTTCCTTTGTAGTATGATGATATTACAAAATTTAAAATTGGTTCAACGTATTTTTCTTCTTTTTCTTCTTTCTGTTCCTCTTTTTGTTCTTTTTGTTGTTCTGGAACTTCTATATTCTCAACGTTTTCAGTAGCTTGAATACTATCGTCTTTATTTTCTTCTATTAGTCCTTTTTCTGTTATTTTTAAACTCTCTACATCTTCTTTCAAATCATTTAAAAATTCTGCTACACTATCATTATCAACTCCTGAAAATGCAATTACAAATTTTGGTCCCATATATCTAATTAAAATATAATCATTTGATATATTATTTAAAACATATTTACCAATTTGTGTTACTACTTGGTTTCCTAACTTTCTTGAAAAATCGTTATTTATGTTTTCCAAATTTATAATTTTAAACATACACATTGTTGAAGTAGTATATTGGTCTATTATCTTCTTTCCTTCTCCATATAAATATGCTTCTGATTGTAATCCTGTAAATTGGTCTGTTCTCACCATTGATTCCAATGTTTTTTGATGAACAACACTTTTCAAAACTGAAACTATATTAACTTTTATTCTTTCAAGAACTGTTGTATCAACATTATCAAAATCGTGTGGTGTTCCACTTTCTAATATCCAATATCCAATATATACATTATCTATATATAATGGGAAGAAAATTGCCGATTTTGCTCTACCAAATTCAGATTGTTGATATGGTAGCTGTTCTCCTTCTTTATTTACTGTAATATATTTAGGAGTAGCTGTAGTGATACTATCTTTAAATATTTCCACATCTTGTAATGATTTCAAAGATTCCCAATGTTTTGGTTCAACATTTGATGCTTTAATAATATATTCTGTACCATCGAAAACTACAATTGTTGAATATTTTATTTCGTATCTATCAATTAAAATTTCATTTATCTTTTTAATCTTTTGGTCTACTGTCATGTCCTCTCCTATTGTTGACATGAAGTCTTGTACTACATTTAAATTTGTTACTCTTTGTCTTATATCTTTAAACTTCTGCAATTTTTTATGCAAAGTTATATTATAAAACAATAATACTAGTACAACAACTATAAGTGAGACCATTCCTGCTATTACTATTCCCATTCCTGATACTCTTTCCTTCCTTATTTATATATTATAGTTTCTCTAAAATCCTCTATTCATTTGATTTGATACTGATGGTGGCCTATAATTTGACCCTCCTTGTCCTAATGGATAAACCATATTAGCTAATTCTTTCAATGATTGCATAAATATTTTTGAATAACCCTTTAAAGAAATTTCACAATTAATGATATTCTCCAAATATCTAATGTATGTATCATCTTCAAATGGTATTGTTATATATTTTACTGTATTTCTATCAAATAATTCTGTCATATATGACATCGCTGGATCTGTATAATAAGCCATTCCACCAATTATTGTTTTTTCTTGTATTCCTCTTACTTTAACAGCCTTATTAATAACTATTCTTATTTTTCTTTCTTCTAAAACATTTTTAGATTTAAGTTTTCTTAAAAATGCTGTTAATGGTTGAATAGTCAAAATATCCAAACTTTGAACTAAATATAATTCTTGTGACTGTTTAAAATATCCTATTGGTGTATTAAAATCTGTATCTATCAATATTAATGAATAATTTTTCACTAAAGTTTCTAGTATTTCATCTACCATTTCAACTTTCTCGTCATCACCTGGTAATGATGTAAATACTGTTAAATTTTTATTAGCCATTATTCCTTGTGGTTGTTTATTTACTAAGCTATCAAAACTGTTCAAAGCAACTTCTCTCAAACCTTCTTCATTCTTTGTATATATATAATAAGAATTTTTATTTGTTGTTGCATCCAATATAGCCGTTTTTATTCCCATTGAAGAAGCTAACTCTGCTAAATTATTAACTATAAATGATGTTCCATTTTTACTTGTTCCTAAAAATGAAACTACTTTTTTGTCCGGTGTTAAAAGGCTAGATATATCTATAGTATTAACATATTCATTTCTATCTTTATTATTAGAAATACCAGTATAATTATAACTATAATCTGGTTGCGTTGGTTCAACTGGTTCAGCCGGTTGAGTGTATGATGTATCCATTCCAAATGGATTTTGTGCTGGCTCCGGTTCTAATTTTTGCTCTGGTTGAATTGGTTGAGCTGATTGAATTGGCTCTATTGGTTGAATTGGTTCACTTGATTGAAGTGGTTGAACCGGCTCTGTTGTTTGAGGTTGTATTGGTTGTACTGGCTCTATTGGTTCAATTGGTTGTGCCGGTTGTACTGGTTCTATTGGTTGGATTGGTTCTATTGTTTGTCTTGGCTGAATCACTGATTGAACATCTTCAATTGGTTGAATTACTGGTCTCTCTGGTTCTGCTGATTGAACAGGTTCAACTGGTTGAGTATATGATGTATCCATTCCAAATGGATTTTGCACTGGTTGAATTGGTTCTATTGGTTGAATTTGTTGAGGTTGTTGCTCAACTGGTTGTATTTGTTGAGGCTGTTGTTCAACTGGTTGTATCTGCTGAGGTTGTTGTTCTATAGGTTGAATTGGTTCAACCGGTTGTGTTTCAGGTAATGGGTTTTTTCTAGGTCTTCCCCTTCCTCTTTTTGGTTTTTGTGGTTCATCTGTTGCAATTGGATTTTTTCTAGGTCTTCCTCTTCTTCTCTTTGGTGGCGTAACTTCTGTTGCCTCTTCTTGCAATCCATTTTGTTCAACTGGTTGTGCAACATTTGTTGTTTGAATTGGCTCTATCGGTTGAACTGGTTGAGTTGGTTGAACCTGCTCAACTGGTTGCACCGGTTCCACTGATGACAACAATTCATCAAATTGTGGCTCTGCTACTTGAGGTTGTGATGTCCCTGTTGTTTGAGCTTGTAATGGTTGCACTGGCTCTGTTGCTTGAGGCTGTACTGGTTGTATTGGTTGAATTGGCTCTGGCCTATTATTTTGTACTTCTATTTTTTGACTAACTGTTGAAGTTGTTATTTGTTGTCTTTCTTCTGGTGGCTCAATTTCTTCTTCAGGTTGTTGCACTGGTTGTACTGTTGGTCGTATATTTACATTTCTTTTATTTTTAGCTAATTTCCTAACTCCCTCCATATTAACTTCTGATGGAATAACTACTGGTTTTGATAATATAACCTTTTCAGATTTTGATTGTAGTAATTTAGAAGTTGGACCTTCTTGTTTATTTTGTCGTCTCAAATCATTTGATATAGTATTACTAAATGACATTACCTTTTGATATTTTGGTGACTTTTCTTCCAATACCGCTCTTACGTTTAAAGGTAACACTTTACTTATAACACGTAATTGTTTATCATTATATTGTTCTGCTATATTGTTAAAACTTTCAACATATTGCTCTTCATTTTTTCCAAGCTTTTTATAATGAGCTAATATATTTTGTATTTCAACTTCACTAACATCATTTTCGCTTTCAGGTGCATAATTTACTTCTTCTGAATCTATTTTATAATAATCTTTAGCTTCTTTTTTAGTACGAGGTCTATTTAATAATCTACATACTTCTTCTACACTTCTATCTTGTCCAATTAAAGCATTGTAAACTCCTATTCCAAAAAGCTTGACTAAAATTTGTTCAGATTTTGTTCTTCTATCTGTACATATTAAAATTATTGGAATATCTTTACCTCTACTATTTGAAGCTTCATCACTTATACTGTCTAGCTTGTCAAATATAAACTTATCTATTTGGTCATATTGAGAATGTGTAAAAGCCTCTAAATCTTCACTTATTACTATTCTATCATAAGTTTTATCCTTTTGTATTTCTTTTAATATCGCATTAAAATAATAAACATTTTTGCTAGAAATAATCTGTTTATATTTAGCTTGATATTTTTTTACTATTGATTCTGAAATTTCTTCATTACTTATAGCAAATAAAACTTTCATTTGTTACCCCCTTCCAAATTTTACAAACACTGCAAATGCTAGTGGTAATATTTGGCAAATAATTAATATGGTTACAAAGGTTACAATTAACCCCATACCTTTTTCCAATGTATCTAATTTTCTAATACCTATTACATATTGATGTATAGCTCCTATTGCAATTCCTAAGAAGCATAATGGAATACTATAAATTCTAATTAAATTTAGTATGTATGCTGTTACTCCATAAGCATCTGAGCCATACTTTTCTTTATAGTCTTCTAATGATTTTGCTTCATCTTTTTTTAATTGCACTATTTGACCTTCTATTTCATTAGATAATATCTTGTTTTGTGCCGCTTGTACTTTATTAGTTGTTGCAAAGATTGTTAAAATAAATACTACTAACAAAGAAATTATTGTTATTCTTTTCATGTTATGCCCCTTTCTTTACTTCTATATCATACAATAACTTCCAGAAAATATCAAGTTTTTTTTATAACTTATTATATAAATATTGCATATAATTATAAACTTTATTTGCCCAACCTTTATCTGATGCATATTTAGAATTTACTCCAGTTAATGTTGGTGTGCTATAATACTTTCCTGAAGCCACTTCTCCTCCATATATTTTGGTTCCGGCAGGATTTAAATAATATTTAACCAACACTCTTGCAATCAAATCTATACATTCTGAATATTTAGAAAAATTATATGCTCCATTATATGGATTTGAATCATATGCTCCATATCCAAATAGATTCTTTTTGTTGTTAGCAATTTTTGAAGTTCCCCATGCACTTTCATGAATAGCCATAGATGCTACAAACACACCATTTATCTTATATTGAGATTCTATATAATAAAAATATTGTGCATTGTCTTGCAATACTTTATTTGTATCTTTGTTATCTGTTAATATTTTTTTAAATTGATTTAAAGATAATTCGCTTGGTTCATTTAATTTCATGTTAAAATTCAATTTTTGAATTAATTGTGATTTACTTTTTTCTTTTGCACTTCCTGATGTTCTATTTTGTGTGTTAGTTTCGTTAGGATTTATATATGTTGTACTCTCTTTTTTTACCCATCCATATGTACCATTTGCTGAAATATAGTACCATTCATCTTGTATATTATTAACTTTTGCTGCTTCATTTTTCATTAATGATGCAACCTTTTGTGAAGCATCATCAGGTTCTAACATAACTGAAACTCTTTCAGCTGTAATGTATACAGTATCTCCCACTTTTACTGTATAATTATTTGTATAATTTGAATCTCCAACTTCTACAATTTTATTTAATGAAGCTTTCGTAACCTTCGCACTGATTTGTTCTTCTGAAATTAACTCTTCTTTTTCATAAGTCTTTTTTACAACTATTTCCTGAGTTCCTATTCTACCTTCTTGTATAACTTGTACCATTCCTTTTGGTAACTCTTTATTAGTTTTATAATCTGTTAAATATTCTAATTCTACTTCTTGCTTTTCTATCTCTTCTCGTCTATCTTCTCCTGCATTTTGCTTAATAATTTTATCTATATCTATTTCTTCTGCATCACTTATTTCTACATTTTTATTTTCTTCTTTTCCATAAGTTTTTCCGTTGTCAAAATATATAAAATAAACCTGTATTGTGTATAAAATAGCAACCAAAAAAACCAGCAAAAGTACAAACTGTTTTACCGTAATTTTTAATTTGAATTTTTTGTTGTTTTTGTCTTTGGTTTTCATTAATATCACCTGTATACATTTTAACTTTTATGCTCTTTTTTGTCAATTACAAAAATATGTCAATTTTTGACAAAGCTACTCTTATCAAAATAAAATGCATAATACAAATTTTATCAAGCTGAAATACATAAACACTTGATTTTAAGTAATTTTTATATTAAAATTAGCATATAATATTGTATAAATTTATTCGAAAGGATTTTTATATGGAAAACGATTCAAAAGAAAAAGCATTATTTAAAAAAACAAAAAAGAAAATAATAATTTTTGCCATAAGCTTTATAATAGCTTTGTTGATTTTATTTATTTTAGCTTTTAACACTTTTCAGGTTTTAAGTAGAAAATCTTCTTTGGAAAATAATGTGTTAGAATTTGCAAAGAATAATGAAAAAGTAGTTTTTAGTATTGATAAATGCACTTTCTTCAGTAGTAGTGATACAAAAAATAAAGCAAGCTCTGTAACAAATTTTACAATTGAAAAATTGTATCAATTCACAGACATGGCATTCTTTATTAATAATCATAGTGATGAAAACACTCTTGAAAACACTTTAAAATCTGTAAAAATAGCAAATATTAATTTTACAAAAAGGCCTGAAATTGGTGAACCAGCTTTATATTATAAAAACATTAATAATTTTGCCAAAAGTGAAATCATAGATACAAATAAAATAGAAAATGAATTAAATTACGAAGTTTCATCAGAAGATGATTTAAATTTTGAAACACCTTCTATTTATAATAATTGCGCTAGTCCTATAACTCTTTCATATATAAACAGCAACATCAAAAATGACTATACTTTCACAGACACTAGCACACCTATAACATATGATGGAAACTTATTAAAAAGAACCAATGTACCTCTTGCCTCTATTGAAGCTAGCATATCTTTTGATATATTTATAACAAATAATTTAGACCAACAATTTAAAACAACAGTATTTGCTGATATACCTTTAGAAAATTCTGAAAAATCAGTATCCATCTATGATGGCAAATACACTGAAAAAGTTGAAAATACTAGCTATATATTTTATAGATATTAAAAAAGCACGTAACTATTTGCGTGCTTTCATTTTCATTTTTTCTATAAAATTTAATTGAATTTTTGTAGGAGTTTCTATCTCTATTTCTTTATTTTCCAATACAAGTTTCGGATTTGTTGTTGTTATTTCTTCCAACTTTTCCTCTCCCACTAATTCTTCTATTTCTTCTAATATTTCAGGTATACGTGGGTAAATTGTATTTTGCCTATGTACATCTGAGCCTAAAAAATGAACCATATTATTTTTTAACATCTGCCTTGATATTATTTTTGCTTTTTCATAATACATTCCAATTATACTACCAAAATTACATTGCATTAAAACTCCTGAATCTATCAAATCATAAATTAGTTCTGGCTCTTCTTGTACATAACTATATCTTTCTGGATGAGCTAAAACAGGTTTTAATTCGTTTTTCAATAATTCATAAACCACATCATATATATTCATCGGTTTTGAATTTAGTGGCATTTCAAAAAGAATATAATCTGTTCCTTTTACAGTTGTTGCCTTTCCATCTTTAAGCAATTCGACTATATCTCGTGAAATATATACTTCATTTCCAAGGTGAACTTTTATACCTTCAATTTCCTTTAATTTTAACTCTTCATTTATTTTATTTACCTTTTCATTTCTTTCTGCAACATTTACTTCATAGTAGCCTTTAATATAATGTGAAGTTGATATTATTGTATCAAATCCTACATCTTTAGCTTCTTTTATCATTTCAAATGTTTCTTCTTCACTTCTAGAACCATCATCAACATTAGGTAAAATATGTGAATGAAAGTCAATCATTATTCATTACCCTCTTCATCTTTTACATTTTCATTATCGACAAATTTATTGATATCATTTAATACTTCATCTTGTTCATCGTATTTTATATCAAATCCTAGTGCATCTTCTTCCACAAACCCTTCATCATCTATAAGGTCATCTTCCTTATTTTGCTCCATATATATTTGAGAAACTCTATCTTCCATTTCTTTTCGGCTCCATCCACGTTTATCTCTCTTCTTTCTTCTTGCTTTTCTATTTGCTTCTTCTTGTTTTGAATTATGACCATAATAGTATGATTTTTTATACTTTTTACTAGACATTGGAACCTTATTAAATACTACTCCTGCGATATTTCCATTAACATTTTTTATACTTGTTATAATTCTTTGTAAGCTTTCTCTTTTAGTTGTTTCATGTGCTGTTACAATAACAGTAGTATCAACTATTCTTGAAAGAATAACAGCATCAGTAACAAGTTCACAAGGAGTACCATCTATAATAACTATATCAGATAATTCTTTTAATTCATCTATAAGTTTAATCATTTTTGGAGATATCAATAATTCTGATGGGTTAGGTGGTATATTTCCTGCTGACATTAAACATAAATTATTTATTTTAGTTTTTTGTATATATTGTGCTACATCTTTTTCATCATCATCATCTTCTTCATATTCATCATATCCTGATAAATAATTTGAAAGTCCTGGTTTAGGTAAAGCTCCAAAAATAGTATATTGTCTTCCCTTTCTCATATCTGCATCAACCAAAATAACTCTTTTACCTGCTTGAGCAAAAGTTACAGCTAAATTTGATGAAATCCAACTTTTACCTTCCCCTGGTGAAGTAGATGTTATTAATAATGTTTTTAATTTTTTACTTGTATTCATAAATTGTATATTAGTTCTCAAAGTTCTAAAAATTTCTGAAATAGGAGACTTTGGGTCTCTATGTGCAATTAGCTCTTTTTTCATTTTAATATTTACCTACCTTTCTTCTCATTATCTAGTGTATAAATTGGTATTGATACTAACACCGGTACATTCATTGTTTTTTCAATTTCCTCTACCGATTTAATAGTAGTATCTAACATATTAGCTATTAATACATACATTACAGCTACTACAAATCCAACTACTGCAAATATTAAAACGTCCTTGGTATGGTTAACATTAGATGGACTACTAGGTATTTCTGCCTCATCTACTATATGCACATTGTTAATATTATATATTTCTCCTATTTTTTCAGTAAATACTTTTGCAATTTCATTTGCAACTTTTGTTGCATTTACTGCACTTACATTTGTAACTGAAATTTCAATAAGTTCTGTATCTTTTACTGAACTTACCGTTATATTATTCTTTAGTTCTTCTTCTTTAAGATCAATTTTCAAATTAGATATAACTTGACGTAATACATTTTTACTTCTTACTAATTCACTATAAGTTGACACTAATTTAGAGTTTAATGTAACATCAGTTGTAGATATTGAGTTTGTAGTCTCGCTATCTGATTGTGACTTTTTATTTTCAGCTGTTGCCAAAACTAAAGTTGTTGATGCTGTATACTTCGGTGTTACAAAACTAACCGTATATACAACTCCTAAAGCAATAAATATCGCTACAATTAAAATAATCTGAACTTTACTTTTCCAAAAAATATTAAGTAATTCTTTTAAATCTAATTCTTCCATTATTTTCTCCTTCTTTTTTACTTTTGTAACTATTATAGAGTCTACACTTTTTTTAATTATTTGTCAATTAGATTATTCCTCTTCTTTATACTTTATACTATCCATTAAATTCCCCAATATTATTAACACAATACCAATTGCTAACATCCAATATCCATATTTAGCAATTACACTCATGATGTCATTTAAAATTAATCTCAAAGACTTGGTAATAGGTCCATTCAGTATTGTTATAGTATTAATTTTTACATTTGTATTAACAAATATATTTGCAATTGTCAAAAACACACCTGAAGATAAAATAGATATTCCAACACTTGATATACCTTTGAATAATCTATTGTGGCAAAGTGCAAAAATTACTATTATTAATACTAACATAGCTATTAAAATTCCTTTATTTCCTAAGTTAATATATTTCATAATCTTCATGTATGCATTATTAATTTGTTGTTCATAATCTGTATGAGTCATAGTACTTTTGTATTGTTCACATATTTTATCTATATATTTTTCAATTGCATCTTTATCAGCTTTAACACCTTGTTGTTTAGATATATATTCATCAATATTATTATTCAAATTTGTTTTTATTTCAGCCACATCAATTTCTTCGTTTTTTCCGTCATAAATATTACTAATCATAATATTTACATCGTTTTTTACTTTATCTTCAGTGATTACATTGTTCATAACTTCTTCTTCAAGTCCTGATTGGTCAATGTAATTTTTAAAATTCTTTTCAATTTCTTGATATATTCCACTATAATACTCTGTTTCTTCTAGTTTTGATAGTGCATAATCTTTACTTAGTATTGTTGATGAAGAAATGTTAACAATAGCAAATGCTAAAATTATAATTGCTAAAAGAATTATTAGAATATATCTTACAATTAATGCTAATCCTTTCATTCCAACATTCCTCCTTTTATTCTACTAATTCCGCATACACTACATATCTTTGTGTTGTATATCCAATATATACAAAAGGATAACATGTATATATCATTAAAATTTCCTTATCTTTTTGAATAGGCAATTTTTCCGGTTCGTCCTCATTTACTATTTGCATATCATAAATCTTATATTTAAAATCTCCATAATCAGTTTTTACTTCTATCTCATTACCTTTTTGTAACTCTGAAAATCTTCTAAAAACTTTTGTAGAATTATGACCCATATAAATAATTGAACCGCCTTCACCAGGAAAATAACTACCTCCGGCATGTCCCACTCTTGCACCTTTAATAATGTCTAATGTGTCACCATAATATACTGGTAAATCAACATCTATTTTTGGAATTTTAATTGTTGCATATTGTGTACCATATTCAGGATAGTTACTTATTCTATTATCTTCTGTTGTTAATTTCATATCTTCTGTTGGTTCTTTATTTTCCATGTCTATAGACACTTTGCTTATTAGTGAGATACCTTCCTCTATTTGCTTATTTGCCAATAGATAAATTGCCCCTATTATTATCCCAGTAATAAATAAAGCAACTATTATATTTAAAATAGTTGCTTTTAATGTCTTACCAAAATAATTATTATGCATTAGCTGCTAATCTCTTTTTTGTAGCAACTGTTATAGCTGTTGCAGCTAGGGCAATTACTGCTACTGAAGAAACAACTAGAGCTGTATTAACTTGAGTACCTGTTGGAACTAAGTTTGAACTTCCAAATGAATTAATCCATTTACCATCTTTGTAAACATCAATTCTATCTGATTTGAAGTCTAATGTAACACCAGCAATAGCTGCTGCTCTGTTTGCTAATTCAATTAATTGAGCTTTTACATCTGCTGGTAAACTATGAACATCTTTTGTATTATGATCTATCATAATTTGTTCAGCTTGTTTAGCAAGCCCTAAAATTTCATTACATTTTTCTTCTGATAATGGATAATCTTTTAAATATTGTTCCATTTTTACTTTATCATTTTGTGTCATTCCATAATTAGATCCTATTGCATATAATTCATCTGCTAGTGTGCTAGATGTTGCTGCATTTACAACTGTCATAGTTGCCATCATTAATATTATAGCTACTATAGCTATTGTTAAAACTTTTTTCATTCTTTTTTCCTCCCTTTTATACTGTCTTTGCAGTTTTAATTTATTTAATTTTAAAACATTAATAACTATTTTATTTTGATAGTTTTTGCTCTTACAAAAGAGCCTACACCTATCATTGCAATTACAACTATAGCAATTATACTCATATTTTCCAATCCAGTTTTTGGTATTGTAGTCGCTGTTGCAGTATTATTTTTTAAGTCTTCCTCATCTAATCCCTTAGCCGGAGTAATATTGCTTGCTATTGATGAAGTAGTTTTATTTATTTGATTACTATCAGCTTGTACTATTGAAGGTATGCCTAAGTTTATTGCTATAAACATAGTTACAATTAATACTGCTGAAAATATCTTTTTCATTTGTTATCACTTCTTTCTAATTGCATATAACCTAAAATTATTTTAGCATAATTTTATTTTTACTACAATGATTTTTATTGATTTTAATTTTACATTTTTATTACATAATTATTACAAAAATATTACAATTATTTTAGTGTATACAAATAAAAATATTTAAATAGCCTTAATTATCATTTCTAATAATTAAGGCTTAATTTAATATCATTTAATTTGTATATCCTGTTTTCTCTATAATTTTATTGCTTATATTTTTTATATTGTCAGGCACTTCATAATTTGATTGGTTAAACAATTCCCCATGAAGTTTTTGTACATTTGATTCTAATGTAATAGGAATTCCATACCATGCATCCAATGTAATTCCTCTTGTTTCATAAGGCCAACCTCTGCTATTGCTAATTCTATAGGTTACTAATGATTTTGATAGCTCTAATACTTCTCCTGCGCTCATACTTGTTTGAACTTTTGGCAACACTGTATCAATAACTTTGTTTAAAGTTACTAAATCCATTTCTTTAGCTTTAGCAAAAGCCCTTTCAATCACTGTTCTCATTCTTTCTGCTCTTTTATAGTCACCACCTTCAGTGTACCTTACTCTACCATAAGAAGTAGCTTGAACTCCATTTAAATTATATACACCAGGTGATGTTATTTTATCAGCTGGCTTACCTGTTACTCTTGATGTTTCAGAAATTGCTGAATTAAGAGGCTCTATTTCATCTTGTTCTATTTTTATTTCAACTCCACCTAGTAAATCTATTGCATCTGCTACTGCTTCAAAGTTGACTGTTACAAATTCAGATATATTTAAATCTAAATTTGTATTCAATGTTTTTATTGCAAGGCTTGGTCCTCCATATGCATAAGCATGGGTTATTTTAGTTAAATCATGACCTTCTACTTCTACATAAGTATCACGGTAAACTGAAAACAATTTCATTTCCTTAGTATTATTATTAATACTTAAAATGATAATACCATCACTTCTAGAGCCTAAGTCTGAATCCATATTTCTGGAATCTACACCAAATAAAGCTATGTTTGTAAAATTATCGTCTACATTTTGTGAAACATTTAATTCTTCATCATCTAACTTAATTCTTTCAATTTTATTAAATTTATTATATATAAATATCCCTGTAGTTAATACTATAACTAATAATATTATTAACAAAACAATTATAATTGTTTTAAATATATTCTTTTTATTTTTCATTTTTTCTTTCCTTTTCTTTTTATAGTTTAACATTTATTATATCAACATACTAATGATATTTTAACATTATTTACATAAAATTGCAATATATTCCAAAAAAAAGAAAGAGTTTAAAATGATGTAAACCCTTTCTTTTAATCAATTATTTGGCAGGTGTGCCAAATCCTTCATGTCTTTTGACCACTAGGGTGCGTGGATGGTACTATTGTCCATCTCAAATAACTTTTTGTATATTGTAAGTTTTTATATTAAATTATTATTTAAATAATTTTTACCACCATAATACATATGAGAAACATATACAACTGAATTATCTTCATCTATCGTATATAGTATTACAAAATTTTTTATTACTATTCTTCTGTATATTCTTTTAAATTTATCATTTTTATTAATTTCTGCATATAGTTTAGGTGTATATTTTAATGATTGTATAGATTTTTCAACTTTACCGCATTAAGTCTTTTGCTGCTTTTTCTGCATAAAGTTCTTCTAAAATATAATCATATATTCTATTTATTTCTTTAAAAGCACTTGGAGTAATTATCACCTTATATTTCATATCCATACTTTTGCCTCAACTTTTTAAATGCTTCATCTGACTCAATACCATCTCCATTTTCAATCTCTTGTTCCGATTCTTTTAATGCTTTAATTATTTTTTTTCTCAATATATTTTTATTATATTCTTCCATACTCATTACTACAAAATCATTTTTGTTGTTCTTACTTAATACGATTTCTCCATATTGATTTACTGCTGTTTCTATTTCTTTTAAATTTATTTGTTGCATATAATACACCTCACTTTTTCTGTACCATTTATAGTATAGCATAAATTTTATTATTTTTGAATACTTTTCGTTAATTTTTTTGCATATATTTGCACTTTTCATCGCAAAATTCGAGCTTTTTCAACATTCAAATTTCACTACTTTTCCCTAATATATTATTATGCCCTAAAAAAAGAAAGCTACAAAAGTAGCCTTAATTTTTCAGAATTTTTTCAAATTCTCTTTCTACTTTCTCTACTTGGCAAAATGCCTTATAGAGTTCATCTATTCCTTCTTCTCCGTTTTCTTTGACTAACTGTTCTGAAAATTCATTAATTTGGACTTCACTGAGGGATATTTGGTACTTTTCAGACAAAATTGCAATTATTGTTGCTAAATATTCTTTATCAGCTTTAGTCTGATTTTTAGATAATGCAACCTTTGCTCTTGTCTTTTCATTCTGAGCTTTAATTTTCAATTTAACCTCCAATTAATCACAAGGAATAAATTTATAAATTTTATATTTATTATTATACTACGTTTTATGTAAATTTGCAACAATCTAGATAAAAATTTGAAATATTATTAAAAATAATATATAAACTTCCGCATTTACTTTCAAAAATTTAACCGATACTTTAACCGATACTTTCAAAAATTTAACCGATACTTTAGTCGATACTTTTAAAGTTTTATCCAATATTTTTGGATAAAACTACTACTTTTTTGTCCATATTGGATAACGATTAGTTCCAATATTTTTTATTTTTTTCTCTTTTTTCTGCAAACAAATATTTATGAGATACTTAATCTTTCTCTTCTTCTGCTCTTCACTTAAACTATCCGGTAGCTTGTCCATTAGTAATTCATCTAAATCTTTTTTTGTTATGCTCCCAAAATCATTTATATATTTTAAAACTAAATCTTTATAATATTGGTCATCAAATCCAGATTTTTTAGTATATGCAACTTTATCATTGACTATTTCAGAAACACCTTTTGAAACATACACATTTGGATATCTACCTTCTATTAGTTTATGTTTTTTCAATAAATCTGACTGTTCTTTCGATATAAGGTTATTTTTTTGAACTCTATCTAATAGCATAACTTCTTCTAAAGACAAATCATTATTTTCATATAGCAAACTTGTGTATTTTTCGTCAATCACTTTTCCATATATTGTAACTTTAACTCTATTACTTTCACTTAAGTCATAATCTAACATAGGAAAATATCTTTCTCTCAATTTTTCAAAGCTTCTCCTGATTCCCATACCTGCTGTATCAATTAAATTTAAATTAACCATAGCCTGTGCTAAATATGTATTCCTATAATATGGAGGAATATAACCTTCGTTAAGTATCAAATTATCAACACTTTGAGGTATAAAACTTCCTTCATTTACTATCATAACCTTATCTTTCATCTCAACTATATTAACTCTACCAGATACTCTATAGTCTTGGTGAGCCACAGCATTGTTGATTCAAGAAAGCTATATCATCCATTTTGTCTATTTCTTTTGCAATTTCTTTATTTTCATTTTTACTTTTAAATTGCTCTCTAGCTTTTTCTATTGCTTCTTTATCTAAATCGTCTACAGTTAATTCTTCAATAATTTGTCTTGACCAATCAATATTAATTGTAGACAAAATTGTGTTTCTCTTTATTTCGTTTAAAGGCTTTAGTTGTTCATCAATTCTATCATATGCAATGTTTTTCCATGTTGTTGGAACACCAACTGCTGCAGGGATTTTAAACATTATTACCCTATTCCCTTCAATTTCTAACTCATAAATATCTAAAAAGGTCACATTTTCATTTGTATGTGCTGCAACTTCTGTCTTTAAACTATTCAAATTTGCACCTTTTCTATAGTTAGTATTTACAAATTCATGAGTTTTATCACTTACGCCGAATACAAGCCAAGCATATTGTTTTCCTTGAAGATTTGCACCATTACTTAAAGCTGAAAAGTATTTTCCAAGTTCGTTAAAATCAAAATTGTTTTTTGCTTCTTTATATTCTATATATTCATTTTCATTTTTTTCAATTAAAGAAAGTAATATGTTCTTTATTTCCTCCATACATACTCCTCCTATACCTAGTAAATTTCATATATAATATATCATTTGAATATCTTTATTTTTATCTACCTATTGAAAAATAATCTACTTCTGCATCCTTCATTTCTTTTAAATCAAATATATTCCTTCCATCATATACTAAAGGCGTTTTCATAAGTTCTTTAAATGTTGTAGGCTCTATGTTTTTAATTTCGTCCCACTCTGTAAAAATAAAACAAATATCGGCATCTTTTAATGCTTGTTTAGGGTCCTTTACATATTCTATTTCCTTAGGATAAATCTTTTTAAAATTCTTTACTCCTGCCGGATCATAGGCTTTTATTTTTGCTCCATCTTCTAATAATATTGGAATATTTACTAATGAAGGAGCTTCCCTTAAATCATCTGTATTAGGTTTAAAAGTTAATCCTAATACTGCAACATTTAATCCTTCAAAACTATCATAATGTTTCCTTGCCTTTTTGATTAATTTTAGTTTTTGGTTTTCATTAACTTCAATGGCTGCCTTTATTGTTTTTATCTCATAATCATTAAAATTAGCAAGCCAATTTAAAGCTTTTGTATCTTTTGGAAAACATGATCCACCATAACCAATTCCAGCATTTAAAAATTTATTTCCTATTCTATTGTCCATTCCCATTCCTTTTGAAACATCTTGTATATTTGCTCCAACTATCTCACACAAGTTTGCAATTTCATTTATATATGCAATTTTTAATGCTAAAAAGTCATTGGATGCATATTTAATCATTTCACTACTTTGTCTATCTGTTATAACGTAAGGTTGTCCAAAATCATCATAAACTTTTTTCATTATATTTTCTGCATGTTTTGATTTTACTCCTATTACAATCCTTTGTGCATTTAATGTGTCCCTTACAGCAGTTCCTTGTGATAAAAATTCTGGATTAGATACTAGTTCTACCTTTAAATTTTTATTTGCTAAATTTGTTTTTATAAATTTTTCTATTTTTTTATTTGTACCTATTGGAACTGTTGATTTCAAAACTATAACACAATCATTTCGTATTGATTCTGCTATTTCTTTTGCTACTTCATACACATATTTTAAATTAGCACTTCCATCTTTCTTTTCAGGTGTGCCGACACCAATAAATATAACCTCTGCATTTTTATATGCCTTTTTTGATTCCAATGTATATGTCAATTTATCTTTATTTTTATTCATTAATTCTTCTAGCCCTGGTTCATATATTGGCGTTTTACCTTGATTTAATAATTCTATTTTTTCTTTATCAACGTCAACACAAGTTACAGTGTGCCCTACTTCAGCTAGGCATACCGCTGTAACTAATCCAACATATCCAGTTCCTGCAACAACAATTTTCATATAAATTATTTCTCCTCTCAAATCTTTATAAAACTATTCATTATTTTTTACTATTAACGCAATCTTCTTTTTTATGTTCTTTTCTCAAATCCTTTAATACTATAGCTTCCATAATATGTTTAACTGATATCCTCGTTTCTTTGTAAAATAGTGGTGAAATTATTGCAACGGTTATTTCTGCTATTAACGTAGCTATTGCTGCTCCAAATCCTCCCCATTTAGGTATTAATAAACAGTTGAATATTACATTTGTAAAAGCACCCCAAAAAATATATCTTTTTGTATATTTAATCTTATTGTTAACTACAGTCCATGTATTTCTTGCAACTCCCAAATAAGCAAATGTTGGGTACCATGCAGATACAAGTAAAGCTGGTTTTGCAGCTATATAATCTTTTCCATATATAATATTAATAATCAATGTTGAAAATATAGTAATTCCCATTGCAAAGAAAATTCCTAACCAAAATATAATAGCATATAAAAGTCTTTGTCTTTTTAGATATAGTTCTTTACTCACTTTATTAGCCTCATAAATAACTGGTCTCATAGAATTAATTATTGCATCTGGTATAAAACTCCACATAGTTGAAATTGTAGTTGCTGCACTATACAATCCAACCTCTTTTTCTCCAATATAACTTCCTATCATTAATTTGTCCATTTGTCCATATATAGACACCATAATACCTGATATTATAAAATGATAACTTCTAGATATTAGAGATTTTGAAATTTTAAAAGAAAATTTTAATTTTTGCCCACCATTCTTTTTATACATACAAAATGTCATTATCAGTATTAGCAAATAATCTAATGTAGTTGAAAACGCAAACCATTCTACTGGTTTTTTTAATATCAATAATAATATTTTATAACCTGCAACAACAACATAGGCTACTGTTTTTGCAATTGAAACATATTTAGAGTTTAGGTTTGATTGAAACCAGAAATCTAATATTTCATATATTTGAAATATCATAGCAATAGCTTGAAGTACAGATGTTACTAGTATTACATTATCATTTGGTTTAAGCACCATTACTATTATTGTTATACATAGTATTGATAATCCACTAGATATTAACCTCATTACCATAGCAGTTCCTAGTATAACTCCATTTTTCTTTCTGTCATCTACTAAATCTTTTATCATCACTGTTTCTAAACCTAATTTACTAATTGCTGTAAACAATACTACTAATGATGCACCATAGTTTAAAATACCATAATTGCTTGGACCTAAATATCTAGCACTTATAACTCCTACAACTAAAGAGATAAGCATTTGCACTATTCTTTCTGCCATTATCCACATCGTATTTTTAGTTACTTTTTTGTTTTTTAATATTTTTATCTTTTCTATTATATTTTTCATTTTTCTCTTTTAGCTCTTGCTTTTTCTAAAACTCCTTCCATTCCTAATATATTTATAAGTTCTAATACTTTTTGTTTTATTCCTGAATTAAATTGATTATAGAAATTTTTAGTAATTACCTTATTAAATTTTAAATCACTTTGTAGTTTAGGTGATTTTTCAGATAACTTTATATCAAAATTTGTTGTGTTACCTCTATGTGTTCCGGTTCCATCCAGTCCTTTATTTGAAACTAGTGATTCAACTGGATATATTGAATATTTTTTTTGCTTTGACTGTGCATACCCAAATCTAACTGCCCATGAATCACACTTTCCTCTCATTTGTGAATCTAATATCTGTGCTCTATCTGGACCACCTTTATTAAATCTTCTTCTTTTAAAAATATTATGCTTGAATTTTTTATAATCTTTAACTTCCCAATCAACTGTATCCCATCTATCTCTCCATGTTGCCCATCCCCAGCTGTTTCCTCTATATCCTAAATACACATCATATTCATAGTTTTTTGGTATTTCTATTGGTGGATTATAACCACTAATTGACCAAATCTTTTCATCATTTTCATAAAAATCAAGAGCTTCATTCATATATTTTATAAAATATTTTGAAGTAACTAAATCATCTTCAACAACTATTACTTTTCCATATTTATTAATTACTTCTGTTACTCCATTTATTACTGAATTTGCTAATCCTTGATTTTTAGGTGCTTCAACTACTGTAACAGAATTGAACCATTTTTTTTCTTTTATTGAATTTATATATTGTCGTACTTTTTCCACATTTTCTTTGCTTTTATCATTTTTATAGTTATCAGAAAAAATCCAAACATTACTTTCTTTAGCAAGTTCATTATTTGCTAGTGCTTCTATTGTATCTTTTGTATGCTTTGGCCTTGCATACACAAATATGACTATTGGTGCTAATTGTTTTTTTTCCATTTTTATTATTTCTCCTTCATAAATTTTATAATTCTTCTTAACTTTTCTTTTATTCTTTGAATTAAAGATGGTTTCTTTATGCATTTATTAACTAATTTATCAAACTTCATATTTTCTAATTCTTTTAAGAATTTTTCTCTATTCTTGGGCTTTAAGGCTGAAGTAGTCATAGAACTATTGTATTTTATAGCTTCATCTAAATTTACTATTTTGTATGATATCTTATCTTTTATTCCTTCTAGTATCATTTTCCCTTTTGATGAATTCACTATTACCAAAGATGTTCCCTTTCCATCATACATGCTTTCATCAATATTTTCTATACCCCAAAAATCTGCTAAAGTTATATCTGCATTTCTATTTTTCTGTTTGAACCTACACTCATAGCATGAATTCCTAAGACTTAAATCATTTAAAAATGCCTTCATATACTCATTTCTACTAATTCTTTCATTATGCTGATAATCATTTTCTAATATATATTTAAATGAATAATCTTTCCATCCATTACTTTTATTTCTAAATTCAACCAATTTTAATTTTTCTTTACCTTTATCAGTTATAAAATCTTTATATTTTTTCCATACTTTAGGTGAAGGCACTCCATGACAGATTATATCCTGTGTATATAAATTTTCATAATTTTTTTGTAAAAAACTATACAACCCTTCTATTTGGCAAGGTGTTCCTGAGAACAATACTGTTTTCCCTTCTTCTAAAAAATCTCTCGCTTTCTTATATGTGCTATTTATAGAACTTTGAACATATTTAGAGCCTTGAAATTTATATATTTCTTCTTTTTTTGATATATATGAATGAACAACATTAAATTCATCATCAAATTTCGCACCAAAAACTATTCCCTCTCTTTCTATTATCCATTCTGCTATTAATGCAAAAATTCCTCCTGATGAACTTTTATTTCGTATTTCTTCATCTTTATTTATACAAGCATAAGCAATTGGTTTGTTATTATTCTTTATTTTTTTAATAATAGGGCATACTTTTTCACACATCCCACAATCTATGCATTTTTCATTATTTACTTTAGGATATAAAAATCCTTCTTCATCACTTTTCATTTCAATTGCATCCACTGGGCAAATATTAAAGCATGCATGACACCCACAACAATTACTCTTATCTTTTATTTTTATCATATTTTTTGTACCCCTTCACTAAATGTCCTTATTTAATGCTTCTTTCAAAAAAATATATGATTTTTTCTTTTCTTCTTCCAATATCTTTATACTTTTTTCATAATTACAACTTAATTCGTTTTGTTTTACTTTTCCTGTATATTTTCTATCTTCTAATGCAAATTTTTTTAATAAGGTTTCTAGCCTAGAATTCATTTTTACTAACTTATCCTCTCTATCAAAAACAATAAAAGTCACATTAAATAATATTGCAAAAACACATGAATGAAATGAATCAGTACATATTAAAAAAGCATTTCTTTCTAAATATAAAAATTCACTTGGCCCTGATTCATAAAATGGGTCTTTCTTATCCAATATATTAATAATTTCACAATCATTTTCTTTTGCAATTCGTTTTATTTCTTTTTTCCTTTCTTTTGAGACTTTTCCTAAAAAATAATTTAGTATATATTTTTTGTTTTTTAATTGTTTTGGTTTTGCCTCAATTTTCATCCATTCTTCCTTACTAAGTAACATAGTTGGATCAACTAATACCTCTATATCATTTCTTTTTGTAAGGAGTTCTGCTATCTCTTTTCCTTTATCTTCTCTTACAGATATATAGCTAAAATTATTTAGCCCTTTTTCATAAATTTTTTGGAATTTACTTTCTAATTTATCAATGCCAAAGCTTACTGCATAAGTTATATTCTTTTCTTTAGGTGAAAACTCTAGAAAATCTATATATTTGTTTCTATGTGCATAAGGGTTCCAAACTTGATCACTTCCAACAACAAATTTATCAAACTTAGAATTTAACTCATCAAACTCAAAGTCTTTACTTAATATTTTTTCTTTACTAAAATTAATATATTTTTTATTAAATTCATCAAATAGCTTGGTTCTTCTATTTTCTCTAGCTTGATATTTCTTCTTTAAAATCGTAAATTTTATTTTATGGTATATTTTCTTTGGAATATCTAAAAAACTTGTTTTAGTTTTAGGAACCTCATATACATAATTATATATTGTTTCTGGG
Source organism: uncultured Clostridia bacterium (assembly GCA_947623285.1). Classification (GTDB taxonomy): domain Bacteria; phylum Bacillota; class Clostridia; order TANB77; family CAG-508; genus CAG-269. Next base: position 108,098 of record CANQGP010000003.1, on the reverse strand, counting down.
CTCCAGTTTAGTTTTTTTAAAGATTCTTGTAATGCATAATTTTGTAGTCTATTTCCAAAATTATTTCCAATCATAGTTATAATACCAATTTTTTTCATTAACACTCTCCTAAAACACTATTATAAATCTCAAATATTTTTTTTCTATTGTTTTCTGGGTTATTTCTTTCTAATGCTTTTTCTCTAGCTGACTTACCTAATTCTTTTGCTAATTTGTCATCTTCAAATATTTTAGAAATATATCCTGCACACATAGCTGACTCAGAAAATGGATAAAAGAATCCTGTTTTTTTATGGATAACTCTATCAGTCATCCCACCTGAAAAGGCAACTACTGTTGGCATTCCAAGCAAATGTGCTTCTGTTAAAGAGTTTGATTCGTTTTCTATTACAGAAGGCACTACAACTACGTGTGTTTTCAATAATCTTTCAATTACTTGTCCTTCATTTAGTACTCCTGTAAATATAACATTATCTTGTAATTTATATTTTTTTATTAAAGATTTTATATACTTACCATATCCTGATAGTTTTATTTTTTCTATTGCAGTATCATTTTTTATTATATTAGATCCACTTATATATAACTTTACATTTGGATATTTACTTTTTAGCATTTTCATAGTTTCTAACAACATGTGTAATCCTTTTATTGGGTATCCTGCTTGGCTTAGATATATAGAATTTCTTTCTATATTTCTTATATCCCAATTATTTTTATAAAAACCTTCTCTTACTGTTTCTTGTAAATTAAAATATTTAGCAGAATTATTAATAGCTATTGAGTTATAATAATCCCAGTCAGTTCTTCCAATTATGAAATCACATTTATTAATTATTTCTTTTTCATATATTCCTCTTTTAGCAAATTGCTTTTTTTGTTGAAATATATTATCTCTTTTTATAATATCTCTAAAAGTTATACTTTTTAATATTTCTTTATAAGGAATATTTGCTAAATATACTTTACTTATGCATGAAGTTAACCCTTGAATTGAAACTACTTTTTTTATTTTTTCATCACATACATTTATAAAAGACAATCCATGTGCATATTCTGTACCATGAATATGTAATATATCTGGTTTAAATTCATCTATTATTGTTTTACAATATTGGTTTATATTCTCGTTATATTTTAAAGCAGGTGCACCTGGTATAAGATAATAGATAATATTATCATCTTCATATTTTTTTATTTCATTTCCATTATATACAGTTGTAATAGCTAGTTTTATTTCATTTTTGCTTCTAATCATTTCAGCTAGACTATCTAGCCAGCCTCCTCCGTTTGATACATCTATATTTAGCTGTATAGATGGATACTGAAATATTTTATTTACTATCCATAATATTTTCATTTTTAACCTCTTTTTCATAATTACTTTCTGCAAGAAATGTGGCTACTATAAACAAGTTATTTATAATGCTTCCAAAAAATACAGGATTTACAAAAGATAAAATCAAATAATAAAGCCATACATTTAATAAAATATTTTTTACATTATTATTTACTTTATTTTTTATATATCTATATACATTAATATAAAATATTAACAATAAACTCGACAACAATCCATAAAGTCCTAAGAAATCTAAAAATGTAGAATGATGTCCGAACAGTATCTTCTCCAAAACTTCCTACAAATATATTATTAAAAAATGAATTTATTGATTTTGTATAAAGATCCATTCTTCCATTTAAATCTGTGGACTCTCTGTTGTTTCCTTCCATAGCATCCTTTATTTCAATTATTTTTTCTTTAATTCCTACGGAAATTCCATCTATTTCTGCAAGCTTGCCTAGTATCATTGGCAAAAAAATTATTGTCAGTATTAACACACATATTGAGCATATGTACATTACCTTTTTACCTTTTAACAACTTATCTAATAATATCTTTATAAAAAACATAACAAATAGTATTATAGCTATCATAAATTGTGCTTTAAATAGTAATTCAATGAATAAGGCAATAATTATTATATCTATAATGTTTACAATAATTGCTTTATCTTTCTTTGCAAATAGATAATCGATCATAACAAGTAATATCATTACTAATCCATAGCAATATGAAAAACTTCCTATAGCTTTATATTTAATACCTTCTAATATTTTTTCCTGATTTTCTGCTGAAGTTGTTAAAATTCTTGCTAACATATCATTTTCATTAAGTTTAATTAATGTATTAATTCCTACATATATTATATCTATTAAAAGTGTAAATAATATTATTTTTTTACTTCCTTTATCTTTATTCATATAGTATATAAAAATACTTGTAACCATAAATATATAAAAACAGTTATTAATATATCCATTTATATTACTATTATTAGTAAACAGCAATGACAATTTCATTATTGCTATAAAGGATAATAATGGCAAAGTTATTCTTAACAAAGTTGTAGTATATTTTTTATCAGATACCACCGCTATTAAAAGCCATACCAAATATATTGATAACCTTATAATTATTGATATTTCACTAGTTATATATGAAAAGATTCCAGCATCAATCCATAGTAGTACAATCAAAGCTAATATTAGATGTATACTTTTTAGTAGTTTATTTTTATTTATCATTTATATAATTATCCTCCATATTTTTATTCTTTAGTACATAATCATATTTTTATTTTTCTAATAGCTTTACTTAAATTTGATTTATAATTTTTCCAAGTATATTGCTCTGCTAATTTTCTAGCATTTTTCCCCATCTCAGGTATCTTATCTCTGTTATTATAAAACCATAATATTTTTTCTTTTATTTGTTCGGTAGATGCACTATCTATTACAAAACCTTCCTTACCATTTTCAACTACATCATCAGCCATTGAATTTTTTGTGGTAATGACAGGTACCCCTGAAGACATTGCTTCAATAAGTGATAAAGAAAAACCTTCAAATAATGATGGCATTATATATACATCTGATTTTTTAAACACATCATTCATTTCACTTTTTTGTTTTAATCCACAATAAACTATGTTATCGCAATTATTAATATCATCCAATAGTTCATTATCCTTTGAACTTATTCCCCCTACAATGGTTAATTCAATATTTAAATCTTTCAATTCTTTAAAAGCTTGTATTAGATAAAATATTCCTTTTGTTGCTTCTACTCTTCCAACAAATAAAAATTGTAGTTTATCATTATCTTTTTTTTGTATATACTCTTTGCATTCAAAAGTTGATATATCTACACCTAATGGAACATATAAAATTCTGTCTTCTTCAATTCCATTTGATATTAATATTTTTTTTACGTCTTTACTTAATGCAAAGAAATAATCTGCATAATCCAATTCTTTTTGATATCTTTCACATCTTTTCTTTGAATATGACTTCATTCTCTTTTGTAAAGATTTTTTATATTTAATATCTTTTTTAGATATTTCATTTAATATTATTTTTCTTATAGTTGGTGCCGGTGTATTAGACATGTCTAATATTTTTACACACTTGCTTTTATGTTTCTGAAGTAAAGAGAAACATTTATAAGCTGTAATGTCATACATAATTACGCAATCCACATCATTATTTTTTATATATTTATAAACGTTTTTTCCAAATTTGTTCGTCAAAAATGTATATAATTTAGGTTCTATTATTTTATGTTTGTCTATCTTAGATATAAATAAATATAAAAGTCCTAATAATTCATTATAAATTTTTAAGTGCTTTTCCACATGATTGTTTTTTCTTCCATGCATTCTTTTTATATTGTCCTTTTTTAGGATTTTTTCTAGTATTTTATATATTTTTTTATTTTCATCATAATATACTGTCGTTATATATTTTTTTAACATTCCCTCATTATCCAAAGCTTCCGCTGTTCTGTATGAATGTTGTTGTAGTGGATGTGCAATTACTATTTTTTTCATTTATTCCTCCTCTATAACTTTTATAAAAATATTTGTTACATATTCTGGCGTACATTCTTTAAATTTCTCATATACATCCTCAAATTTTATATCTACATCTGAATGCTTGTTGCAAAAATCATAAAACTTTTTTGTGTTTTCTTTTAATTTATTTTCATCCATTTTTATACAAATAGAATATTTATAGTCTTTCAAATATTTTATATATGCATCTTTTTCAGTGTAATACAGATGAATAATTGGTTTGCAAAAAGATAAATATTCAAACAATTTACTTGGTACTTCTTCATTTGAGTTATTTCCAATAGTAAGCAATATATCAGCTTTTTTCATTTTTTCAATTAAAATATCATGATCAACTTTTCCTACGTCATTTATTGTATTTCCCAATTTTGTCTTATATTTATTTATTATATTTTGACAATTCCCAAATGAATATAAGTCAAGCTGTATATTGTTATTCTTCATTTTTCCACTCTCCATTATTTCAAATAAATATGTTGGGTTTCTTAGAGTTAAATTTAAAGAACCAGCATAAGTTATATTTATTTTATTATTATCTATTTTTACGTTATCTTTTAAATTTTGAACTAGTGGATGTTCTGTTATCATTATTTTATCTAAATAATTTGTAAATCTTTCATCTTTTCTATAATGATTATATATTGGTGGCAAAACAAAATATTTGTCGCTTACTTTTAGTAGTTCTTCTTCTAGTTGCAAATTTACTTGTACTTTTTTTCCTTTTGCAACTTTCAAAGGATATAAACTGTTACCATTAGCAAATCTATCTAATTGATATGGCAATAATTTTATTGTTTTATTTTTCTTTTTGTAATTCATAGCTGCAAACATTTCTTCATGTGGAGATGAAACCGGAATTATAACATCTATTTTAGTCTTATTATCAATTTCTTGAATTTTTTTTTCAATTTTATTTATATAATATTTAGAAATACATCCTTTTCTAAATAATTTTGGTATATAGTATAACATTTTTTTTATCAACAATATGATTTTAAATATTTTATGCCCTGATTTTATTTTTTTCTCACAATAATGATGTATCATAAGATTCCAATCATTAATTCTATATATTGGTATACTTTCTATTTCATCATAATTTTCTAATTCTTTTCTGTTTTTTCTGGTTATTACTATAACGTTATATCCATTTTTTTTTAATTGTAGTATTATATTATGTGCTATATTTCCATTAGTAGAAGAATATGGTAAATATTGTCCCACTAAAACTAAAATATTCTTCAATATTTCCTTGCCTCCTATTCACCTTTTTATAGTCCTTCATATAAATCAATATATTTTTTTATACTATTCACATCGTACTGTTTCGCTACTTCAATAGTTTTATTAAAATTTTTATATTTCATAACTTGCTTTATATCTCTATATATTTTTTTAATATCAAAATCATTTTCAATTATTCCGCATTCTTGATTTTTTATTAATTCTGGGGTTGCTGTTGAATTCATTACTACACATGGTGTACCACATCCAAGTGCTTCTAATGTTACCATTGAAAAAGTTTCCTGTATTGAAGGATTAAAAAACACATCTGCCATAGAATATAATTTCACTAATTCTTCTACATTTTCTGTTCTTTTTATTCCTATTATTTCTTTAGGTAACTTTTTAATTTGTTTGTCTGTTACACCTACCATCACTATACTTTCTTTTTCGTTGTCTATAAATTTAGAAAGTTCTATAAATTTGTCAAATCCTTTACTTTTGGACCAGTTCGCAGCTACTCCTAAAATAATTTTTTTGTTTTCTTTTACCCCATACTTTCTTTTTATTTCATTATCATTAATAGGTTTAAACATAGATGTATCTATAAAATTATGTATCACTATAACTTCTTTATTTTTCAAAAATGACATTTTTACTTGTTTTTTTAACCAATTTGAAGGTACTGTTATTATTAAGTTATTTAAGCTATTAAATAACTTGTTTTTTAATTCATATTCTCTTTCAATATTCCTTATTTTTAAATAAGCCTTTGGATAACCTTTACCATATTTGCAATTTTCACATTTATTTTTCCAGTTATCACATTTATTAAATGTATAATATGCACAATGTCCCGTAAATGCCCAGCAATCATGTAATGTCCATACTACTTTAATATTAGTTTTTTTCAAAAATTTAAAAAGCATTTTTAAATTGATATAATAACCATGTAAGTTGTGCAAGTGAACTATATCTGGTTTGATTTTTTCAATTTTTTTTATTAATCTATAAGTTGCAAATACTGAACTATGCCCTTGTAGATTAAACATTCTTGATATAAAAGCATGCCATAATACTTCTATTTTCGTATCTATTTTTATGCAGTTTTTATTCGCAGGTTTTCCCCTTCCGAAAAACGAATATGCTTCATATCCATTTTTAATTGCTTCTTGTTGAATTAGATTCATTATTCTTCCTGTACTTCCATTGCAGACTGTATTTATTTGCACTAGCTTTTTTTCCATCTATTTCCCCCAAACTGTTCTATTTACTATATCTGTATAGCTTTGTATTATTTTTACAACTTTAACTGAAACATTAGTATCTGCATAATCTTCTGCCATTACTACTTCTTCCTTATTGTCTCTCATTGAAACCGCTAGTTCTAATGCTTGTTCTACTGTTTTATCTGTAATTCCACCTATTACTACAGAACCTTTATCTAAAACTTCTGGTCTTTCTGTAGATGTTCTGATTAGTACTCCAGCAAAACCTAGCATTGCACTTTCTTCAGATAGTGTACCACTATCTGACAAAACGCAATATGCATTTTTTTGCAACTTGTTATAATCCATAAAGCCAAAAGGTTTTAGGTTTTGCACTAATGGATGGAATTTAAAATTTCTTTTTTCTATATATTTTCTACTTCTAGGATGTGTAGAATAAATAATTGGCATTTGGTATTTTTCTGCTATGTCATTTATTGCATTCATTAATGACATAAAGTTTTCTTCATTGTCTATATTTTCTTCACGGTGTGCAGAAAGCAATATATATTTATCTTTTTGTAATCCTAATCTTTCTAGCACATCACTTTTTTCTATTTTTTCGTTGTGATCTCTTAATACTTCCCTCATTGGAGAACCTGTTACAAATATTGTTTTTCCGTCAATTCCTTCTGACAATAAATATCTTCTTGAATGCTCTGTATATGGTAAGTTAATGTCTGATATATGGTCTACTATTTTACGGTTTATCATTTCAGATACATTCCAATCCCAACATCTATTTCCTGCTTCCATATGAAAAATTGGGATTTTTAATCTTTTAGCTGAAATAGCTGATAATGCTGAGTTTGTATCTCCTAAAAGTAATACTGCATCTGGTTTTTCTTTTTGCATTACTTCATAAGATTTAGCAATTATATTTCCCATTGTTTCTCCTAAATCTTTTCCTGCACTATCTAGATAGTAATTTGGTTCTCTTAATCCTAAATCTTCAAAAAATATTTTATTCAATTCATAATCCCAATTCTGTCCTGTATGAACCATAATATGTTCAAAATATTTATCAGCACATTTCATTACAGCAGATAATCTTATTATCTCTGGTCTTGTTCCTATTATTGTCATAAGTTTTAATTTTTCCATTATACTTTAAACCTCCATGAAATAAGTATCTGGTCTATCTGGGTCAAATACTTCATTTGCCCACATTACTGTTACCATATCTGTATCGCCAACATTTTCTATATTATGCGTATAACCACATGGTATATCTACTACTTCTATTTTATCTCCACTAACTTTATATTCTATTACTTCATCAGAGTCTATTTTTCTAAATCTAATTATTCCCTTTCCTGAAACTACTACAAATTTTTCATTTTTAGTATGATGCCAATGGTTTCCTTTAGTAATTCCTGGTTTTGAAATATTTACTGAAACCTGTCCTCTTTCCTGTGTTTTAAATAGTTCTGTAAAAGAACCTCTATTGTCTATATTCATTTTTACTGGATAGCTAAATTCTTCTTTTGGTAAATAACTTAAATATGTGCTATATAATTTCTTTTCAAATCCATCTTTCATATTTGGTAGTTGTAAAGTTTCTCTTGATTCTCTAAAACCTTCTATTAATTTTGCTATTTCTCCTAATTTTACTGTATGTGTTACTGGTATAAATCCATATTCTTCTTCTATACTTGCTTTTCCATTCATTGCATTTATGAATTCTTCCAATACATCATCTATATATGCTAAGTTCATTACTACTTCTGGGTCATTTATTTTTATTGGTAAGTTGTTTGCTATATTATTGCAAAATGTTGCAACTACGCTATTGTAGTTTGGTCTACACCATTTTCCAAATAAATTTGTAAGTCTATATACATATACTTTTACATCATTTTCTTTAGAGTAATTAAACATTAAGTCTTCTCCTGCTTTTTTAGATTTTCCATAAGGGTTATCTAATTTTGCTTGTATTGATGATGTTATTAATATTGGGCTTTTGTTATTATTCTTTTTTAGGTTCTCTAATAGTGTAGAAGTAAATCCAAAATTTCCTTCCATAAATTCTTCTTCTCTTTCAGGTCTATTTACCCCTGCTAGATGGAATACAAACTCACATTGTTTTGTATATTGATCTAATTCTTCACTTGTTGTTGCTTTATCACATTCAAAAATTTCTTCATACCCTCTATTTTTTAATTCTGATACTAAGTTTTTTCCTACAAAGCCTTTAGCTCCTGTTACTAAAATTTTCATTTTTTTATTCCTCCATTTTTTATTTTAATTTGCTCCAAATAATTCATTTCCTCTAGTTTCTGCATTTCCTGTATTTATATTTTTTAATTCATTTTGTATATAATCTAGTTTTAATAGTTTTTCTTTTACTTGCTCTACATTTAATATTTCTGTGTTGTTTGAATTGAATTCTGTTAATTTTTTTCTTTCTTCATTTCCTTCTACAAAATATTTATCGTAATTTAAATCTCTTTTATCACATGGTACTCTATAGAAGTTTCCCATATCAACTGCATGTACACATTCTTCATTTGTTAAAAGTGTTTCATACATTTTTTCTCCATGTCTTATTCCTATTATTTTTGTTTCTTGATGTGCTACTCCAAATAGTTCTTTTACTGCTTGTGCTAATACTTCTATTGTACAAGCAGGTGCTTTTTGTACCATAATGTCCCCTGCGTTTGCATTTTGATATGCAAATACTACAAGTTCTACTGCTTCTTCTAAACTCATTATAAATCTTGTCATTTTAGGTTCTGTAATTGTTAATGGTTTTCCTGATTTTATTTGTTCAATAAATAAAGGAATAACAGAACCTCTTGAACACATTACATTTCCATATCTTGTTGCACATATTGTTGTTTTTTCTGGATCTACTGTTCTTGATTTTGCAACTATTACTTTTTCCATCATTGCTTTAGATGTTCCCATAGCATTTACTGGATATGCAGCTTTATCTGTTGAAAGGCATATTACTTTTTTTACTCCTTCTTCAATTGCAGCTGTTAATACATTATCTGTTCCCAATACATTTGTCTTTACTGCTTCTAATGGAAAAAATTCACAACTTGGTACTTGCTTTAGTGCTGCTGCATGAAAAATATAATCAACTCCGTGCATTGCGTTTTTTACACTTGCTAAATCTCTGACATCACCTATATAAAATTTGATTTTGTCATTATGATATTCCTTTCTCATATCATCTTGTTTTTTTTCATCACGTGAGAATATTCTTATTTCTCCAATATCTGTATCTAAAAATCTATTTAATACAGCATGTCCAAATGAGCCTGTTCCTCCTGTTATTAATAAAGTTTTTTCTTTAAACATTTTGTTCCTCCTTATTTTTTATTCTATTATACACATTTTCTAAAATTTTAACTGATTTTTCAGGTGTTAATTCAGTTTCTAAATATTTTCTTCCATTGTTGCCCAATCTTGTTCTTAGTTCTTTATCTTCTACCAATCTATCAAATTGTTTTTTAAACTCTTTTATATTATTTGATTCACACCATAGCCCCACTTCATTTTTTTCTATAATATCTTTATAATCTGTGTTTTTATCTGTAGCCGCCATTATGGGGATACTCTTTTCAAAATATGAAAGTGTCCTTGATGGAATATTAGGAATTGTAAACCTATAATCCAAAAATACAAAACCTATATCTGCTTGTTGCAATATTTGAAAATATTCATTTCTAGGAATAAAATCAAACATCAATACATTTTCTATATTATTTTCTTTTATATGGTTTTCTAACTTTTTCTTTTCTGTTCCTTTTCCAAAAAATAAAAATGTTACTTTTTCATTATTTTTATATTCATCTAATACTTTTTCTACAAATGGAATTCCTTGAGGTTTCCCAAAGTTTCCTCCATATATTGCTAATACTGTATCTTTTGAAATTTTATATTTTTCTCTAATATTGCTATTTTTATTTTCTTGTTTTTCTATACATTTTATTGTATTTGGAAATATTTCTAATTTATTTTTATTTAAAAATTTATTATGCTCTAATAGGAAATCTACATTTCCCTGTGACATACAACCAATTACTGTTGCTGTTTTATACATTCCCTTTTCCTTTAATCTAAAATACCAATAAGCAGGATTCTTTTTAGTCATCATTTTTAAATCTAGAGCATTTTGTGGAAATATATCTTTTTGCATTAAATATGACATAGCATTATATTTTTTCATTGCGTATTTAACTACGCTACCTAAAGTTACTGGTGGTGCCATAAATAGCACTAAGTCAAAGTGCTCTTTTGATAAAAATTTATCGATAGCTTTTTTAAATTTATGTTGAAGGGTTACATATGTTATAGCTTTTTCTATAATATTTACATTATACAAATTACCTGTTCTTACTCTTAAGCACTTTATTCCTCTTTCAGTACTTATATGAGTTTTTTCAATTTTGCTTTTTTCTGTTGCTACAACTATTTTTATATTATGCTTTTTTGCTATTTCTTCTGCTAAATCTGTATATATACTATTTCCATCTTTTTCGAATGGAAATGATGGTGTGATATATAATATTTTCACTTTGTTTCTCCTTTTTGCTTAAATATTAAGGTTGATTTTTAAGCATTTTTATTTCATTATATTTCATCATTATTGTACCTTCGTCATATTCTCCAATTTGTACGTCATTTTTTTTGTTTTCAATGTTTTTTATTATCATTTTAGGTACATTTACTCCTGATTCATAAGCATGAGGATATCCTCCACCAAATCTTGGATTTACTTCTGATATATAAAATTTATTATCTTTGCAAAATATATCAATATCAATAATTCCTTTAAATTCCACTTTTTTTACAAATTGCTTTATTAAATCAAACAACTCTTCATTTTTCACAGAAATGGATTTATCAGTTTCTCCTGCCCTCATTTTTATTTTCTTTTTAATAAAAATAGAAACTACTTCATTAGATATCATATCTATATAAGCATCTACGCCATATTCTTGTCCATTCATGTATTCTTGTATCAATAAATTATCTTCTTTATTCCATATAACATCTAGTTGTTCTTTGCTTTCTATTTTATTAATATTTATACTTGCACTCCCCTTAACTGGTTTGACAAATACAGGAAAATTTATTTTATTTTCATTTAAATCTTTATAAAACTCTTTTTTATCTATATAACTTTTTGCAGTATTAAAATTATTTTGTTTTAAGAATTTATACATTTTGTATTTATCAAAACACATTTCTACTTGTTTATAATCAGACATTATTGGCAATATATTTAATTTCTTAAATTTTTGTATGTTTTTTGAGATTAAACTTATTTCTGGATCTATCAAAGTAAATAATGCATTGATTTTTTCATCTTGGCAAATTTTCAAAATTTTTTCTAAGTATCCTTTTTCAGTTATCCTTGGAGTAATATAATATTTATCCGCCTCATAAATTGCCGGAGCTATGCTACTACAATCTGTTGCAATAACTTTACCTTTGCCTTCTAATTCTTTTTTAAAATATTGAATTATTTTGTTTCTTGTTCCTGCACTAAGTATTAATATGTTCATCACTTTTTTTCTCCTATGATACTATTTTGAATATATTGGTGTGAAGTCCAAGCTTGTCTAACTTTCACAAGATTATTGTTTTTTTCTAATACATACACATCTGGAAAGTACTTTATAAATAATGGTGTTAAGCACATTGTATAAGCTCCAACTTTTTCATAAATTATTTTATCTCCTATTTCTAATTCAAGCCCGTTTTTTTCTATATATAATCTATCATTTTCCATACATGTATATCCACATATAACTTGCTTTTTCAACTTTTTTTTATTTTTATTGATATACTCATATTTATGAAAATAATTATTTTTTTTCATTAATGGATCAATATTTGTTCTTGAACCATCTGTTATAACAAACCTATTATATGTTGTATCTTTTACATCAATTACCGAACTAATATAACTAACCGGTGTGCCTATTACTGACATTCCTGGTTCTATAATTAAAGTTGTTTTTTCTGGTGATATTTCTTCACTTAAAATTTCTGATACCATTTTTATATAATCAGAAAACTGAGGTTTATCACTTAATCCTCCAAAAAATCCTCCTCCTATATCCACGTAGCTTAATTTTAATTCAAATTTTCTTATAATTTTTATAATCATTATAGCTATCGCTTTATATATATCTATACTTCTCGTTTTAGAACTAACATGTAGATGTAATCCTGCAATTTTCACATTTTTCTCTTTAAGGAAAGCAATTGCTTTACCAAGTTCTCCATTTTCATAGCAAAAACCAAATCTACCACCTTCTATACCACATTGTGATTGGTTTGGACAAAACTTTTCAATATCAAAGTTAATTCTCAAACCTAATTTATAATCTCCTCTTAATTCTGTTGCCCACTCTAACTCTCTATAAGAATCAATGTTTATATAACATCCATTTTCAGCTGCTTCTATAAATGACTCTTTGGTCTTTATTGGTCCATTATATATATATTTATTTTTTTCAATTCCCAACAATTTTCCTAATTCATACTCATCATTTGAAACAACTTCCGAAAAACACCCTTTCTTATTAAAATAATCAATTATCCATGGTAATGAATTTGTCTTGTATGAATATCCAATAATGTAATTATTCCAATATTTTTCTAAAGCAATATTAAGATTGTTAAAATTACTTTCTAATTCTTGATAATTTATTATATAACAAGGCGTTTTTAAGTTAGTATTTAAATGCATTTTTCCCTCCTAATTTGTTATATTTAATTTATTAATATTCTTTTACGCAATTTAAAATCTGCTGTTTCTGTTTCTTTTATTTCAAATCCATTTTTTTTATAAAAATTCAATGCTCCTATATTATTTTTATTTACTAAAAGTTCTAATTCTTTGCATCCTTTAACTTTATTTTCTAATTCTTTTAATAACTTGCTTCCTATTCCATTGCTTCTGTAGTTCTTGTTTATAAAAAAATAATTAATATGTGTAACACTTGGCTCTTCAATTTTTTTATATCCCCATATAAAGCCTATCAAATTCTCTTTTTCTAATGCTCCTATAATTATTGCTGTTTCGTCTTTTGTAAATCTACACATATTAGTATATATTCTTTCTACTTCAGTTTTTATTTCATTTCTTGTATAAGGCGTCATCAATTGCTCTATATATTCTTTTAATGTAATTTCATATTGTTCTACTTCTTTATTTTCTAGCTTTTTTATTTGCACTACTTATCTTCTTCCTTTCCACATCTAAATTTTCCATTGTGTGTTCTGTTCCTACTAATATGTCCTCTTTTTTTATTACTTTTTTTATTGTTTTCAATACTATTTTTACGTCATTCATAAAAGTGCAGCTATGTACGTATTCAACATCTAATTTTAATCTTTCGTTCCAAACAACAGTATTTCTTCCATTTACTTGTGCTAATCCTGTTAGCCCCGGTCTAACATCATGTCTATGTCTTTCTTTCTCAGTATAGTATGGTAAATATTTAATAAGTAATGGTCTTGGTCCAACTATTGACATATCTCCTTTTATTATATTAATTAATTCTGGTAATTCATCTAAGCTTGTACTTCTTAACATCTTGCCAAACTTTGTTAGTCTTTTTTCGTCTGGTAGTAAGTTTCCATCTTCATCTTTTTCGTTAGACATCGACCTGAATTTTCCGTAAAACAAACGTCTGTTCTTTGTAACCTACACGTTCTTGTTTGAATATAGCTGGCTTTCCAAGCTTTACTCTAACTAATATGTACAAAACTAACATTAATGGACTTAAAATAATTAATGCCAATAAACTTAATACAAAGTCCAATATTCGTTTTATGTATTTTGCATACATTGAACTTCCCCCATTATTCAAATAATTTTTTAATTATTTCAATTATCTTTTCTTGTTGTTCTTCTGTCATTTTTGTATCAGATGTCAAACATACTCCTCTTTCAAATAAATCTTCTGATACTGCTTTTTCAGCTACTTTTATAAAGTCATATTTCTCAAATATTGGCTGCATATGCATTGGTTTCCATACAAGCCTTGATTCTATGTTTTCTTTTTCTAGACTTTCTATTATATCTATTGGCTTTACTTTTGATGTTGACTTTATTGTCATTGTTGAAAGCCAACGGTTTGACCTTTCATATTCTTTGTCTTCATTCATTTCTATTTCGTCTATTTCTTCAAATGCTTTTTTATATGTTTCAAATATTTTTCTTTTTTTAGCTATTCTTTCTTCTAGCACTTTCATTTGTCCTCTACCTATCCCTGCTAGTGCATTGCTCATTCTGTAGTTGTATCCTATTTCTTTATGTTGGTAATATCTTGCTGGTTCTTTACTTTGTGTTGACCAGAACTTTGCTTTTTTTATTATTTCTTCATCATCTGAAATAAGCATACCTCCACCTGTTGTAGTTATTATTTTATTTCCATTAAATGAAAGCACTCCACATTTTCCATATGTTCCTAAGAATTTATTTTTGTATTTTACTCCTAATGCTTCTGCTGCATCTTCTAAAATTGGAACATTATGTTTTTTACATATTTCACATATTTCATCCATTTCTGAAATTCTTCCATATAAATGAACTACAACTACTGCTTTAGGATTTGGATATTTTTCAAATGCTTTTTCTAAGGCTTTTGGATCCATATTCCATGTTTGTGGTTCACTATCTATAAATACTGGTGTTGCATTTTCATATATTATTGGATTTACACTTGCTGAAAATGTAAGGTCTGATACAAATACATAATCTCCTTTTGTAACTCCTAATGCTTTTAGCCCTAAATGTATTGCTGATGTTCCACTTGATAATGCAACTGCTGATTTTATTCCTAAATATTTTTCTACACTTTCTTCAAATTGATTGATGTTTTCTCCTACGGTTGATAGCCAATTTGTATCAAAAGCTTCTTTTACATATTTTCTTTCATATCCTTCATCAGACATATGTGGTGAAGCTAAATATATTCTTCCGCTCATTTTATTCTCCTTTTTCTTTATAAGTAGGCACTACTTCCTTCATTACTTTTTTAATTTCTTCTTTTTGTTCATTGGTATCATTTTTTAACAATGTACTTAATTTTTTTAATTTACTTTCTACTTGATTTATTTTAATATCTGAAGGTGGTGCTATAAATATTTTTTCATGTCTTGTCTTTTTATTTTCACCTGACATTAACAACTCTTCATATAATTTTTCTCCAGGTCGTAGCCCTGTAATTTTTATTTTGATATCTACATTTGGTTCCAACCCTGAAAACTTAATTAAGTTTTTTGCCATATCATAAATTTTAACTGCTTTTCCCATATCTAAAACGAAGACTTCGCCATCTTTTGCATAACTTGTCGCTTGCAAAACTAAACTGACTGCTTCTGGTATAGTCATGAAGTATCTTGTAATTTCTTTATGTGTTACTGTTACTGGTCCGCCATTTGCTATTTGTTTTTTAAATAATGGTATTACTGAACCATTACTACCTAATACATTTCCAAATCTAACTGCTGCATATTCTGTATTGCTAACTTTATTTTTGGCTTGTACTATCATTTCGCACAAACGTTTTGTTGCTCCCATTATATTGGTCGGGTTCACAGCTTTGTCAGTTGAAATTAATATGAATTTTTTCGCATTAAATTCATCAGCACAGTTTACCACGTTATATGTTCCAAACACATTATTTTTTATTGCTTCTAATGGACTTGTTTCCATTAATGGTACATGTTTATGTGCTGCGGCATGAAATACTAAATATGGTTTAAACTCCGCAAAAATTTCATCTAGTCTTTTTTTATCTCTCACACTTGCAACAATTGCCTCAACATCTTGTTTTGGATAATTGTATTTTAATTCTTGTTCAATATCATATAAATTATTTTCATAAATATCAACTATTACTAATTTTGATGGATGATAATTGGCTATTTGCCTGCATAATTCAGAGCCAATTGAACCTCCTCCACCTGTAACTAATATTACTTTATCTTTTATTAAATCTTTTATATCTTTATTATCTAATTTTATTGGTTCTCTACCTAATAAGTCTTCAATTTCTACATCACGGAAATTGTCCATTAAATTTTTATTTTTTATTAAGTCTTTTGTTCCTGGTAATATTCTTACTTTGCAACCTGTTTCTTGGCAAATTTGTAATATTTCTTTTCTATCTTTATTTGATATATTTGAGATTGAAAATAATATTAATTCTACATTATTTTCTTTGCAAATTTTGGGTATATCTGTTCTAGTTCCTAATATTTTATATCCTGATATTGCATAGTTTACTTTGTTTGTATTGTCATCTATTAATCCTACTACTTTATATATATCTCTAAATGTTGTTTTTAATGTTCCAAGTACAATTTTTGTTGCTTCACCTGCTCCGATTATTAATACATTTTTTCTTACATCTTCTTTTTCACTATTTTGTTTAAATATATAACCTCCATTTAATATTATTCTCAATATTACTCTATAACTAATTATTGATACTACAATTATTAGAGCTGCTATTAAACTTATTCTTTGCTCTAGTATATCTAATGGAAAAATTATTTTTAATATTGATAATAATATATATGAAGTTAAACATGCAATTACATAAACTAAATAATCATTTCCATTTTCATATCTTGTAATGTTTTTATATGTTTTAAATATTCCCAACATTGCTTCGTATGTAATTATTGCTGATACTATTGTTATTGCTTCTTGTATTAAAAATTCTTTATTAATTGTAAACAATGGTGACAACATAAGTATTGCAAGACTATAAGACATAATAATTATTACTATGTCTATTACTCTTAAAATTAAGTTTCTGTATTTTCTTATTGTATTCACTTTCTATCCCCTATTTCCGTAAACTTTTTTCACTTTCATTCAAGCCTTATTATAGCATTATTCATATTTCTTTTCAATATTTTTCGACTATTTTTTTGTGTTTGGAATTAATTAACAATTTGTAAAAAACAAAAACTATTATGCACCCTACAATTACACCTGTTGTATCAAGCATCACATCTGTTATTTCCCCTGACCTTCCATTTATAAAAGTCTGATGAAACTCATCTGTCATAGCATATAATGCTCCTGAAATTATAGTAATTAATATTCTTTTTTTATTAGTAATTTCATATGTACAAGTCAAGCCTGCTATTGATATTCCTAATAATGTGTAAATACTAAAGTGTGCAAACTTTCTTACTGGATGTTGATATTTTTCTATCAACTGTTCTTTTTCTTCCTTTGTTATATTTTTATATTTAGATTGTAAATTTATCAAAACTTCTGCTACTTTTCCACTAACCCCTGAAGATTGTTCTGCATTTTGATTTGAAAAGCTAAATATTGTAGATGTTATAAATATTATAATAGCTATTAATACAACTCTTATTATCATCTTCATATACTTCTTCTCCTTTGTACTTTTGTATATAAAAAAAAGCACAGACAAATAATATCATTTTTATCTATGCTTTTCAACTATTTTTACATTTTTTCTGGCATTTCCATTCCTAGTAATTTAGCTCCTATTTTTAAGACCTCTCCAGTTGCTCTTGTTAAATATACTCTTGTGTTTTGGATTTCTTCATTTTCTCCTATTATTTTATTTTCGTTATAAAAACTACTATATGCTTTTGCTAAGTCTATTAGATAATGTGCAAGTATTGCAGGCTCTTCCTTTTGAGTTACTTGTTCTAATATTTCTTCAAATTTGCATATTAGTTTTAATACTTCTTGTGAATAATTATCTGTTAGCCATTCAAAACTTACTTCTGCTATTTCAGGTATGTATCCTGATTTTTTCAATACACTTTGTGTACGTACATAAGTATATTGTATATATGGACCTGTTTCGCCTTGGAAGTTTAATATTGCATTCCAGTCAAATGTTATATCTTTTACCCTGCTTGTTGACAAATTGCTAAATATTATTGCCCCTACTCCAACTTTTTTTGCTATTTCTTCTTTGTTTTCTAATTCTGGATTTTTGTGTGCAATAATTTCTTCTGCTCTTTTTATTGATTCATTAAGTAAATCTTCTATTTTTACTATGTTACCTTCACGTGTTGACATCTTTCCTGTTGGTAGCATTACCATTCCATAAGATACATGCTCTAACCCTTTTACATATTTATCATCTATTCCTAAATGTTTTGCTACTGAAAATACTTGCTTGAAGTGTAGTATTTGTTCATATGATGTTACATACAAAGCTTTGTCAAAATCATATGTTTTTGCGCGGTACATTATTGCAGCTAAATCTCTTGATGCATAGGTTGTTGAGCCATCTGATTTTTGTATCATGCAAGGTGTACTTATTCCTTCGTTTTCCAAATCAACTATTTTTGCACCTTGTGATTGTATAAGTGTCCCATTTTCTTCTAATATCTTTATTACCTCTTTAGCCTTTGGTGCAATTTTAGCTTCACCATCCCATGAGTCAAATTTACTTCCTAGCAAGTCATAAATTTTTTGAAATTCTTTTATACTTACTTTTTTAAATTTTTCCCACAATTCTACACAATATGGGTCTCCATCTTCTAGTTTTTTAAAATTTCCTCTACATGCTTCTAGTACTTTTTCATCTTCTTTGCATAATGCATTTATTCTAATATATATTTTCATTAACTCATTAATAGGGTCTTCATCTATTTTATATTCATTTCCCCAACGTTTATATCCTTCTATTAATTTTCCAAATTGTGTTCCATAATCTCCTAAATAATTTAACCCTATTGCATTATACCCTAAATATTTATATATATTGTATAAAGCTCCACCTAATACGGTTGTACGTAAATGTCCTATATGAAATGGCTTTGCAATATTTGGTGCTGAATAATCAATTACTACATTTTTACCTTGCCCTATTTTTGAACTTCCATATTGGCCTTGGTTAGAAAAGTTTGCTAATATTTGTTTTGCCATTTCTTCTTTATTTATAAAAAAGTTTACATATCCACCTGTAACTTCTATTTTATCTATCGCATTATTTATATTATTAACTAGTACTTTTTCTGCTATTTCTTGTGCTATTACTGGTGGTGCTTTTCTCAATTCTTTTGCAAGTCTAAAACAAGGGAATGCATAATCTCCATTTTCATTTCCTTTTGGTATTTCTATATAACTTTTTATTTGCTCTATTTTTAAATCTGTTGCTTGTGCTATTTTAGTTGCTATTATATTTTTAAATACGTCCATATATATCACTTCCCTATTTTAATTTTAGTACTGGATTATTATAGCATAATATTTATTAAAATGCTATATTTATATAAAAAAGATTTATATTTTCTTTGTTCCTCCCAACTGCACACAGTCTGTATTTTAATAAATTAAAACAGACTGTAGCTTGTCGGTCCCCACAGCCGTCACTACATAAAATATAAATCTTTTTTATTATAGCTTAGAATATATTCTCTAGTTCAAAAGCAAGTTTTTCCTCTATATGCCCAATTATAAACAATGTTGCATCTGTTCTAACTACCGCTTCTTGATATTCTTCCATTTCAATATTTCCTTTTATTTCTGTTAATCCTTGTTCTATTTTTTCCAATTCATCATGTTCTATAAAATATGCAAGTTTACTATATATTTCTTTCCAATAATTGAAAATTCCTTCCATTTTGCTTTTTGCTTTTTCACTTATCTCTTCAGAAGGTGAATCGGTTGAAGCTTCTTCTGATAATATACTTCGTAATTCTTCTAAGTTGTTTGACATACTATTCATTTTTTCTGTTGCATAACTGTGTGTTACATTATTTCCGATTATAATTAATGCTATTGCAAAAATTGCT
Source organism: uncultured Clostridia bacterium (assembly GCA_947623285.1). GTDB lineage: Bacteria > Bacillota > Clostridia > TANB77 > CAG-508 > CAG-269. Next base: position 87,907 of record CANQGP010000003.1, on the reverse strand, counting down.
ATTAGTGATTCTTTTAACATTTCATCCCCCTTTAACTTTAGTTACTCTTTATTTATCAATTTACTTTTCTTTCTTTTGGCAAAAGAATTGACCTTTGCCATCTATTGTAGCAATTAATGTTTCTTCTGGCTTAAATCCAAATTGTTTTACTTGCTTTTCTAACCATGTATAATTTTTGCCTAATTTTTCTAAGTTTTTATACATTATTCTTCCATCTACTATTAAATCATATGGTATACCTTCATAATCAACTTGAAGGTTAAAATCTTCTGGTGTTGTTGTTCTTTTTTCTGGTTTTTGTATTACTGTTACTTCTCCGCTAGTTTCTAGTATTGCATATTCTACATCTCCTAAATTATATACATCTTTACTACGTAATCTTTCTTCTAATTCATTTATTGTAAATCTTTCTTTTTTTAATGCTTTTTCATCTATTTTTCCTCTTGTTATTAGTAAACGTGGTTTTCCGCATAGTATTTCTCTTGCTTTTGTACTTCTCAAATTTATTAAAGAAATTATTAAATGCATAACTAATAAGCCTAGTATTGGAATTATACCATTTGATAGTGGAACTCCAACTTCTGTCATTGGAATTGATGCCAAGTCTGCTATCATTATTGATATTGCAAGTTCAAACGGCTGCAACTGGCCTATTTCTCTTTTTCCCATTATTCGCATAACAATTAATACTAGGATATATAAAATTACTGATCTAAAAAATGTAATAAGCATTTTTCTCTCCATTTCATTTTAATTTTTATTTCTTATTTTTTACATTTCTAAAATTTTTTATACGAATTTTTTTGAATAAATTTTTTTTATTAGTAAATAATATTTTTATAACCTTTTGAATTTTTATTTCTTAGAATAACTTGTGGAAAGCTTTAAACATTAAATAATTTTTATTTTCAGCTTTCCTATTCTATGAAAAATTTTTTATGAATACAAGGAGGTTGAAACAATGTCAGATAGTCAAAGTACTAGTAATAGTGGTACATCTACTGCATGGCAAATAATTGGTAGACTAGTTGCTGCAGGTGTTGTTCTTGCAATAACTGCATTTTTCACTCCTGGATTTACAATTAATAATTTTTGGTCTTTAGCAATTGCCGCAGTTGTTTTAACTGTTTTAGATTATTTAATTGTTAAATTTACAGGAATTCATGCTAGTCCATTTGGTAAGGGATTTGTTGGTTTTGCATTAGCTGCAATTATATTATATGTAACTCAATTCTTTGTAGCAGGATATTCTATATCTTGGATGGCAGCTATTATAGGGGCTGTAATATATGGTATAGTTGATTACTTTATGCCTGGAAATCAACAAATGTAACAAATCAAAAAGAGCCTTATTGAACTTTACTATTTTTCTAGTATAGCTCAATATAGCTCTTTTTATATATAGTTTAAGTTATTTTAATTTGTGCTGTTACAAAATAACATACATATGTGGCAACAATGCCTTAACTTTTTAATTCTGTTTTTGTATTTTCTGTCATATACATTTCTGGTTTATTTGAAACTTTTTTAAGTTCTGGAATAAATCCATGTATTTGTGTTAAAGGAAATACCCATGTATATGCACCTACAAATGTTCCAGGGAATGAAACTGAATTTGCTCCCATTCTTGAATTATCACCTAATACTAATCCAAAAAAGTCTGATTCAGTTTTATTGATATTACCTTGGTCAAATCTTCTGTTTGCTGTTATTACTCCTGAACCTATTCTTGCACTTTTACCTAATATGCTATCTCCAACAAATGCTAAGCTTGCTACTTTTGCACCTTTTTGTAAAACTGCTGCTTTTACTTCTGAATTAAAACCAATTGAACAATTATCTGAAATTATACTTCCAGGTCTTACATATGCTCCTGGTTTTATTTCAACATTATCTCCTATGTATACAGGTCCTTCTATTGTAACTCCATCATATATTTTTGTTCCTTTTCCTATATAATAGTTCCCTATGAAGGTTACCTTTCCAAGCAATTCTCCATTATTTTCTTTAATGTCCTTTTCTTGGATTTCTTTTTTTAAATATTCTTTTGCATTTGTTCTAATATCCCAAACGTTTTCTACACCTTCTAGCAATGTTTTAAAAATTTCGTTATCGTCATAATTTTTAAAATAATATTTGTAATCAGTTTCCATCTTTCAACCTCTTTCCTTCAAAAAATAATTAGTATAGCGCTAGGCGCATGAGGTTGTAATCAATGAGGTGTACTTTTTGTACGTTGATTTGATTACAACCGATATGCAACAACGCGGGATGCTGATTATTTTTTGAAGCCTCTCCAAAAATTTTCATAAAGTTCTTTAGCCGTCTTAGGACTATCTGCACCTTCTTTATTTTTTACTGGTGCAAATTCTTCTTCCCTTTTTACTCTTAATACTGCCATATCATCAAATAAATCAAATGCATCAAATATAAATGCTTCAAATTTGTATGTATTTACATCATCTGGGATTACTTCTTTTCCATTCTCATCCATATATGAATTTTTCTTTATTGCTGTATGATATATTAATACTTCTTTGCTTATTTTATCAACTGCATCTATACTAAATAAATGACATGCGATATTTGATTCACCATATCTTAGTTCACCATTTGAGTCTACTTCTTCTGCCATGTTTGATGGTAGTTCTGAATATTCTATTACTTTTGGATGCTCATTCATTTTGCAGAACACTCCAACTTTTTCATGTGGATTTGCCTTAACTACTGATTTTGAACCTATTTGTAATCCTTTATATATTGTCATTCCAAGTAGTGTTGAGTCTACTAGTTTTGCAAGTACATTATCTACTCCACCAATAAATACCCATTCAATTCCTCTTTCTTTCATATCAGCTAATGCGCCTGTTGAACGTAAAGAAGAAAATACTCCACCGTTTCCATCAGAAGCTTCTTTGATTTTCATATCTTTTCCCATTAATAGTTTTCCATCTAAACTTAATAATGGCAATTCACCTTGTTGAAATAATATTATATTGTTTTTATCATATCCAAAGTAATTGTTCTTTTCTAAAAAATTTTGTGTTGCTTCATGATTTTCTTTACTTGTCATTATGTACCAAGGAATTGTTACACCATATTTTTTATTTGCTTCTTTTAATGTTTCTGTTAATATTTCAAATATGTATTTTCCTTTACCATATACATCTAATTTAAAGGTTCCTTTTGGTCCGTCATGTCCTAATCTTGTTCCTTGTCCTCCTGCCATAGTAACAACTGCATACTTTCCGTTTTTTATTATTTCTTCACCTTTTTGATTATATATATTTCTTTGTTCTTCTGTTAATTTTTCTTTGTCTGCATATTCTATTGCTTCAATTTTATTTTCTTTTATTTCAATTTCTTTTTTTGTGTTTTCATATAATTCTGTTAATTGCTCAAAATCTATTTTTTCTATTTGTCTTATTAATTTATCCTTTGCATCCCCATCAAGGTTGTTTAACATTTTTACAATATGTTCTTGATTATAAGTTTTTAGTAAATTTTCAATATCTTTGCTTTCTCCCACAGCTTTAATTCCTCCTTGTTTCACTTTATTTTATATTATGTTTTTTTCTACAATTATGATTATAATAGCATATTTATTTCATTTTAGCAAATAAACTTGTCATATTTTTTAATTGTTTTCAATATAAATTAATAAAGTTATATAGTACAAACATTTTGAAGGAGGTATATAGATGGAAAATATAAATCTATATCAAGATATATCTAAGAGAACAAATGGAGACATTTATGTTGGTGTTGTAGGACCTGTTAGAACTGGAAAATCTACTTTTATTAAAAATTTTATGGATTTATTAGTTATTCCTAATATTGATGATGAATATAAAAAAGAAAGAGCAAAAGATGAATTACCACAAAGTGCTGGTGGCAAAACAATTATGACTGCTGAACCTAAATTTGTTCCAAATGAAGCTGTTCAAGTTTCTCTTGATAATAATTTAAAATTTAAAGCAAGATTAGTTGATTGTGTTGGTTATTTGGTAGAAAATAGCCTTGGCTATATGGAAAATAATGTGCCTAGAATGATTAAAACTCCTTGGTTTGAGGAAGAGATTCCTTTTGAACAAGCAGCTGAAATTGGAACAAAAAAAGTAATTCAAGAACATTCTACTATAGGAATTTTGGTAACTACTGATGGTAGCTTTTCTGAAATTTCTCGTGAAGATTACATCCCAGCTGAGGAACGTGTTGTTTCTGAACTTAAAAGTTTAAATAAGCCATTTGTTATTTTGTTGAATTCTAATTCTCCTAATTCAGATTATGCACAAGAATTAGCACTAAACTTAAGTAATAAATATGATACTACTGTAATTCCTACTAATTGTGAAAATTTAACCATTGAAGCTATTAATGATATATTTTCTAAAATTTTGTATGAATTTCCTGTTGAACAAATTGGTATCAACTTTCCTAAATGGATTGACGGTTTAGATTTCAATCATCCTTTAAAACAAGAATTATTTACTGAAATTTCTAATAGCTTTTCCAATATTTCTGTTTTAAAAGAAGTTCCTGATTGTCTTACCTCTATTCAAAATACTGAAATTATTAATCAATCTAAAATCAACGACATTGAACTCGGTACTGGAAATGTAACTGTTTCCATTGAATTAAAAGATGACTTGTTTTATAAAACTCTTTCTGAAATTGCTAGTATTGAAATTAATGATGAATGTGATTTATTTGGTATAGTTTCAAATCTTTCTAAAACTAAAAAGAAATATGATAAAATTTCTACAGCATTAGAAGATGTTGATAGAAAAGGTTATGGAATTGTAACTCCTTCAATTGATGAACTTATTTTAAGTGAACCAGAGATAGTTAAGCAGGGTTCTCGTTTTGGAGTAAAATTAACAGCGAAAGCACCTAGCCTACATATCATAAAAGCCGATATAGAAACTGAAGTTTCACCTATTGTTGGTTCTGAAAGACAATCTGAAGATTTAGTAAACTATTTACTTTCTGAATTTGAAGCTGACCCTAAGAAAATTTGGGAATCAAATATTTTTGGAAAAAGTTTACATTCTCTTGTAAATGAAGGTTTAAATACTAAGCTTTCTAAAATGCCTGAGGAGGCACAATTTAAGTTACAAGAAACTTTGGAACGCATAATTAATGAGGGCAGTGGAGGATTAATTTGCATCATTCTATAATGTATAAAGATACCAAAATAATTATCTAAAATTTTTATGAAATATAAATAGTGATAAAAAGGATTTGAAAAGGTGCGAAGATAATTGAAATAGAGCTTCTTGATGTTTTTTATGGAAAATGTTCGCGCTTGACGTGAAAGGGTGCCATAAAAGTTATCTAGAAGCTCTTTGATATATTATCGAGTCCTTTTCAAATCCTTTTTATCACTTATTTATATTTCTCTATTATATTTCTTTACTGTATTTCTGGAAAATCAAACGCCTTCCCATTATCAGTAAACGTATTACTTGGAGAATGTGCCTTATTAAACTCCTCCTTGCCTTTCATAAAATATTTCACTTTATCTTCTTCTGTAACCTGTCCTCCCCCTCTTACAACAGGGTCATCCCAAGTTACATCTACAGCATACCATCTTCCATCACATTCTACGTAATTCCATGCATGTCTTTCTGTTTCACCATTCGTGTTTGTTCCTGTTCCAATAACTATGATTGTAGGTATTCCCATTGATTCTAATACATATTTAAATGCTCTTGAATATCCTTCACATACACACACTCTATTTATTAATGCTCCATACATATTATATATGTTAGGTTTTGAAATTGTCTGGTCATATTCGATTGTATCTATTAAATAATCATGTACCATTTTTATATCATTATAAGTATTTCCTGTTCTCTTACTTACTAACATATCTCTTACTCTATTTACTTGTGTTAATGCTTCATTAACTTGTTCAGCAGATGAAAATTCGTCTATTAAATAACTTGGTTGTTCTCCACTATTAACATATACTTCATATTCTTTGTTTCCATTTGAGTATGATTTTGTACCTACTGTTAAATACATTTTGTTTGGATCTAAATAAAATACATCTGGATTATCATATGTATATGCTTCTATGGCTGATTGGTAATATCTGCTTAATCGTGTTGTGTCACCATTTTGGTTAGTTAAAAATTTTGTAAAAAAATCTCCAAAGTTAACTGTATATGTTCCTGTTTTCATCGCTTCTTTATTTTCTTCAAATGCTTTATAAATATATTTTTCTGGTTCTTCTAATTGATTATAAAAATATTTATCAACTTGTACATTGTCATAATTTACCTGTGAGTTTGAATTTAATTCAGCTTCTTCTGCACCTGTTAATTCACTTTCTATTACTTGAGGTATTTGCATATCTTCGACTGTTTCTGAAATAGTTGAAACAAATTCTTCTACTTTAGGAGCAGTATCAACTTTTTTTAATTCATCCCATATTATAAAACCTACAACTGCTATTACTCCTAATATTCCAATTGATAAACCTACTGTTAATATTTTTGAAAATAAATCTTTCATTTGAAAATCCTTTCTATTTATTTCAATTTCATAAATTAATTATAACACTTTTATAAGTTAAAAACTAGTATATTTTTCGCAAATTTACCAATACTAGTTACATATGTAAAATTTAGATTAGGAGGAACTTTATGAATTTCAGTAATTACAGTGAAAAACTAAAATTATTATTTAAATATGTTCCGAAAAATGATAATTTTTTTACATTGCCAAATGGTGAGGATTCTGAATATAACGAATCAACTAATTCTTCTGATGATACATTTCAAGATATTGAAAAATATAAAAAGGTTGAAAATATTTTCCCTACTTTAAGTATCAATTTAGAATATGTAAAGATGAAATATAATACTATGATTAATAGTGACATTATAATTCGTGAGTTTACAATTAATGCTAGAGGCAAACAATATTCTGCTTTTTTGCTTTATATTGATGGCATGGTTGATTCTCAAATAATGAATGATTTTATTTTGGAGCCTTTAGTAATGCGTAATAAAAATAATTTATTTGATGGCAATCAAAGTAAAATTATTTCTGAGGCTGTTTCTAATAACATTACTGTTAGAAAAGTGAAGAAATTCAACATTGATGATTACTTGCTTAATTGTCTTATTCCTCAAAACAATGTAAAAAAGATTAAAAAATTTGAAGATGCGTTTTCACGGTGTTAATTCAGGTAATTGTGCTTTGTTTGTTGATACCTTAAATGTTTGTTTTGATATAGAGGTAAAAGGTTTTAAGCAAAGAAGTGTTACCTCACCTAATAATGAGATTGTTATAAAAGGTCCTCAAGAAGCTTTTGTTGAAAATATCAGAACAAATACTTCACTATTAAGAAGGATTGTTAATAATGAAAATTTAATAATTGAATCTGTGGATGTTGGTAAAGTAACAAAGACAAAATGTGCAATTTGTTATATACAAAATATTACAAACAGTGATTTAGTTTCTGAGGTTGAATTTAGATTAAATAATTTGGAAATCGACTCCTTGCTTTCTGCTGGTGAGTTAGAGCAATTAATAACAGATTCCAATGAGCTTGGAATTCCAGAAATTCTTTCTACTGAAAGACCTGATAAAGCAACAAAATACATGTTACAAGGTCGCGTTGTTGTACTGATTAATGGTTCTCCCTATTCTTTAGTCATGCCCGCAACTTTAGTTGACTTTATGAGTTCGCCTGAAGATACTAATTTGAATTATAGGTTTGGTAATTTTTTACGAGTTTTACGTTTGATTTCCATGTTTCTCACTTTATTATTGCCCGGCCTATATGTTGCAGTAACAAGTTTTCATCAAGAAATTTTACCTACAGAATTACTGTATTCAATTCTTGCTTCAAGGGAAGGTGTTCCTTTTCCTGTTATTTTTGAACTTTTGATAATGGAAGTTTCATTTGAGTTAATACGTGAAGCAGGACTTAGAGTCCCCTCTCCCATTGGTCCAACAATAGGAATAGTTGGAGCATTAGTACTTGGACAAGCTGCCGTTAGTGCTGGAATTGTTAGTCCTATACTTATTATAATTGTAGCCATTACAGGAATTGCTTCTTTTGCTATACCAGATTTCTCTTTTGGTTTTCACCTTAGATATTATAGATTTTTGTTTATAATATTAGGTTATATTTCTGGATTTTTAGGTATTAGTCTTGGACTTTTTGTATATATTTCCGTTATATGCAATTTACGTTCTTTTGGTGTATTTTTTACAGCTCCATTTTCTCCAAAAGATATTTCAAAAGGAGATTCATATTTTCTTAATCCTATATGGAGACGAGAATATAGAGCCACTTTTGTTGCACCTAAAAAAGAACAATCTCAAGCAAATATTAGTATGAAATGGATTAAAAAGGAGTGATTCAATAAATGTCCAATTCAAAATTTAATACAAAGGAAGCTATCTCACTTGTTTTAGTTATTACTATTGCTCATTCATTACTTTCACTACCGAAAAAATTATTAGAAAATCAAAAATCTGCAGTTATTTTAAACATAGCATATGTTTCTATTTTAGCTGTTGCTTTTGCCTATCTTGTTTATAAATTAATGAAGTCTTTTGCTGGACAAGATATAATTGATATTTCTGAATTTTTGGGTGGCAAATTTCTCCGCAATTTATTAGGGCTTGTTTTTATTGCATACCTTACTTTTACAGGAAGCATTCTTCTTAGAAACTTTTGCGAGAGTATTAAAATAGTGTACTTTCCTAATACAAAAGTTACTTTTATAATTGCTATGTTTATTGTTGCAGTAGTTATTGTTTGCAGTTTAGATTTTAAATCTAGTGTGAAGACAACATATCTTATTATTCCTATTGTTTCACTCAGTATGATTTTTTTATTTATTAGTAATTTAAAAAATTTTTCTACTGATAGAATGTTTCCGATTTTAGGAGATGGAATAACAAATACTTTTATTACAGGTTTAGGAAATTTATATTCATTTGGTGGATTATTGCTTTTATATTTTCTTCCTCCTAATTTGAAAGACCCTGGCAAATTTAAAAAGGTTGCTATAACTTCTATTATATTGTCTGCTATTTATTTGTTGATTACAATTTCTATAGTCCTTTTTATGTTTGCATATTTTGTTAAAATTGATGAAATATTACCTTTATTTTCTGCAGCAAGATATATTGAATTTGGTTCTTTTTTTCAAAGACTTGAATCTGTATTTTTGCTTATATGGTTTATGATTTTCGCATGTTACTTAAGTATAGTTATAATTTTTAGTGTGGAAATATTTAAAAAGATGACAAATTTAAAAGACTCAAAACCAATTGTTCCCTTTTTTGCATTATTGCTTTTTGGAACTTCATTAATACCAAAAAATTATGCTGTTACCTCTTTTCTAGAAGCTGATATATATCCATTTGTAAATATAGGTATCATATTTATTTTATCAGGTTCACTTCTAATTTTGGCAAATATTAAACTTAGAAAAATGAAAGCAGGTGGATGATATGCACTACAAAAAATTTATTAAAAATCTTTTCATTGCTTTATTACTTGTTTCCTTGGCTTTAGGCTTTTCAAAGTCATACACATCTTATAGCATAGACAATTTAGATTTCGTGCTTGCCATGGGAATTGATGTTTCTGAATCTGATGAGAGTAAATTAAAAGTTTCTTTTGAATTTACTAGGTCTTCTAATTATTCTCCAGATTCTGGTGGTGGCAGCAGTGATGATTATAAGCCAATCATAAGCTCTGTTGAAGCTTCTTCTATTGATTCTGCTATCAATTTAATGAATGCACATATGGGAAAAGAACTTAAATTTTCACATTGCAAACTTATTGTATTTTCAGAAAAGCTAGCAGAAAAAGGCATTTCGGAACATGTATATACTCTAATAAATAACGTTCAAATACGACCTTCTACTAATATTATAGTTTCTAAATGTGAGTCTGAATATTATTTACAAAATTTAAATCCCACTATTGAGGATTATATAACTGTTTATTATGAGGTATTTCCTAACTCTGGTAAATATACTGGATACACAACTAATGCAACAATTGGAGATTTCTTTTATTCGATGTCTACAAATACTTGTGAGTCTTTTGCTCTTTTATCTGGTATTAGTGATAATGATGATAATTCGTATGAAGATATCAATAATATAAATGCAAATAATATTCCTGTGCAGTCTAAACGAACAGCTGAAAATATAGGAATTGCAGTTTTTAAAAATGATAAATTGGCAGGTGAATTAAATGCTATAGAAGCATTATGTTTTTCTATTTTGACCAGCAAGGTAAATAACTTTTTAATTTCTGTTCCAAACCCTGATAACTCTAATTCGTATTTGGATATTTATTTACATGATGATATGAGTTCTAAAATAAAAGTTGATATTGTTAATGAAACACCATATGTTCATGTTAATTTAAAGCTTACTGGAGATATTTCTACAGCAGATTATAATTCAAAATATTCAAATGATACTACTTTAAAAGAAATTTCAGAATACACTTCAAGTTATTTAGAGTCAACTATTTCTGACTTTTTATATAAGACTTCTAAAGAATATCATACTGATATTATTTGTGTGGGAAAGCGAGCATTGCGTGAATTTTCAACTTGGTCAGAATATGAAAAATATAATTGGAAGGATAGATATCGTGATTCATTTTTTGATGTTAATGTTGAAGCAAATATAAAATCTGGTTCTTTGATTACTGAAACTTAGATTATTTTATATACTTTTGCTTGCTAGAATATAAATTTATGAGATACTTTTTTATTGAAACTTAAATTTATTTATATGCTTTTGAAAGGGGTTTTTATGTATAATTTATTTTTCTATTTTGTTTTATTGCTATTTTCTTTATATGTTTTTATAAAGGTTATTGCATATGCTAAGTATGAAATTAAAGAAGAAAAAAATAAAGGTGGAGCTATTGCTTTATTAATCTTCTCCACCTTTTCAATAATTATTTGTCACATTTATGTACTTATTAACTAATTTTATTATGCCATATTTATATACTACTAACTAATTTTTATTACATTATTTTAGTACTTGCTAAATAGTTTTATTATGCCATATAAATTATTCCTAATGCAATTGTTAATATTACAAATACTACTGTTAATATAATAAGTAGTCTTTTTTGCTTTCCTTCTTTAGTTCTTCCTTTATTTTTTTCATAAAAGTTATCTGTTGATGAACCTGTGATTGTTGATGATAATCCTTGGTCTTCCTTTGCTTGTATTAATGCTAATATGATAACTACTAGTGATACTATAAAATATACAACAATTAATATATTTTTTACTATTTCCATTTGTAAAATTCCTCCCTACAGTTTGTTTAGTTAAAATCTTTCCATATTCTACCACATTTTTTTCAAAAAATCAAGAGATAACATCTTTTATACTATCACCAATTATTTTATTTATGTCTGCCATCAATAAATTAAATTTTGCTTCCGCTTCTAAATAATTTTTTGCATCTTGATTTTCTATTAGTTTTGCATACATTTTTTGCATACGTTCTAATTCTTTTTCATCATTTTCCCTTGTTTGCATCATTTTTATTTGTGAGTCATATCTTGCTTTTTCAAATTCTTTTATTTTTATATTTAAATCTGGGTCTAAAGCTATTACTTGTTTTGCCTTTTTATAATTTATATATTCTTCTGATTTTTTTAATTCTTGTGCTAATTGATTTGCTGTGTCATAAATTTTCATTGTGCAACCTCCGTTTCTGCCGGTTCTTCTACCCCTTCAATTGAAATTTCTGCATCTAATGGACAGATTTGTACAAATGTATTTCCATCATTTACATTAATTTCTTTTCCTTCTAGATCTACATATTTAGTTTTTTCATTTCTCTCTTTTTTTATACACTTTATTGGTATTGCTCTACCGTTTGTTATGTAATATCCATCACATTCTCCGATATTATTTAATCCTTGTCTTCCTTTATTTTCTCCATCTGTTAATGTATAATTTTCACATTTCATTATTATTATATTTTTTGTTGAAATTGGTTCTCCAGTAGTCCAATCTTTTTGTGCAATTTTTCTTGCTGTACGATTATATCTTTTTGTTGTTTCATCATATGTATATGATACTGTATGTAATTTTGAATGTGGTATAGTTATTGTTGTTGCTGATTGACCACCTTCTAAATCAAATTCGTCTGGTACATAATTTAGTACACTTTCTTCATCAGAGGTTGTTCTATAATTTTTTGCTTTTGCAACTGCTTCTAATGCTTTTGTACTTGTTACTGCATTATGTGGTGCTGCTTTATCTTTTACTCTCCAGAATGTTTCTGCACTTTCTGTTATTCCATTTATATTATGAATAGCAAATCTTTTTATATCGCTTTCTGCTTGTGGACTCCATCCAAAGTGTGCATATATAGCATCATTTTCCATAGCATAATCTAAAAAGTAATGTCTACTACTTCTAACAGGTCCTATTTTTTCTACGTCAACACCTTTGAAGCATGCCATTAATCTTGTTTCTCCACCTTCTACAACAATTTCATATACCATATATGCATCGTTAAGTCCAGCTTGTGGCCATGCATCTTTATGGTTATCAATCATTACAGCAATTGGTCTATCATTACCTTTAAATATTTGAACTTGCTTTTCTTGAGCAGGTTCTTCTGCAACTTCTTCATTTGATACAGGTTTATTTTTTTCTTGATAGATTTTGTATGCTAAGCATCCTCCTGCTGCTACAATTACTATTACCAATATAGCAATCAGTATTCTTACACCTTTTCCCCTCATTCACCTAACTCCTTGTAATTTTTAATTTATTTAAAATGTTTTCTTCTTTTGCTCTCATTTGTTCTTTTTCTTCATCCTGCATGTGGTCATACCCCATTAGATGATAAAAACCATGAACTATCATATAACTTAATTCTCTTTCAAAGCTATGTCCATATTCTTTTGCTTGCTCTTCTACTCTTTTTATTGAAACAACTATACTTCCTAAAACATCTTCTATATTAAATGTGTTATTTTTTATTCCTTCTTCTATTTCTTCTTTTTCAAACATTGGGAATGATACCACATCTGTTTCTTTATCTATATTCCTAAATTTTTTATTTATACTCCTAATGTTTTTTGGATTTGTTAATGTTATTTCAATATATAGTTTAGTTTTGTCCAAATTTTCTTCTTGAAAACATTGTGTTAACACGTTTTTTATGATTTCTTCATAGTTCTTATTTTCATCGATATCTAAAAATTCTATCTCATACATCTTATGCTACTTCCTTAATTTTTATGTATTTTCCTTCTGATTTATATGAATTTTTTATAGTTCTCATTGCACCATAGTCTATTAATTTTCTCTTATAATATATTTTGATTTTGCTATAATCAATTTTTCCATAGTTATTTAATTTTTTCATATCGTCTTTAATGAATAGTATTTCTTTTTGTTTAACATATTCTTTGAAATTATCATTTTTCAATTTTGAAATTTCTTTATATTTGTTCCAGAACTTTTTGTATTCGTTCTTTGTTTGAGGTTTGTCCCAATATACTTTTTTTGATAATAATCTAATATTGTATTCTTCTATTAAATTAATTAATGTTGTATATACTTTTTCTCTTCTTGTTGCTATTTTTGTATCTTGCAATAACATTCTTGTATCTTTTAATAGTTTTTCATAACATTGTTCAGCAACTATAAGTGGTAAACTATGTGTAAATAGAAATCTACTTATTCCTAAAAGAATCATATTTTTTTCGATTGTGTCTCTTCCATCTAATTTACCTACTATAAAGTTTTCATATTTTTCATATTCTTTTTTAATTTTCTTGGCATTTTTGTATTTATCTATTCTTAAAGGTAAAATGTTTTGAATATAATCTTCTAATGTTGAAAAGATTTTTGAATAGTTTGCATCTTTTGTTGAATCATACACATTTGTAGTATCTGCCAATTTTATTGAATAATTTTTTAAGATTCCTTTATATAGCACATCCATTCTATAAGCATAGAATTCTTTATATCTTTCTACTACCTTTTCTTTTCCTGAATTTTTTACATTTTCATAATCTAAATCTATTAAATATTTTTGCTTTCTATGCTTATATTCTACAAATTCATTTTCTTTTAATGTAATTACTTCATAATATTTTGCTAATGCATTTTTTTCAAATTCAGAAGCAGTATTATTTTTTACTTTTTTATATATAGAATCCATTACATATTTGTCTAATGCTTCTAAATAATTTTCATATGCTGCTCTATATCTCTCTTCTTCTTCATCATTATATTGTTCTTCTCCATCTTGGTATGCTTCAAAAGCCTTTAATAAAGAGTTCCTTCTTATTGAAATTAACATACTATTTATTCCTATTCTAGTAGGTGTTAATATTTTTGTTAATGTTGTTGTTATTTTATTGAAAAAGTTTTTATCTGCTCCTATTATTCTAAGGCTTCTTTCTTCCATTTTCTTCATCCTTCCTATTTTAAATTTCCTCATTTGTCCCTATCTTCTCAAGCACTTCATATGTCACAGAAATTTCTGCCGAGTCTTCTTTCTCATAAGCATTTATATTTTTATTTACAATGGTATCTTTATTTTCAATTTCATTATTTAATTCTTCTTCAAGTTGTTGTATCCCTAGTTGCTTCGCGTCTTCAAAGGTTAAAGTTGTTTCCGTGTTTTCTAGTTCTTTATATGTTGTTTCCACTATTGAAATTGGTAAATAAAAATTTGCTATTATTTGAAATTTTTTCTCTGATATCATTGTATCATAAAAATTAAATTTTGAAACCCCTTTATTGAAATTTATTTCAAAATTATTAAATTTTATTCCATATTTTTTCTCTTGATTGCCTGTTTCTTTTGCCTCCACGGATTTATATTTTATAGTTTTATTTTTTGTATACCATACTTTTGCTTCTACTTCTCCTTCTGCATGAACATATCTAACTCCCGTATATTTTCCTTCCATCCAACCGCCTATTAATATTGAACCTTCTTTTACAGTATCTCCGACTTTTACTTGAGCTGTTCCTTTTTGTGCATTTATTTTTGTGATTATTCCATTTTTGTTTGAAATTATATTAGAATATTTATTGTCTGGAACGATGTCTGGTTTTTCAGTTGCTTTTACTAATTTTATTATTGCATTAGTTCCTTTTAGTTCTATTCCCATCCAAGCTATATCTTCTCGTTTTAGTCTTACTTTATTTATAATTTCTTTTGTGTTTACTTTAGATTTTAATAATCCTACTTTTAATCCAGCCTCTTGAATATCTTGCTCTATATTTTCAATTTGTGCTCCTTCTTCTTCTTTTATTTCTATATTCCATATAAAATTAGAGCTAATAGCAATTAAAATTAATATAGTCAATAATGATATTGCAAATATTTTTCTTTTTTTATATCTATATAATAAAAAAGGAAGTCCTTTTTTGTTTTTTATTTTTAGTTTGCATTTTGTTTTTTTTGCAAGCTTTATGACTTCCTTTAATTTTTTTATTTCTATATTTAATAATATATTTGAATTTTTTCCCTTTTTTATATTCCATGTTAATATATGATTACTATTACATAAATTTATAAATCTTTCTATATAATATCCTGTTACTTCTATTCTTAAATATCCACTTAGATAACTAAACAGTATTTTTATAAACACATCGCATCTTCCTATTCTATTCTTTCGATATCAAAACTTTCTATTTTTCCTGAAACTTTAATATCATCATCTGACATATTTTCTAAATTCAAATTATATCCATTAATATTTATAATTCCTATGTGTGTATTTATTCTCACATAATATTCTTCATATTCTAATATACCTTTAAAATTTTCTATTACCATTTCATCAAACCCTGTTATCACTATTTTAGGAACATTGCTATATACTTCTTGCGGAATTTCTAAGAGTTTATTTATTCTATTTCTTTTGTTATTTTTCATTAATTAATCAACCCTTTCTTTTTTCATTTGCAATTTTATTATCAATCTGTCATCTTTTAACATCATTCAATTTTTTATTATTAATCTGCTACTTCTGAAATTCGTCTAAACTTTTTATTTCATATCCATTATTTTTTATTTCTTTTATAACATCTCCTAATATATCTCTATTTGTTTTTGATGTTGCATGTAACAACATAACTTCTCCATTATGAAGGTTATCCATTATTTTCTTTTTTGCATCTTCAGGATTTGGCTGATTATTTTCATCCCAATCAGCATATGCAAATGACCACATTACAGTTTTATATCCAAGTTCTTTTGTTAGAGCCAAACTTTTTTGACTGAACTCGCCTTTTGGCGGTCTTATATATTTCATTTCATAATTAAACTTTTCTTTAACTGCATCATGTAATTTCATAATTTCTTCTTTTAAAGTGTTTTCATCTAGAGTCGGCATCGATTTGTGATTAGATGTATGATTTGCGAGGGTATCCTGGTTGTCAATCATTTTTTGCGCTAACTCACTGGCAGTATTTATATAATGTGCTGTTACAAAAAAAGTAGCTGTTACTTCATTTTCCTTTAAAGTATTTAAAATATCTTCTGTATATCCTGCTTCATATCCTAAATCAAATGTTAAATATATTACTTTTTTATCTTTATTTCCTAAATATATTGAATCAGACTCTTCCATTAACTTTTTATTAACTGTTCCGACATCTGGTTGATTATGATTGTCTCCTCTTTTTATTCCCCATTCTATTTTATTAGTATTTAACAATTCTGAACTAGTTGAAATTGACTTTTCTGTTTTACAAAAATATAAAACCCATATAAAAATTAAAATAACAAGTAATATGATTGTTATTAAAATAAAACTTTTTTTTGACATTGTACCACCTTCTCAATTGTAAACATAATATCTGAATTACTAATGCTAATTGTATATAACTTATATATATTAATTGAGTTCATAGTTTATTCATTTTTTTATTAACTTATGATTAAATATTTTCCAAATTTTTACATTTATTTTTTTGTATTTTTTGTGTTTGTTTATCCTTCAAAAGCACTATTTTCAATACTTTTAGACATTTTTATTTTTGTTTTATCAACTATTGACAATATTTGAATTTTGCATTATATTTATATTTACCAATTGGAAAAAAAAGGAAATTTTATGTGAGGGTATTTATATGTTAAATGTTGTATTATGTGACGATAATCCAAATGTTTTAAAAAGGTTAGAAAAAATGTTAGAAGGTATTTTTATAAATGGCTCTTATGATGCACATGTTACTTTAAGTTCTACTAATGTTCATGAAGTTTTAGATTTTCTCAATAACAATAAAGTAGATGTTCTTTTTCTTGATATTAACTTAAAGTCAAATATATCTGGCTTAGATGTAGCTGAAGAAGTTAGAAAAAGAAATAAAAGTTTATATTTAATTTTTGCTACTGCACATTTGGAATATGCTATGCTTGTATACAAATATAAGACTTTCGACTTTATTGCAAAACCGTTTACAGTATCTCGATTAGAAGATACTATTCAACGTTTATTCGAAGATGTTGAGGGATTACCAAAAAGATATATTAAAATAGATAGTAAAAATACGATTATAGATGAAAATACTATTGAATATATTAAACGTGATGGAATGAAACTTGTTTTTCATTCTAATAATAGAGATTATGAAACATATAGTTCTTTCAAAAAAATACAATCTAATTTACCAGAAAATTTTATTAGATGTCATAAATCTTTTATTGCTAATGTAAATTTAATTAAGGATGTTGATCCTGTTGTAAATAAAATTTCATTTTCTGATGATATGGTCTGCAACATAGGACCTAAATACAAGAAGAAGTTTATGGAGGTTATAAACAATTATGGAAATACTACGACATAGTGCTTATTGGTTATTAAATATTTTTGTTGTTTCTACAACTATTTACTTTTTTATTAAGCTGCATATTATTCATAAAAAATTACAGGTGGCTTCAAATAGAAATGATACTCTACAAAATTTAAATGATGAGGTTCGTTGTTTCAAACATGATTTTGATAATATTATTACTACTATCGGTGGTTACATTAATTTTAATGATATGCAAGGTCTTAAAGAATATTATAAAAATTTAGAATGTGAGTGTAAGAATATTAATAATTTATATTTGTTAAGTCCTAAAATTATAAATGATTCAGGTGTTTACAATTTGTTAATTAAAAAAATTCATAAAGCTAAAAAATTGGGTATTAATGTGTCTTTTGAATTTTTGATGGATTTAAAAGAATTAAAAATGAATATTTATGAATTCACTCGTATTTTAGGTATTTTGTTAGATAATGCTATCGAAGCAGCCAAGGAAACTACTGATAAAATTATTCATCTCTCTTTTAGAAATGATTTTTCGAAAAACTGTCAAATAGTTGTTGTTGAAAATAGTTATTTTAATAAAAATGTCAATATCGATACAATTTTTGATAAATCAAAAACTGATAAAAATAATCATTCAGGTTTAGGATTATTTGAGGTTAGAAAAATTTTAAATAGGAACAAAAATTTAAACTTGTTTACTACAAAAGATAATCAACTTTTTTGCCAGCAGTTAGAAATTTATTATTAATACAACTATTTGCCCCACGCATACGTGGGGCAGGTCCTTATTGTCAAAGACAACAAGGTTCTGGGGTACCCACTTGCAATTTCTGATTGCATAAGTGGGTCAGGTTCTTATTCTTCATCAATCGTTGAAATTCCCAATGTTATTTCTTCTAATACATCAAGCAAAACTCTTACTGTATCTAATGCTGTGAAAATTGGTACATTATTTTCTACTGCACATCTTCTAATTAATGCTCCATCTGTTTCTTGGTCTATTGCATCTAAGTCTCTTGTGTTAATTACGTAACTGACATATCCTTGTCTTATAGAATCTAATATTTCTTCGCTACCTTCACTTATTTTTTTCTTTATTCGTGTTCGTATTTTATTTTTCTTTAAAAATTCTGCTGTACCTTTTGTTGCTTCAATATTAAATCCTAAATCATAAAATCTTTTTATTAATGGTAATGCTTCTTGCTTATCTTTATCTGCAATTGTTAGGAAGATTGTACCATAATTTGCTAAATGCATTCCTGAAGATTGAAGTGCTTTATATAATGCTCTTGTTATTTTTTTATCATACCCTATTGCTTCTCCTGTTGATTTCATTTCTGGAGATAAGTACGCATCTAATCCATTTAATTTTGAAAATGAAAATGCTGGTGCTTTTACATACCACTTTTCTCTTTCTTTAGGATATACCTCATTTATTCCTTGTTCTTTTAAAGATTTTCCAAGCATTGCTAGTGTTCCAATATCTGCTAATGAATATCCTGTTGATTTTGAAATAAATGGTACGGTTCTTGAAGAACGTGGATTAACCTCTATTACATATACATCTTCATTTTTATCAACTATAAATTGTATATTATATAATCCAACAATTCCTATTCCTAGACCAAGTTTTACTGTATAGTCTAATATTGTATCTTTTGCTTTTTTGCTTACACTAAATGTTGGATATATGCTTATACTGTCTCCTGAGTGTATTCCTGTTTTTTCAACATGCTCGATTATTCCAGGAACAAATACATCTTTTCCGTCACATACTGCATCTACTTCTAATTCTTTTCCAATAATATATTTATCAACTAATACTGGATGTTTTTTATTTACTGCAACTGCTGTTTTTAAATATTTTTCTAGAGCCGGTTTGCTAGAAACTATCTGCATTGCTCGTCCACCTAAAACATAACTTGGTCTTACTAGCACAGGATAGCCTATTTTTTCTGCTGCTTTTATTCCAGCATTAATTGTTGTTACCGCTTCTCCTTTTGGCTGTAGTAAATGTAGTTTTTCCATTACTTTTTCAAATGCATCTCTGTTTTCTGCTCGTTCTATTGCTTTAGTATCTGTACCTATTATTTTTACTCCTCTTTTTGCAAGTGGCTCTGCTAAGTTTATTGCAGTTTGCCCTCCTAGTGCTGCAATTATTCCTTCAGGCTTTTCTAATTCAATTATATTCATAACATCTTCTACTGTTAGTGGTTCAAAATATAATTTGTCACTTGTTGTATAATCTGTTGATACTGTTTCAGGATTATTATTTATTATAATTGCTTCATATCCCGCTTTTTTTATTGTTTGTATTGCATGTACTGTTGAATAATCAAATTCAACTCCCTGTCCTATTCTTATAGGTCCTGCTCCTAATACTATGATTTTCTTTTTGTCACTTACTATTGATTCGTTTTCTTCTTCATATGTTGAATAAAAATATGGCACATAACTTTCAAATTCACTACTACATGTATCTATCATTTTGTATACTGGACGGATATTATTTTTTATTCTAGTTTTGTAAATATTTTCTTCTTTTTTCTTCCAAACTTTTGCAATATATTTGTCACTAAAGCCTGTCTTTTTAGCCAATTTTAATATTTGTATATCTCCTACATTTTTCTTTAATAGCTTTTCGATTTTTATTATATGTTTTATTTTCTCTAAGAAAAACATATCTATTTTAGTTATGTTATATATTAATCCTAAATCGACGTCATTTCGTATTAATTCAGCTATTGCATAAATTCTATCGTCTGTTCCTTCTTTTATGTATCCCATTATTTCCTCTGTTGACATTTCTTTGAATTTTTCCATTTCAATATGATATACACCAATTTCTAGTGAACGTATAGCTTTTAATAAACTTTCCTCTAATGTTCTTCCCACACTCATTGTTTCACCTGTTGCTTTCATTTGTGTACTAAGTTTATTTGATGCAAGTGTGAATTTATCAAATGGAAATCTTGCAACTTTGCTTACTATATAATCAAGTGCTGGTTCAAAGCTTGCCGGAGTATTTGCTAACATTATTTCATCTAATCTCATTCCTATTGCTACTTTTGCTGAGACTCTTGCTATTGGATATCCACTTGCTTTAGAGGCTAATGCTGATGAACGTGAAACTCTAGGATTTACTTCTATTAAGTAATATTTAAATGAATGAGGGTCTAATGCAAATTGAACATTACAACCACCTTCAATTTTTAATGCTCTTATTATTTTTAGAGCACTATCTCTTAACAATTGATATTCTTTATTAGTAAGTGTTTGGCTTGGAGCTACAACTATTGAATCTCCTGTATGTATTCCTACTGGGTCTAGGTTTTCCATATTACATACGGTTATAGCTGTGTCATTTTTATCTCTCATTACTTCATATTCAATTTCTTTATATCCTTTTATACTTTTTTCCACTAATACTTGATGGACTGGGGATAACTTTAAAGCATTTTTCATTATTTGTTTTAATTCTTTGTCATCATCTGCAAAGCCTCCACCTGTTCCTCCTAATGTAAATGCTGGTCTCAATACTACAGGGTATCCTATTTTATTGGCTGCTTCAATTCCTTCTTCGATTGAATTTGCTATTATTGACTCTAATACAGGTTCTCCTAATTCTTCGCATAGTTCTTTAAATTTTTCTCTATCTTCTGCTCTTTCAATACTTTCTATTTTTGTCCCTAGTATTTCTACTTGACATTCCTGCAACACACCTTTTCTATGTAACTGCATCACTAAGTTTAGTCCTGTTTGACCTCCTATCCCCGGAAGAATTGCATCAGGTCTTTCATATCTTATTATTTTTGCAACATAGTCCAGTGTCAATGGCTCCATATATATTTTATCAGCTATGGATGTGTCTGTCATAATTGTTGCAGGATTTGAATTTACCAATATTACTTTATAGCCTTCTTCTTTTAAAGCTAAACATGCTTGTGTTCCTGCATAATCAAATTCTGCTGCTTGTCCTATTACTATTGGTCCAGAGCCTATTACTAATACAGTTTTTATATCTTTTCTTTTTGGCATTTTTAATATATCCCCCTTTCACTTTTATTTTTTGTTTCTTCTAATATCTTTATAAATTTGTCAAACAAGTAACTGCTATCTTGAGGTCCTGGTGCACTTTCTGGATGATATTGAACACTAAACACTTTGTCCTTTTTACATTCCACTCCTTCTACTGTATCATCTAAAATGTTTTTGTGAGTTACTTTTAATTCAGTTTTTTCTAAGGATTTTTCATCTACAGCATAACTATGATTTTGACTTGTTATTTCTACTTTGCCTGTTTCCATATTTTTTACTGGATGATTTCCTCCCCTATGCCCAAATTTTAATTTATATGTTTTTGCTCCATAAGCTAAACTTATCATTTGATGTCCCAAACATATTCCGAATATTGGATATTTACCTTTTAACTTTTTTACAAGTTTTATTACTTCTTTTACGTTTTCTGGATCTCCCGGTCCATTTGATAGGAAAATTCCATCTGGCTTTAATTCTTGAATTTCTTTTTCTGTTGTATTATATGGAACTACTGTAACATTGCAGCCTCTTTTATTAAGACTTCTTATAATATTTAATTTGATTCCACAATCAACTGCTACAATATTATATTTTGGATTTGCAGTTCTTGAATACCACTTTTTTTTGCAACTTACTTTTGAAACTGCATCTGTTGGTATTTTGTATTTTTTCAATTTTTTTAATGCTTCTTCTTTAGATGTTTTTATATCTGTTATTATTACTTTTCTGCTTCCCTTTTCTCTAATACTTCTGGTTATTTTTCTTGTATCTACACCTGAAATTGCAGGTATATTATTTTCTTCTAAATATTCTGAAAGGGTTTTTGTATATCTAAAATTACTCGGCACATCATTATATTCTCTTACTATCATTCCTCCAATTGTTGGTTGCCTTGTTTCATAGTCATCATCTGTTATTCCATAATTGCCAATTAATGGATATGTCATAACTACCATTTGATATGTGTATGAAGGGTCTGAAACTATTTCTTGATAGCCTACCATAGAAGTATTAAATACAATTTCACAAACAGCTTCTTTATCTGCTCCAAATCCATATCCGTAGTATTCTTCTCCATCTTCTAATACAATTTTTTTGTTGAATTCTTCCATTGATTAACTTCCTCCTATAAATTAATTTCATTTTTTAAGTGCAAAAAAAAATAAGGACTAAAAATCCTTATTAAATGGAAAATAAAAGAACTATGAAAAGAACTTTTAAAATTGCTATAGAATTAAGTTTTTTTTCACAGTTTTTCATTTTTCGTCTCCTTGTTTTTTTAATAAATTTTTGTATTATTTTGTATTTTTATGAATTATAACAATTTGACAGAAAAAAATCAACACCTTTTTTGTATTTTATAAAATAGATTTATTTTACTTTTGACCACTTACTATTAATACCTAAAAACTAGAAACTTTTGGTTTAGATAAGTTAAAATAATAACCCCTTCTCTCATCCTATCAGTAACTTTACTACAATTATGCAAATAGCTCCAGGCAAACCTAATAAACCTACTAATATACTTGTGAAGATGTTTATTCCTATGTGAAAGTTTATCCCTGCTCCTAATATATTAATTATGTATATAGCACATCCTCCAAGCACAGAGCTTATCACTAATTTCATTATCTTTTTTATTGGAACTATAAAAATTTTTCCGAATAAAAATAGAAAGCAAATACAAGCTAAATATGTTATTAAATTTATATCCATTTTCTCTACCCCATAAAATTAAAATGTTATTATTAATTTTTATGTTTGTTATTGGACAATTATTCAATTATTTATACTGATATTTTTGTTTTGGATAGCTTATTTTTTACATTGACATTTTTGTTTTTGGATAGCTTGATTTTTTACATTGATATTCCTTTATGTTTGGCTAACTTAATTAAATAATCAAGTTTTGATTGATTTGCTTTTATTTGATATGCATAATAATCAACTAATTCTCCTTGAGCAAAATTAAAATTTGAATTAGCTATTTTTAGTTCTTTGCTTGTTTTTAAGATATTTTCAATCAATTCTTTTTCCTTTTCTATTTCAGTTTTATCTATAATATTTATCTCTTTTTCATAATACTCTTCCATAATTTCCTCTTTCTATTCATACGCCTTTATCAGATGTATTTTTAAAGCATATATGCTATTAATATTTTTTTAATTTCTAGTATTTTATTCTAATTTATAGTTTTTATGCATTTTTTTGCCTAAAACCCTTGTTTTTTTCGCGTTTTTATTAGATAATATATATGTAGAATATTGTAATTAAAAATTACTTGAAAGGGATACTATTTATGAAAATTATAGATAAGTTTTTAAAGAAATTAAATATAAATAGAAATACATTTGCCACATATATACTTACACTTATCTCAGTTTATCTTTGTGTTGATAGAATAGTAGAGATGTTGTTAATGATTTTCACTGGTGTGGCTATTTCATATTGGGGTCCTGTTGCTTATACATTAGCACTGGCATGTCCTATCTTTGCATTTCTATTTTCTGGAGCTTCTGAATTCGCTTCTTCTAAAAAGCAAAAAGTTAATCTATTTTATTTATATATTATAGGTCTATATATAATTGCTATTTCAATGTTTACTCAATGGCTAAACTTTGGCGCTTGGATGTTATTTACATCTGCTCCAAATTATGTAGAAATAATAACTGACTTTTCAGAATTAGTTGGTCCCGCTTTTACAAGCTTATCTTTATATTTACCTTTAGTGACCATCTTCCCATTATTTAAATGGTTATTCTTTGGAGTTAATGATAGTAAAGACTTAACACGTTCTATTTGGGATTATGGTGGAATTAATTTAACTGAGAAGAAGGAAGGACACGGTGCATATTCATATGAAATATTTATATGTAAAGATGATGAAACTGGTGCTAATATAACTTTTTCTGAAAGTGCTAGATTCCGTTCTCTATTTGTATGTGGTGGTTCTGGAACAGGTAAAACTTCTTTAATTTTTGAACCTTTTATAGCTAGAGATTTAGAGAAAAAATATTTCTTTAAAGAGGTTTCAAAAGAATTAGGTTTTACCGCTTTAAAAACAAAAATTGCTACTTTAAATGGTCCATATAATAACAGTTATTTAAATAAGCATTTTAATTTATCAATGCTTTCTCCTGCTTCAGGTAAAGAAAATGTTTTTAATACATTTTTGAAAAAAATGACTTTATATTCTGGAAGTGAAACTGTATATAAAGATTTAGGTATTACTTTAATGTCACCTGATAATGAAATAATTAATCACATGACTGAAGTTTGTGAGAATTTTGGATTTTCATACAATATGATAGATCCTACTGTTTCAACATCTATAGGTTTAAATCCTTTTGTTTATGATGACCCTGCTAAAATCGCAATAACTATATCTTCAGCCTTAAGAGCCATGTATAATGACACTCATACAAATGCTGATGATACATATAGAGAAGATATTTCTATTAGGGCTATCGAAAATATAGCTATCTTGTTAAAAGAAATGTATCCTCGTATGAACGAAGGTGCACTTCCTAATATGAATGATATGTTAAAGATGTTAACAAATTTTGAACTGGTTGAAAAAATGTGTAAGATTATGGCACACGATGAAAAATTGGCTAAAAAATATGCCGTTCAAGTTTCTTATTTTGAAAAGAACTTTTATAAAAATGCTCCAGGCAGAGAGAATATTGAAAAATATCTTTCTACTTCTATCTCTCAATTAGATAATTTACTAAGAATACCTGGTGTAAAATCAATTTTATGTAATAGATATGAAAATGTAAACTTTGATGATATGTTAGCTAATGGTGAAATTACTTTTGTTTGCACAAGACGTGGTGATTTAGGTTCTTCTGCTCACAAAGCTTTTGGATTATTCTTCTTAATCTCTATGCAAAATGCAGTTTTAAGAAGACCTGGCTCTTCAACATCACGTATACCAAACTTTTTATATATTGATGAATTTGCAGACTTTATCGGTAAAGCTACAGAACCTATATTTACAATGTACCGTAAATATAGAGTTGCAACAACTATTTCGACTCAAAACTTATCACAATTAGAAACTCCTGGAGCTAAAGAAAATTATAAAAATACTATTCTTTCTAATTGTAGTAATAAGATATTTACAGGTGAAGCTGTTTATGAAGATTTAACTTGGTGGAGTAATGAATTTGGAACTAAAAGAGAATGGACTTACTCTAACTCAATGGATATGTCTAAGATGGAATACAGCTCTAATTATGGAAATGTAAAATGGGAATTCATTAAATACTTTAAAGAAGGTAAATTACAAGAAGGATTATCTAATACCTCTTGTGCTTATAAAATTCTTAAAGATAATGGAAAACACTTTATTGGAATCGGTAAGTTTAAATATCTAGAATCTAAATATAAAGAAAAACAAGCCTCTAAAAGCTTTGATTTTGAAAAATATTTAGGATTATCAGATTCTTCATCTGAAGATTCAGATGATTTTGCAAAAAGAAGATTTGATTTAAAAAATATTAATTTCAAAGATGAAAGAGATGAATTTGACCCAATAAAAATGAATACAACTGATTCTAATTATACCTTCGATAATGAAGATGCAATTATAAGCAATAACAGAAAGAGAAAAAATAATAATTAAGAGTATTCAAAATACAAACAAAAAGTATCCTCCGGCCTAACTTAGCCGAAGGATATTTTTTATTGTCTTATTTATTATAACAATGTTCTGGGGCACCCAACTAGCAATCTTTGATTGCTTAGTGGGTCAGGTTCTCACAATGTAAATCCTATTACTTCTAATATCATTCCTGATATTACTCCAATTGCATACAACAATGCTACTATTTTTATATTTTCTTTTATTCCTTTATTCATCTTAAATAATACTGCCAACCCTACTCCTGCTCCAACTAAAAGTCCTGCTATCATTGTTGAACTAGAAATTAAGTTTTCTAAATACATTTGTGTTAAAGTTACTGATGAAGCACAATTTGGTATTAACCCAATTAAGCCTGCCACTAATGGTCCTAATATTGGTTTGTTTAATAATATATTTGATAGTGTTTCTTCTCCAATTACATTTATTACTACATTTATTATAAATGTAATTATAAGTATAAATAATGATATGTTTATTGTATGTTTTAAACTTGATTTTATTATTCCATTATGGTCACAATGACAATGTTCCTCTTCACACAAATCAACAATTTTTTCTTCGTCTTCTTTTCCTTTATTTTTTATTTTTAAAACCAAATCTATTAAAATTCCTGCTATCATTCCGATTACTAATTTTACCAATAAGATTTTTAATATTGTTTGAATTGGTACTTGTTCCGAAATTAATATTGGCAACATTTCATCAGATGTTGACAAATATACTGATATTAAACTGCCAAGTGTTATTACTCTTGCTGCATATAAATTTGTTGCAGATGCTGAAAATCCACATTGTGGAAATATTCCTAAAAAGCTCCCCCATACTGCTCCCCATTTTCCAGCTTTTTTTATTTTCTTTTTGGCTTTTTCACTTGTTTTATGCTCAATATATTCCATTATTAAATACGTAATAAACAAAAATGGTATTAACTTTATTACATCAATTATTGTCTCCTGTATAATTTCTAACATACTTTTCTCCCTAACTAAACTTCTACAATTTTACCATATTTTAGGTGAAAAGTAAACACCACAATATAAGTGGCTATGTTATCTATTCCTATTGCAAAAAGGTCTTCTATTTCTCGTGTTATTTAAATTTTCGTTTGTTGTAAAAACATTATTAGTATCAAATACTTGTGTTCCATTCAAATTATTTGTATTTAACACAGAAGATATATTGTATCTATTATTTTTTAATATTTTACATATTACCATTGTTAAATATGCAGCTACAAAAGATATTACCATATATACAACTCCTGCTATTAATAAAGTTGTATTTGATGTTGCAATGCCAATAACTAAGAATATTGAAAATATAATTGCAGCAACTAAATATGGACATTTTATTAATTTTTCTAGAACTATTGATATAACTACAACCGCAAATGGTATGGCAAAAAACATAAGCAAATCATTCATAATATTATTTCCTTTCTAAAAATTTTCTTTTTTATATATAATATGATTTTTCTTACTTTTTTGTTATTATTGATTATAAACTTTTATTTTAGTTTATTGTCCATAAGAAAATTGTTTTGCAATTATTACACAAAAAAACAGTTTAGATATTTTCAAACTGTTCTTTAATATTCTACTTTTACTAAATATAATCCATATGGTGGCATCGTTTTTCCTGCTAGTTCTCTTTTTTGTTTTTTAATTATATTTTTTATTTCCTCTGGTTCTATTTTTTCTAAGCCTACATCAACTAACGTTCCTGCTATTATTCTTACCATATTGTATAAAAAGCCATTCCCTGTTAACTCTATATATATTTTTTCTTCTGGCATCTTTTTTACTTCTGCTTTGTAAATTGTTCTTACACTATTTTTATTACTTGTTCCACTTGCTTTAAATGCTTTAAAATCATGTTCCCCTTCAAAATATTTTGCCGCTTCTTGCATTTTTTCTATATTCAATTTTTGTGGTATGTGTGTTTCTAGATTTCTATGTATTGCTGTTCCATACTTAGAATTATTTATTATATATCTATATGTTTTTCTTTTACATGAAAGTCTACTATGGAACCTTTCATCTACTTCTTCTGCATGTTGTATTCTTATTGATTTTTTCAAATTCGTATTTATTGCAATAGACATTTTTTCTATTGGTAAATTAGAATTTGTTTTAAAGTTTGCCACTTGCCCTAAAGCATGCACTCCAGCATCTGTTCTTCCAGATGCATTTAATTCAACAGGTTCTTTTGTTATTCGTTCTATTGCTTTTTCGATTGTCCCTTGGATGTTTAACTTATTCGGTTGGCGCTGCCACCCGTTAAATTCTTTTCCATCATATTCTATTGTTAATTTTATATTTCGCATACTTTAATTCTCCATTGCATTTAGACTATTTTTTACTTTGTTTTTTTCAATTTTTTCATATTTTGTTTTATTTTATTCATTCTTGCTTTTTTCTTATCGTTTTCTGCAAATCTATTTGTAACAACATTATTTATTAATATTCTTTTTAGGACATCTTCTCTTACATCTGCAATTAAGTTACCATCTTTTGCTACAGAAACTTTTCCTGTTTCTTCTGAAACTACAACTACTATACAGTCTGATTCTCGTGATGCTCCTAAAGCTGCTCTATGTCTTGTTCCCAATCCCTTAGCAATATTTTTATCATCTGCTAATGGTAACACACATGCTGCTGCAGCTATTTTATTATTACTGATAATTACTGCTCCATCATGTAATGGAGTATTAGGTACAAATATATTTACTAATAATTGTGGTGATACTTCTGAATCTATTTCTATTCCTTTAGATATAATGTCTTGTATTTTTATATCTCGTTCTATTACTATTAATGCTCCAGTTTTTTGCTTTGCTAATTCCATAGTTGCTATTACTATTTTATAGACATTTTCTTTAGTTTTTGTTTCTAAGTCTTTTGTTATTCCAAAGAATTTGGTGAATTTGTTTGTTCCTAGTTGTTCCAAACCTCTCCTAAGCTCTGGTTGAAATATTATTATTATTGCAATTACTCCGAAGTTCATTATAGTTGATAATATGCTATTAAGTATTACTAAATTTAATAATGAACTTATCCATGTAGCAACTATTAATAAAATTATTCCTTTTACTAATTGCCATGCTCTAGAATCTTTTACAATTCTAATAAAATAATATGCTAAAAAGACAACTATAGCTATATCTACAATTGTCCATATTATTTGAAATGGATGGTTCTTTAAATTTTCAACATATTGTAATATATTTTCATTATAAAATTTTTGCCAATTTGTTCCTATTTCTATTCCCATATTTATATTATTTCCTCCATTTAGGTGCTTCTATGTATTTTATTTATACTAAGTAAACAATACATATAGTGCTGATGCAGCAACTGCTACTACCATCATTAATGCTAATATTGCTGCTACAATTTTTACGAAAATTTGACCTCTATCGTATTTAGCTTGTTGTTTATCTTTTTTCACTTTTATATCATTCCTTTCCCCAAGTTTTCTATAATTAGTATAACATAGTTCGACACAATTTCCAACAAAATTACTTAATTAATTTATGAAATTATTTCTAATATTGCCGGTATTTTCTTTTTATTATTTTCTCCTACTTTTATTATTTTTTGAAGTTTTTGTTTAGCTTCATTTAGCTTTTCATAGTCATTTGCATGGATTATTGCTAATGGCTGTCCTTTTTTTACTTTTTCTCCTACCTTCACATTCATTACAATTCCTACAGTGTTGTCTATTACATCGCTCTTTCTTATTCTTCCTGCTCCTAGATAACATGCTAATTCACCAACTTCTTTAGCATTTATTGACTGAATGTATCCTTCTTTTTGAGCTACTACTTTTTCCATATATTCTGACCTTTTAAATTTGTCTGTATCTTCAATAAATGAAGCATCTCCATTTTGGTTTTTAACCATTTCTATAAGTTTATTAAGCGCTTTTCCATTTTTTATATTTTCAAGTATCATTTTTTTGTTTTCTTCATCATCTAAACTCTTACCTGATAATTTTATCATATTATTTGCAAGTTCAAATACAACTTGTTTTAAATCCTCTGGCATATTTCCCTTTAAAAATTTTACGGCTTCTATTACTTCAATATTGTTTCCTACGGCATAACCTAATGGTTCGTTCATGTTTGTTAGCACACATACTGTTTCTCTTTCGGCTAACTTGCCTATTTCTATCATTTGCTTAGCTAATTTTCTTGCATTACTTTT
Organism: uncultured Clostridia bacterium; assembly: GCA_947623285.1. GTDB lineage: Bacteria > Bacillota > Clostridia > TANB77 > CAG-508 > CAG-269. The sequence goes on along the minus strand of CANQGP010000003.1, from coordinate 57,179 downwards.
TGTATTCATAAATGCTCCAGACCCTACTGTAACATCGATTACAATTTTATTTGCACCACTTGCAATTTTTTTACTCATTATACTTGAGGCAATTAATGGTATGCTTTCAACACAAGATATACTATCTCGTAATGCATATATTTTCTTATCTGCTGGGGCTAGATTAAGTGTTTGAGAAATCATGCTAAGTCCTACTCTTTTTACATTTCCCACGAATTCTTCCATTGGTATGTCAGTTCTATATCCTGGTATTGATTGTAATTTATCAACAGTTCCACCTGTAAATCCTAATCCTCTTCCAGACATTTTAGCTACTTTAATTCCTAATGATGCAATTAATGGACATAGTATTAATGATACTTTATCCCCTACTCCTCCTGTTGAATGTTTGTCTACAATTATTTTATCTAAATCTTTTAAATCTAAAATTTCTCCTGAATTAGCCATTTCAATTGTTAAATCAGTGGTCTCTTTATTTGTCATTCCATTTATATATATTGCCATAATTAATGCTGCTGCCTGATAGTCTTCAATTTCTCCATTTGTATATCCTTTAACAAAATATCGTATTTCTTCTGTTGTTAATTCTTTTTTATCCCTTTTGTTGGCAATTATTTCTAAAATATTCATATCAAACCTCCTGATTTCAAGGATTATTTTTGACTATATTTTTTGTAAAGCTTCTTCTATGTATTGGACATAGTCCGTAATTTCTTATTGCTTCCATATGTTTTGCTGTTCCATATCCTTTATGTCTTGCAAATCCATATTGCGGATATATTTCATCCATCTCCCTCATAATTCTGTCCCTTGTTACTTTTGCCAGTATTGATGCTGCAGAAATTGCATATACTTTTGCATCTCCTTTTATGATTGAATGATACGGAATTCCCAATGTGTTTATATTTTTCAAAGCATCAACTAATATGATTTCTGGTTTTGTTTTTAGTTGAGCTATAGATTCTGTAACTGATTTTTTTGTTGCTTCTAGTATATTAATCTTGTCTATTTCATCATGCCAAGAAATTCCGATTCCATAACTGATTGCTTCTTCTTTTATTTTATCATATAACACTTCTCTTTTCTTTTCAGAAACTTTTTTGGAATCATTCACTCCTTCTATCATTGAATCTTCTGGCATTATGACACTAGCAACAACAACAGGACCTGCTAGAGGTCCTCTTCCTGCTTCATCTATTCCACAAATGTATTTTATTTTTTCTTCTTTATGTATGTGCTCCTCTATTTTTTTTAGTTCTTTTAGCCTTTGTAGTTCTTTTTCTTTCATTTTTTAAATTCCTGCCTCTTCAATACTAGATAATGTATAAAGTTTTTGGTTGTTTTTTGATATTCCTGGTTTATACATTACATCAACTGATTCTCCTTGTATATTGTAAATCATTATATAATCTCCTGCTGTTTCAATTAAATCGTTTAATCCCATTTCTTTCATATTTTCTGAATTTAATTGATATGCTTCTTCATTTTCTTTTAATTCTATTGGCAAGCCTTCTTTTATTAGAGTTCCTTTTAGGTATTGACCTTTTATTTCTGTTTTTTGTTCTTCTGTTAATTCTCCTGTTCCAAAATGAAAGTTAGCATTTTCTACATATTCTTTTCCTTTTGCTTGTATTAATAATAAATTTGTCTTTAGACTTTCTGTTTCTGCATTTCTTATTCCGCTTACTCCTGTTTGAACAACCACTCCTACTATTATTAATAAAACCATTACTGTTATTACTAATATAACTAAAGTAACACCTTTTTCTTTTTTATACATTTGTATCTTCCCTTTCTTTTATTTATTGCCAAATTCATTTTATCATAAATGTTTTATTTTTTTCAACTATTATATAAATAAAACTTGTAAATAGTTACTAATATTTCACAATTTTTTCACAAAAGTGTTGTAATATGTATTAAACAAAAAATTATAGGAGGTCTAAAATGAACAAAGAAAATACAGAAAATAAAGGAAATTTTAAAACTGTAAAAAATTCAAGTTATTCATCATATGATAGAAAAACATCAGAAAAAAAATCAGGAGGTTTTGGTAAAACAATACTAATACCTTTCTTTAGTGGGCTAGTTGGTTCTGCTATTGTATTGGGTACTTGTTTTGGTGTACCTTCAATAAGAAATGTATTACTTAACAATAGTGATGCTGGTAGTTTTTCTTTTCCTCTAGGTTCTTCTAGTGATAACAACTCTAATTCTGGTTATGTTAGTCAAACTTCATTGTCTGGTTATTCAGATACTTCTATTTATGCAGCTAACAAAATTTTACCTTCAATTGTTGGTATATCTGTAGAGTATACAGTGAATTCAGGAATGTCTATATTTTCTATGCAACAACAACAATCATCTGCTACAGCTACAGGTTCTGGAATTATTATAAGTGAGGATGGATATATACTTACTAATAATCATATTGTTTCATCAAGTTCTTCTGATAGTTATTATGAGGTTTCAGAAGCTAATAAAGTTACTGTTAAATTATACAATGATGAGACTGAATATGAAGGAAAAATTGTAGGAAAAGATGAACAAACTGATTTAGCTGTTATTAAAATAGAAAAAAATGGTCTTACAAAAGCTGAATTTGCTGACTCTGATTCGGTTAAAGTTGGTGAATTTGCAATGGCTGTTGGTAATCCATTAGGAATGGATAGTAGTATTACATGTGGAGTTGTAAGTGCAGTTAATCGTGAAGTTAAAGATTCAGATAATAAAACTTTCAACTTAATTCAAACAGATGCTGCTATTAACTCTGGAAACAGTGGTGGCGCTTTAGTAAATTCTGAAGGTCAAGTTATTGGAGTTAATACTTTAAAACTTTCAGGTACAGGTATTGAAGGAATGGGATTTGCTATTCCTATAAATTCTACTGTTTCTGTAACATCTGATTTAATTCAATATAACAAAGTTAAAAGACCTTATATAGGAATTACTGGTATAGATTTAGATGAAAAAACTGCAAAAGCTTATAATCTTGTTGTTGGTGTTTATGTTAGATCTATTGACACATTTTCATCTGCTGAAAAAGCTGGTATTGAACGTGGAGATGTTATTATAGAAGCTGAAGGCAAAAAAGTTACTTCTATGGATACATTAAATGAGATTAAAAATTCAAAACAAATTGGTGATGAAATAAAATTAAAGGTTAATAGAAATGGTGAAGAAAAAGAGATTACTTTAAAATTAGGAGAACAACCTTAATTAAATTTTATAACAACAAAAAAAGAAGCTTTAATTAGCTTCTTTAATTTTTTTAAAACATAAATATTTTTTGTATAAATCTTTTGTAACTAATATTATAACTATAAAATATGCGATAGCTATATACTGTATCGGAATATTCCTTGCCTGAAATAAATATGATGAATAAGTATAAGTAGAAACTGCATTAATTATGATAGGTACATAAATTTTATCCTTATTAAAAATAAAATATAAAACACTTAAAATATCTCCTACATACAAATATCTATCATGCATATTAGGAAGCAAAAAAGTAGATATCATAATTGACCATAAACCAAATTCAACTATATTTTTTCCATTGAATTTAATCTTTTTATCAAATACAAGGAATGCCATCACAGCAAATACAAATAATGTAACATAAATTCCTACAGAATTCATATTTGGATGTGGCAAAATAACAGAATTAGTATCTTGAACAGGTAAAAGTAAATTCCAAATTCCAGGGAAATCTCTACTTATTTCATTTGATATTGTTTCAGTTTGATTCATATATACAGTGAATATATTTGTTAATGGTTGACCTGCTATTATTGCTGGTAAACAAAGTATAAAGTTTACTAAAGGTATAATTAAAAAATAATACCATTTAAACTTTCTTTCAGAAATAAACATGAATATAAATAATGGTAATATAAAAATAAATTGTAACTTGAAGGCAAAAGATAAACCTAAAAATATGAAAGTAATTACATATTTATTTTTAATTGCGTACTTGATGGCCAATAATATAAAAGCTGCATATATAGAATCAGCTTGACCCCAACAAGCTGAGTTTGCTATAACCGTTGGTAAAAATAGTATGATTGCATATGTTATAAATGAAATTATTTTTTTATGCTTATTATCTTTTAATACCAAAGTTACAATTTCCATTGCTGTAAAGGCTGAAATATAATCAAAAATAATTGAAAAGCTCTTTACTAAAATTATCGGGTTGATTTCAATATATGAAATAATCGCAAGTATTGTACGATATGGGAAATTGTAATTTCCTATTTCTAGACCAAGACCAGCTAGTCCTCCATGTTCTTTGAATGATTCAATCCAAGGCAATACAAAAGTTTTTAAATCATCAGATTCAAAATATATTAATGATTTTCTTACTAAGATAGATAGTATTGTTATTGCAATCATGAATATATAATATTTATTTTTTTCGATAAATTTCCATATTTTATCTCCAACAGTATTATCCATTTAATGAATTCTCCTTTTTGTACAATCTCCATTGCATTTTATCATACTTAAATCATATTTTCTATACAATTTATAAAATAGTAAAAAGATTTTATAAATTATATTTTCACTTTAAGTTCACAGAATGGACAAAATCTATTGTTATAGTATAAGCATAATCAGTAAAGATACTGATTTAAAAATAAAAACATCCCCTTTTATTTTCAAAGAGAAGAGAAACGAAAAATTTCTCTTCTTATTTTTGTTTAAAATATAGCATTTTCAATATTTGTATCGATTTTATGGTTTTTTTATAAAACTATCTAAATATGTGAAAAATTGCCCCGTTATTAACACGTTGTTAACAAATTTTTACAACTGTTTAAATTATACCATACTTTTCAATTTCCTTCAAATAAAATTTAAAACACGAAAAAACTTCCAGTATTTTTTAATACCAGAAGTTTTTGTTTTCATATTAATAAACATTGTTCCTACAATTTCTATTTTGCTCCGTCCTCTCCATGCTACATATCCACATTTTTTCCTACTTGTTCCATCAACAGTATATCTAACTAATGGTCTGCCTTTATCAATGCTTAAATATTCAACTTTCTCATGAGGATTTAGGCAACCTATTCTTGTAGTCAAATCTGTATCAGTATATACTGGCTCTGGTGTAGTTCCATTTTGGTAAACTCTTGCCATTTCTAGTTCACCTCCTGTATCTTGAATTTGAGGTATTGGTTGAGCTTGCAATCCCATTTGCTCTCTTATTTTATTTAAAAATCTTTCCCAACCTAAATCAAGTGTCCTGTGTGGACAATACTTATTTGCAAAATCTTGATGTTTGAAAACTCTGTCTATTCCCCAGCCATATTGTTTTAAAAGCAATGCAATATAAGCACTTGCCATATTTTCACTTTCTTCAAAATTCTGTCCACCAGATTTTGAATAACAAATTTCAATATGTATTTTGTGTGCGTTTCCACTTCCATACCTTCCATCTCCTGAGGCGTAGCAACTTCTGTCGAACGGCAATCCTGTAACAACTCTATAATTGTCCACTGCAACATGAAATGAGCATTTTTCTCCATTACCTATCATATAAGATATTTCACTCATTGCACTTGCGTCATTTGCTGTATTATGCACACATATTCCGTCTTTGTTCGTTACATCTGGACATTTAATTGAATATTTTGAGACTGGACACGTTACGTTAGTTATTTGCATTCGTCTTCACCTGCCTCATATTCAACATTAAATTTATTCTCAGCTATATTTTTCTCATATAACTCTTGAGAAAATTCAATTGTTTCTTCTACAATATTGTCTTCCATACTACTTGTCCTCCTTATTTATTTCATCATTTACATTATTCAATTTTTCTTTCAATATTTTTGGCAATGTAAAACCTAACTTATCGCAATTTTCAGCTAAGCTTATTATTTCCATAAAACATACGTAAATTACTAAACCGTACATTGCCATGTCTACACCTATTGCAAATTTTAAAAGTACACCTACGATTATATAGCATAGTTCTGCACATTTTTTCCCTAGTCCATCACGCATTTTTGAACTTGATATTTCATTGTTTTTATATGCGTTATAATATCCAGTTATTATATCTAACGCCATTAATACGATAGGTGCAATAAAAGCCCACGCCGTATTTGTAAAATGTATATTATATAAAATCTGTTCCATCTATACCACCTCCTCATCTTCTGTAGACTCTTCATAAGTAGGTGGTTCTGATGTTGGTTCTGATTGAACTGTTTGTTCATTTGTAGTTATTTTTGCATAAGCTGTTACGTCAAATATAGGACTGATTTCATCTTCGCTAAATACGTGTGTTGTATCTTCATAAGATGTCATTTGCATAATTTCATCATAGGCTTTTTGTTGTTCTTCGGTGTATGGAATTATTTTTTCTTCTTGTAATTCATATTCAAGCATAACAGGTGTTCCTGCTTCTTTTTGTTGTGCTAAGTATTGTTTCCATTCGTCGACGGTAGCAAAATCTGTAGTAAAGAATTTGCTTTTTGATGTAGAGCTATCTGAACAATAGCCTTTTTCTGCATTTTCTGCTGTCCACACCGTTTTTTTATTTTTAAAATGTGAACATAAAGAACTTAATTCCTTTTGTATACTATCAGCAATTACAGTATAATAACAATGCAATTCTCCAAGACTCCCCGCACTTATTTCAATCCAACTTTTCGCCCCATCTAACTCTATTGTCTTTCTTGTTTGATGTATCCCATCATCTGCTAAATAATCTCCTATATGTAATACTTGTCCTTTTTCTAGTGGAAATGTTTTAGATTGTTGTTGTTCTGCATTATCTGTTACTTTGGTATTAATATTTCCGCAATTATATGGGCTATATGGAGTTGCTTTAGTGCCTTTTTCAATTTTAATTTGAAGTTCTTTAATTTCTTCAGAACTAAGCCATTTAGATGATGTACCTACAGTTTCTCTTACGCATATTCCATTTTTAAAATTTCTGTTGTCCTCATTAATAGTATAGGTAAAACTTCCTGTATAATTATTATTTTTATTACAAGTATTTTGAAAATTTACATAGCTGGTAGAAGAAGTACCACCTTTCACTAGATATGTTGAATTTTCTTTTGGATTATGAATTTTTACAGCGTAAGTTTCTCCTTCTGTTAAATCTGCTTTTACTACTGATGTACTTGCAGTTATCCAACTATCATCTTCATCAAATAAATTCACATTATCTCCACAATTTCTAATATCTACTACATTATCTGGACTTGGCTCTCCATCTTGAACACTATTCCCCCCAACTTGCAACTTCTTAAATGTCATTTCTCCTGTGCCTTTTAATGTTACGTCCTCTCTTTTTCCGCTTACTGTTGGCAATAAGCCTTTTAGCATTTCGTTTTCTTGTTGTAATGATAATATTTTTTGGTCTTGTGTCTCTTGGCTTTTTTGAAATTCAGTTGTTTTAACACATTTATCTATTTTTCCTTGCAACTCTTTTACTGCATTATTAAAAGTTTCTTGACTTATCAAGCCATTTACTAATTCTGCAACAGAAAAGCTTATCTCTGTTTCATTTTGTAAAGTTAATATAACGTTTCCATCTTCGTATCTACCATTTACAACTACACTTTCTAAAGGAAAATCTATTGTTTTGCTATCAAGTTCAACATCATCTTGATTTAGTAATTTTAGTGTCATTATGTAGTTAACAGAGTCTATTTCTAGGCTTAGTTTGTTTCCTGCTTTATCTTTTAAATCAATTATCGTTGTATTTAATTCTTTTATACTTGTATCTTGAGAAGAATTTTTTGATTCTATTAAAGCAATTCTTCTTTCATGATTTAAGTCTCTTTCTTCTCCAGCTAGTCTATTAGCTTCTACTGTTTTTTTAGCTTCATCTAGTTCATCTGCGTTCTTGTTTACAACTTCCTTGATATTATTCATATTCTCATCAGTTACTTTACTTTCTTCTGGTACTTCTGGGTCGTTGTAAATCGCTATTTTATCTTCATATGTTATTTTATCTGCCATTGTATCATCTCCTTCCTAAGCTATTCTTACCCACGCATAACTAGGTACATCATAAGGTTGACAAATGTTAAATGGCTTGCCTTCTCCCGTACTACCTGTTGAACAGCCTTGAGGATACATAAAGCCATGGTCTTCAGATGTGAAATCGCTACGCACTGCGCCTCCTCCACTATTAGATGTTACATATTGCTCGTGTTCGTGTGGCACTAAATCTTCTATTGTCATAGCGTGTGTTTTCTCTCCTCCTGTTTTTCCTAGTGCAAAGTCTTCATCTGTCCTTGAAGCGCTAACAAATACAACCCCTTCTCGTAATTCCCATTCTCCAAAACCTAGTTCTTTTGCTGGGTCTACGTTCACATCTGCATTTCTATATATACCTCCAACTGGAAGCATCATTTCCAAAATGTTTGTTTGTAATGCTTCTAATACTTTATCTACAATTGGCGTTTTTGTACTTGGTAAATTTTCAAATTTAAAAATAGACATATTTTTCAACCCCTTTCATATTTAATTTTTAAATTCATTTTTCCAAAAGCCTCTGTATACTGGCTTTGATAATAGTATCCGCCTACTGGCACCCACGTTTCTTCGCTTGTATCACGGTCGTACTCAATCCTATACATTCTGAACTTGTAAATTATCCACCTTGGTGTAGATTTTTGAGGGTATAAGTCTTCTGACGGATATAAATTATATGAAGGATAAAGTCCCTTTCCTTCATTTTTTAATGTTAAAGGTCCGATGTTTATTGTGTCTATTCCTTCTTTTGTTATATTTAATTGTTCAGCTGGTATCTCATCTCTCATGACATTACTTAAATTTCCAAAACCTATGCTTTCAAGTTTTGGTACTATTTCTGAGTACTCCATACCTGTAGTTGCTAAATACCCTTCTATTGACAAATGATATGGAAGTTTTAAAACTGGATATGGCGAAAAAAATAATAAATCGCTTGACACTTTATCAATTCGACTTATTATTATCTCTTGCCCTTCTTGGACTGTGATATTATATCTACTAACATCTAGAAAAGCATAAATTACTGGCTTGAAAATTGTTCTTTCCTTTTCTTCTCCAACAGCTTTCAAATCTCCAAAACCTATGCTGCAAATTTTATCCCCTACGTGATTTTTTATAGTATTTACAAAGCTGTTGCCATTTATAAATTCTTTTTCATAAGTATATTTATTAGTTATTGTATTTCCTGTATAAATCTGTTTGATTTTATAGGTTTCACAACTCATTACAACATCATAATCCATAGTTGTTGATTTTTCGTTTATTGTTTGTGTTGCATTAAACTTAATAAAACAATAATTTAAAGTTTTGTTTTTAAATTCTAAAAAGCTATCTCTAAAAAGTTCTATATAATTATCTAGTATTAGATTTTTAAAACTCATCTTTTTGTTTCCTATTTTTATCGTAACATCTTCGTTTTTAATCTTCATAAAATTACCTCAATTCAAAATTCAATGTACTTGCCTTTTTATCTATATCAACAAGTTCAATATAATGTTTTTCTTGTATTGTTTCTTCTTCTGCGTATTCTACGGCATACTCAACTTCAATTTGACTTTCTTGTTCTTCGCTTTCAGGATCTCTAAATAAATCTATAAAATTCTCTAATATATTTGTGTTCCTTAATTTTATAGTATATTCAAATGGTTCATTCCAATTTTTATTTTGTTCAATATCTGTAATTATAAAATTTCCTTGAGTCAGTAAATCAGGCAAATCAATTTCAAGTCTATCCCCTATATTGAAGTTATTATCTTCATCACAAACTATTGATATATTGCTCACGTAGTTGTCATTAATTATAAATTGGCTTCTAATATAGTCAATTAACTCTTGCACAGTAAACCATTTTTCCTTTACGTCTATCACTCGTTCGATTTGACCGCTAGGACTAATTTTGCCCTTTTTCTTTTCAATTTCGTGCCAATTTAAAAGCTTCATATTGCTATATTGAAGTGCTGTTTGTGAGCAAATGCGGTTTATCGTTACTGTTCCTTCTCCTTTGTACGTAAATCCTGTTGCTAAATTTTTAAATGTGCTGTCCATTTGTAAAGTAAAAAACTTTTCATCTTTATCTTCGGTTGAGATATTGTTTATAGTTTGTTTATCGTTTCCTTTTATATTAGTTTCATTAAACGAACTATATATCATTGCCGTTTTTCCTGTATCTTCGCAGTCTATTTCTAAATTTACTATACCGCCATATGCCTCCTCATTGAAAAGCCCGTCATCAGCTAAGACCCTTTTTGCTGTTGCTAGGCTAATGTCTATTGGATGCGCAAATTCGTAACTATCGTTTTGTTTTAACGTAATCGGCTCTTGGATATTTTCCTCTATAAACACTCTTGCATTTTTTATATTTATAATGTTTGCATAATCATATCCTTCAATTGTTGGTAATAAATATTCAAATCCTTTTATTTTTTCTATGTAATTTTGAATATTTATTTCTGTCGATTCTTTATTAAATAAATAATCTATATCGCAAATTTGAATTTTCTTTAATTCGTCAATATTCCAATAAATACCTAATTTATTAGATAAGATATTTAAACATTCTTCTATTGTTTTGCTAATAAATTTTACAGTAATGTTTCTATCCTCTATATGATAGTCGTTAATAACAAAGCCATCTTCATATAGAGGCGAAAGTATCCTATCTAATACTTTTCTTATACTCCCAGTCATAATAACTGTTACTGTTTTTTTAGTTGTCAGTGCTCTAGGGCTTAATAGTTCTATTGATAACTCTCTGTCTATTTTTGTTGATAACCTTAACTTAGGTAATTCACACCTATTTGCAAAGCCTGTAAATAAAACTTTACTGTCGTCAATTATTTTGATTTCTTGTAGATATAGTGGTAAATCTTCAATAGTGCCATTTTCAAATCCTATTTTAATATCTGAGAATGACACTTCACGACTTGATTTACTTATATTGACATCATCTATCAACTCACATTCTTTATTTCCCCATTTTGCTATCATCATGCTATACCACCTGCCTTTATTACTTTAGTTATTGGTGGTGCTAATATTCTTCCTGCTTTGTGACCGTCTATATCAACACTTCCGTCTATATTAAATGTAGCTTGAATTGTATTTAATAGTGAATTGTTACCTTTAACACTTGCATTTGCATTGATTGAGCCAGTTTCAAAAGCTACCGCCTTATCCATTTCATTTAAAATTTCATCATTCATTTTATCTATTGCGTTTATTGCTTTATCTGTGTCTGCTTCAATACCAACAGCCATACCTTGAGGGATGTATTTTCCTATTTTGTCTCTAATCAATGTTGCTGGAGAATGAATACCAAAAAAGCCTTTAATTTTATTAACAATACTACTGCAAAATCCTGATATTTTACCCCATAACCAGCCTACTGCGTTTGAAATACCATTCCATAAACCTTGTATAAGGTTTAGACCTACTTGTCCCATATTTGCTGCTAAATTTCCAAAACCACTTATAATTGCTCCTATAATTTGAGGTATTTTGCTAACTAATTGAGGTATTGCTTGCACTAATCCTAAAGCCAATTTTACAGTTAATTCAATTCCCATTTGAATTAATTTAGGTAAATTATTCGTAATTGCATTTATTAAACTTGATATTATAGTTGGTATTTTTTCTATAATAACAGGTATTGCATTAATAAGTCCTTCTGCTAAACCTATTATTAAATTAATTCCAGCATCTACTAACTGGTCAATATTATCTAATAACCCTGTAGCAAGAGTTATAATACAATCTATTGCCATAGGAATTAACGTAGGCAACATTTGAGCTATTCCATTAATTAATTCTGAGATTACTTGTACTCCTATTTGCAATATTTGTGGTAAAAAAGATATTAACCCTTGAGCAAATGACTGTATTAGCTGTAAAGCTATTGGAATTAATTGAGGAATATATTGTATTATCGCATTTCCTATTGCCATTAAAATTTGACCTATGCTAGACAATAATGTTGGTAATTGACTATTCAGCAATTCTATGAATTTTGGAAGTACTTCGTTAATTGCTGAAATGATTTGAGGCATTGCTTCTGATACACTTGAAACAATTTGTGGTAACAATTCTCCAACCGCATTTAAAATATTTAAAAGTGCTGTTTTTGCTGTTTCAACTAATTGGTCAACAGTTCCACTTCCATTTAAGAAATTATCCCAAGCCGCTTTCATTGAAGCAACACTACCACTAATTGTTGAAGCTGCTTCTTTAGCTGTAGTTCCTGTTATTCCTAATTCTCCTTGAATTACGTGTATTGCGTTATATACATCGCTTAAATTATTAATGTCATATTTGACACCTGTAATTTTTTCAGCGTCAGCAAGCAATCTCTCCATTTCGGTTTTAGTTCCACCATAACCTAATTTAAGGTTATCTAGCATTGTATAGTTTTGTTTTGCAAAACCTTGATATGCGTCTTGTATGGCTTGCATATCAGTTCCCATTTTGTTTGCGTTGTCAGACATATCAGTAATTGCCATATCTGTTACTTCTGCTGCTTTTTGTGTATCTCCACCTAAACTTTGTAAAAGTGAGGCACTAAATGACGTTGCCATTGACATATATTGATTAGCACTCATTCCGGCTGTTTTGTATGCATTATTTGCATTTTGAATTACTGTATTTGCACTATCTTTAAATAATGTTTCAATACCACCAACATTTTGCTCTAATTCTGCATAAGAACTTGTAGCCGCTGTTCCTATTCCAGCTAATGCTGTGGTTGTAGCTCCTATTGCTACACCTACACCTTTTAATGCTGTTTTGCTTATGCTTCCTAATGAATTTAAACCTTTTTCAAACTTACTTTTGTCTAAATCTGTTTCATACGTTAAACTTCCTGCTACTGCCATTATTTTGTCCTTTCCAATGTAGATTATTTTCCAATGTTGTTCAATACTTCAAAAATGGCATTTTGTCTGTCTTTGTCTTCGGAAGATACTGGCAATGTCCAATATTTCTTTAATTCTTTTAATTCTTTATCTTTGCCGTTATACGCCCTATAACTTTTAATTTTAACAAATTCAGTATCATCTTTTAATGATTTCAACAATGCTTTAAATTTCCACCAATGTATGTTTTCATATGATAAATCAATTCCGTATTGTTCATAAAAAGCACCGTAAATATATTCATCGTCGTAATCATAGTTGTATATTTGATTTCTATTTTTACTTTTACCAGTAATTTTATGATAATCTTTTCTTCCGACATCTATAAAACCATATTAGTTTATCGATTGATTCTTTATATAAATTTTCATTAGATATCAACTCATGATAATTTTGACTAAAAAAAAATGGATAAAAGCGACATAGTATTTTCATGATTTTTTGAATTTTTTTATCTTTACTAAGGCTCTTATCCAGTATCACTTTTTCAAAAGACACCATTATTCTATAATCTACATTTATTTTTATTTTTCTTCCTTGTAAATAAACAAAATAAGGTAGTCTTTTAAACATATTCATTTTAATAATATCTCCTATTATATCTATTATTTTTTCTATAATTTCTATTATAATTTCTTCTTTGTTCTCTATTAAAATTATTTCCATTCATCAAATTAACCATATTATTAGTTGTATCATTAACTGCATTTACTGTTCTATTTACTACGTTTCCGACTGTACCTTTTACGTATGTTTCCATTATAAAACCTAAAATATTAGAGGCTACAGTAACGTCCATTTCTTTATATCCGTCCTGTACCCTCTTTTTATTAATTTTTTCTACTGCACCCTTGCCAAGTGCCTTATCAATTTCTTTTTCTAACTCATTATTATCATTTCTATCAATTTTTTCTAACTCTTCTTTATTTAACTCTTTAATTTCAAAAACTAAACCGTATATTTCAATTTCTACACTCTCATCAGTATCCTTATAATCTAAACTTACTCTTCTATTATCCATTCTTTAAATTCCTTTCCTTAAATATGTTAAAAAACTCTTATTTTGAACTTTTACTTGTTTTTGCTTCAGCTGTTTCTACCGTTTTGCCGTTGTCGGCTACTTGCTTTGGTGTTTGCATTACAGGTTTTTGTCCTTTTTCCATTGATAATACAACTGGTACATATGGCTTGACATCGTCTTTTTTTGTGAAAGTTTTTGTTTCAATGTCAAATTCTCCATATACAAATTCTCCACCTTTTAACGAACCTGTTATTTGTTTTTGTTCTCCTGCTGCTCCGTTACATTCTTCAATTTCACAAGTTTGAATTATTTTTCTTGCTACAAACTTCTTGCCTTCTTCATCTGTTGGTTGCCATAAGTTTACAATGTAATGTGGTATCAATGCATCTGTACCTGTTTTTCTTCTAAAAAATATGTCATACATAAATTCGAATACTTTATCTCCTTTTACCATATCTAAGGTAATCGGAAATTCATTTGAAAAGCCTGTTACTTTGACTGTTTTTGATTTTTGGTGTATATATTGTTTTTCGCTTTCTGTTGGGTTTGAACTTTCTGTTAATTCTGTTATAACTCCACCAAGTTCAATATCTTCCGGTATACCAAAGTAATGTGCTTCGTCGTATTCCATAATGTCTCTTAATTCTTGTTCCATATTTAATTCCCTCCTTTTATATCAAAATAGAGTTGCAAATAATAATTACTTATCGTCCCGTCTTTTTCGACTTGATAAGTCAATGCATTACTACAACTCATATCTGTTACTTGTTTATTCTTTAATTTTGGAAAATTCCTCAATCTTTTTTGTTGAATTATCCAATCGCTTAAATCATCTAGCCAATCTAGATTTTCAAGCCTTTGTTTGTCATCTTCACTTGCTGATTTTAATAAAAGCATATATTGATATTGCCTTCTCCAACCTTTTTCGGTTATATATTTATTTGAAAGATTTTCAACGCCAGTTCTTTGTAAAGCTAGTGCTTCGTATTCGTCTGCAAGTTCTTCTGTTGATATTTTAGCTACTTCTTTTATCTGTTCATATTGTAAAAGCCAATTATTAATAGCTGTTGTAATACTATTTGTTTCGTTCATTTTGAAAGCCTCCTTGCATATTTTGATACTTCATTTAAAATGCTTTGTCCTTTATCTGATTTCATTCGTTCAAATGGTCTTGTGCCTCTTAAACCTACCCTTTTTGTTATTTTTTTAGAATAAGCTTGATATTCAGCATAAGGTACGTTTATAATTACTTTTCCGCTACCGTAATCACTAGCAATAGGAATAGAATCTTCTTGTGCTCCGGTTTTATAAGAAACGTATCTTTGCAAATTCTCTGCTACTCTTTTATCTAAATATGTTTGCACTTTTCCTTTATCTCCTAACCCTAATTGATTGTAAATTTGTTTTAAAGGTTTCGTGTTAATTTTAACGTCCATTATACACACCCCAATTTTATGTGATTTAATTCTTCTATATCTTCATCATCAAATATAAATATATTAATACTATTAACCTTAAAAACATTTTCTTTTCCGTATTTTTTACTTAATTCAGTTATAGGGGTATTTAAACTAATTTCGTCTTCTGTAATACCGTTTACTATTACATCTCCTAATTTTACTTTCCATGTTTCCCCTAAAAAACTATTTAATGGAAAATTAAGAATTGAATTAGTGTTCTTTATATGGATACTTTTGTTGTAACCTTTTACGTCAAAAACTCTTATTATAGCTGTATCTTCATTGCTAAAACCATAATTTTTTTTATTGAGCATTGATGCATTTCTCAAACTTACGTCTTTCACGTATCTTTCGTATTCATTATCTTTTACTTTATGATATATAGTTACTTTTTGTAGTGGAAAATCAGACATAATAAGCACCCCTTATAGATATACCGTTAATTCGTTAGGTAGACATTTTAATATTTCTTTTTTTTCGATGTCAAAATCAGATTTAACAAAATCTTTAAAACTTTTGCTAACTCCGTCAATAGATATAGAACTTACATTTTTATTGTCACTTGTTTGTTTTTTTGCCAATAAATCAACCAAAGCACAAGCCGTGTATTTTAGCTGGTCTTGTGCTTCAATTGGTAAATTATTGATTTTTTCTTCGTTTAGCCTAGTATTGATATTGTTGTCAATTTCTCTACTAGCTTTTAAAACTAGCGAATTAAAATCTTCCTCAGTTTTTTTACCGTGAAAGGTTTTTGAATAATATTCATAATCTGTATATACCATTATTTTTGCTCCTTATCTTTGTTTTTAGTATCTTTTTTGTTTGCGTTTTTATTAGTGTTTTTCTTAGCATTTTCCTTAGATTTTGCTACTTGCTTTTTTAATTCTGCTACTTCTTTTTTTAATTTTTTATTTTCTTCTTCTAAATTTTGTTCTTTAAAAGAATATCCTACTCCTACTTTTTTAGACATCTTGCTTTCTCCTTTCTTATTTTTGTTTCAACTCCAACTCAGATAATTTTAATGTTCTAGTTTCTTTGCCTTCTTGAGTGATTTCAAGTGTATTGTCTTTATCGTGTATTTGGAACACTATTAAACCATCTTTTTCGTCGACCTCTACTGGTTTCTTTAATTTTGCACCAGTACCTTTTAATTCTACTTTAACTGTCCCTTTTGCTTGCCCTTTAGCTTCTTCGAAATATAAAGGCAAGAAGTTTCCACTATTGTCAGTTTTCGAAAATTCTGTCCAATTCTCAACATATTTTAGTGAGCCTTTAACATTGTCTCCTTCAACACTTAAATTTTCACACAAGTCTTTAACAGTCTTTTCACCTAGATTTAGTGATGTTTCTCCACTTGGTATTGAAACTTTTGTTATATTACTTTTTTTTTATGAGATAAACCAATTCCAGCAGCTTTATTTTTATAATATTCGTTTAAACCATATAATCTATAGTTCCATTTATATCTGTCTCCGTCTTGGTCTTGGTCTGGTGTAAATACTTTCATTTTGTTATGTTTTGTATATTGCAATAGGGCTGGTTTATGTATAATCATAAAGTTTATATCACAAGAGTCTTCGCCTTTCTTAAATCCACCTTTTTCTTCTCCTCCTGATGTTCCGTCATTTAATTCAATAACAGTTTGAAATCTTGATTGCGGAACAGTTTTTATACTTGCGAATTTGTCTAAAATTGCCTTAGACTTATAATTATCCATATCTCTAACCATACCTAATAAAGTTGATGTTATTCTTAGATGTCTATCGGTTTCAGGAACTTCATCGTCTGTCATTTTGTCCCACATAGCACTTATTGCTTTGTATACTGCTTCTCCTGTTTCTAATGTTTCTTCATTTTTTGATATATCAGGTATAGCAGCATAAGTTGAATATCTAACTGCATCAACCTCAGGAATAACTTTTGTTCTTAAGAATTCTGCTGATACATTTGCTAATATTACTCCTCCTGTTTCTTCATCGTCTATCATATCAGTTTGTAATTTTCTTCCTCTTTCATAATTGAATTTCTTTGTTTCACTCTTTAAATCAATATTTCCAGCTGTATATCCAGCATTTCTGTCATAATCAGCTAATCCGTCCATATCTAATATTGGAATTATAATTTCGTTTGTGTTTGCTCCTGCTTTAACTAATTTGTCATTTGTATCAAAGTCACTAGTTGTTGACTCTTTCTTATAAATTTTGTCTAATAACTCTGGTGCATATTTTTTAAATTTTTCTATTGAATTTGGCATTTTATTTTCCTTCCTTTCTATTTTTTATCCTCTACTATTCCCATAGCTTCTTCAAAATCTGCTAAATCGTCATCATCAGATGTTTGAGTGTGATTTCCGTTTAGCTTTATGTCACTTTCTTTGTCTTGTTTTTCTTCTTCAAACAAATAAGAATAATCTTTCTTTACGGCTTTTAGTTGTTCTTCAAGCCCTTCGATTTCATACTCTCCTTTTTCATTTTTGTTGTATTTGATTTTGTCGTTATTTAATTTTGAAAAAACTAAATCGAAATCTTTAGCACCTTTTATGGCACTTTTTAAAGCGTTAGTTTTTTTAAATTCTTCCATTTCCTTAGAAGCTTCTGATTTACCTCTTTCGTATTCTTGTTGTTTAATAGTTTCAATATCAGTACTTTCAGCTTTTTTTACTTTTTCGTTAAGTTCATCAATTAATGCTTTCTTAACTTTCAAATCATTCTTTACTCCTTCTGTTTTGGCTTTTTCGTTGTTTATGTCATTGCCATTTTCGTCTAAAATGGTTTGAACTAATGTGTTTTTCACACTATCCTCCACTTCTAAATCTTTGAATAAATTTTCTAAAAACTTTCTTTTCATATATTTCTCCTCCTACGATTTGTTAACGCGGTTTTTCTTCCGCTTGAATTTGATAATATTTGCTATTTTTGACGATGTATGCCCACCCTTTAGTTTTTTCACGCTAACCACTAAAAAAACGCAAAAAATAAAAGGCTCGTCAGCCTCTTGTATATTTTAAAAAATTATTAACTTGTTTATCTGTCTTTAAAAAAATCTGCCCAATATGGGTTTTCTTTATCAAATATCTCTTTTTCTTCTTTTGTTAAGTTGTATGGGTAGTCTTGAAACAGATTATATATTTTCTTTTTGTTAAAAGATATTAGTAATTCCCCTATAATCTTATCGATATTGTCTTGCGTTGTTCCTTTATCTTTGTCTAATAAAATATAATGTTCAACCCACCATACTTTATCATCTTTATTTTCTTTATAAAATTCATAAATATCATTTGACACTGCCTTCTTTTCCTTTCATTTGTCTATTTCTTTGTGTATTTATATAACCCATAAATTCTTCAAATTCTTTATTGTTTTTAAAGCTATCTACTTCCATTAAGATGCTTCTATCTTTGTATTTTATGCCATAAGTTGAGTGTGTCTGTTTGCACTTAAATCTACTTTTTAAAGTATTAACTGTAAGAGGTTTAAATCCATTGTCTTTTTCGTTTGGATTTTGTAATTCTAAATACTGCATTTTACCGTTTTTTTCTTTTATAATAGCTGCATGCTCTCCTGTAGATAAATAATACTCTTTTCCTTTTTCAACTTTATTAAGCAAATTCATAACACCTTTAATATCATTATAATTTTCTTCGATTGCGCTTTTAATACCCTTTATTTGTGATATTCTTTGTATATTGCCATTTCTCGAAAAGAAACTTTGACTTTCCCCACCTCTAAAATCTAAAACATCTAAGCCGTTTCTATTTGCAATATAGGCAAAAGCTGCTGATGAGCAAGAACCTTTTGTTTTATCGCCACCGGCTATTTTTTGTATAATTTCATTACTACTTAGTTTTTTACTTAGTTTATTTGCTGGATTGTATTTTACTTTAAGTTTGTCTAAATCCTTACTTATTTCACTTATTTTAACACTTTTTGTCGTTTTTATCAAATTATTATTGTTTGATTTTGTTATTTTCATTCTACTATAGTCTTTTTCAATTCCAGTTTCTTTGCAGAATGACGTTAAATCTTTTTGCATTTGTCTTAATTTTGCCTTTTCTGTCGTTGTATCTAGTCCGGATTTTTCTAATGTCTGTATTTTTCTTTTTTGATGCCTTATGTTGTTTTCCTTAGCACGTTGTTTTTGAGTTGCCTCATAATAAGGAACTTTTTTCCCGTTTAAAGTTACTTTTGCATTTTTAAATTCGTTTAGTTCTTTTTTACTATATTGCGGTTCAGTTATACCTAAAATTATTCCAAAATATGTATGATGGCAGTTGTATTCATGCCATAAATCTTCAACTTCTTTCCATAAAGGATATTTTTTGCTTTCTTTAGTGTTATGTTTTATAGCATATTGTTTGCCCTGTGCCTCAGCGTGTGTCGGTCTAGCTCCCATATGTGCTGATACTTCATAACCGTCGCAACCTAAATAATCTTCAATATCTCTATTAATTGTACTTGCTGTTTTGTGAATCGATGTCATAATATTACGTCTTATTGCTACTTCTAGCTGTACATTTCTTCCTAATTTATCTTTTAACGTTACTCCTTTGTCTGCTAATTTTTGTGCTGCTTTATTCATTGCTGTATTGTAATCAAAAGCTCCTGTTATTATTTGATTATAAGCCTCATCAACTGTATTGATGTAATCTTGTTGACTTTCAAAAGCTATTGATTTTGTGAAGTTTTTTAATGTACGTTCAGTTTCTTTTAATCCTTGATTTAATATTTTATATTGTTCAGAACTTAATTTAAAAGGCTTTCCTCTGTATTCGTATAGTTCTTTATAGCCCTCAATATCTTCTTTTGCCATTTCTTCAAATACATTTTTTAATTCTTTTTTCATTTCGTTTGTTAATAATGATGTTTTTTCTAGTACTTCGTTGAATACTTCTGTACCACCAGTCTGCAATATTTTTCTTAACTGATAGCGTGTTGCATTGCTGATTTTATTCATTTTTAAGATACGTCTTATTATATCTGATGTTATTTCAATATTTAATCTAGTATATAAGTTGACAACTTCGTTAAATTCGATTAAATCTAGAAACTCAGGACTTAACATTATTCACTTTCTTCCTTTTCTTTATTGGTTTCTTCATTGCTTTCTTTCTCATTTTGTCCGTTGCTTTTCTTGTTAGATTCTTCAATGTTTTCTATTTCTTCATCTTGTACCATTGCTTTTGCTGTTTTCTCGTCTTCTCCATAGAATTTAACTCTATATTCCCAAGGTTGTCTTATTCCCATTGCGATATCTTGTCTAAATTCTGCTTTTGCTGTTTCTGTATCAACTAAAAACCCGTCTTTATCAACAATGTTAACGACGCAATCTTCTGTTACTGGTTGTTTTAATAAAACTCTACCCAGCAAAAGAACAGCCTTACAAATTCCACTTATAAAACTATCCACGTTTCTTCTATGTTTATTTGCATTTTTAACTAAATCTTGTCTATCTCCGGCATATTGTGTTGCTGTTACTATCGAACTTCCATTAAATTCATAATACTTTGTTCCTAATCCAGCCTTAAAACTTAAAAAATCCAATGCAAATTGAATACCGTTTTTGTTATCTTCAACTCTTAAATCTGGATTGTATTCAGTAACAGCTGGTTCATCTTTTAAGTTGGCTTGTTCATCTCCGTAAGTTTGCCACTGTTGTCTTGTGACGTCGTCAGGGTAAACTTCTCTAACTTCCTCTTTTGTTTGTCCATCTGTGCCTTTTGTTTTGACTATTTTTTTACCTACTATTTTTTTGTTGTAAAATACTTTCTTGCCACCAAGATAAAAATCCATTACAAAATTATGCCAAGCGATATCAGTAGCCATAAGCTGGTCAATAGCTGAGCCGTAAATACTAAATCCCATACCGTTAATTATGTTATAATTTTCGTTAATAGGGTTTGCTATTGCTGGTTTCATTATGCTAAATAATGGAATACTAGATTTAATCGTATATCCTTTAGCGATATTTTCCTTTTGGATTTCTTTTCCTTTGTAGTCTAAATAAGTATTGCTAATTTCGTAAATTTCCTGTTCTTCTTTTGCGCTATATTTTAATTTGTGTGTTTCTATGTAATATTCTTTGTCTTTTCCTTTATTATTTTCACTCACAATTGCTACATCTATTATTTCTCCATGTTCTACTCTTAGAGGTATTATTTGACTTGCACTAACATAAATGATGTCTAATTTAGTTTTATCGCTCGCAATTAAATTATTTTCTTTATCAATTTTTACATTTTTTATTCTAACAATTGCTCCCGCTGTACCACTTGCCATAGCTTTTTCAATTGCTGTTGGCAAATCTTTATGTATTTTTAATAATTTTATTTGTTTGTTTAAAAATTCATTGTTAGCCTTTGTTAACTTTGACGTATTCGCTTCAGTTGTTATTTCGTCACGTTCACTATAAAGAATACTTGCCCAATCTTCGCTAATTCTTTTTGCCATTCCTGCAGTGTGCATTTTTCTTTTCTTTCCTGTTGGGTCATGGTATACGTGAAAGTCCACTTCATTTCTCCACCATCGTTCCCATAATTCTATGTAATCGTAGTAGTCTGTTGATATATTACTATAACCTTTTTCTTTTAAATACTTTAACACTATATCATTCATATTACGCTACCTCTTTCAAATAATAAGATATTTCGTCAAACCAATATTCAAATGAATAATTAAAACTATCTAAACTGTCAATGTCTGATGTTTCTCCGTCATCAACCCATCTATCATCTTTTGACTTATCATCAAATAAAGCTGTTTGTAATGCTTCGACTAATGTATCAGTTTGTCCTTCTATAAAAGTTAATTTGTCTAAATTTAATAACCTATTAAACATTTCTATTCTATTTTTGATTTGTGTTTTCACACTATCTTGAACTATTAAATTAATTCCACTCTCTTTTAATACACCTTCTAAAGAATTATTAAGTACTTGTTCTGCACTATCAGCAAAAAGAAAAGACACAGTACCATATTTGTCCTGTATCTCTTTTATAAAATTAATTATCCATCTAAAAACTTTCTTTGTATTTGTGCCTGTTGCTTCCATTGTGCTAGATTTTAATACTTGCACTTTTCTATACATTCTATCTATTTTAGTTGCTGTTATACTGTGTTTTGATTTATTTCCGCCCCAGTCAATTCCAATACTTATAAATGAATTTAATTGAACTTGTTTTGTTATAAATCTATCTTTGTCGTCTGCAATTTGTTTAAATATTATACCTTCTGCATTGCACCATTGCCCTAAAATATATCTATTATAATAAACAGTTCCTTGATATTCTTTGCATAAGTTTTCAACAACTATTTTAGGTAAAAACTTATTATCAAATATAGTATAATGCTGAACATATACATCTAGTTTTTTTGCTTTTATTGTATCCAAAAATTCTTTTTTAAACCAATGTGTTTTGCTTTCTGGATTTAATGCACCGTCAAAACAACTATATTTTTTGTCCATTGATGATTGTACAATGATAAAAACTTCTTTATTCCATTTTGCAATTTCATCTCCATAGCAGTATTTTATACTTGTTCCTTGTAATTTTGCTACTTGACTGACTTTTTCAGCTCCTAAACAATAAACTTCTTGCCCAAATAAAACCGCAATATTTTTTGAATTAATACTACTAACTAAATTTTCTCCGTATTTATCTCTTAATGGTTTTAATACATTTCTTTCAATAGTACCTTGTGAAACACCTAAAATAACGTTTAAACCTTCTTTGTTTTTTCTTTCTAATAACCTATTTGGAATTGTAAATAAAATATCTAAATATGTTTTTCCACTTCTTCTTGCTCCTATTTTAATATTGTATCTATGGTTAGCATTATTAATAAATTCTTTTTGTTTTTCACTTAATATCATTTTTCAGCCTCTTGCTTTATAACGTTCAATAATTCCTCAACTTTAGATATTTCATCATTATTTACTACATTTTCAATCCTATCTCTCCATTTGTTAGGTTTTCTATTTTTCAACCAAAATATCATAGCTGTTGTATCAGGCGGAACGTGTTTTTTTACTATTGTAGCTATTGTACTTTTTTGTTTTCCAGTTTCTTTATCTACTGTTGTTCTGTATGTCTTTTCTTCGTAGTCATATCCTAGTGCTTTTTTTAGTAATGCGTTTTCTACTTCATAATCAACAATTTCTTTTCCTTTTTTTAAGGCGTCAGAAAAGTCAGTATGTATTTTCTTGTATTTATAAAACGTGTCTTTACTTATTCCTAAATTTTTAGCAATTTGTTCGTCCGTTAAGCCATCTCTTGCCCAGCCTTCAATCAATATTAATTTATCTTTTATTTGTTCCCATTTAGATTTTGCCATAGCTCCACCTACTTTATTATTAACTAACAATATAATTGTTTAGTTTTTTTATAGTAAATTTTGTTACAGGATATAATATTATTTCATACATAACTTCAAATATTGTTGCGCCTATTATCATAGATAATATACTGTTTAATGGTAATATTCCTAAAAATCCAATAAAAGCAAATAACGAATTGTCTAAAAATTGTCCAACTATTGTTGAACTTATCGCTCTAATAAATAAACTATTGTTTTTTTCTTTTAACTTTACCATAATTTTACTGTTTATTAATGACCCTATTATATAAGCTGTAAAACTTGCTATTGATATTCTGAAAGTTGTTCCTAGTACTGTTGCAAATGCTTGTTGATTAGTCCAATAGTTTGAACTAGGTAGGTTAATTGCCACGGTAAAAAACATAACTCCTATAAAATTCATAAAGAAACCTAGCAGTATCATTTTTTTAGCTTCTTTATATTTAAAAATTTCACTGACTACATCTTGAATTATAAAAACTAATGGTGATATTAAAATTCCTGTTGTTACTGTAAATTTAAAAATGTCTATTTGTTTAGTTGCTAAAACGTTTTGAATTATTATTGCTGCTGAATAAATCGCAAAACATATTTTTAAAATTTCATTCTTTTTTTTCATTTTTTACCTCCATTTTTTATTATCCATATATTTTTGAAAATTACACCATTGATAAAAATTATACATAACTAAATTTGATAATTTTATTTTTTTACCTTTTCCGTCTATTCTTCTACTTTCTATAAATTTACCATTAAATGTTTGTTTCTGTTGTCCTAGTGCCGCTCCTTTAGTAAAACTTGCACTATCTACACTATAAAACTTATAATTATTTAATTCTTTTGTTTTTGTAAAGCCTAAGCCGTGTACTTTTACTCCTTTATTAAAAGCATATTTTACCATTTTCCTAATGAGGTCATATTCTTGCTTTTTGACGTGAAACACTAAACCGTCCTATTGCAACATATTTATAATTTTTACACATCTTTTTCCAATATTCTATTCCTCTGCCTTTGTGCCATACTGGAATACATTTTTTGTTAGTTTCTTTTTCTAGTTTTTCTCGCAACTCTTCTACAAATTCAATTCCAAATATTGTGTCTACATCTAACTCAAAAAAATATTCGACATTGTATTTGTTTATAAAGTATATATATTTTTCCATATACTCTACTAATTGTTCTTTTGTGCATTCTGCTCCACTCATATAACTAAAAGCGCCACTATCTAACAAAAAATTGTTAACTCCAACATCTTGCAAAACTTTTAAACATGTCTTTTCTCCGTTAAAAAATGTTTCAAGTAAATATTTTGGTTTACCTTTTTGTATCATTTCTTCTCTTTGACTATTTTTAACTCCGCTTGTTGTAGCTGCAAGGAAAATTTTCATATTTCAAATTCCTCTCCACAATGTGGACATTTAACTATTCTCTTCTTTTGTTTTGTAATTTCTGTATCGCTGATAAAGTCTTCGTCTTCAACATCTAATTCTTCATTAAATTTTGAAAAGTCAAATTTTTCCATATCAATATCTATTATTTCAGCTAATTCACTCTCTAACAATTCAAAATCCCATTCAGCTTTTTCCGATACTTTATTATCAGCTAATCTAAAAGCTTTTACTTGTTCTTTAGTTAAGTCATTAGCAATTATACAAGGTACTTCTTGTAACTCCAATTCTTTTGCTGCCTTAAGTCTGGTATGTCCTGCAATAATTTCGTTATTTTCATCAATTACTATTGGAACTTTAAATCCAAATTCTTTAATACTTTCCTTTACGTATTTAACAGCCTCGTCGTTTATCCTAGGGTTGTTTTTATATGGTTTTAATTCTAAAACTTTTTTGTAAACTATCTCCATTTTTTACCTCTTTCCTATATTCTCATCATTCTTACTAAAACACCTATTGGTTGCTTTTCTTTCTCTCTTTCATATCTATCACACTTAACCGAGCCGTCTAATTTAATTCTTAATTCTTCCTGACATTCTTTTCTATTGATGCAATTAGTACATATTTCTTTACTAAATTTCTTAAATATATTTTCAATACTCATATTTATTCTCCTACTATTCAATTACTGTTCAACTACTAGTCAATTACTAGTCAATTTTATAAACACTACAAAGGACATATATCAGCTATGTCCTTCGCACTATCTATAAAAGGCTCTTTAGATTTACTTTAAAATCTCTTGATTGCGGAAGTAGGAATCGAACCTACTACGTTCTAGGGTATGAACCTAGAGTACTGCCTTAGCTTTCCGCAATATCAAGCTACACTTTTTTATAGGAAAAAGTCTAGCTGAAAACCTTATTAAAAACTCGCTAGGAAAGTTTATGTTCCATTCTTCTATTAAAATAAGGTGATTTATGAAAAATCTCGTTAAACATTTTTTATTAATAATACCTAGCATTTATTAATATCTGTTTATTCTAATAAAAGAAGCAGTTTTACCTGCTCCCCTTTACTAAAGATTGGTATA
Source organism: uncultured Clostridia bacterium (assembly GCA_947623285.1). Classification (GTDB taxonomy): domain Bacteria; phylum Bacillota; class Clostridia; order TANB77; family CAG-508; genus CAG-269. The sequence goes on along the minus strand of CANQGP010000003.1, from coordinate 30,946 downwards.
CTATGAATATCGCTTGGAATATAAGTTGTTTCTCACAACTGCGATATTTTTACTATTGTTATTATACTACAAGAAAAAGCTAATTAATACCTCAAAACAAGGGCAAAAAGAGGGTATTTTTAATTTTTTATAATTTTAACATCTTTTGTACTGCTCTATCTACAATTCTTTTTATCGTATCTTTATCTCTTGTTTGAGAAAACAAAGTAAAATATACGTTATTCCCTATATCTTCATAAGTCCTTCCTTCTATGTAGTATGCTTCTAATAGTTTTCTTTCTCTGTATTTTAAAGCTTCAATTCTATCTTCTGCTAAATCCACTTTTTCTCTCAACTCTCTAACTTCTTTTTCTAGTTCTTTTATTTCTTCTTTAATTTGTGTTTTTTTAGTGTTATTATGTTCTATTTTTTGAAGTACTTTATTGCTAACTTTATTTTTGCTATGTATGTCTTGATTGATTCCATAACTTGTAGTTAAGCTAGTCTCTATATCTTCGCAGTTTTTTAATTCTAATCTCTTGTTCTTCAAGTTTTTTAATCTAATTTTTAATTTAGACTTGTTTTCTTTAAGGTCTCTCAATAATTCTATTAACTCTTCCTTTGTCATTGATTTCCTCCTATTTTTTGGAATAATATTTAATACTATCTTTTATTTGTTTCATTGTGACATCATTTCTATAAAATTTACACTCGCTGTTTATGCAATATAGTTTATTCAATGCTTGACATTTATTTTTATGATAAGCAAAACAATCTCCTTTTATCTTGTCTGTTAATTTATCTGCAACTATCAATTTAACTCCGTCAATTTGTTTTATATTATCTCCTAATTTTTCAGCTTCTTCTTTTGTTATATTTATGTACTTTATAGGTTCTTCTAAAATAATATTCCACGAGTCTATTCGTTTTCGGATTTTATTTTTTATTGTCATTTGTTAATCCTCCAATATTTCTTGTAAAATTTCTAATACTTCAATTATGCTAAAATATTCGTTATCTTTCTTTATATTTTCATCTTCATAATATCTTTTTCTTTCTTGATAATCTTCTATCTTATCTTCTATTTTCTTTTTAGGTATTGAATTTTCCAATTCTCTTCTTAATCTTTGCACTTCTCTTAAAAGAATAACACTTGCAAATTCTAAATTTGTAAATTCTATATTATCTAATCTATCAGTATAAATTGTATTGTTTTCTTCTATTTGTTTCATTCTGTCTTGATACATTTCATCTACTATATCTATTGCTTCACCTGTTGTCATTCTTTTTTTATTCATTATTCGGTTATATTTTTCCATAAACTAATCCTCCTCCAATAATTCTTGTAATATTTGCTTTATTATGTCGTTATATTGGTCTGTTTCGTAATAATATTTTTTATTGCTTCAAGTTTGTCTTGAATATTGCGTAGACAACTTTCTATTCTATTCTTTTCCCATTCTTCCATTTACTTCACCTCCATTTTCTTCGTATTGTTTGTCAATATTGTTTTATATTTTTCGTTGTCATTTCCAAACACTCTTTTTAAACTTGCTAAATAATAACTATCCATTTATTTCACCTCTACTTTTTTTATATTTTTTCTATTAGTTTCATAACTTTACTTTTCCAATACTCTATTTGCTCATCTTTCTCTTTGCAAACTTCGTCTATTCTTTTATTTACTTCATCTTCTCTAATCCATACATAATCAGTACTTTTATTTTCTTCATAATTAAATTCTAAATGTTTATTTGCCTCAAACTCATTATTAAAAAACACTTTGAATATATGTCCACATTTCTCTAAAATCACAAATATACGGTCAATGTCATAATCATAATTTACTATTATTAAATCTAAAATATCTCCTTCATATGCTCTATGATTACTATGCAATTCAAAATCTTGTTTTACTTTAACTTTCATATGTTTCTTCCTCTACTTTCTTTTCAAAATATTTCTTTACTTTCTCTTTATCTCCTAAAACAATATATTCATCTTTTTTAATATCCAATATTGTTAATCCTGAAAGTTGTTCTGCCATTTCATCTATTATTTTGTCTTTCTTACTGTTTTCTTGTTCTAGTTGGTTTATGTATTGTAAAAGTGTTTTTATAGCTATTCCTTTTTTTATAATTCCATCAGTTGTAAACCAAGTTACAAAATCTCCTATTGATAAAGGTTTTACTTCTTTTTTTGCTTTCTCTATTTCTTCTTTACTTAACATTTTCTTGTGCCTCCTTACTTATAACTTTATATCCTAATGCTCTTATTCCATCACATATTGGTTTAAATGTTCTATCTTGCATATTCCAACTTTCGTGAACTATAATGCCATATATTTTTCTTTGTTCATCTTTATCAGATGTAATTTTATTTAATATTCTTTGTATATGTCTATTCTTTTGACCGATTACTCTATAATCTGGATAGTCGCTATCTTCTTGTTCAAAAATATCTATATACCATTTTTGAACTTTCGCTATATCTACTAAATTTATTTCTTTACTCATCTAACCAACCTCTTTCTTTGCAGAATTGATATATCGCTTGTAGTTCTTATATTGATAGCATATGAAAATCATCTATCCATATTTCTTTTTCAAATGTATCAACATTTTCTACAAAATCAATTTCTTTTTCATTATTTAATGAGTATTCTATTGCATTTTTACAAATATTCTTTTCGTATCCCAGTTCTTCAAACATTTCATCTGCTTTACTCATCTAAAACACCTCTATTCTATTATTTGCATATCGCAATTTTTGCACTTTGCAAATAAATGACCATTATATGTATTTTTACTCCCTTCTGCTTCATTTCCGCATAAAGGACATCTAAATTTATATATTTTTCCTTTTTCTTTTATTGTTTCATTAGCTACTTCTAAAAACTTCAAAAAGTCATCTTTTTCTACTTTACTCATCTTCTACCTCCAATAATTCAAGGTTATCTGTTATATTTCCTATTATTTCTAAATCTTCATACCCACTTAAATCGTATAATAATCCCTTTTGTGTTCCACATTTTTTTAATAATTTGTTTACTTTAGCATAATATCCATTTCCAACATATACTACTTCATAAATGCAACAATCATCTTTCGCTATATCTCCTCCAAATATCTTCTTTCCATCTTTATCTAAGACACCTGTATATTGTTCAATAGTTTCTGGATTTACAAAGTATGAATTATATTCTTTATCTTGAATTTGATAATATTTTTCTGTTCTTATATATTGCCCGTTTGGTTTTTCAATATCCTGATGTCCAGTCTGTCTTAGCCAACCATAAACCCACTCTCCATTATCTATTCTTTTTCCTCTAAAAATTATTTCTCTCATACTTCTTCCTCCAGTCCTAGTTCTTTTAAGGTGTAATATTCATTTTTCTTTATATTTTCGAATTTTAATTTTTTTGGATAATCTATGATACATATTATATGGAAATTATCATTTTCAAAACTAATCGAACTTAGAGTAGCCTCAATTCGTGAAATGCCGTCATAGTATTTTATTATATTTTTCAAAAACTCTCTTTCTTCGTCTGTTAATAATTCTTTTTTCTCATAAACTGTGTACCAGCCTTTTTCTCCTATACGTTCTATTTTTAAGATTTCTATATCTTTATTTCTTAAATGTTCTTTGATCTTATATGTACCCGATAATCCTATATAATCGTTAGTAATAATTTCATTTATTATTCTGCCTCTATCAAAACGAAGTCTGTCAGGCTTATCAAGGATTTCATATGTTACCCTATCTCCAACTTGTATATCAAAATCTTTCATTTATTCTTCCTCCTCAAAATTATATTTAACACTTTCAAATTGCTCATGACTTACTATGTCTTTAATATCTTTTTTATCTATAATTCCTATTAAAGCTACTATAGACTTTCCACTTTTATATTGTTCTATCTTTTCTACATATTTTCCATTAACATAGTCGCCTACTTCTACAATGTCTATTTTATTTTTGGAATGAGTTTTTATATAATTTCTATGGCATTGTAAACTTGTCTTTCGGTTTTGTAGTTTTATAAAGCAATTAAAGGGACTTTTATATAAACTACTACTTTTTCTTGAACTATATCTGTCAAATATTCCAAACTTTCCATCGACAGTTCTTACCCACTCTCCAACTTCAATTTTATCCATTATCTACACCTACTTTCTCGACTAAGCCTGCTTGGATTAAGTCATATAAAATACATAAGCAATCTGTGTCTGTGCCTACATCTTGTCTATATAAAATTCTTCTATCCCAACTTCTTATTCTTATAGATGTAATTCCCAGATTGGTTCTTTCTGTGTATCTGTAAATTCCATCGTCGGTATCAAAAACAAACCCAAACTTTTCTAACTCTTTCAAATCTACATCATCTTTTATTTTTAATTTATAATTTTTTTTCTTTTTTAACATTTTTTTTTATTCCCTTCTACTTCTTTTTTATATTCAAAATATTTTTCTGCTACGAACATTATTGTCAAACAGATTATTAATATTATCCAAAAAATATTTTCCATTTCTAAATCTCCTCTATTTCTAAAATTACTTTTGACTTACTGTCGTACTTAAATTCATCTGTAAACCCTACTACACAGTTCCTATTGTCGTTTTTTAATTTGCCAGCTTTTACAAATGAATCCAGAATAAATTTTTTAGCAAAACAAACATTATCTAAATCACGTCTTTTGTTTTCCTCTACCCATGTGAACTTTATTTTTATTGGCTTTTCAAATTTAGGTAGTTTATTTATAAAATATCCTATGTCGTTTTCAACTTGTCGTTTCATACTTGCACCAGCATAACGATTTTTTCTACATTCATTTATATACTGGTTTAAACTTGGTAATTTGAACGGTATTTCTACTCTAATCATAATTTTATCCTTTCTTGTATCCCTAATACTTCTTTAATTTCATTTATCGATTCTTTCGACTTTTTAGTTTCTGGAGGATGACTACCTTCACAATTGTACCTTCCAACGAAGTTAGGTGACTCGAGAGCTGAACAACCGTAAACACCATTCGTTTTTAATAGCCTCCTCGCAACTTTTAATTAATCTTGGGTACATAGTTATTCCTCCGGCATTTCATACACTTTAGGAATGTTAAAAATATTAGGTTTGGTATCTGTTTGTCCTTGCAAAATTGCTGGTTCACCTTCTAGTTTTAGATATGAACTATATTTTGTTGCAATCTCCTGTAATACTTCTTTTGCTCTTTCTTCGGTTTTGTAGTGTGCTACATCTTCTCCGTCAATAGAGATTATCCATAATTTTTCTGATGTTTCATAGCTACTGTCATAACTAATTGTTATTATATTGTTATATTTTTTTACCTTCTTTTTATCTTGACTAACTATTAACATTTTCTCCTCCTTCCAGTATGTGTTCAACATACTTTAAAAATTCTCTTGTTTCTTTTAGTGTTTTTGACTCGCTTTCAGTTTTGGTTGAAACTTATCTAAACATTCTAACCTATCTCTTGCTATTTCTAATGCTCTTTTTCTGTTCATAAACTACATCTCCTTTTTCTAATGGTTTTTTAATACTTTTTTCACAAGCTTTTTCTTGTGGATTTTCTATAAACTCACAAAAAGGATATTTCCCACACTCAATACATCTCATGCAGTATCAGCTCCTTTGTTAGCATATAAAAAATCTAAATTATCATAATCTCGTTTGATATAATTTGCATTAAGCGAGTTTCCTTTTTTTTCAGCTTTATTTTTTTTGAATTTCAAACTATCGACTTTGACTTTTTCAACTGTATTAATTTTCCTTTTGAGCCAATCATCTAAAATAGTTTTTGTGTAATTCCATTTTCCGGTCAACATCAGCCGTCTTTTTTAAAGCTATTTTAATTACTTCAATCGGTAAATCATTTAAATAGCTTAAACATTCCTGTATTGCAATTAGATTTGTGCTTCCTGTGCATTTGATAAAATATTCCTGCAAATCATCAGCTTTTTCTTCTTTTAATTCTTCTTCTAAAATATCATCTTCTTTATCATCATCTTCTTCATCTTCTTTATCGGGTTTTTTAGAAACCGTTTGCTTTTCACAAAAACCGTTCGGTTTTTTATTATCCGTTTGGTTATTTTTAAAACCGTTCGCTTTCTTTCTTAGGTCTGCCACCTCTTCTTCCGTTTTCTTTATTTTTCTTACACTTGCTTTTATATTTATCTCTGTCACGGTCTAATTGTGTTTTAATAAATGAAAATGACATTTTTACCATTCCATCTACTTTATCTAAACTAGGAACTTTTTGTGTTTTCTCATATTCAATTAATAACCTCATAAGTTGTCCTATCTGTTCATCTGTTAATAAATTAAACTGTTCTTCATAATCTAAGTATATTAAAAAGCTTTTTTTATCCATTGACTTTTCTCCTTTTGTATTTTTTAAAGGGCTAGTTTTGTGTCTAGCCCTGTTGTTTTTATCTAATTAAATCAAAAATAATATCTGTAAATATTGATAATGAAATTGCTGTTATAAATCCAATTTGATATATTGTTTCTTTTGTCTTTACTTTAGCTATTACCCAATCTTCAACTTTTTTATATGTAATCATGTATAAAACAAAAAGCATTATTATTAATAAAATGTCTAACATTACTTTTTCCTCCTATTTTTAATCTTTAATATATCTTCTTCACTTATAATTCCATCGTGAATTTTCTTGTGACATATTCTGCAAACTTCAATTAAATTTTCTTCAATATCATCTCCGCCACTCCCTTTGGTTTTGATGTGATGCTTTTCAGTTTGTCCATGCTTACCGCAGATTTTACATATTTTCTTTTTATCTTTAAGTAATTTCTTATTCACAATTCTTTTATTTTTAGGTACAGGGTTAAAGCTATTCGACAAATCTTTTACTATCATTTCCCCCAACTCCTTAACAAACTGTCGATTTCTTCTTGTGGTTTTGTTTCTATTCCACAAGATTTGCAATCTTGAATTAATTCGTTAATAAGCCTTGACATTTGTTTTGTATTAAAAGAACTTGAACCATAGTACGCATTTATTATCTTAAATTCAGTATTTCCTATGTACTCTGTGTCGCATATTTCACAAAACCAAGCTATCCCTTTATCTTCCCACATTTTGATAAAAGTATCTACGTTGTCTTTTTCAATTTTAAAACGTCTAAAAATACCTAATTGTTTGACTCTTCTGATATATTCTTCCATTGTATCTATTTCTGCTAATTCGCATAATTCTTGTAAAAGTTTCCAAAAATATTTATTTGCATCATTGCTTCTTTTTTTAAAAAACTTTTTTATCGTAATTTTCAATTTTTCTAATTTAGACAATTTTTCAATCTCTTCCAAGTCTTTACTATTTAATAATAGTGTTACAATTGCTTTGCCTGTTTTATAATCTAAATTAAAATCTTTTATCGTTCCTGTAATATTCATTTTTTTAACTCCTAATTAAAAAAGTCATTAATTATATCGTTATTTGTTTGTATTTGCTTTTCTGATACATTTTCTTCTTGAACTGGTATATTTTTATCTTCTGGCTGTTCAATTGATTTTACGTCATTTTCAAACGTTTCCGTTGGATTATCTATATATTTATAATCTCCATTATCTTTAATTTCTGCCATATCTTTTGCATAAGCTTCTTGCATTTCAGTTGACATTATTCCCCATTTAGAAATCAATTGCCTTAACATTGTTTTATACGCCATTTCGTCAAAACTTTTATACCAAAAACTTGAATATAACCATTCGTCTTTTTTGTTGTAATTTCCTTTTTTATAATCTTCATATGAAACTTTAGGATACTTTCCTTTAGTTGCATATCTACTAAAAGCTTGAGAATATTTGTCTGCATGATTTAACATTTTTTCTTTTGACCAATATATTGATTTTGTAAAACCATTCAAGTATTCAAAATATGCTCCATATCCTATTGTTTCTTTTTCATCTCTTATGTCATCATCTTCTATAAATTCAAATTTATATTTTCCAGTAAATTTATCACGACCTTTAAATTCTCCCTCTTTGACATCAAATACCCCAATATCTTTATAGTAACCGCTTCTTATTGCTAATTGAACATATCCTTTATACCCCAATATAAACTGTGCTACTTTTCCTCCAGTATTTTTATCGTTAAACGGCACCATATAATATTGTCCTAATTGTGGGCTAGGTGTTAAATTTAATGATTGTCCTAAGAATGCACAATTTAATATACTCATTTGATTGCATTCTTGAAGTGTTGAGTTGTTTGTTACTGCTGATAAAATATTTGTCATGAATTTTTGAGCATCTATACTTCCAACAGTTTCATAAATTTTCTTTTTTACAAATTCATTAGTTAAAAAATTACTAAATGATGTCTTTTTTTCTTCCTGCTTTGTTAAACTATTGTTGACTGTCGCCATAACCTACACCACCCTTCCATATTTAATATGGTTTTCTATTAAAAATAGTTTTAATGCTTTTATTTGCTCTGTAGTTACCCATACTCTGAAATCAATTTGTGTTAAATTTTGTGAATTATTTACTGATTTTTGTTCATTTTCTACTATGTTTTGTGAATTTTTCTCATTATTTACTAATTCTTCTGTGACTTTTGGAATTTCTTCTTGTTTTAAGATATTTATTTTTTTGTTTTCTTCTTTTATTTTTTGAATTTGTGCCATTGTAAATGTTAATACGTTTTCATCAGCTATATGTTCAAAGTAATACCTTCTTATTTCTGTGTTCATGTTTTCATCTTTTACTTGTCCGTCAATAATCTGCATATGTGTATCAATTCTTGCTATTAATGTGTCTATTTCTTTTTTTATGTCATTTATTTTACAAGTCTTGTTTAACCATTTTTGATTAAATATTTTGTCAAAATTTAATACATCTTTATATTTTCCTACTTTACCTGTGAAGTAATTTAAAATCTCTGCTCTTTTATTGTCTTTCTCTTTTTGTTCATAATCTTTTACTTGAACGTCTACGTTTTCTACTGCTATATCTACTATTCCTATTAATTCTTTTATTTTTGTTTCAAATACATCATATGGAGTTAAATACGTTTTTTTAATTCTTATTTTTTCATCATTTAATGCTTTTTTTAGTTTATTCAAATCTGCTCTATCGCTTTTTGCTGTTCCTATATTTTCATCTGTATATACTAAATTTTTATAATTTTTTACTTTTTCTTCTAACCATTTTTTTAATTCTTCATAATTAAATTTAATAGGCTCTAGTGCCTTGATTTCTTCTACTTTTAATTCCATACTACCCTTTCCTTTCACTCATTTTTACTATTATAAATTTCAAAATTGTTAAGTTATTTTTAAAAAACTCTGTTATCTTCTTTTCATTTTTATTAAATTCAAATTGAATATAATATCCTTCGTTATATCCTTTAACTTCATATGCTAGCTCCTTCTTTCCTAATTCTTCATACTTAATTCCTTTCATATGTTTTTTGCAAAAGTCTAAAATTTCTTGCTTTTCTTCTTCCTTATAATCCGGTTTTAAAATAATTATTGATTCGTATTTGTTCATATCTTTCCTCCTTCTTTTAATATTACGTCCATTAAACTTTTTGAACTGTATTACTCTATTTCTTGTTGTAAAACGTCTTTAATTGTTCTTAGCTTTTCAATTTCTTCTGAATGCTTTTCTATTTCGTCATCTAGTCTTGCAACTTCTTGTTTTAAAATCGTTAATCGTTCTTTCATACATTTTCCTCCCTAAATTTCCGGTAACATTAATGGTGGCTGTATGTCTTTTTCAACATATCTCCAAAATTCAATTTCTTTCTTTTCTAATAATTTAATATCTTGTTCATTCCTTAAAATCGTATAATGTCTTGTTTCTAGTCTTAAATCTTCGTCAAAATCATATTTTAACTGTGCTTTTAGTATTGCAAATTCATATCCAGTTACATTCAAGTAATGTAATACTTGGCAATAATAATTATCCGGTATTTTATCTTTCCAATTATCGCTTTGTATTTTGCTTTTAATGTTAGTTGTTTTTATTTCTAAAACTCCCATTTTTCCAGTTTCTTTATCTTTTAATATTCCGTCTAAACTTGCAAACAAAAATGGATATTTTGAATGTTTTATTATTGTATTTTCTTTGTGCGTTACTTCGTATTGAGGAAAATCTAATTTGAATAATTCTCTTAAGTACTCTTCTGCGTCTGTGCCATATTTTACGTAAGGTCTATTTGAAATATCTTCTGCTTCTTTTCTTCCAGTTTTTTCTTCCCATAGTTCAATACTTGTTTTGTATTTATTCAAGCCCATTATTATTGAAGCATCTGAGCCACCTATACCTTTTTTTCTTTCCTCTAACCATTCTTCCTTAGTCATTCTTGTTCCTCCAATTTTTTAATTTTCTCTCTTAATTCATCTGCGTATTTATAATCTGAACTATCCCAATGGTCTTGCATTTTTAACATAAATAATTTATCTTCTAATTGTTCAATTGTTTCCATTTTTTATTTTCCTTCCTACTAAATATTTCTTATGCTTCATTTCCATTAACTTTGCTTTCATTTCATTTAGTCTATATTCATAAAATAAACTTTTAACGTATTCTGTTATATTCATCTTTTCTCCTTTCCTCTTGCATTTCATACTTATTTGTGCTAAAATAAACATGAAGTATGAATTTATATTATGTTTTATACTAAGAACTAGTACATTTTGCTGACGTCTAGTTCTTTATTTTTTATCAACGTCAATATTTTATTTCCTAAGTCTTTAACACTCCCATAATGTTGTTTTGGTATCTCTAATTTAATTTCTGCAATTAATTCTTCGTATTTGTCCATTTTCAAATTATTCTCAGTGTGTTCATCTCTTAAATCAGCATTTTGTAATTTTAATTTTTCAATTTCATTTTCACTTTGTTTTAATTTCTCCTTTAGTGCTTTATATCCTGTATAAATTGGTATATACATTTCTTTTCCCTCCTACTTATAAACTGTTATACAGTTATTTAAAATTAATAAACTTAACTGTGCAAATGCTATTTGCATTAATACTACTACTGATATTTTTCCTATAAATGCCCATACTTTATTTGAATCGATTTTTCTTTTCATTTGTTTATCCTCCTTCCTCTAATCCTGCATATTCTAAAAACTTACTTCTTATAATGTTGTAACTCCACCTTCCATTTGGTTTTTGTACTGCACTCCCAAAAGGTAATCTATTTTGCCTCAAGCCATAACGTATATATTGAGGATTTTTTTCAATTATTTTTGCTGCATCTTCTACAGATATTGTTAATTTATGTGCCATTTTTTCAACTTCCTTTCACTTTAGATTTTCGTGTGTTCTCTGCATTTTTTTCTTCTTTCTAATTCTTCTTTTGCTTTTTTTAACCAGTATCTTTTGTTAGTTTCCCTTACTTTGTCTTTGTTGTTAGCTCGCCATTGTCTAGCTTTTTTGTTTCTTAACTGTCTTGCTATTTCTTCAAGTTCTTTAAGATTTTCCATATTCTCATCTCCTTTCGTTTGTTTATAACACGTTTCGTGTTATTGTTTGCTAAAAAAAATATTGACATCAAATTCAGGATACTTTTGCTTTAATTTTGTTGTAAATTCTCTACTTGGCTTTCTGGCTCCATTTTCAACTTTTTCATATAAAGACTTTGATACATCAATACTTTCAGCAAATTCTTGAAGTGTTAATTTTAATGACATTCTAAATTCTTTCAATTCTTCCACTTTTGCTTTTCTCCTTTCTTCTCACATTTTGTGTTTTAATATTATAACACATTTTGTGTTTTGTCAATACTTTTTTTAAAAAATTTTTTATTTTTTACCACGTTCTGTGTTTTATGTTTACTTTTCACTTTTTGTGTGTTATAATTCTGCTTAATTAAGGGGGTTTATATGTTAGGTAATAGACTAAAATCATTAAGAGAAGAATTGAATTTAAAACAAGAAGAATTGGCAAATAGACTATCTGTTTCTGCAAGTGCAATAGGTATGTACGAAAGAGGTTCAAGAGAACCAAACAACGAATTAACTTTGAGATTTGCTAATTTTTTTGAAGTGTCAACAGACTACTTGTTAGGAAAGTCTAATATTCGTAATGCTGAAAAAGAATTACAAAAAGCTTCAAATAATTCTGAAATACTTTCATATTATAACCAACTTAATAACTTAGGAAAAGAAAAAGCAATTAACAATGTTGAAGATTTAACTAAAATACCTGAATATACGCAAAAAAGGGACAAATCACAAAACGCATAGGAAATATAGTATATATAGATTTTAATAAGGAGTACTAATATGGGATTTTTTAAAAGTATATTTGGCAAGTCAAAAACAAACAGTTCTTTTTTTGATGATATCCCTACTACAAAACTAGATGAAATAGAAAAAAAGTACAATAAAGTCGTACGATTACATTATAAACTTTTAGAAAAAATCGAAATGGACTATAGGGTAGTAATAAATATGGGAGATGAATTTAGTCCACAGATGGACGGAGTTATAAAAGACTGTTTAACTGATATTGGTATAGCTCGAGAATTTTACAATTATTGTAAAGAACGTGCAGAATATTATAAAGAACCTATTGAAACTCAAGTGCCTACGTACCCTAGTTTTAAAAGGTTGGCAATTATCTATGAAAAAAGAAAAGAGTATGACAAAGCACTAGAAATTTGTCAAAAAGCTATAGATATTGGCTTTATTAAAGACGGTACAACAGGACAAATGCCTGGACGTGCAGCTAGACTTTATAAAAAATTAAATAAATTGAGTTAATAATTTCAATATAACAATGGAAGGAGTGATAGAAATGGTATGCCCTAAATGTAATAGTACAGATGTTAATACTCAAATAGTTCAATCAGGAGGAAAAACAAAAAAACATGGGAATGGCATAGGTGGACATCTAAATAATACTGCTAGAGGATTGACTGCTTTGTGTACTTTAGGAATGTCTAATTTAGTTTGGAAAAAGTCAAAAGGAAATGAAAAAACTTCATATAACAATAAGACTGTAGCAGTATGTCAAAATTGCGGACATAGTTGGAATGTTTGAAAAACTATTGAAAAATTGTAATAAATATGTTATAATTTTAATAGATATAAAAAAGAGCAAGGCTTTCGCCTTACTCATCGTTGTTTAGTTTGTTGACGTTAGTCTGTGCGGGACTGATGTCAACATCTTTTTTATGTATGTGAATACCGTATCCTACAATACCGCATATTCCTATTAGTACCGCTACACTAAGTACAACAAATCCTATTCCTAGGAAAGTATCCATTGGAATAACCCCCCTTCTTTCGTATTGTACATCAACCATCTTGCGAAAGTTAGATGCACGGACTAATAGTTGAAGTGCAAGATGTAGCAATCAACTACTAATCTGTGCATCCAACCTTGAAGGAAGTAAACAACATTTCTAATATTATATATATCATTCAAAAACCTGTCAATAGTAAATTTTAAATATTATGTTGACAATATATTAAATGTGTATTATAATCGAACATAATACTAAAGATAGCTTGAACGTAGCTATCTTTTTAATTTTAAAAAATATTTGTAAATAAAAAAGCGGATAATGTGTAAACTTTTTGCAGAGAACACACATTATCCAAAACAACCACTTGAAAAGTGATTAATATAATTATATCGTATTTCCCTTCATTTTTCAAGTGTAATATTTGAAATTTGGAGGTTTTTTAATGAAAAGAGCAAACGGAACTGGTTGCGTTGTAAAACTAAATGGCAACCGCAGAAATCCATGGTTTGCAAGAGCACCGATTGAATACGATAAAGAAACTGGAAAAGCATTGCCACCTAAAATATTATCAGATGATAAAGGACGAAAATATTTTCCAGACAGAGATATTCCTGATTTATTACTTGCAAAATACAATATACAAAAAGGTAATATTGATATTGACAAATCTGAATATACTTTTAGGCAAGTGTATGAAGAATATAATGAAAAATATTTTCCCACTAAAGAAGAAATGGAACTAGAAAAAAAAGAACACATAAAAGCAAAAGGGAAACTAGGTCGTTCGTCAGCTTTAATTTTGAAAACTGCATATAATAAATGCGAAAAACTTTACGATAAATTATATAAATCATTGAAGAAAGATGATTTTTTGGAAATCATATTAAATACAAATGGCGGTAGTAGCACTATATCCGGACTTATAGATTTATTTAAAAAATTAGATATTTACGCAGAAGAAAGTGACATTATAGTGAAAGGTTATGCTCATAATCTTAAATTAAGTTCTAATTTATATACTAACAAGAAAAAGAAAAATATTCCTTATACATATAAAGAAATTCAAAAAATATGGAAATGTAAAGGTAAATTGGTTGCTGATATTATTTTAATGACTTTATATACTGGAATGAGAATCGAAGAAATATTTTTCATAAAAAACAAAAATATACATCTAAAAGAAAAATACTTGACTGGAGGAATTAAAACCGAAGCAAGCAAAAATAGAATTATACCTATTCATTCTGAAATAATACCTATTATAGCTAATTATTATAACAGCAGCAATGAATTTTTACTTGTAGATAAAAAACGGAAATAAAATGAAATATGGTGCCTTTTATTATAATTTTAAAAATTTTTTAAAAAAACTTAACTTAAATTATCATACGTCGCACGATGGACGTAAAACATTACGTTCTGAATTAGATAGAGTTGGAGCAAACAAAGTATGTATTGACAAAATTCTAGGCCATAAATCTGGAGATACTGGACTAGATGTTTATACTAAAAAAAGCATTGAAGAATTAATTGAAACTATAGAAATGGTAGATTATAGATCTAAAAAGAATAGTAAAATAACTTATCTAAATGTATCTTAAATTAATTAGTTATTAACACGTTGTTAACATTAAAGGAGTGCAAATACTGATTTATAGCCATTCTTGCTATACTTAACAAATATCCCCTTTTATTTTCAAAGAAAACAAGAACCGCTATAAGTATTAGCTTATAGCGGTTTTTGCTTTATGAAATACAATAGTTGTGAAACTAAATATGGACATTGAAACCAAAAAGCTTCGATGCCCATATTTTTTTATTTATATATTTTAAATTACTACAATATCAACTTCACTCGTATAGTCTTCATTACCATATGCATATAGTATATATATTGTATTGCTTGTGCAATAGAATTGTTTTGAATTTTTTATTTCATATTTCTTATCCTCTGGATTTCTACTATATATTGAATAACCTAATTCTCTAAGATCTTCAACTTTTTGTTGAGATTTTTTTATTTCTTCTTTTATTTTTTGGGTTATATCATTTTCGTTTAAATTGTTTCGTTTTAAAACTTCTGATAATGTTAGTTCTTTATTGTTTTTTATATCATAATTATATGTTTGAATTATTGTCCTTTGAGCACTTGAACCTTCTTTTAAATTTGAACGTATCATAAGTGATAACATATCATTATTTATACTTGCTACATATTCTACACTATAAACTATATTTTTATTTTTTGTTTCTAATATGTCTTCTAATTTATTTTTGAAGACTTTTTCTATTTCGCTATTGTAGTTTTTTATTATTTCACTATCTATGTTAATTATAGGTATTACAACATTTACTTCATAGTTTCCTGCACTTGATTCTTTTGCATCTAGAGCTGTGCATATAATGTCTTTATTTTTGTCTATCTTTTTTATATTAGAGCTAACTAGATTTTTTTCAATATTATTGTTAAATTTACTATTAACTACTGTCTTTAGTGCTTCACATTCTTCTTCTGTTTTGTTCCCTAATGATGTTTGTTCTGCTTCAGATGTATCTAACATATCGACTAAACTTGTATCTGCTGAAATTTCAACATATATTATACTTATTAGGGTTAGAAGGCAAACTATGATTGCTACTGCATACACCATTTTTTCTTTTAGTGTATACTTATTTTTTTCTGGCATTGTTACATTCATATCATTTCACCTTTTTTATTTTTTATATTTAAATTATAACATCTATTGGAATTTTTTTCAATACTTCTTTTTTGTTATTTTAACCTTTATATACCTTGACTATTACGTAGTTTTGAAGTATTATATATATGTGAATTTTTGAGAAATGGAGAGACAATATATGTTATGTTCAATATGTAAGAAAAACACAGCAATTATTTTTTATAATAATATAGATAAAAATGGAAAAACAACTTTAGAAGGATATTGTGGAGACTGTGCAAAATTAAAAGGTATAAATCCTACTGAGGTTCTTTCTAAACAATATGATATATTATCTAGAGATAATAAAAATTTGGATAGAATGTCAAAACAATTTGAAGCTCTTTTTAAAGATTTGTCTGAAAATTTATCAATGGATGATATTCAAAATATGGAAGGAGCTATCACCTTTGGAATGTCTGATGAAAACTCAGATATTGATAATGTTGATGGTCCACAAATATCAGGAGCAGCTATTCCAATTGGTTCTATTTTTTCCAACCTTTTTGGAGGAGGAAATTCCAATTCGAATAATACTAGTTCTGCTGGAGCTACCAAAAAAGTTAAAGTAGAAAAAAGAAAGAATAAAAAAACAAATAAAAAGAAAAAGTACTTAGATACTTTTGGAACCAATTTAACAGCAAAAGCACAAAATAATCAATTGGATAATGTTGTTGGTAGAGAAACTGAAATTGGACGCATTGTTCAAATATTAAATAGACGTTCTAAAAATAATCCTTGTTTAATTGGTGAACCTGGTGTTGGTAAAACAGCTATTGCACAAGGATTAGCTATTCGTATTGCAAATCAAAATGTACCAGCAAAATTATTAAACAAAGAGGTTTATTTGTTGGATATGACTTCTGTTCTAGCAGGTACTCAATTTAGAGGTCAATTTGAGGCTAGGATGAAAGGTATTATAGATGAATGTATAAATTATGGAAATATTATTCTTGTAATAGATGAAATTCATAATATTATTGGTGCTGGTGATGGTGAACACTCTATGAATGCTGCAAATATTTTAAAGCCTGCACTTTCTAATGGTGATATTCAATTAATTGGAACTACAACTTTAAAAGAATATAGAAAGTATATTGAAAAAGATTCTGCTTTAGAAAGAAGATTTCAACAAGTTCTTGTAGAAGAACCTAATATTGAAGATACTATATCTATTTTATCTGGAATTAAAAGTTATTATGAAGAATATCATAAAGTAAAAATATCTAATGATGTTATTAGGCAAACTGTTATTATGTCTGAAAAATATATTCATGATCGTTTTCTTCCAGACAAGGCTATTGATATATTAGATGAAGCATGCTCTAAAATTAATTTAGAGAATAAAGATTTATTTGAGTTAGAAATGTTAAAACAGAAATTAAAAGCTGTTCAAGCAGAAAAAGAAGAAGTTGTTGCAGCTGATTCTACTGAAGATTACCAACGTGCTGCTGATTTAAAAACGAAAGAATGTCAATTAACTGAGGCTATAGATAAACTAAATTCAAAGTTAAAACTAAAAAGTCTTACAGTTCAAGATATTGCAAATGTTATCGAGAGTTGGACTAAAATACCTGTTAAAAAAATAACAGAAGCTGAGACTCAAAAGTTACTTAATCTAGAAAATAATTTGCATAAAAGGATAATCGGACAAAATGCTGCTATTAGTGCTGTATCAAGAGCAATTAGAAGAAATCGTGCTGGTCTTCAATCAACAAAACGTCCACCTTCATTTATTTTTGTAGGTCCTACAGGTGTTGGCAAAACTGAATTAGCTAAAACTTTGGCTTTCGAGATGTTTGGTTCTGAAGATTCAATAATAAGAATTGATATGTCTGAATATATGGAAAGTCATTCAACTTCTAAATTAATTGGTGCCCCTCCTGGATATGTTGGATATGATGATGCTGGGCAACTAACTGATAAGGTAAAAAGAAAACCTTATTCTATAATACTTCTTGATGAGATAGAAAAAGCTCACCCTGATGTATTTAATATATTATTGCAAGTTTTAGATGATGGAAAATTAACAGATTCGCAAGGAAATACAGTTAGTTTTTCTAATACAATTATAATTATGACTTCAAATGCTGGCTCCAATTTAAATACTAATTCTATAGGCTTTGGTAAAAGCACTGTAAATAAAGATAAAATAAAAGATAGTTTAAAAGAAACTTTTAGACCTGAATTTTTAAACAGGGTTGATGAAATTGTAATTTTTGATTCTTTAACAGAGGAACAGTTACTTGAAATTGTTGATTTAATGTTACAAGATACTGTTAAAGCTTTATCTGAAAAAGATATGAAATTAGATATTACGAATGAAGCTAAAAAATATATTCTTTCTAAAGGTACTGACTTGAAATTTGGAGCAAGACCTTTAAGAAGAGCTATTCAAAGATATGTCGAAGACGAAATTTCTGAAAAGATATTAAGAAATGAAATAATAGATGGTCAAACAATTTCTATTGATTTTAATCAAAATGAATTATGTTTTAAAATAAAATAGCGGAGGTTTTTATGCTAAAATATGTACCAAATACTTTAACAATTATTAGATTTATATTAATTCCAGTAATTTTGATTGGACTTTTTACAGGAAATTATATTTTTGCTTTTATTTTTGTAATCCTTTCAGCTTTTACAGATGTTGCTGATGGATGTATAGCAAGAAAATATAATTTAATATCAAATTTTGGTAAATTAATGGACCCACTAGCAGATAAGTTAACACTTGTTTCGATTTTAACGGCACTAGTTATATTACATATAATTCCTATTTGGATTCTCATAATAGTTGCAATTAAAGAATGTACTATGGTTGCCGGAGCATCTTTTCTTTATGGTAAAGATGTTGTTGTTTACAGCAGATGGTATGGAAAATTGGCAACTGTGTTATTTTACTTAGCAATTGCTGTTTCTATACTTACAAAAAGTTTTAGCTTTTCTCCTTTCTGGGATAATTTAGATTTAATACTTTATTGCGTAGCTTTATGTATGACGGTTATTTCCCTTATTTTATATATACATGATTTGTCAATATATGGGGTTATAAATAAAGATGATTTGAAAAAAGATGTAAAAAATGTTTCAATTAAGAAAAATAAATGATTATTACAGCCTTAGAATGTTTTTATTTTAACAATATTCTAAGGCTGTATTTTATTGTTATGGACAACAAGGTTTCGGAGTTTCCACTGCAATTTTTGATTGCTTAGTATGTTAGGTTCTTATTAAGTTCTTATTCAAAATTTTCTAACAATTGATTCATATTCTCTATTCCTGTAACTGTTATTCCATTTTTTAAATTTTCCTGATCTTCTTTTGTTAAATATTCTACTGAAATGTCTGTTGCATTATATTCCTCTTCTTCCCCATCTTCATTTATTTTATAGACTACTATCATCCCATTATAATCACGCAACACAAATTTATTTACATCTTCTTTTTCGTAATTTGAGTTTACTTGCAAAATTTCTGCTTCTTTTTCTAAAACTTCCGCTTCATCTGTACAATCATCATATATTTCTTCTTCATTAGTATCTGCGACTATAATTTCTTCATTACTTTGATTATTGGATTTTGCATATTCTTGTTCTTTATATATATTCATTCCAATTATAATAGCTGATAATATTACTATAATTGCAATCATTGTAATTATTACTTTATTCATTTAGCTTTCTTTCCTTTCCAATTTTTATAGATTAGTTTATTATTTTTTACTTATAGATGCTTAGTCTATTTTTATACCCATTTATTTTTTGTCTTCTATAAGATATTTTATTCTTATTATTGACAATCTTGTGAAATTTATACAGATTTCGCCTTTCAAATCTGTTCTATAAATTTTGTCTGTGAATTTTTGCAATCTAGAAATAACTTCTTCATTAGGATGTCCAAATTTATTGTCTTTACCAACTCCTATTAAAGCGATTTGTGGTTTAACTTTTTCTAAAAATTCTTGAGTTGACGATGTTTTAGAACCATGATGAGCAACTTTTAAGATTGTACTATTCAATTCTTTATTATATAATTGAATAATTTCTTTCTCGGCAATATCTTCTATGTCTCCTGTAAACAAACATGAAAAATCTTTATGAACAAATTTAGCTACTATAGCATTATTATTTGCTGCATTTTCACTTATCGGTTTTTTATCGGGCCATAATATATCAAAATAACAATCATTGTCTATTTTTATTCTATCTCCCTTTTTCACAGTGATTACTTTTATATTTTTTTGATTAATTATATCCAAAAATTTTTTATAATTTTCTGAGTCTTCTACTTGCTTTGCAATAATAACATTGTTTACTTTTAGATTTTCTAAAACTGTAAATATGCCATTTACATGGTCTGAATCAAAATGGCTTATTATAATATAGTCAACCTCTAAATATCCGTTTTTTAAGAGATATTGAAAAACCGTTTCTTCGTCTTCTCCTCCATCAACTAAAATTGTTTTTTTACTAGGAGTTGATATAAATGTACTGTCCCCTTGATCTACATCTAAAAATTTTATTTCTAAGTCTTTTGGGATAATCATAGCTATCATAAAAATAGATATTATAAGTGCAAAGATTATTCGCTTTTTTCTTTTGCTCATCTCTCTGTATCTAAATTTAGCTAAAGCAATCAAATTTAATACTCTTTGCTCTGACATATTTCTTTTCCTTTTACTTTTAATGTTAGCTATATAGAAAAGTATGAATATAAATATATAATAGCCTCCTATTTGTATAATAGTGGGTGATGGCAAATATATTTTTGAACCGATTAATTTGTTTGGAATTTCAGAAATAAATATGATTAATTTTAGAATTTGATTTAAGAAAAAACTAATTTTTATAGAGATTCCTATATTAATAAATGTCATTATCGTAAAGATAATAGCGATTATATAAGCAATTCCTATAATTAAACTTACAAAAAAGTTTGTAATGATAAAATAACTGCTAAAAAGATTAAATTGATAAATTGAAATTGGTAGAATCATTATTTGTGCTGCTAATGTTATTGCAATTACTTCCTTTATTTTATCAGAAATCTTTATTATAAATCTAGGAATTCTTGCTCTTATAGTTTTATCCTTTATTTTTATTTTTCTCATCATTTTCAATATAGGTTTTCTAAATAATATAATTCCAATCGTCCCTGAATATGATAGTTGTAAACCTACATCTGTAATTAAATAAGGATTTACTATAATTAATATTAGCAATGACAGACTGATACTTGTTGCCATATCGTTTTTTCTATAAAATACATTTGAAAATAATAAAATTATGCCCATAATTCCTGCTCTGGCTATTGATGATGAAAAGCCTGTTATCAATATATACACAATTATAATTAAACTAGTTATAATGTTTGCTATTCTTTTATTAAATATCGATTTAAAAATTACCACACTACAAATTATTAAATAAGATATATGCATTCCTGATACAGCTAATATATGTGACATCCCTGCTTCTCTAAAATTCATTTGCGTTTCATCATCCATTGTTGAAGTATCTCCTAATACTATTCCTAAATATACACTTCTAATTTTCTCGTCTTTTATACTTTTTGCATTCTCTTTTATTTTTAAATTTATATCATTTGCAAATTTTAAAATTGGACTATATGTATTTACTCCTTGTGTTTCAATACTTTTTACTTTAATTGCTCCATATACTGTTTTTATTTTCAAATAGTTTTCGTAGTTGAATGTGTTTTCATTTCTTGCTGATTTAGGTCGCAAAAATATTCCTTTCAATTTAACTTTGTTTCCGTATTTAATATCTTTTTGATCTTTATTTATATAACAATAAAATTTTTTTGATTTGACTTGTTTTCCATTAACTTTATATATTTTTATTCTATATATATTATTAAAATCCTTTTCTATTTTATTGCTCACTACTATTCCTTCTGCTTCTATATTATTTTGCTGCTCCATATTTTTATATGTTTCTTGATATTCTTTTTCTTTTTGGGATATATTTAAGAATCCAATTATTGAAGTTATTAGAATTAATATAATTGTTTGAAAATTTAATATAAGTTTTATATATCTAAAATATCTATTATATGATTTAAATTTTGTGATTAAATATACTATTATTAAAAATACTACCATAAAAGCATAAAAAGGGACTATACTTTTTAAGTATAGCCCTGTTATTATTCCTATTATATAACCTATGGTAGCAACTACTATTGGTCTTGCCAATATTTAATTGCCTCCTTAAATTAAACTAATCTTCTTGAACATATATATGCACCTGATTTAGCTCTATCTACTGTTGTTATACATACTCCTGTTTTTGAACTTCCTGCATGAACTACTTGACCTCCGCCAATATAAATAGCTACATGACCTCTATAGCAAACCAAATCACCAGGTGCTAATTCGCTTCTGTCAACTGCTCTACCATAATTTCTTTGAGATTCAGAGTAATGTGGTAAACTTATTCCAAAATGTCCAAATACATACATTGTTAATCCTGAGCAGTCAAATGCGTTTGGTCCTACTCCACCGCTAACATATGATTTACCAACTAATGATCTTGCAAATGCTGCTATTTCTGCTCCTGTTCCTGAAGCTGCAACATCATGTAATTGTGTATCTGCTGTAACTTCTCTTGCTTTAGAAGCTCTTGATGTAGTTTCAACTTTTTTATTTCCTAAGTATTGTGTTGAAATGAAACCAATCATTCCATTTACTCTACATTTACTCCATTTACTATCTTCTGATATTACCTCAACTTCTGTGTTTTGTGGTAATTTTCCTATTGTTTCTGATTCTGTACTATTTTCTTTTCTTAAATTAACTTTTTCTGGTTGAACATAAACTTTTTTTATTGCTGGAGCATTTTTATCAGCTTCTTCTGCAGCAGCTTTTGCTGCTTCATCTGCTGCTTGATCATCAGCTTGTTTTTGCTCTTCTGTTTTCAATTTTTCAGTTCTTATCCAACCTTTTGTACCTGTTGTTGCTTCTTCTATGTAAGCCCATCCATTAATTACTTTTTCTACATTTACTTCTTGGTTTTTTTGTATTTCTTGTGTGCTTGTTGCAGTTATTAAAGGTACAACTTTAAGTTTTATATTATCTGCTATAAAATATTTTCCGTTTTGTATTTGTGTTTCTTGTTGTTCTGGTTCTGTTGATTCCTCTGTTTGTTGAACTTCTTCTGTGTTTTCATCTTGAGCATTTTCTTCTGTCGTTGCTTCTTCAGTATTCTCAACTTCCTCAGTTTCGTTTTTTTCTTCTGTAGTTGTTGTAGTCGTTTCCTCCGTAGGAGTTTCAGTTTCTATTGTATTTGCAGCAAAACTCATATTTAAGAACACGAAACTCATAATTACTAGAGCTGCAATGGCTGTAATGTTCTTAATATTCATTTTAGTTTTCATTTTTTTCTCCTTCTTTTTTGTTAAAATTTTCAACACAAACATATTATACCTTATTATCAAAAATTTGTCAAATTTTTGTCATATTTTTATGCAAAAATATGCTGTATCCTTTGTTTCCCTAAGGATACAGCTTTTGTTTTTATATGTTACTTTCTACTAATGGTAGTAATTGTTTCTTTCTTGAAACTACACCTTCTAAAAATACTTTATCATCTTCTAGATGATGAGATTTTTCTACTACATCTGTTCTATTTCCCAAAACAATCAATTCTGAATTGCTATTTAATATATCAGTTATTGCCAATATACATACATCTAAGTTTTTATTTTCTATTTCATTATTCATAGCTTCTTTTAGCTTTTCTTCTCTTTGTAATACATCGTCTATATTAACTGTATTGACTTGTGCAATAACACATCTTACTCCATCTTTTTCGAACTCTTTGGCATCCAAATTGATTAATTCTTCTTCTGTGAAATCATCTAAATCTGTTCCTGCTTTAAGCATTTCTAAGCCATATTCATCTATATCTATGTCTGCTATTTGAGCTAAAACTCCTAGCACTTCTCTGTCATATTCAGTAGTTGTTGGTGATTTTAATAATAATGTATCAGATATAATAGCACTTGCCATTAATAATGCTTCTTTCTTTTCAATTTCTATTCCGCGTTGTTTAAATTCTCCATAAAGAATTGTTGATGTACAACCATAAGGTTTTGCTGTATAGAATAAAGGCTCCATAGTTTCAAAATTGCAAATTCTATGGTGATCTATAACTTCTAGTATTTTTGCATTTTCAATTCCATTTACACTTTGATTAAATTCATTATGATCTACTAAAATTACTTCTTGTCCTTCTTCTACACTTTCAAGTAATTCCGGTTTTTCAATTCCAAGATAGTTTAAAACATATCCGTGTTTCTTTATTTATTTCTCCTAATCTCATTGCTTTTACATTAGTGTCTCCACTTTTTTCATTTAATATTTGTTTTACTATAGCTGAACATATTGTGTCTGTATCTGGACTTTTATGTCCAAAAATTAATACTTCATTACTCATTTTATTACTTCCTTTCTTTTTCTTTATTAGTCTTCATGTAATTCAAACATATCTTTTCCTTCTCCACAAACTGGGCATACCCAATTATCTGGCAAATCATCAAATGATGTTCCTGGCTTTATTCCTGCCTTTTCATTTCCAAATTTAGGATTGTATATATATTTACATTCAACACATTCAAATCTTTCATCAGTGCTTTTTTCTCTTTTAAAATTCTTATATCCCAATGCAATTGCAACAATTACCATCAATAAGAATGACATTGCTTTCCAAATTCCACTATCAAATAGTATTATTGCAAATAATCCAAATGATGCACTAATTCCATATAATATTAAAACCGCTTGTTTTTGGCTAAATCCCATTCTAACAATTCTATGATGTAAATGACCTTTGTCTCCTTTAAAAACAGCTTTTATTGACTTTCCTTTTATGAGCCTTCTAATAATTGCCCACAAAGTATCAAATATTGGTAACCCTAAAACAATTATAGGTAAAACTATTACCACTGCTGTATAAGTTTTTGCTACTCCCAATATCGCAATAATCGATATTGCAAATCCTAAGAAATTAGAACCCGTATCTCCTATGAATGTTTTTGCAGGTGCAAAATTAAATGGTAAAAATCCTACTAAAGCTCCTGTTAGTGCTGTTATTAATACTACAGCCACAGCTGGTGACCCATTTAATATAAATATTATTAATAATGAAATGGCTGAAATAGCTGTAATTCCTGAAGATAAGCCATCAAGTCCATCTATCAAATTTATTGCATTAGTTACACCTATAATCCATAGTATAGTGATTAAAGATTGAACGAATTCTCCTAATTCAGGGATTTCTATAAATCTAACATTTATGTCATCTATCGTTATTCCAAATGATACCACTACAATTGCTGCTAAGAGTTGCCCTACTAATTTAAAAATTGGCTTTATTTCTTTTATATCATCTATTACACAAGTTATAGTTATTATAACAATTCCAAGGAAAAAGCCTAATAGTTTTTTCCCATATTCATCCATTCCAAATAGATTAATACTACCTTCTATGCTCATTACAATTAATAAATATATAACTGAGACAAGAAATCCTAGTATTACTGCCGGTCCTCCAAATCTTGGCATTACTTTTTTATGCATTCTTCTTTTATCTTTTGGTATATCTACAGCCCCTACTTTTTCTGCTATCTTTATTGTATACGGTGTTGCCATAAATGCAACAATAAAAGCAAGTAGAAAGGCTATTGCTATGTTTCCCCACATATCATTGATACCTCCGTAGTTTATTTCATATTAGTTGATTCGATTTCCTCTATTAGTTTTACTCTTTCTTCATGCCTTCCGCCTTCAAATTCAGTAGCAATCCATATTCTTAATATGCATATTGCTTCATTTTCTGTTAAATAATCTGCTCCTAACGCTAAGATATTTGAATCATTATGCATTCTTGAGAATTTAGCTTTTTCTTCTGTGTCGCAATTTGCACATCTAATTCCTTTAAATTTATTTGCGACTATAGACATTCCTATTCCTGAACGACATACTAATATTCCTTTGTCACATTCTCCATTTTGAACTGATTTTGCAACATTTGTAGCTATATCAGGATAATCTACACTTTCTTCACTGTTACATCCAAAATCTTTGCATTCTATATTTTTTTCTTCTAAATATCTTTTTATTTCTTCTTTTAGTTTATATCCTCCATGGTCGCTTCCTATTGCTATCATATGTATCACTCCAATCTTTCAATTTCTCTAAATATATCATAACTTGAAATTTTTTACAATAATTTTCATTTAAAATACATATTTTTCTTGATTTACTTGCAAATTCTTTAGAAATATGTTAAAATAGCATATGTTAGATTAATTACTTTCATAAGGAGGTGCAAAAATAGATGCCAAATATCAAGTCAGCTAAGAAAAGAGTAAAAATAATAGAAAAGAAAACATTAAGAAATAACATGATTAAATCAGCTTACAAAACAACTATTAAGAAATTTGAACAAGCAATTGAAGATAAAAAAATGGATGAAGCTAAAGCTTTATTTTCTGAGGCTACAAAGAAAATTGATCAAGCTTGTAGTAAAGGTGTTATAGTTAAAAACACAGCAGCTAGAAAAAAATCTGCTTTATCTAAAAAATTAAATGCAGCTATGAACTAACAAATAATAAAGATTATGCATAGTTTTTATTAAATAAATATCCTCCGGCTTAGCTGGAGGTATTTTATTGTCGAAGACAACAAGGTTCCTGGGAACCCACCCACAATCTTTGATTGTGTTGGTGGGTAGGGTTCTTATTATGCTTTGCTTCACAAAACTAAAGTGTAGTAAAAAAAAACCAACTCTTGCCGAGTTGGATTTTTTTACTTGTCTATTTAATACTTATTTTTAGTCTATTGTCACCTCCTAATTTATATCAATTGTTTTTTTATTTTGTCTGCTGCAACAGCGCAAATAACAAATTCAATAGCAAATATAATACTTGCTCTAAACATAGTTAATCCTAAATCAAATATAAAAGGATTGCCTATAATGTTATAGATAAATAATATTATGATCGAAATAATACACAAAACTGAACAAAAGATTAATCCTTTTTTTAAAATATGTATAGCAGTTTTATCTAAATTTTTAAAAATATTGTGTATCATAGAAAAAAACTTTTTTATCATGTTATTACCTCTCTATCTTTTGCAATGTTGTTTTACTTATATTAATAATAACATCTTAAACCCTTGAAATCAATGGAAATTTTAGCCAATCCTGACTCACTTAAAAAAACTGTAAACAAAACTTTTTAATTTTGTTTACAGCCTGAAAATATTTTTAATTTCTATTTATTTAATTCTTCTTTAAACATTTTGTTAAGCATTTGTGGATTAGCTTTACCTTTCGTCTCTTTCATAGCTTGTCCTACCAAAAATCCCAATGCTTTATCTTTACCAGCTTTATAATCTTCTACAGATTTTTGGTTTGCTTCAAGAACTTTCATAACTACTTCTTTTATAGCACCTTCATCAGAAATTTGTATCCAGCCTTTTTCTTTTATTATTTCTTCAGGATTTCTTGGATTTTCAAACATTTCTGTAAGTACTTTCTTTCCTATGCTTGAGCTAATTGTTCCTTTATCAATTAAAATTACTAATTCACCTAATTGTTTAGCATCAAAAGGTATTTCACTTGGTTCCATTTCGGTTTCATTTAATATTCTTGAAATATCTGAAATAATCCAGTTATTTACTGCTTTAGGATTGTTACATACTTCAATTGCCTGTTCAAATAAATCTGATAAGTATTTAGAAGATGTAATTAATTTTGCATCCTTTTCTGCTAATTTATATTTTTCTAAGTATCTTTGTTTTCTTATTTCTGGAAGCTCTGGTAATTCAGCTCTAATTTTTTCAACATACTCATCTGATAATCTAATTGCAACTAAGTCTGGATCTGGAAAATATCTGTAATCTTCTGCATCCTCCTTACCTCTCATTGAAAATGTTTTTCCAGACACATCATCCCATCTTAGAGATTCTTGTGTTACTTTTCCTCCATCTTCAATTAAATCAATTTGTCTATCAATTTCGTAATCAATTGCTCTAACTATACTTCTAAAAGAGTTCATGTTTTTCATCTCTGTACGTGTTCCTAATTCTGAAGTTCCTTTTTTTCTTACAGATACATTTACATCTGCACGTAAAGACCCTTCTTGCATTTTACAATCAGACACTTCTATATATTCAAATATTGACTTTAATTTTCTTAGATATTGCTCCGCTTCTTCTGCACTTCTCATATCTGGTTTTGATACAGTTTCAATTAATGGAACTCCTGCTCTGTTTAAATCAACTAAGCTATCTCCTCCGAAATCATCATGGTTTAGTTTTCCTGCATCATCCTCTATATGAATTCTCTCTATTCTAATTTCTTTTTTGTTTCCATCCGCTGTTTCTATTTCCACATAACCATTTTCACAAAGTGGTTTATCATATTGAGAAATTTGATAAGCTTTAGGTGTATCTGGATAAAAATAATTTTTTCTATCATTTTTGCTATCTTTAGAAATAGTGCAATTTGTAGCTAATCCTGCTTTTACTGCATATTCTACAACTTTTTCATTTAAAACAGGTAAGCTTCCTGGCATAGCTGTACAAACTGGACAAATATGAGTATTTGGGTCTCCTCCAAATTCGTTTGCACAAGAACAGAATATTTTAGTTTTAGTTGATAATTCTGCGTGAACCTCTAGTCCTATTACTGCTTCATAATCTTCTCTTGACATTTATTATTTACCTCCTAGCATTTTGGTTTATAATTTTCTCTAAATTTTGTTGCTTGTTCATAAGTATATGCTGCATTTAATATAGTTTCTTCTTGGAATTTATTTCCTATAATCTGCATTCCTATTGGCATTCCTTTACTGTCGACACCGCAAGGAATTGAAATTCCAGGTAGTCCTGCAATATTTACAGAAACTGTACATATATCAGACTTATACATAGATAGCGGATCGTCAATTTTTCCTCCTATATCAAAAGCTACTGTTGGTGATGTAGGTGTTATTATTACATCATATTTTTCAAATGCTTTGTCAAATTCTTTCATAACTAATGTACGAACTTTTTGAGCTTTTTTATAGTATGCATCATAATATCCTGATGACAATACATAAGTACCAAGAATTATTCTTCTTTTTACTTCATCTCCAAATGCTTCACTTCTTGCCTTTTTATATAAATCCCATAATCCATTAACTTCTTTAGGTCTATAAGTATATCTAACTCCATCAAATCTACCTAAGTTTGAACTTGCTTCTGCACAAGCAACTATATAATAAGCAGCTAATGAGTATTCAGCAACATCAAGTGAAAATTCTTCTACTTCTGCTCCTAATTCTTTATATTTTTCTATAGCTTCTTTTAGTTTAGCTTCTACATCAGGTTCAACACCTTCACCATAGAACTCTTTTGGAATTCCTATCTTTAAACCTTTTACATCATTTTTTAAAGCTTTTACATAGTCTTTCTTTTCTATATTTGCAGATGTTGTATCTCTCTCATCATGTCCTGCAATTATATTTAATAACATAGCACTATCATAAACATCTTTAGTTATAGGTCCTATTTGGTCTAATGATGAAGCAAACGCTACTAATCCATATCTTGATACTAAACCATATGTTGGTTTTAACCCAACTACTCCACAAAAACTAGCTGGCTGTCTTATAGAGCCACCTGTATCTGAACCTAATGACCATGGTACTAAATTAGCAGCTACAGCTGCAGCTGAACCTCCTGATGAACCACCAGGCACTTTGTTTAAATTCCATGGATTAAATGTGTTATGAAAATATGAATGTTCTGTTGAACCACCCATAGCAAATTCATCCATATTTAATTTCCCTAAATTAATTAAATTTTCATTATTTAATTTTTCTATAACAGTTGCATCATAAGGAGATACAAAATTCTCAAGCATTTTAGATGAACAGGTTGTTTTTACTCCTTTAGTACACATGTTATCTTTTATTCCTATAGGAATACCCTCAAATTCGCCTTTATTTTCTCCTCTATTAATTTTTTCTTCTATATCTTGTGCTTGTTTCATTGCTTCATCTGTTAAGACTGTAACAAATGCTTGTACATCTTTTTCTTTCTCATTTATTCTATCAACATATGCTTTTGTTATTTGAGTTACTGTCAATTCTTTTTTCTTTAATTTATCTTGTAATTCATGAACTGTTAATTCTGTAATGTCCATATTTATCCTCCTATTTATTTTTTATATTATAAAATTTTTGGAACTTTAAACATATTATTTTCCTTTACTGGAGCATTTTGTAATAAATCTTCATTATCTTCAAATACTTTTACTTCATCTTTTCTAAATACATTTTTAGCTTCATTAGCTCCAATTGTAATATCTAAATTTTCTGTAGATGCATTATTAATGATTTTTGAAAATTCTAAAATATTATCAAGATTTTTTAAATAATCTTCTACTTCACTATCTTTTAATTCTAATTTTGCTAAATTTGCAATATGTAATAATTCTTCTTTAGATACTTGCATGTTATCATCTCCTAACTTTTTTACGTTTATTATTATATACCGTTTCTGTAAAAAAGACAAGTAAATTCACATAGTTTACACATTCTTTACATCAAAAAAAAGAGCCCATGATTTTCTATTGATATATCTTTTAGAAAATCTATGGCTCTTCTTATTTATATATTATTGTAATTCAACTGTAGCTCCAGCTTCAACGAATTTAGCTTTTAATTCTTCAGCTTCTTCTTTAGCTACATTTTCTTTTATTGTTTTAGGTGCTCCATCAACTAAATCTTTAGCTTCTTTTAACCCTAATCCTGTAGCATCTCTAACTACTTTAATTACTTTAATTTTTTGATCTCCTGCTGCTGTTAATACAATGTTAAATTCTGATTTTTCTTCAGCTGCTCCTGCTGCTGCAGCTCCTCCAGCTGCTGGTGCAGCAGCTGCTACTGCAGATACTCCAAATTCTTCTTC
>CANQGP010000002.1 GCA_947623285.1 uncultured Clostridia bacterium | reverse complement strand
GTTGCATTTTCTTTAGTAACATTCTTTTTTTTGTTTTCATCTCTTGTTCTACATACTAATTCATAATAATAAAAACCATTTTCTATTGAAAGCACCTCTTCATTATATTCAAATTTTTCTAATTTATCATCATCTAATCTATTTTTGCTCCATTTTTGGTTTTGTTCTAATTCTTCAATTATATCCTTTCCTCTTTCTTCTGTAAATTTATATACATAGTAGTCTCTTCCATCATCCTGTGGTCCACCTCTTACATCATATATTTCTCTACTAATATAATTTCTAATATTTAAATTTAAATCTTTAGGATAATCCACATGATGATTAAATACTCTGTTTATATAATAATATAATTTTGCATTTTTTAAATCAAATATCGCATAAGCATTTTTCCCATTATAATAATATAAATCTTCTCTGTCTATAAGAATTGTATCCTCATCTTTTATTTCTGAAAATTCTTTCATTATATATTCATAATATTTATTCTTATCCCATAAATCACTTTTTTCTAATTGAGTTCTAAATTCATCCATACTGTGCGTAGAATAATTTTTTAATTTATATACCTTATATTTCCCATCCCAAAGATCTTCTGTATATACTGTACAATATTCTATATCATATTCTTCTATCTCCAAACCCAATTTTTTATATTCTTTATTGTTAGTTGTTAATAAATACAATTTTGTGATTTCTACAGATAAAAAACTTACAACTATGCAAATTACTGATACTAAAAAAACATATAAAATTATTTTTCTGTTTTTCACTTCATCATTCCTTTATTTTTTATTTAATTTTATAATTAGGAAAATTAAATTTTATTTTCACTTCATATTTCTTTATAACTCCATATTCACTAGAAACAACTCCAAAATTATTTAATAGTGTTGATAATATATCTGTAAGCATTGCTTCTTCATTATCAGCATATTCCTTCAAATCTTTAAATTCCGTAAAATCATATGTATCATTTATATCTCCTTCTAAATCCCAAGTATTATCTTCATTTTTTCTTGCTTTAATAAACATTGTAGCTTTATGTAATGAATAAAGCAAATCTCCTCCTTCAAACCTAAGTAAAGCCCCATCTTTTTCGTAATCTTTTAAATCAAACATATCTGTTTCTTTTCCATATTTTTCTATTAATTCTTTTAATTTGTTATTAAAGACTTTACTTTCCATTAATAATTTATCTGTTACACTATCTTGTATTGTTAAATCTTCTGGCTCTTTTCCAAGTAAGGATAATGAATTACTTAAAAGTCTAGCTGATAATTTTTTATTCTTTAACATTCCGCCAATAACCACAACTTGCCAGAATGTATATTGCATTGAATAAAACACAGAATATGATATTGAATCTGATTTTTTTGTTACATCAAATATAAAACTTATACTTTTTTTAAAGTTTTCTGCAATTTTTTCATCTACATTTTCCCAATTTATATTTTGAAATTCTTTTATAAGTTCTTCAAATTTTTGTGTATAATTAAATAACTTATATATATCATTTAATTTAAAAGAAATTGTATTTGATATATTTTTTGATAATACCGAAATACTATTTATGTCTTTTAAAATTTTTTCTTTTATATCATCTAAAAATCTGCAATTCATTCTATTTAAATAATTTAATGCTATATATTTTTGTGCTAAAGAATATTTTTTATCTTGCTAAGAAAAAATTTATGGTTTCTCCATGCAATTTGCGTACATAAGTATGTTTCTTTATTCCATATAAATTTAGGCGGTTTTGAAAATTCTAATAATCCATATAAGTTGTCAAGACATTCCCTTCCAAACATCTTATATTTATAATTGTATGGTTTATTGCATAAAACACATCTTTTTTCATTTATATTATTATCATTATTTTCCATATCAATTTCTCCTTTTATTTATTATTTAATTTCCACATTATCATTGGGTGTTCTTTTATTCTTTCTACTATTTCCTTATTTTCAAATAATAGTTCTGGTTCATAAATTCCTTTTTTGAATTTATCATAAAACTCTTTTATATTATTATCAACTACCAAAATATCTTTTAAATACTCTCTAACAGCTTTTTTCATTTCATCTACATTGCTTTTTCTTGGATTCCTATCTTTTAATGTTGGCAACAAATTCGTCCTAATATCTTGTCTTTTTAATTTTTCAATATTATCAATTTTCATATCTCTTAGTTTATAATCATTAACTGCTATATATTCTAACATAAAACATTGCTTCAACATTCTTTTCTCATCATCATCAAATAGATTATATTTACTCAATGTATAAACATCATATAAATCTCTCGCAGTAGATCTACTTAATAAAGCACATAATTTTGTCGCATATATTTCTATTGGATGAATGCACTGTATAATTAAATGCTTGTCCTTAAAAACATCTGTGCTTAATCTTATTCTTTTAGTATCTAAAATATGTGCTCTATTCATGTAATTTATTTCAATTTTTATATTATCAATATTCCCTTTTATATCAACATATTCTGCAACAATTGAGTCCAATGCATATGCATTTATTGATTTTTTTATATTAATTTTATAATTATTAGCACTTAAATAATTAATTAATAAATTATGTATATTTTCTCTTTCTTTTATCATTTCTTCTTTTACTAAATTTTCTGTTAAATCAAAATCAATATCAACCGATAATCTTGGAAAATTAAAAATAGCTGTATTTATAGCTGTACCACCTTTTAATGCTAGTAGTTTATTTAATTTTGCATCACTATTCGTCCATTGTAAAATTCTTATTAATTTCTCTACTTTTTCAAGTGTTGACTGAATAAATCCTGTTTCTTTAGAAATATTTTCTATATATTCTCTATATTTCTCTACCAATATAATCCTCTTCCTTTATTTGTAAATATTTTAGGTACTATTAAATTCCATTCTTTTATATATTTGCTTTTCATTCTTTTGGTTTCTTCATTAAAATATAATCTCTTGTTTTCACATTTTTTTCTACATTTATTTATTACTTTTTGTTCCACCCCATAACGTTCTTTATATAACTCTAGAAAAAATCCTACTTTTGCATATAATTTACTAGAATTATAATATTTCATATACTCTAATATTTTATCTCCTTTTAGTTTTCCAAATAATTCTAAACACATTATTAATTCTTCATTTCCTCCTGCTAGTTCTGTTTTATCTATACAGTCTATAAATGTTCTTTCTCTATCTGTTATTCTAACCTTACCATCTTCTAGTATCCCAAAATCATTTTTACTATTTATATATTTGTATGATATACCTTCAAATTCAAAATTTGTAAATCTTTTCTTGGTAGATACATACACTTCATAAAAAACTTGATTTTTAACTCCGTAATATTCTAAAGCTGAATGATACGATATATATGCATCATCTTTTATTTTTGAGGCTATCATATATTGATCTGGAATTGTATTTTTAAACTCTATATCACATACAACATATAGATTATGCTTTACTCTTTTTATATATTTAAATAATAATAAGTCCCTTATTATGCTCTTAGCAGTATTTATATTGCCCGTTAAATTATATACATCCTCTACATTAAAAACTTTTAATGTTAGTATCTTTTCATATCTTTTCATTTTATCACCACGCTTTTTGTATTGATAGTATGTATTTTTACACCCTTTTATTACATTTTAACACATATTTTATATTTAGTCAATGTCTTTTTATTGTTTTTTGTATCAATAGTATGTGTTTTTAGATATTTTCCATACATTTTTCGTGATTTTATAGGATTTAATTATTATTTTTTTGTATCAATAAAATTACTATAAATTCATTTCCGGAATTTTCCTCATAATAAATTTCATTTCTTTCTCGTTTCGATTATATGCACACATAATTTATGAAAGATTTTTATTCTTTCAAACTAAAAGCCTCCTAATTGTAAATGATAGAATTTACACAAATCAACAAATATGTAGAATACATTGAAAAAATCAAATAATAAAGGCTACTGCATACTTACTGCATATTTTCAAATGCATAAACACCTTAAAAATGCTGATATTCTAACATTTCTAAGGTGTTTTAATTTGGTATGCCCAGAGGGACTCGAACCCCCATCGGTCGCTTAGGAGGCGACTGCTCTATCCTGCTGAGCTATGAGCACATATCACATAGCTATACTATAATATTTAATTAAATTTGTCAATTGGAAAAGTAATATGTAAAAAAGGAGCCCCTTGACTTTTGTCGAAGGGGTTGATTTTTCAGGAAATTTCAAAATATGCATTGGCTTTTTTAGCAGCTGCAACAGCATCTATTGGATTATCTCCTTTGATATGAATTTCAATAATTAAACCTTCTGAGATTATATATTCAGTATCTTCATAGATATCTCTTTCAATTGTCAGCTGTACATTATCAAAGTCCATCATGGTTTCATGTTGGATGTCTAACAACTTCCAACCGAGCCCTTGATACAGTTCTTCCAACGCTTTTTTTATTTCTGCGTTCATTTTACTCCTTTTATTTTCTGTCTCTTTATTGCGAGACTAATACTGAGGATAACAAAGTTATCCTAACCAAAGCTTATATTATAATTGTACCACATTTTACATAAAACAGCAAGTGATTTTTGATGTTATGTAAGTTATTGTATTTCTTTTTAGAATTTGTTATAATTGTAAAGGTGATTTATATGCAAAGAATTCTAAGCAATATGCGAAAAGCTATTGAAAAATATAATATGATTGAGGAAAATGATAAGATTGCAATTTGTTTGTCTGGTGGGAAAGATTCTATTACTATGCTTTATGCTTTTAAAGCTTTGCAAAGATTTTATCCTAAGCATTTTGATATTATTGCAATTAGTATAAATCCTGGTTTTGAATTTTTTGACTGTGATTTATTGCAGTCTATTTGTGATGATATGGGAGTTCCTTTGTTTATTGAAGATAGTCACGCACAAGAGATTGTTTTTGATATTAGAAAAGAAAAAAATCCATGCTCTTTATGTGCAAATTTACGTAGAGGAATTATTAATACTACTGCTATTAGAGAAGGTTGCAATAAAATTGCTTTAGGGCACAATCAAGATGATGTTTTGGAAACTTTTTTACTTAACTTATTTTATGCTGGGAATGTTGGAACTTTTAAGCCTGTTAGCTATATGGATCGTTCTAGGGTGACTTTGATTAGACCTTTGGTTTTAACTCCTGAAAAAGAGACTAGGCGTTTCATTAGAAAAAATAATTTAACTGTTATGCCAAAGGTATGTCCTATGGATGGAACTTCGAAACGTGAAGATATGAAACAAATGATTTTTAAACTTTCTAAGTCTATTCCTAAGGTTCGTGCAAATATTTTTGGTGCTATTTTAAGACATATTGATGGTTGGAATGTTGACAATTAATATACGTTGTTCTTGTGTTATTATATCTCTAAATTTTCCCTCCCCCTACTGTCATTTTAGTATAGGGAGGTTTTCTTTTTGAAAAAAGCCTGGTTCTAATTAAAGTTCCAGGCTTTTTTTATTAATTTTCTACTATTTCAAGCATTGCATTTTTTAATGCTTCTACTTTTTGTTCTGCGTCTTTTTCATCAGTTCCTTTTACTCCCATGTATAATTTTATTTTTGGTTCTGTTCCTGATGGACGTATACAACACCATGCATTGTCTTCCAATTCATAATATAGTACATTTGATTTTGGAAGTCCTGTTGATGTAATCTCTCCTGTTGTCATATTTTTATCTATGTCTTGCTCTACGTCTTTGAATTCTAATACTTTGTATTCTCCGACTCTTGTTACGTCTGTGTTTCTCATTTTTGTCATCATGTTTTTAATTTCTTGGGCTCCTGCTGAACCTTCTTTTACTATTGCTACTTGTGTTTCTATATAGTGACCATATTTTTTATAAATGTCGTTCATTGCATCCCATAATGTTTTTCCTTTTGAACTATAGTAACATGCTGCTTCGCATAGTGCCATTACTGCAGATATTCCGTCTTTATCTCTTGCGTAATCTCCAATTAGGCAACCATAACTTTCTTCAAATCCAAATACATATGTTTTGTCTTTGTTTTCTTCTGCTTTTTTCATTATGGCTCCAATGTTTTTGAAGCCTGTTAAAACTTCTATACATTCTAATCCATATTCTTTTGCTATTGCTCTTGTTAAGTTTGAAGAAACTATTGTTGTTATTACCATTCCATCTGAAGGAAGGATTCCTTTTTCTTTCATTTGAGATATTCTATATTCTGCAATTAATAGTGCTGACATATTTCCTGTGTAGTCCATGTATTCTCCTGTTGCTGAGTCTTTTGCATATATTCCTAATCTATCTGCATCTGGGTCATTTGCAACTACTACATCTGCATCTACTTTTTGTGCTAATTCTAATGCTAGTTTAAATGCTTTTTTGTCTTCTGGATTTGGATAGCTAACTGTTGGGAATTCTCCATCTGGATCTTTTTGCTCTGGTACTACATATACATTTTCCATTCCTAATTCATTTAATAATCTTTCTGCTATTTGATTTCCTGTTCCATGTAGTGGTGTATATACTACTTTTAATTTTTTTCCTTCTTCTTTCATTGTTTCTGGATTTAATACAAGATTTTTTAAAGTAGCGATGTATTTATCATCCATTTCTGTTCCTACTGTTTTGTATAATCCCTTTGCTTTTGCTTCTTCTTGTGTTGTTGTTTTTATATCACTATAATGTGCTACTGCTTTTACTTTTCCAATTATGTCTTTATCTCTAGGTGCAATGATTTGTGAACCGTCATCCCAATATACTTTATATCCGTTATATTTAGGTGGATTATGGCTTGCTGTAATCATTATTCCCGCTGTACATCCTAGTTCTCTAACTGCAAATGATAATTCTGGTACTGGTCTTAAGTTTTCGAATCTATATGTTTTTATTCCATTTGCATTTAATATCAATGCTGTTTGTTCACTGAATTCTTTTGACATTCTTCTTGAATCATATGATATTGCTACACCTTTGTCTTGTGTTCCTTGTTCTAATATATAATCTGCTAAACCTTGTGTTGCTTTTCCTACTGTGTATTTGTTCATTCTGTTTGTTCCTGCTCCTAGAATTCCTCTTAATCCTGCTGTTCCAAATTCTAGTTCTTGATAAAATCTGTCTTCTATTTCTGCTTCGTTGTCTTTGATTGATAATAGCTCTGCTTTTGTTTCTTCGTCAAAGTCTGGGCTATTTAACCATCTTTCATACTCCTCTTTGTAATTCATAGACCTTTCCTCCTTTAAATTAATAATATTATAAGTAGAATATATGAATTTTTCAAAATTTATATATTCTACTTTTATTTACTAGATTAACTTATGATATTTTTCATAAAGTGCTCGTGCAGTACTTGGGCAATCTACTCCTGCTGAATCTGCATTTTTTACTGGTGCAAATTCTTCTTCTCTTTTTACTCTTAATACTAGCATTTCATCTAATGTTCCAAATGTATCAAATAAAAATGATTCAAATTTATAAGCATTTGGTGAATCTGGTTCTACTAAGTTTCCATCTTTATCTATATATTTTGCTTTTTTGTATGCTATGTGGTATGGAAGTGGTAAACTTCCCATTCTTTCTACTGCGTCTATATTAAATAAATTACAAAGTAGGTTTGATTCTCCATATAATAATTCTCCGTTTTCATCAACTGCTTCTGCCATTTCGTCTGTTATTTCTGAGTATTCGATTACACTAGGTCTTCCATTTCTTTTGCAGAATACTCCAACTTTTTCATGTGGATTGTCTTTTACTACTGATTTACATGCTACTGTTACTTGTTTGTCTATTGCCATTCCTACAAATAGAGGGTCTACCATTTTTGCTAAGCAGTTGTCTACTCCTCCAATGAATATCCATTCTACTCCAAGTTCTTTCATTTTTTTAATCATTCCGTTTTTTACTAATGCCTCGTAAATTCCGCCATGTCCATTTGCTGCTAATTTTATAACTCCTTCTTCATTTATTAATATTTTTCCTTCTGTGTCTACCATTGGTAATTGCCCTTGTTTAAAGAAAAATATGTTTTTGTCTTTTTGATAACCAAAGAATTTGTTTTTTTGAAAGAATTCTATTGTTTGCTCATTGTTTTCTTCACTAGTCATTATAAACCATGGAACTTTTACACCATATTTTTTTTCGCCTTCTTTTAGATTATCACATAATAGTTCAAATAATGATTTATGCGAATCTAATCCTATATCATATGCTCCTTTAGGTCCATCAAATCCTAATCTTGTTCCTTGTCCCCCAGCCATTGTTACTGCTGCAAGTTTTCCTTCTTTGATTGCTTTTTCTCCTATTTTTTCATATTTTTTGTACTCATCATTTAGTTTATATTTGTCTGAATATTCCATATGTGATATTTCATCATTGCTTGTATCTATTTTGTCTGCATTTTTATATAGATTGTTTACTAATTCAAAATCAATTTCTTCTATTTGACCTAGTAACTCCTTTTGTTTTTTTTCACTTAATGTTTCAAAGTGGTTTAATAAATGTTCTTGTCCATATTTTTTAAGCTTTGCTTCTGCTTCTTGTTTGTTAATCATTTAAATTCTTCCTTTCCTTCTGTAAATACTAAAAAATTAAATTTAGTTAATTTTAATTTCTTGGCTTTTATCTTATACCATTTACTCTTTTTCGTCAAGCTTCCGTAAGGCTTTCTTAACAAAAAAAATTACCCACTTGCAATCTTTGATTGTGTTGGTGGGTAGGGTTCTTATTACGTAAGTAACAAGGTTCTGGGGTACCCACTTGCAATCTTTGATTGCTTAGTGGGTCAGGTTCTTATTTCAGTTCTTAACTTTTATTTTTTTATTTGTTACTAATGCTTCATCATATTTTTTTATAATTTCATCACCTCTATCTGATATTTCAGAAAAATCATAACAATCTGTTATTGAAATTTCTTTTTTGTTTTTTAACATTTTATTTATTTTTTCGTTTTGCTCTTTTATATATTTTTCATTGCCTTTTATATATACTGATATTTCTTGATTTTTATCAAGTGCTTCACTTATTTCTTTATATTTAACATTATCTTCATTTTTCCAATTTATATTTTTTAATTTTTCTTTTTCTTCTTCTTTCATTGTTATTTTTGAGATTACTTCTTTTACTGTTTTTCGTAAATCGTTTTGCGTAAATACTATTACTTTTTTACCTGCTTTTAATTCTTTTTTTATGTTTAACAATCCTATCATTTCAAAATGATAATCACTTACGTAAAACATGTAAGTTTTTTTACTTTCGTTCTTTTTCATCTTCTTACTCTTCCTTTCTAATCATATATTGAAAGTGTTTAAGCAATTTCTTTCTTTTGTTGTGCTGGTAAATTTTACCAATTTATTTCGAATGTGTCAATATTATTTCAAATATTTCATTTATATTTCATCGCATTTTTCTGCTTTTTTTCGACCTTCTTCTTTTCCTATTTCCAATATTCTTTTATTTTTTTGGTTTTTATTAATATTCTGACAAATATCTTAAAACATAACTTTTTTGTATATTCTTATTTGTTTTGGAAATAATTAAATTAGGAGGTAGTTTATGAAAAATTATAAAGTAATTTTATTGTTAATATTTTTACTGTTTTTATATACTTTTATTTGTGCAATTTCATATGTAAGTGCAGCTTCTCAAGATATTTCTAATAGTGTTTTTAGATTACATGTTATTGCAAATAGTGATTCTGATGAAGATCAAGCTTTAAAATATAAAGTTAGAGATGCTTTACTTGATTATATGAATTCTTTGACTGTTAATTGTACTTCTAAAGATGAAGCTATAAATATTGCACGTGAACATTCTAATGATTTTAAAGAAATCGCTTTGCAAACCATTAATGAAAATGGATATGCTTATGATATTAATGTAGAAATTGGAAATTTTGATTTTCCTACTAAAACCTATGGTGATATTTCATTGCCTGCTGGGAATTATGATGCTTTAAAGGTTGAAATTGGTGAAGCTAAGGGGAAAAATTGGTGGTGTGTAATGTTCCCTCCTCTTTGTTTTATAGATATTTCTTCAGGTGTTGTTTCTGAAGAATCTAAAGAATACTTAGAAAATAATATGGCAGAGGAAGAATATGCTTTAGTTTCTAGTAAAAGCGACCTTGGTGTTCAATTTAAATTTAAACTTCTTGAGTTTTTTGGTAATAATGATTTAATATCTAATAAAAACATCTTGCAATAATGGAAATATTATGTTATATTCTATAAGTGAAGAGTGTTATAATATACACTCTTTTTTAGTTGACAAAAAATAAATTATTTGTATAGATTTTGGGGGTATTATAATTGGAAAAACTAGTAATTTCAGGACCAACCTCCTTAAAAGGAGAAGTTGAAATTAGCGGAGCAAAAAATGCAGCGGTTGCAATTTTGCCTGCAGCATTACTAATAGATGGTGTTTGTACTATTAGTAATTTGCCAAATATAAGTGATGTTAAATTATCTTGTGAGATATTGGAAGCTCTTGGTGCAAAAATCAAATGGATTGATGCTAATACTATTGAAGTAGATTCAAGAAATATAACAACTACTCAAGCACCTTTGAATTTAACTAGTCAATTTCGAGCTTCTTATTACATAATTGGTGCTATGCTTAGCAGAATGGGAGCTGTACAAGTTGCGATGCCTGGTGGTTGTCAATTAGGTGCCAGACCTATTGACCAACATATAAAAGGTTTTGAAGCTCTTGGTGCTGAAGTTGTAGTGGAAAAAGGATTAATAAATGCAAAGGCTGACAAATTAATTGGTGGCTCTGTATATATGGATATTGTTTCTGTTGGTGCTACAATAAATGTAATGTTATCTGCTGTTCTTGCAGAGGGTACAACAATTATTGAAAATGCTGCTAAAGAACCTCATATTGTTGATGTTGCAAACTTTTTAAATACAATGGGAGCTGATATTAGAGGTGCTGGAACAGATATAATAAAAATTAATGGTGTAGAAAAATTAACAGGAGATGCAACTTACAGTGTTGTTCCTGACCAAATAGAAGCTGGTACTTTTATGCTTGCGGCTATTGCTTCTAAGGGTGATGTTCTTATAAAGAATTGTATCACAAAACATTTAGAGTCTATTACAAGAAAAATTATTGAAGTTGGTGGACAGATTGAGGATTTTGGGGATAGTCTTCGTGTTTGGTGTGATGAAAGACCTAAACATGCTACTATAAAAACTTTGCCTTATCCTGGTTTCCCTACAGATTTACAACCTCAAATGGGTGTTGTTTTGTCTTTAGCTGATGGAACAAGCATAATTAATGAAAGTATATGGGATTCAAGATTTCAATATACTGATGAATTAAATAAAATGGGAGCCAAAATTAATGCTCAAGGAACACGTGCTTTTTTTGAAGGTGTTGATCATTTAGAAGGTGCACCTGTTTATTCGACAGATTTACGAGCTGGGGCAGCTTTAATTATCGCTGGTTTAGTTGCTGAAGGTGAGACTGAAATATATAATTTAGAACATATTGATAGAGGATATGAAAACATAGAAGAAAAGTTTAGAAACTTAGGTGCCAAAATAAAAAGAGTTGAAGAATAAATCTTAACTTATAGAAAGACCTCAAGTTTGTTATATACGTAAGATTTAGAGATTTTTCTATGTAATAAAAACTAAAGAAGGAAGTAATAATGTTTAAATTTTGTAGTTTATATAGTGGAAGTAGTGGTAATAGTTTACTTGTTCAGTCAGATAATGCAAACATTTTAGTTGATGCTGGAGTAAGTTGCAAAAAAATTGAGACCGCTTTAACTGATTTGAAAATATCTCCTGAAGAATTAGATGGAATAATTATAACTCATGAGCATACAGACCATGTACAAGGTTTAGGTACTATAGTAAAAAAGTATAATATTCCTGTTTTTGTTAATCAAGAAACTCTTGATGCAATGCCAAAACAGAGAGATAAAATTCCTGATGATAAGATTAATCTATTTAAAATTTTTGATTATTTTGAAATTAATGATTTAAAAATACAACCATTCGAAATTCCCCATGACGCTGCTAACCCTTGCGGTTTTAACATTTTTAACAATGATGTAAAAATGAGTATAGCAACAGACATAGGTGATATGAATATGAATGTGCTAAAACGTCTGGAAGATAGTAAATTCGTTTTATTAGAATCTAACTATGATCCAGAAGTTTTAATGTGTTCACCATACCCTTACCTTTTAAAACAGAGAATAGCTAGTCCAACTGGCCATCTTTCCAATGCTA
The DNA here is from genome assembly GCA_947623285.1 of uncultured Clostridia bacterium. Classification (GTDB taxonomy): domain Bacteria; phylum Bacillota; class Clostridia; order TANB77; family CAG-508; genus CAG-269. The sequence continues at coordinate 170,870 of CANQGP010000002.1, read as the reverse complement.
AAGCCGGTAAGACAATCTCTCATCTTTTAAAATCAGGTTTGCAAACTGCTATGCTTGGTCATTTAAGCAAACATAGTAATTTCCCAGAATTAGCTTACAAGACTGTTGTTGAAGAGCTAATTTCAAATAATTATAATGAAAATTCCTTAAAGCTTTCTGTTGCTTCTAGAGATTCACATAGTGGTATTATTGATATTTAATTTGAAAGGATGGTTGTTCATGCTTACCATAAACATTGTTTGTGTTGGTAAATTAAAAGAAAAATTTTTCAAAGATGCAGTTTCAGAATATTCAAAAAGGCTTTCTAAATATTGTAAATTGAATATTTTAGAACTCCCTGATGAAAAAATACCTAATAATTCGAATGAAACTATTTTCAATGAAATAAAAGCTAAAGAGTGCAAAAATATATCTTCCCATTTGAAAGAAAACTCTTATGTTGCTTGTTTAGATTTAAGAGGAAAAGAATATAGTTCTGAGCAATTTGCCACTAAAATAGAAAGTTTAAAAATGAAAACAAGTTCGATTACTTTTGTAATAGGTGGTTCTTTAGGATTAACTAAAGAATTTTTAATAAATTGTGATGAACAAATTTGCTTTTCAAAAATGACTTTTCCCCATCAGTTAATGCGTATTTTTCTTTTGGAACAACTTTTTAGGGCTTTTAAAATATCAAATGGTGAAACTTATCATAGATAGGTTTCTTTTTTTATGTGATTATATGTATTATAGAAAAAATATTGTAAGGATATTTTTTGGTGAACTAAATTATATTTTTTCTATAAGATTAATAACTTTTTATAATCTTTAATATTTTTTTAGTCATTCTTTTAATAACTATTTTCTTTGTGATAAAAAATATAATTATAAATAATATTAATTTTAAAATTTTGTACCTCCTTTTTTATTTTGTTTTAGCTTGTCCTCTGTATTTTTATTTATAATTTTTTCTTAAGTTTACTTAATATTATTATAGTTCACATAACTATAGAAGTCAAGAAAAATCGTATGACATCATTCGACATATTACTACACTCGCAACGATTCCAGCTATGTCTGCCATAAGAGCAGCTAATAAAACAAATCTTGTTTTTGTTACTTTTACACTACTTGTATATATAGCTATTGTATATACTGTTGTTTCTGTAGACCCCATTATTGTTGCTGCCATTAAACCTATGTTGCTGTCTACTCCAAAACTCTTCATGATGTTTGTTGCAATTGCTATTGAAGCATTACCTGATATTGGTCTTAATAGTGCTAATGGCATTATTTCTTTTGGAAAATTTATTACCTTTAATGCTGGTGAGATGATATTTACCATGAAGTCTATTAATCCTGAATTTTTAAGTAGGCTTATTGCAACAAATAAACCTACTAGTGTAGGGAAAATTTTTAATGTTATTTTTAAACCTTCTGATGCACCTTCTAAAAATAAGTCAAAGACTTTTTTTCTTTCTAACATTCCATGCATTAAAATTATAAAAATAATTAGTGGCATAGCTACGTTTGATAAATAGTTTATTAATTGCATAAACGATTCTCCTTATTATATTGCTAGAGAATTGAATATAAAATATATAAAACTGCGGTAGCGACCAAACGTAGCGATAGCGAAGTGCGATTTGGAGCAATCTACAAATTTAATTATTTTAAGCAGATTGCGACAGCAAAGTTTTATATATTTTATATTCAATTCTCTATAAATACTATAAATAAATTAATGAGATTTGGTTAATTTAATGACAATTCTAGAAGCAATTATTCCTACAATAGCTGCGATAATAGTTGCTATCCAAACAGGAACTATTATGTTTGTTGGGTTACTAGAACCTAATGAATTTCTTATTGCTATTACTGTTGTTGGTATTAATTGGATTGATGCTGTGTTTATTACTATTAATGTTAACATCGAATCTGATAATTGTTTTTTATTTTTGTTTTCTTTTTGCATTGAGTTTATTGCTTTAAGCCCCAAAGGTGTAGCTGCATTTCCTAAACCTAAAATATTTGCTACCATATTCATTGAAATTTCTTGTGTTATTTTTTTATTGTTTTTCATTTCTGGAAATAAGAATTGAACTACGGGTTTTATTATTTTTGAAATTGTTTCTACAAATTTTGTTTTTTCTGCTATACTCATAAGACCATTCCATAAACATAATGACCCTAATAAGGTCATTGTTGTGTTTAATGCATCTTGTGCTCCGCTAAATACTGAATTGTTTAATTGACTGAGATTTCCTGATAATATACCATAAATTATTGAGCATATTATAAATATAGGCCAAATAAAATTCAACATGCTATCACCTAAATTAATTGTATTCTTTTGTAAAAAATTTTAGTACATTTGATTGACCTACATCTTTTTTTATGGTATATTGTTTTTACCTAACAAAGGAGGAATTTTTATGAAGTCAACTGGAATTATTAGAAAAATAGATGAACTTGGAAGGGTTGTTATCCCTATTGAAATGAGAAACAAATTGAATATTCAAGAAAAAGACCCTATTGAAATATTTGCTGATGGAAATTCTATCGTTTTGAAAAAATTTGAACCAAATTGTATTTTTTGTAATAACACTAAAAATTTAACTAAATATAAAGATAAACTTATTTGCGAAAAATGTGCAAAAAAAATCACAAAACTTATTGAAGCTGAAGATAAATAGATTGAAAAAGGATTCTAGTTTAATAAACTAAAATCCTTTTTTATTGTCAAAGACAACAAACTTTCTTGGTGTCCAATGTTGGTTTGTAAGTTCTATTTTATAAATAATTTATATATATCATTTTTTGGTACTTCACGGTCTTTTGCTATCTTTTTTATTATTTCTTTTTTTTCTAATCCTTGTTTTTCATAATATTTATAATGTTCTTCTATTGTCATATTTTCAAAAGGTTTTTCTTCTATTAAATCTCTGCCTTCGATTAATATTACCATTTCACCTTTTAAGTTTTCAACATTCTGTGATATTTTGTGGATATCTCCTCTTATATATTCTTCGTGTATTTTTGTTAATTCTCTTGCAATTACGATTTTTCTATTGCTTAATATTTTTTCTAAATCTTTTAGTGTTGTTTCTATTTTGTGTGGTGCTTCATATATTATTGTTGTGTTTGTTGCTTTTTCTATTTGTTCTAATTTTGCTTTTCTATTTTTTTTGTTTGTTGGTAGAAATCCTAAAAATGTGAATTCTTTTGTGTCTAATCCTGATCCTATCAATGCTTGTATAAATGCACATGCACCTGGTATTGGTACTATTTCTATTCCTTCTTGTATTGCTTCATGAATCACTTTTTCTCCTGGGTCACATATCCCTGGTGTTCCAGCATCTGAAACTAATGCAATGTTTTCGCCTGTTTTTAATTTTTCTATTAATATGTTTGTTTTTGTTTCTTCGTTATGTCTATGATAGCTTATTAATGGTTTTGATATTTCAAAATGATTTAATAGTTTTAATGTGTGCCTTGTGTCTTCTGCTGCGATGATGTCTACTGCTTTTAGGGTTTCTAATGCTCTTAGGGTTATGTCATTTAAGTTTCCTATAGGGGTTGCTACTATGTATAATGTTCCATATTTCATTTTATAAATCTCCTTTTTGTTTTACAACTGGTTATATATTTCTTTTATTTTTTCTGTATAGTTTCCTGCCTCGTCATATACATATATATTTTCTTCTACTTTTAAAAATGGATTTGCATTTTTTACCGCTTCTATTAATACCAATTTTGCAAATTGTTTATTGCTTTTATGAATATTGTTTTTTTCTTTTTTGGTATAATATTTTGGATTTATATGTGAATATACAAATTGAATTCGTTTTGGTTCTAGTTTATGTTTTCTGAGTAAAAACAATATGTCCGTAAGTCTTTCTGGTCTATGTACCATAAATAATTTTCCTTTATCTTTTAAAATTTTATTAGAGGTTATTATGAAGTCTTCTAGTGTTGCTGTTGTTTCAAATTTAGATATATATTTTTGTTTGTTTTCATTTTCTATTCCACTATCTTTCTTTTTATAAGGTGGATTTGTTACTATAACATCTGCTTTTATTTTTTGTTTAGGTAATTCTAATACATCTATATTTTTTAATTCTAGCTTTTCTTGTAAGTTATTTAATTGTATATTTTTGTTTATTATTTCTGCCATTTCTTTTTGTTTTTCTACACATATTATTTTTTTTGCTTTTGTTTTCCCTGATAATAAGATTGAAATTATTCCTGTTCCAGCTCCTAGGTCTACTACTGTTGAGTTTGTTTTTATATTTTTTGCAAAGTCTGATAATAATACTGCATCCATCCCAAAACAAAACCATTTTTTGTTTTGAATTATTTTCAATCCTTTATATTGTAAATCTTCTATTTTTTCATCTTTATATAATTTTATTTCCATTTCATCATTCCTTCTTCATTTATTGTAATAAGTTTTTTTTATTTTGTAAAGATATATACGTAAAAAAAGAACTTCAGTAGAAGTTCTCCTTGATTTTAAAAACCCATTATTTCTGTAAAAAATATTAATCCATATACTATTGTAACAAAGGCATAGATTAATAATAAAAATAAATCTGTTCCTTTGTGTTTAGCTTTAAATAATTTTACATTTAAATATGTTACTATTATTCCTGTTATAGCTACTAACAAACACAAAATAGTATACACAATTCCATTTATAGAAAATATAAATGTTGCCATTATTAATATTAATAATCCTATTGTAATATACGTAACAAAGTCCCGTAGCTTTTGTAATTTAGTATACATTGTTACTCCTTAGATAGATATTTAAAATCGTTTAATATTTATTGTTTTACATAATATCATAAAATTATAACCTTGTCAAACTTTACTAATTTTATCTGTATTTCATTTTGTTAGTTTTTTCTGTATTTTAATTTATTAGCTTTGTTTCCTTTTATTTTGCTAATTTTCTCTGCATTTTTCTTTGTTACTTTTTATTTTGCTAGTTTTTCCAAAGTTTCTATTATTTCCTTTGTTCCCATTCCTTTTACATTGGCTGTTTCTTTAATTTTCTTCTTTTTGTTTTCTTTTTTATTTATTTTATATTTGTCTTTTTGATTTATATCGTTTTTTGAATGTCTTTCTAAAATATCTTTTGATATGATTTTAAATTCTGGAGTTTCTTCTTTTCCTAGGCTATCTGCTGTTTTTTCCATAAGTTCTAACGCATCCATATCTCCCATATCGTATTTTACAAAAACTATTTCTGGCTTTAATTTAATTATTTTTTTACATGTTTCTTTTCCTGTTTTCGCACTTCCCACTATTTCTACATTTTCTAGTCTTTGTATATCATTTTCGATGTTGTTTATGACTTTTTTATTATTGTGGGCAATAAATGCTTTTATCTTTTTACTCTCCATTTTATTTTAACCCCTTTTTTATTCATTAATATTTTGTTCTTTTTGACTTCCTTTTATGTTTTTTAAGTTCATAATTCCTTTTTGTTTTATTGATTCTGTTGCTGTGTCTACTGCTGTTTGTAATGCTTCCTCTTCACTTTTTCCGTTTAGTAATTCACTTAAGAAAACTCCATTTAGTGTGTCCCCTGCTCCTGTTTTGTCTACTACTTTTTCATCCTCCACAATTTCTGAATAGATTGGGAACTGTTTGTCTTTTGAATAATAAAAAGCTCCTTCTTTTCCTGCCTTTATTATTCTTACTTTTGCATTACTTCCTAATAAAGATATATATTCTTTGTCTATAAAAGCAATGTCTACTTGATTAAATACTTCTTTTGTTTGTGGTTGTTCTGCAAACTCATCTATTGTGTCTACACTTATTGTTGCTTTTGGTGCATTTTTTCTTAAGTATTCTATTATTTCCATTTGCTTTTCTGGTCTTGCTGTTGTTATATGAAAGTGTTTTGCTGCTAATAGTTTTTCTGGTATATCTTCTGGTCCTATTTCCATTTCTGAATCTACACTTCCTTCTACTGTTCTTTCTTGACCGTCTAAACTGTGCCATATAGTTGAAAATTTAGTTGTTGGTTTTTCCATTTGTTGTATTCCTGATAAATCTATATTGTATCCATAAAATTTGTCCATTTCAAAATCTTTACCTACTTTTCCAACTATTGCTACTCTATTAAACATACTTGCTGGTATTGAAGAAAATACTGCTGCCCCTCCTACTTCTACTATATTTTTTCTTTCTGGAGCAACTTTACTAAAGTCTATTTCGTCATATGCTATATTCCCTATTATTACTAAGTCTGGTGCTTTATATTGTAGATTAACTTTATTTTTTTCTTTAAAGCTTTCATCCATAAATTGAGCTATATTATCTTTTTTTGCATTTCCTTTTTTTACATCTTGACCTTCTTCTGTTTTTACAATATCTCCATTTGCAACTATTAACACATACTTATCTTCCATGTCTTGTTCTTCTCTAAATTCTATTTTTCTTATTCCTTCTTGTTCTTCTACTGACTGTTTTACTTTTTCAAATTCTTCATGAGATATTTCAAATAAGTCTTTGTTTTTTATTGCTCCTTCTCTAAGTGGCATGAATTTAAATATTCGCCATGCATTTATATTATATTGATTTAGAAAATTTGCTAATTCTTTTATTTTATTTTTATTTAATTTGCTTACTACCGTATTTATATTTACTTTTATATCTTTGCTTTTAGCTCTTTCTAATATGTTTTTTATATTTTCAAAATTGTTTTTACCTCTTCCGCTTTGTTCATTTAATTCATTATCGATAGTGTCCATTGAAAGAGTTAACAAATCAATATAGTCATATATGTTTTCTAAATTTTTATTTTGGGATAACAAGATTCCATTAGTTATTATTTTATTTTTTATACCATTATCACTTGCAATTTTTAATAATTCTTCTATTCCTTGATATAAAAGTGGTTCTCCTCCACTCCATGTTATTTCTTTTATTCCACTTTTTATTAGATTGTTTAGAATTTTTTTATTTTCTTCTAAACTTAGTTCTTCGATGTTTAAAAATCTGTGACAATATAGGCAGTTTAAATTACAATTTGTTGTTATATTCCAACATACTTCTTTTTCTTGCATACTTTATCCACTCTTTTCTATTATTTAAATAAATTTATTTATCAATTATATAACCATTTTGTGTTGTTGTACATGATTTATTTTTTGTATCGTTTCAACTAATAGTTGAAACGAACGATGTTATGTGGTATAATAATTAATATAGTAATGAATAGAAGGAGTTTTACAAAAATGGAAATAAATATGAATTTATATAAAGTGTTTTACATTGTTGCTCAATCTAAAAATTTTTCAGATGCAGCATTAAAGTTACATGTATCAGCACAATCAGTAAGTAAAGATATAAAAATGCTAGAAGAGCAATTAAATACAAAGTTATTTTACAGAGATAATAAAGGTGCAAAATTAACAATGATGGGAAATAAGTTTTTTGAATATATAGATGAGATGATGCAAGTAGAAGATTTAGGTATAAAGATGATAAAAAGTGGAGATGACTTGGCAACAGGGAAAATAGTAATAGGTTGCCCCTCACACATAGCAGCATTTTATCTGAGTTCAATTATAAAGAAAGCATATAGTGATTACCCTCATTTAAAAATAAATATGATAAATTGTGCAAATGCAGAAGATATGCTGAATTTATTAGAAAATCATAAAATTGATTTTATTATAGATAGTACACAAATAGAGGAAAAAAATATATTTAACAATATACAAATAAAAAATATAAGACAAATACAAAATATATTTGTCAGTAACAAACCTTTAAAGATAAAGGATTTTAAAAATCAAAAATGTGTAATCCCATATAAAAATACATCTACAACTAAAGATTTACAAAAATGTTTGAGCAAAAAAAGGCTTAAATTAGAAGATACTATGGAAGTAGATAGTACAGAAATGAGAATTAATATTGCAAAACATGGAATAGGAATAAGTTATGTGATGGGAGAAGCGGTAAAAAAAGAGTTAAGTGAAAAGTCGTTGTATAAAGTTGATATTCCAATAAGTTTGCCAAATTCAAAATTAAATTTAATATATATAAATAAAAATCTAACTAATATAGATGAGAAATTTATAAATGAATATTTAAAATAAGTTATATTTTGGACAAACAAATAATAATATATACTAATATTAATTTTAGGAGGAAGACAAGATTATGAATAAAAGGTATATAATATTATTTGTTTTGTTGTTTATTGCAATTTTGATAACTGGATTGTTTTTAATTAATAAGTTAAAGCAAAGTAAAGATTCATCTCAAGCAATGTCAATGGAGGAATATACCCCTGAAGAAGAAATTTCAGAAGAACAAAGTAATACAAATCAGACTGTGGTAACTTTATATTTTCCTAACAAAGAAACTAAAAAGGTAATGCCAGAGGCTCAATCTATAGATGTAAAAGAAATGGTGAATAATCCATATCAAAAGTTGATGGAGTTATTGATTAAAGGTCCTTCAAGTGAGAAATTAGAAAAGGTAATTCCTGAAAATACATTGATTTTAGGAAACAAATTGGAAAATTCTTGCTTGACTTTAAATTTATCTCAAGAGCTTTTAAATTATGATAAAGAAGATGAAAATTCAAAGGAAAATTTAATAGAATGTATAGTAAATACAATGACAGAATTAACAGAAGTAAATCAGGTAAAAATTATCATTGAAGGACATGAAAACGAAGAGTTTTCTAATATTTATGAGAGAAGTGTTACACAGTTGTAAAGTAAATTTAATAAATTATTAACATAAATATTAATCAAAATAGTGTATAATATATGGTGAATAAATGTATTAATATAAGGGAAAAGTTATGGATAGTAAAGATTTAAGAGCATTATTGGAAAATGAGCCGAACAAATTAAATATATTTGGAAACAGAGAATTATTACATGAATTTTCAATGTCTGTTTCTGATCTATTTTCTTTAATACAAGATTTTTTGACTGATGAAGAAAAGCTAACTTTGTTTAAATATCCTCATTTTCAATCTCTTTCAAAAAGTATTAGAGTTGGAATACTAAAAAGAATAAATGATGATTTTGTTAAATTTAAGGCTTTAATTTTGCCGACCAATAAAGATTTTGATAAAGATGATTTTAAAGAGATTGTTGAAAAAAGCAGTGAAAATCTAATAACAAAAATATTAGAACATAAGGAAGTAGCAACTGTGCTTTTTCATTTTACAAATTCTGAAGTTTGTAGTCTTATGAAAAATTTATCTGATGATGTTGTTAAGAAAAATTTAATGAATATTTATCAATTGGAAGATTTGAGTAAGTTATCTATAATGAAAACTTTTGATACTCAATATAAATTAGAGGAAGTAAAACAAGATAATATTTCTGCTTCTTCTAAGATATCTTTATTACGTACTTTAGATTCTCATGAATTGGTACAGTTTATAAGTGAGAATAAGGATTTTCTTAATAAAGATGATATTAAAATATACAATATAATTGATGGTATGGATAATGAAAGTCAATTAGAATTTGTGAGACATTTAGAAGAAACTAATATGACTTTTAATGAAAAAAGAGAAGTTCTGGCTTTGGTAGATGGAAGTATTAAAGATCATTTAGATTTAAGTGATTTCCCAGAAGAGTATATAACTGCTCTTGAAATGAAAAAGACAAGTGAGTTTTCAGAGGTAATTGATGTAGATTTAGATAAGGATTTAGAAATTTATAAAGGCTTAGATAATATAATTTCAATATGTCCAGAAAATTTTGATGAAAAACAAAGAGCGAGTTTTTTAAAGTTATGTGATATTTGTCCTAATATGGATATTATAAGTGATATATCTGGCTTTCAATGTTATTCTACTCCATCTGAATATAAAGAGGCTGAAGCTTGGATAGGTAGTGTATTAGAAAAACTAAAACCAGAATATTCTGATGTTCAAAAGATTGCTATTATTGATAATGAATATGGAAAACGAACAAGTTATAGTCCAAATTTTAAAACTGAAACTTATGATGATTTTAATTCAAGAGCATTGTGGAAAATGTTATCTAAAAATGAGTTTGGTGGCTGTAATGGCGGAGTTTGTAATGGACATGCACATGCTGTAGAATATATTTGTAAAAGAGCAGGTATACAAAATGTAAAATTAGTGAGTGGTGCAAATCATACTTTTTTAAAGTTAGAAGATATTGAAATTCCCCTTTCAAATGGAGAAACTATAAAAGGGAATACTATATTAGACCCAACATGGAATTTAACTAATAATAGATTTGGAGCTAAACCAGACAATTTTTGCATTAGTTACAAAACAATCAGAAAACATGATATTGATATATATGGCAATGATAAAAAATGCCATTTTAATGATGATGATTTGAAAGATGCTACTTTGGAATTAGATGAGAAAAGTTTAAGACAGATTTTTTCAAGTGTAGGACTAGCTGATAAAGATGGAGTTTTTCCTATTACAAATACAATTAAAAAGTCTGAAGAAATAGATAAATTGTATGCAAATCAACCAAAACAAAATATAAAAGAACAACTTTTATTATTAGAAAAAATTTGCCCTGAATTTGCAACTTGTCCAAATTCAAGTATGAGAATTATATCAGATATATTACTTTGCAATGAGAATTTGGATTTTGATAGATGTATTACTAATAGAGTTTATGACAAAGAAGATGAAAATAAAGTTCCTGTTTTGTATGTTTATGTGAAATCACAAGATATGGGAGAGGTTTTCTTTCATGCTAGTATGGAAGAAGGAAAATTTGAAGAGTCTTCAAGAACGGATTTTGAAAAAAGATTTCAATGTTATGATGTTGATTTAGAAAACGGCTTACCACCATGGAATTTGGAAGAAAAACAAGAAGAGCAAAACTTGACAGCAAGTTCTGGTGATTTTGTTGAAAAGGAGGAAGATGAAAGATGAATTTGATGAAAAAGTTTATTTATTATATTAAAAATATTTTTACTAAAAAACCTTTGAAACAATTGGATGTTCCCCACTCTCAACCTCAAAATAGAGATAATTTTAAACAATCTATTAAAACAAATGTTACTATTCATAAAAAAGTTAAAAAGGTTGAAACCCCTATTTGCGTTGGTGATGGTTTAGGGTTTTCTGGAAAAATGGGTGCATAAAAAAAGGACCATCGGTTATTCCTATACCGGTGGTCTTTATTGTTGAAGACAACAAGGTTCCTGGGAACCCACTTACAATCTTTGATTTTTTCTACAGCTTTTATTTTTTACTGTTTGCTGCTGCTTTTGTTTTTTGTTTTTTTGTATTGTTTTTATTCTCTTTTTCTAGTGCTTTGCGTTCTTTTTGTTGTAATGCTAAGTTGTCTTTTGCTACTGTCATTAGTAGTTTGATTCTGTTTGCTTGGTTTGATTCACTTGCTCCTGGGTCGTAATCTACTGGTGATATGTTTGCTTCTGGGTATTGCTCACGTATTGTTTTTATTACTCCTTTTCCTACTACGTGGTTTGGCAAGCATGCAAATGGTTGAACACATATTATGTTTGGTATTCCGTGTTCTATGTATTCTATCATTTCTGCTGTTAAAAACCATCCTTCACCTGTTTGGTTTCCTATTGATAGTACACTTTTTACTTTGTCTTCTAAGTGCCATATGTCGGCTGGTAGTAAGTAGCCTTTGTTTGAGTTCATTAATGCTATTTTTACGTCTTTTTCAAATAGTTCTACTAGCTTTATTCCTAGTTTACTTATTTTTGATGATGTTTTGTTTGTGTTTAGTAGACTGTTGAATGTTATTTTATGTGTTAACAAGAATTTTGCAAAGCCCATAAAGTCTGGTAATATTACTTCTGCTCCTTCTTTTTCTAATAGGTCTGCTGCAAAGTTGTTTCCAAAAGGATGGTATTTTATTAATACTTCTCCTACTATTCCAACTTTTGGTTTTTCTTTTGACATGTCTAGTTCAATTTTTTCAAAGTCTTCTACTATGTCGTATATTGCTTGTTTGAATTCTTTTGAGTTTGATTTTGCTACTAGTTTTTTGCACTTTTTCATCCATTTGTCAAATGTTTTTTTGGTTTCACCTTTATGCACTTCATATACTCTATTTTTTGTTAGCATTTTTTGTAATAGGTCGCCATAGACTATACATTTGATTAGACCTTCCATTAGTGGAATTGTTAGTTTGAAACCTGGATTTTTTTCCATTCCTACTATGTTGAAAGATATTACTGGTACTTGTGAGAAGCCTGCATCTTTTAATGCTTTACGTATAAATCCTATGTAGTTTGTTGCTCTACAACCTCCTCCTGTTTGTGACATTATTAATGCTGTTTTGTTTACATCATATTTTCCGCTTTCTAGTGCTTCTATCATTTGTCCTGTTGTTAATATTGATGGATAACATGCATCATTGTTTACGTATTTTAATCCTGTTTCTACTGTTTTTTGTGTGCATTTAGATAATAGTTTTGCTTTATATCCATGTGTTTGCAACATTGCTTCTAATAATTCAAAATGTATTGGTGCCATTTGCGGTATCAATATTGTGTAGTTTTCTTTCATTTCTTTTGTGAATACTTTTTTATTTAATCCATAATCTCCACTTGCTTTTTCTTCTTGTTTTTCTTTTATTCTTTTATTCATACTTGCTAACAATGAACGTATACGGATTCTTACTGCTCCTAGGTTGTTTACTTCATCTATTTTTATTAATGTATACATTTTGTTGTAGCTTGATAGTATTTCTTCTACTTGGTCTGTCGTTACTGCATCTACCCCACATCCAAATGAGTTTAGTTGTACTAATTCTAGACAATCTGTTTTTCCTACGAAGTCTGCTGCAGCATATAGTCTTGCATGGAATACCCATTGGTCTACTACTCTTATTGGTCTTTTTGCTTCTGATTTATCGCTTACACTGTCTTCTGTTAATACACATAGACCTAAGGATGTTATTAGTGTGTCGATTCCGTGGTTTATTTCTGGGTCTACATGATATGGTCTTCCTGCTAATACTATTCCGCGTAAGTTGTTCTTTTTCATGTATTTTATTGTTTCGGCACCTTTGTTTCTAATGTCTTCTTTACATTTTTGATATTCCGCTTCTGCTGCATTTGCTGCTTTTGTTAATTCTGCTTTTGTAAAGTTATATTCTTTAAATTCTGGTAATTGCATTACTTTTTTTACTAGGTTTTTTGTATCAAATGGAAGGAATGGATTTATGAATTTTACATCTTTTTGTTTTAGTCCTTCTACATTGTTTTTTAGTACTTCTGAATATGATATTACTATAGGGCAATTGTATCTGTTGTCTGCTCCTTCATATTCTTTTCTTGAATATGGCATACATGGATAAAATATTGTTTTTATACCTTGATCTAGTAAGGTTTCAATGTGCCCATGTGATAGTTTTGCTGGGTAACATACTGATTCTGAAGGCATTGATTCCATACCTTTTTCATATATTTTTCTTGTGCTTTTTTCTGATATTATTACTCTGAAACCTAGTTTTGTTAAGAATGTGAACCAGAATGGGTAATCTTCATACATGTTCAATACACGTGGGATTCCTATTGTTCCACGTTTTGCTTGTTTCTTATCTAATGGCTCATAGTTAAATATTCTTTCATATTTGTATTGTACTAGGTTTGGTAAATCCTTTGATTTTGTAACTATGCCTGCACCTTTTTCACATCTATTTCCTGATACATGTATTGCTCCATTGCTAAATCTGTTTATTGTTAGTTTACAGTGGTTTTCGCAACCATTGCAACGTGTGTGTGTTACTTTTATTTCTAAGTTGTCTATTTCTTTTTCTTTTAATATTGTTGATGTGTATTCCATGTCTAAGTTTGCTTCATATTGTTCCTTGGAAAGCAATGCCATTCCATATGCTCCCATAAGTCCTGCTATATCTGGTCTTACTACTTCTTTTCCAACTATTTTTTCAAATGCTTTTAAAACTGCATCATTATAAAAGGTTCCTCCTTGAACCACAATATGTTCACCTAATGTGGAAACATCTCTTACCTTCATTACTTTTTGAATTGCATTTTTGATTACTGAGTATGATAATCCACTTGAGATGTCCCCTACTGTGTAACCTTCTTTTTGTGCTTGCTTTATTTTTGAGTTCATGAATACTGTGCATCTTGAACCTAGGTCTACTGGTCTTTTTGCATCTATTGCTTCTTTTACAAACTGCTCTATTGTTAGGTTTAAGCTTTTTGCAAATGTTTCTATGAATGAGCCGCATCCTGATGAGCATGCTTCGTTTAGCATGATGTTATCGATTGCTCCGTTTTTCATTTTTATGTATTTCATGTCTTGGCCGCCGATGTCTACTATGCTTGTGACATCTGGCTCAAATTGTTTTGCTGCTGTGTAGTGTGCTATTGTTTCTATTTCATTTAAATCGACATTTAATGCTGTTTGTATTAGTTTTTCTCCATAACCTGTTACTCCACTATAACGTAATTTTGCTTTTTGAGGTATTTTTTTATACAACTCTTTTAGCATTTTTATAACACTTTGTAGTGGATTTCCTTCGTTGTTTGCATACATTGAATAAAGCAAGTTTCCCTCATTATCTATTAATACTATTTTGGTTGTTGTTGAACCTGCATCTATTCCTAGGTAACAGTCTCCTTCGTAACCGTCTATTTCTTTTTTTGTTACTGATTGACTATCATGTCTTTTTTTGAATTTTTTATAGTCGTTTTTGTCTTTGAATAGTGGCTCTAATGGTACTGTTGTATTGTCGTGTGAATTACGCAAATTTTGTATTTTTTGCTTTAATTCTTCTACAGTGATTTCGTTTGTATTCACTGAGTCTAACGCAGCACCTTTTGCTACTAATAAATGTGCTTCTTCTGGTATTATTATTTCATCTTTTTTTAGTCTTAGTGTTTCTATAAATCTTTTCCTAAGTTCTGATAGATAGTTTAGTGGACCTCCTAAAAATGCTACTTTTCCGCGGATTGGTCTACCACATGCTAATCCACTGATTGTTTGGTTTACTACTGCTTGGAATATTGATGCTGCTATGTCTTCTTTTGCTGCTCCTTCATTTATTAGTGGTTGTATATCTGTTTTTGCAAATACTCCACATCTTGATGCAATTGGGTATATTGTTTTATATGTTTTTGCAAGTTCGTTTAGTCCTGCTGTATCTGTATTTAATAGTGATGCCATTTGGTCTAAAAACGCACCTGTACCACCAGCGCATGTTCCATTCATACGTTGTTCTATTGATTTATCAAAATATATTATTTTTGCATCTTCTCCGCCGAGCTCGATTACCACATCGGTTTGTGGCATATATTTTTCTACTACTCTTTTACAACTTACTACTTCTTGTATAAATTCTACCCCTAAGAATTTTGCTGCTGACATTGCACCTGAACCTGTTAGTGCAATTGTAAAGTTGTTTTGAGGATATTTTTTTATTAATTCTTCAAGTACGTTGCACACGGTGTTTTTTGTATCTGAAAAATGTCTTTTGTATTCATTATATATTACTTCTTGATTGTCGTTCATTACAACTATTTTTACTGTTGTTGAACCTACATCAAGACCTACATTTAATAATTTTGACATATTTAAAGTCTCCTTTATATTTGTTTTGACACTTCTACTTTTTTATTATAACACTTATTTTGATTTTTTACCATACCTAAAAATGGAATATTTTATAGGGATAAATTGGGAAAAGGCTTCTTATGAAGTCTTTTTTCTTTGGTATTTTTTAATTATATTTTTTATTTTTTGTTGAATTCTAGCTTTTTTTGTGTTACTATTAATTTAGATTTTTATGTTCGGAGGGCTTTTTGTGAATAAAAATTATTATGAAATTTTAGAGATTAATAGAAATGCCTCTCAAGAAATCGTTGAAAAAGCATATAAAACTTTAGCAAAAAAATATCACCCTGATTTACAAGAAGGTGATAAAAAGTCTAAATATGAAGAAAAACTAAAGATTATTAATGAAGCTTATGAGGTTCTTTGTGATCCTGAAAAACGTAAAGCTTATGATGCAACTTTACCTGATGAGGTTTCTGCTGAGGATTATGAAAATTTGTATAGACAAAAAGAGTATATGAAACAAAGAATTAATAGGATGGAACAGCAACAAAATATAGACCAACAACAAAATCCTGATTTTTCTAAGTATGAAGGTTTTACTAGTCCTACTAATGTGCAAAATAATAGTTCAAATGCTGATGAAACTTTGTTAAGAAAAGAAGAGGAATTACGTAGGAGACAACAACAACTTGAATATCAGCAAAGGATGAATAATGCTGTTAATAAAGCTTATCATGATGCTTATGTTGCTGATTTAAGAAGAAGAGGGTATAGAGTAAAACATAAGAAAACTTGGAGAGATTATGTTGCTTTTCTTTTAACTTTTTTAGTTGTTATTATTGTTTTTGTTGTCATTTGGCATATTCCTCCTATTCATGATTATTTTGTTCAATTATATAATGAAAATGAAGCTGTAAGATTTATCGCAAACTTTTTTATTAGTTTATTTAATTCGTTTAAATAAAATATTAAACCATCGGTTATTCTATACCGATGGTTCTTTTTTTACATATAGTATTCAAATTTGTATGTGTTGTCTTGTTTGTTTATTATTGCAAATATTCTATATACTACTTTATTTTCTTTTTTTAAGCAGTATTCTATTGAAAGTGAATTCTCTGTTTCATTATATTGACTTACTTCTGCAGTATCTACTGCCATTATTCTTTCATATGCAAATCGTTTTAAATCTTTATAATATTGATCTGGGTTTGGTATTTTGCTTTCTAATTCTTCTGATATCTCTTTAAATTGAAGATTAAAATTTTGATTTATTTCATCATCTGTTGCGTCTTTTTTAAAAACAAATTCTTTCTTAGTTGTATCTTCTTGTTCGTTTTTTGAAGTTTTTCCTGTTTCATTTGATTTAAATATATAATTGTTTCCTTTTTTTTCTAATGTTATTTTTGCAATAGGATTCAAACTGTCTGATAATTCTACATAGATTGTATATGTATTTCCATCTTTTGCTCCTGCTTTACAACCAGTAACTTTTACAAAATTACTATCTGCACATGTTTTGCAATATAAATTACTATCTTGTAGATATGTCCAACCTTCTAATCTTTCATCAATATTTTCTAGTTTTTCTCCCGTTTTTTCATAGTAAAAGCTTTCTATTTTTTCCTTTTCGATTGCTATTACATTTATTTCTGTAGATGTTTCATTTGTTAGTCTTTTATATTCTTCCAATTGATTATCTGTTAATTGTTGAGATATTCCTGCTCCTGTATATAATACTTGTTTTAAATCTATTTCACTAGGTTTTTTATAATTTATTGTTACAAACCCATTATTCTCTAGTTTATTAAAATATTCTATAAATTCATTTAATTCTTCTTTTGTCAATTTTTCTCCTGTCAATTCATATTCTTCTTCTACATTATCTTGATTTTTACCAGTATCAACATTATTTGTTTTATTATTGTTTTTATTTAGAATTAAAATAAGCACTACTGATATAATAACTATAAATATTATTATTACAGAAATATATATTTTTTTGTTTTTCATATTCACATTTTCCTTTCTGTCTTTTCTATTTATTGTGGTGCTCTATAAACTCTAGCATTACTTGTCCCACGGGAACTGGTTGAAATATCATTTTCTGCTCGTATTGATATATCTCCTCCACAGTTATATACTTCTTCTCCTGGGCCTGCTGCTATTTCAATATGTTCTCCAGGATACCATAGCACATCACCTGCTTGATGTGTTCCGTCTGTTATTTCTATAAAACCAGCATTATTAACTAAAGCGGTAGCTAATCTATCTGCACCATGGATAGGCGCATCTGCCACTTTATATCCCGCTTCTTTAGCTGCCCAATACACAAAAGTTGCACAACATAAACTATGTACTTGTGTTAATTCATCATCAGTTTGAGCTAATACATCTAATGAGTATGTATAACCATTTGTCCTTACATATTCATGAATTTTTTTTGCAGCCTGTTCCATGTTGCTTGATGTTCCTCCAGGTGCCCCTGAAGTAGTTTGTCCTTCTCCGACTTTAGGTAATCCTTCTGAAATATCTGATACAAGATTTGTTACCTTATCATTTTCTAGAAATTCCCAAATTAGAGCTATACTTACCATTATTATAAAAATTGTTATTATCGGCAAAAGGTGTTTTATTAGTATGACTAGTCCTGGTATCTTTTTTAAACGCCTTGTTACTGGTCCTAATATGGGATCAAATACTTTTAATATAAAGCCCCATATTCTTGAAATTAAGCCCATATTTATTTTCCTTTCTAATTTTCGCTAAAATACGTAAATGATATTTTATAGTCTAGACCTTCTTTTAATTGCATCATTAATGTAAATGGTTGATCTATTTGTTTGTTATCTTCTTTTTGCGTTAATTGTATTTTTAATATATATACATTACTTTCTCTGTCTGTTTGAGGTATTTTATAAGAATAATGTTTACCATATACGATACTCATATATTTTTCAAATTCTTCTAATGTAGCAAAATGCGTATTTTTGTATTCTTCATCTAATAATGAATACATATTTTTATAGTCTCTTGTGTTCATCATGTTTATTACTCTATCTACATTCATTGAAATTTTTTCTTGTTCTGATGCTGAATTATATTTTTGTGTTGTTTCTTCTGATGGTATTGTATAAGTATCTAATGTTATGGTGTAATCAAGTGCTCCTCCTGTTATGTTAAATATGTAATCATTATCATATTTATCTCTACATATTAATTTTTGGTTTTGTTTCATGAATTTTGATAGTACTAATGCTTGTATTTCTTTTCTATTTGTTTCAACATATTTTGTAAAATCTTCTACTGTTCCAAATCTTTTTTCTCTATATTCGGCATCCATTTTTTCATATGCTAGTTCTGGTTTTGATAGAGCTAACCTTTTATACATATATATGTATTGTGTTGCTATGTATTGGTCATTTATTGTGTTTTCTATTTGTTTATTATTATCATTAGGCTCAATTGTTGTTATTGTTGTTTCTTTTTCAATTTCTTCTAAACTTGTTGTTTTGTTGCTTACAGGCTCTATTGAATATGTATTGTTTTCAGTATCATAATTTACTATTACATATATCTCACCTATGAATTTATATTGTATATCTTCTACTATTCCTTTTACTAAATATGTTTCTATTTTATCCTTTTTTTGCATTTCCATTTGTGTTGGTACAAATAGTGTGCTTGTTTCTATTTTTGGAACATTTTGCAATACATTTTCTTTTGTTATGTTATTTTGATTTATATATTCTTCTGATAAGATATTATAAACTATACTTTGTATTTTTTCGTTTTCTACTGTTTGCACTTTTTGTCCATTTTCATTTATTCTAAAATAGCTTGAGTTATTTTGATTTATTGTAGTTAAATATGAACTTATGTCATTTGCTATATTAAATACTTTTTCTGGTTCTGTTACACTTGCATATCCTTTTTGTTCAATTTGCTCTACTTTTTGTGGCCCTGTTTCTACTTTTTTGTTTTTATTTAGCATAATGAATAAGCCTACTGTTACTAGGATTATAATTATTATGAGAATTAAAATTAAGTATTTTATTTTTTTCATAACTTTCTCCTATTTTTATATTATTATTTTTGACCTGAATATTGAGCTAAATATCCTTGTGCTGCTTGAATTCTAGTTTCATTACGTGGAACACTTGGTCTTTCAAATCCTGCACAGAATGCTGTTGTTGCTTCCCCTATATCTGTTGTTGTCATCCATGTTGTTCTTTCGCTTTCATAACCACCAAACTGATACCATGCAAACCCATCTGCTCCTCCTCCTGGTGTTAATTCTCCTATCAAGTATTCTATTTGTATGTCTTCATTTGAAGGATCTACCCCTCTTGATGCTGCAAATTGCTCTAATCTTGTTCTCCTGTCAGCTGTTCCTTCAGGATCAGTCCACTGACAAAGACCAAATCCTGGTCCTACTCCACCTTCTAAAGCTCCTGGGTTAAAGTTAGATTCTCCATATATATTACCCATTACTGCTGCAGTTGCTACATCTGAATATCCTGCACCTTTTAATGCATTCCATACTTTTTGTTCTACATTTCCTCCTGTTATATTTAATGTACCACTTGCATTGCCGGTTCCTGATGCTGAAGAAGATGGTGTCATGTCATCTGGTGCAAAATCTTCATTGAAATTTAATGTTGCTGTTCCATAGTTAGAAAATTTTCTTCCTTGATATACTAAATATTTCATTATATCAACTTGGTTAACTGTTGCTTCATATTGATTTAAATAATCTTCCAAAAATGGTATATATATATTTCTTTTTGCTTCATATTTATTTGTATCATTGTATAATTCTAAGAATTTTTTAGAATTTCCTATTACACGATAATTAGATTCTAAGTATTCATATGTAATAGTTGTTATTTGGCTAGCTGTTGTTGTACTTGATGTTGTATTATTTGTTTCATCTTCTGTAACATTTGTTGTTGAGTCTTGATCATCTCTTGTTACTATTCCTTGTACATTTTCTATTCTACCTTCTCCTGCAACTTCTTTATATGTGTTTTCTTTCTGCATTTTTATAAACCAACAATCTATGTATGTAACATCTGCTTTTTGTGTAACTTGCTCTGTTATGTTATCTGTTAATTCATCTGTTATTCCTTCTTGTTTAGTGTCTCCCGTTGTTGTACTTGTTGTAGTAGTTGATGTTCCACCACCCTGTATTTGTGTTTTAATATTATTCCATAATGTTTTTGATCCATTAGCTGTTGGGTGTGTACCATCTGGTTCAAGTTCTGGTAATGGATTTGATGGATCTATTACTTTAACATATGATAAGCCTAAGGTTTCTAATTTTGAATTGTACTCATTTCTCTTTTCTTCTGATCCTTCAGCTGTTGGTAATATTTTATCTACGTAAATTTGTACATTTGGATATTCTTCATGTAGTTTTTCTAGAAGTTCTTTGAGATTAGTTATACTTGTATCTCCATCTTCAAAATCATTTGTTCCAAGCATTACATTGATACCTGCAACATTTTCTATTCCTTTAAGCCTTTCAAAATCATTTATCCATCCAGCTGCAGTTTTAGAGGTAACTCCTCTAAATGTACAGTTAACATCTGCAACTCCATATGAGTCCATTCCTTCTGTGATGGAGTCACCTATAAATAAAAAGTTTTCTACTCCATTTGTATTTTTATTTATAGATCCTGTAACTTGTTGTGTTTCTGTTGTTTTTTCTACTACTTCTTTTTTCTCTATTTTTGTTTTTGTTAATGTTACACTGTCTTCTACTGCTATTACATATTCACTATTTGCTCCTAGTTTTGCTAATTCTTCTGTGAATTTTGCATCATCTGAATCTATTAATATTGCTGCTAATAATTCAACTGGCATTGTATATTTGTTAAGTCCTTTTCTAAAATCTAATGTACTTCCTGTTGTTATTTTTCTTATTCCATTTGAATAACTCCATGATGCTACAATTATATTAAAACTTGAATCTAATGTGAATGTTTGTAATGCTCTATCATCATTTTGTTGTACTAGTGCATCAAATATATCTTTTGGTACAAATGATAGGTCTGATACTTTTGATTCTATTCCTTCTATATGTGTTGTTGTGCTTTCTGATAATGGTTTTTCGAAATGTCCATATGCTACTGTGGAATCTGTGGAATCTCCTCCCCATGTCCAACCATATTTTTCAAATATTTTTACCGCTTGTGATTCTTTTGTTAATAGTGCATTTCTTTCATTATCATCTCTTAAATTATCTGTTGTTCTTGTTAAAAATCTACTTTCTGTTTGACTTGTTGCATTTCCATTTTGTACTATTGGGTTTATGAATGGGTTTATATCTATTGCATTTCCTGTTGCATGTGCTCCTCCTTCTTCATAATAGAATGAGTATGCGTTATCATCTCTTTGACATGTTTTTAGTATGTCTGAAGTTCCTCTTATTGTATATGTATGACTTTTGGTTTGTGTTGTTGGAGTTTTATTTGTTGTATTTTTATTATTATTTGTACTATTTGTTGTTGTGTTGTTATTACTTGTATTGCTTGTTGTCGTATTTTTATTGTTTGTACTTGTACTATTTGTTGTTGTATTCTGTTGATTTATTCTTCCGGATGTACTTGTTCTATTATTTGTAGGAGCTCTTGCTGTCACATATGTTCTATCTGGTGAATAATAGTTATCTATTATTTGCATATTTTCTATTGGATATTTTATATTATATAATTCTTGGAAAATGTCTAATACTTCATCTGCTAATGACCTATTTACTATCATTGTTCCCGTTTTTATATCTCCCCAGAAATTAACATATGGAATTTCTAAGTATTGTAATTCGCTAAAATCTATTGATGTATTACTTTTACATGATACTTGTTTTAATTTCATTTGAACATTTAAAGGAATATCTTTTTTTGTTCCTCTACCTTCTTCTCCTTCTCTTGTATCTGTATAATCTTTATCTCCTAATTCTGTATTAAACTCTCCTTGGTCTAAGTTTGGTGTTACTCTTCTCATATTTACTGCACCTTGGAAAGCTTCTTCTCTATTTCCTTCTTTTATATTATTTGAATTTGTTATATAGCTAGAACTAGATGTCATTGTTGCTCCATTACTACTAATTGCTGCATCGTTTATGTGATATATTCCTACTACTCCATCACTAAATGACATTCCTCTACCAGGGGGTGCACTCATTGAAATTGCTGCATCTGAACCTGCATTATACCACATATCACTTCCATCTTCTGCTTTTCCTCCATACATTTGAACATGTCCATAGAATAATACTATGTCTCCCGCTTGAGCTTGTGATTGATCTACTCTTGTACACCATGTTGCACTATCTAATTCAGCTTGTAAATTAGGACAATATCTATTGTCTATATTTAATCCTATTTCATGTAAAACCCAATCTACATACGTTGAACAGTCTACTGTTTTTTGTCCTGCCGCTTCTGATTCTTCTACTGTTTCATATGAATTATCATTCGCATAACTATATCCATTTTCTATTATTTGGTGAACTTTTTGTGCTGCTGCAACTACATCCAATGTTCCTGAATTGTTATTTGCTTGAGTTGAATTTGTACTTGACGTTGTATTTATTGCTGTATTGGTTGTCGTGTTTGTTCCTGTATTAGTTGTTTGAGATTTTGTTGCTCCTTTTGGTTTTAAACCTTTTAACGTAACTCCTGCATAATCTCCTGTTCCTGGTCCATTTACTTCATCTTCTGAGTAAAACTCTAAAGGATCCACAACTTCTCCATTTATTTCTATTTGTAAGTGGCAGTGCGGTCCTGTTGACCAACCTGTGCTTCCGGCTAGTGCTACAACATCTCCTTTGTTAACATGTGTTCCTTCTGGTACTAATAATACTGAGTTGTGCCCATATTTTGAGGTCCATGTTTGTCCATCTATTTTGTCATCATGTGTTATCTCTATAAGATTTCCATATCCTCCACTTTCTCCTGATGTAGTTACTGTTCCAGATGCTATTGCTATAATTTCATGTCCTGAATCTACTCCAATATCCATTCCTTCATGTGGTCTTGTTCCTCCAAATACTGGGTGGACTCTACCTTCTGACCTTAATGAAGTTATAGCTGCTGCTCTTTCTGCTGGGTCATTTTGCCCTGCAATTGGCCAAGCAAATTCTCCTGATACATTATAATGGCTTGTTCCTGAAGTTGCTCCACTTCTTGAACCTGATATTCCTGTTATATCACTTACATCTATTCCTTCTCCAAAGTCTGGAAACTTTGTTGCTATTTCTGCTTTTATCATTGTTTTTACTGTGTCTACTGATATATTATACATACGGTACAAACTTGGATTTGAGTCTATTTTTTCTTGTATTTTTTCATCTATATCATCAACAAAGTTTAAATAATATCCATCTTTTTTGCTTCCACAGACTTTAATGTAAGCTGTATAATCTATTAAATTACTTGCCGCTTCTTCTGCTGTTTGATTTTGGTCTCCTGTTGTTCCATCTAATAAATATATATGATCATATTCAGCATATGGCTGAGATTCTCCTCCACAACATTCAGGTACACTTACATATAAGTCTAAAAATTCATTTACTCCTGATTTGAATGTGCTTTTATCTGGTCCTGCACCATAATCTTCTATGGTATATACTTCGTTTCCTATTCTTACTCTGTCCCCTAATTTTAAACCATTTATATCTCCATTTATATCTATAGCTGCTGAGTGATGCTCTGTTGCTGGGTTTCCACTTGCTGTAGCTTGTGTTCCAAAGTTTCCTGCTCCATCATCATTACATTGGTAACAATATGTTGTTATTCTGTATTCTCCTAAATCTCTACCTGCCGTTGCTTCTTCTGCTGATGCTTGTTCTGCATATGATACATTTTGTAAAATTGGCATAAAAGGAGTGGTAAATATAATTAGAAAATTTACTAATGCCATTATTTTTCCGATTACTCGTTTGATTTTTTTAACTATTTTTTGTTTTTTCTTCATATACTCACCACCTTCTACGTTTTATTTGTACGTTTTATATTTCTACTGTTACTTCTATTAACCCACTTTTTTCTCTATACATTTTTTGTAATGTTATATTTCTTAGTTTTAAATCTGTTCTATATCCTACTTGGAATTGGACTGTTATATTTTTTGTTGTTCCTGGGTTTACTACTAATTCTGATGACGGTATTTCTGATACATTTGATGTGAATTTTGTTCCATTTCCGTCTTCTATTGTTAGTGAATTAGGGTCTGCTTTTGTATCTACTATCATTGTTGTTGTAGTATTGTTTGATACATTAAATGATACACTTGTATAATCTATGTAATAATCAACATTTATCACCTTTACATTTATGTTTTTTTCTTCTTTTTCTTTATTTACTTTTTGTCTTTTTATGAAACTATTTATACTTAATTTATTTCCATTTACTGTGTAGTAATCTTGTAAATAATTTGTTTCTGTATAAATTCCTGTTGACATTGCATCTCTACGTATTTCTACTAAATATGTTTGTTCATTCCAAGCTTGAAATTTGCATGTTTTTTTGTCTTCAAAATTTTTGTTACAGTATCCTTGTATGAAGGTATCAATATCAGGATATAAGGCTTCTTTACAATCATCTGTTAATAAAGCATATGCTTGTTCATAGTTTTTTTCGCTGCAATAATTTGCAAATTGATTTAATATATTTGTTTCTCTTTTATATGTACTTTCATCTTTATATTCATCTGAAATTATTGAATAATCTTTTCCATAATCTATTGATTTATCTTCTGTTTCAGTAAAATTTTTATTTTTTTCTTTTGCCATGTTGTTTAATACTTGTATTATTATGATCACAAATAGTATTATTAAGACTGCTCTTATTATTTGTTTTTTGTTTTGGTTAAAAAACCTTATTATATTTCCCATAGTTATACCTTCCAATTTTAACTATTTAGTATGTTTATTTTATTAATCTTCGTCATTAATATTATCTTCTTGAGCTGCTCTTTGTTGTGGGTCTATAAAATCTTCGTTTTGGTTATTATTGTTATTTCTTTCTTGTTCATTTCTTCGTTCATTCATTCGTTCTTGATTTTGTTGTTCTCGAGTATTATTTTCAAGTTGTCTTTGATTTTCTTCTTCTGCTCTTTCATTTTCTCTTCTTTCTTGTTCTTGTTGTTGCATTCTTTCTCTTTCTAATCTTTCTCTTTGTTCTCTTTCTTCTCTTTGCATTCTAGTTACTTGTGCATTATATGCTCTTGAATCACTTTCGTCGATTCCATGGTATTGGTCTAATGCTGTCATAAATTTATTTCTATCTTGTTCATTAGGTATTGCTGCAGCTGCTGATTCCATTATTTCTCTACGATCTTTTAAGTTTCTTAGTTTTGCTTGTGACGTATTTTCTGCCATTTTTACTGCTGTTGCTGCTTGTTGTTCTGTTAAATCTGGCATTTTATCCATTAGTTTTAATGCTTTGTCTATTTGATTTTGTTTGTTAATGCCATATCTCTTCATCATAACAGCTTGATCCATTTTTTCTTTATATCTTTCTGCTCCCCAATTATTCTTATAATAGTTTATATTATCTCTATCACTATAAAATTCTTTTTCAATTTTTTCATTTCTTCTTCTTCTTCTCTCTTCTGGAGAATAGTATTCAGACTGATAATCTTTTACTGCTGTTTTTCCTGCTCTTCCTGCTGCATCTACTCCTGCCATTCCTATATTGGCTCCTACTGCTCCTAATGTTGCTCCTGAAACCGCTCCTGCTGTTGTATATTTAGCTACACCAGAGAATCCTTCTTTGCTTGCAAGTCCTGCTGCTAATCCCATTGTACCAAGTACTGCTGCTCCAGCTGTTCCTGCTACAATTCTTGCTCCAGATTTTAATGCAAATCTAGCAAGTCTGTCACCATTTTTAGTATTAATATATCTTCCTGCAACTTTTCTTATTCCACGTATACTTCTTCTAAATCTACTTGGTTGACTTCCTTGATTAGCTGCTGCTCCTAATGTTCCTCCTTCTGGTGGTCTTGGTGGTCCAATGAAATCTGCATCTCCTTCTTGTGGTATATGTTCTGCATCTTCGCCTTCCTCTGGTGGTCTTGGTGGTCCGATAAAATCTGGATCTCCTTCTTCTGGCATATTTTCTTCATAATCCTCTGGTCTTGGTGGTCCAATGAAGTCTGGATCTCCTTCTTCTGGCATAAGTTCTTCTTCACCTTCTTCGTAATCCTCTGGTCTTGGTGGTCCGATAAAGTCCGGGTCTCCTTCTTGTGGTATTTCTTCTTCTGGTGGTCTTGGTGGTCCAATAAAGTCTGGATCTCCTTCTTCTGGTATATGCTCTTCGTCTCCTTCGCCTATTGCTTCTGGCTCTTCTTCATCACCTGAATTGAAACTTCCTAAGCTTATTGTAGCATCTGGATCATCCATTTCATTGATTCCTTCATCTTCATCATTTTCGTTGTTTTTATTTTTATCATTTCTGCTTCCTGTTATTAATCCTTTTGCTCCACTTGTAATTCTATCTAACATATGTAATCCTGAAGAGAATAGTGCTCCTGCTGCAAAACTACTTCCAAATGCTCCACCTTCAGCTCTTATTCCAAACATTGCTTTTATAATATCTTCAGTTTCTAATATAAAACCTATTGCTACTAATCCATATAAAATATTTGCCTTAGCAAAATCTATTGCTGAACCTACTAAAACTAAATATAAAATCAAATCAATTGGTGCTATTAACAGATTGAACGTATATTCTTTAAACCAATATCCAAATGCTTGCGCTCGTTTATCATTTATTTTATCTAATGGATATGTTAATGCAACCATCGGCGCAATCAATGTCAGAAATGCCATATATACAACCCTTTTTAGGAATTTGAATGTAAAGATTATTGTATAGAAAACTAATGTTACGTACATTGCTGCATATCCAAAAGTATCTAACCACCCTGTTTCACTTTCTTTTTGTCCACTTCTTAGTTCTGTTTCTCTCATTCTTACATTGTTAAACAATACGTCTGTTATATCTTTTCTTTTCATAGTTATTCCATTACTTTGTGTATATTCCCATTCTTTATATGATGTAGAACTTAACATATTCGTTACTGCATCAGTTATGGTAAGCATAGCTAACATTATATAGTGTATAAAAAATACTAATACAAAAGCTATTGCCCAATCCTTTATCATTGTTTTATATTTTGCTTTTTCTTCACTTGCACTTGAAATTAATATTCTAATACCTATGTATAGCAATACTATCATTAGTCCAACTATTGCAATGTTTCTTAATGCTACATACCATTTAGATATTATTGGACCAATTATCATTGCAGTATTTCCTAATGAATTTATATCTAAATCATTTCCTTCGGTATCTTTTACTGTTCCACCCTTTAATAATTGTTCTTTTACAGCAGGATTATTTCTAGCTTCTTTTATTTGCATTGCCAATTCCCAATTTTGATTTATTATATCTTCATCATATATTCCATAAGCCGATCCTGCTATTTCTTTATATTCATCTTTACTGTTTAACTCGCTTATTGCTATTAAATAATAGTACTGATCTTCAAAATTACTACCAGGGTTTAAAAAGTTTATATCTAATGCTGGTATTTTGTTAGAAAAAATAGCGATAGGGCTATATGCTATAGCTGGAAAAACTTGTTGATTGAATCGTTCATCTATTTGATTTCCTGCAAAAAGTCTAGCAATTCCTCTTGTAGCCCAAGCACCAAGTCCACCTACAACCCCTCCTATAACCGCTCCAGCTGGTACAGTAAGCCATTGAGCTGGAATAACTGCTCCAAGAGCAGCTCCTATTCCTGAACCTGCGCCAGCTCCTTCCATAATTACAGTTCCGGTACTTGTATCAGATGATGCTTGCTTTCCAAAAAAATTACCAATTTTGTCAAAAAAACTATAATCTCCATCTTGTTGTGCTATATCATCAAATATACTTCTTTTAGTTACTGCTACTGGACTTCCTGGCATCATTAGGCTTTGCATTGTATTCATCAATGCATCACCTATTGAACATGTAAGGTCTGCTAATGGTTCAATTAATTTACCTGCCCATTCTCCTGTAGCATGTGAGTATGTTGGTACTATAAAATTAAAGAGTATTAAGGTAATTAATATTGTTATTATTAATTTTCCTGTTTTGCTTTCTACAATTTTTTTCATTTCTCGTCCTCTCTATTTTACTATCTCTATCTTTGCCTCTTTTGTACTAATTTGTTTAAGTTTGTTTCTACAAATTCGAATTCTTTTGCTGTTGGTGTTATTTGTATTATTGCAGAGTCTGAACCTACTTTTATTAAGCCTTCTCCCTTTAGACATGTTATTAAAAAGTTAGATTCTCCTTCGCTTAGTTTAAATACTTCTTTTAGTTGTTGTATTTCTGATTTGTCTTGTGCTAAAAACATTTTTGTGTCTGATGATGTTAGTACTGCTTGTGCTTCTGGTTTTTCATAAAAGTCTTGGAATCTTTGAGAGATTATTGCTAGTGATACATTTCTTTTACGTGCACGTCTTGCCATTGTGTTTAAAAAGTCTACTGCTTCAGGATATGGTAATAACATCCATGCTTCGTCTAGTATTACTCTTTTCTTTCTTGCTTTTGTTCTGTCTTCACTGTTTTTCTTTACAAATTTTTCCCATATCCATGATAGTAATATTTGTTGTGCTAATGGTCTTGCAAATCTTTCTTCTAGTTGTGATATGTCTAGATTGATAAATGGTGCTCCATCTAATAGGTCGAATGTTGATTGACCGTCGAAGTATGCCATTTGTCCATCATATTCTCTTATGTATTGTTTCATTACTTTTAGTAAATAACTATAATGTATTCTATAATCGTCGTTTGTGTTTTCTTGTGCTTTGTACATTATTCTTCTATACCATGAGCCTATTGTTGGCATTTTCTTTTTATTTCTGTATAGTTGAGTATTAGTATTAATTGTATTGCTTTTTTCATATAGGCTATTTGGATTACTGTTTATTCCTAATGCTACATATTCTTCTGCTACTGATTCTGCTATTATTTGTTTTGTTAATTCGTTTACTTCTGTACTTCTTGTACTTCCTCTTGCCATTGTTAGTAGTGCTTGTGTTACGTCTTCTACTTTGTTTTCTACGTTTACTACTGTTCTTTCTTTTCCTGTTATTTCGTCTTTTACTTTTTCTGGTTCTATGTCAAATACATTTATTACTGTTTTTGAGTTTGGACTTAGTGTTACATTTATTCCTCCTAGACTTTCTGCAACTATTTTATATTCTCCTTCTGCGTCTAGTGCTAAACTTTCTATATTCATTAAAACTGAAGAACGTGATATTAACATTTTCATTGTTACTGATTTTCCGGCTCCTGATTTAGCAAATATAACCATGTTATAATTTGTTAATGATGAGTGGAAATTATCGAATATTATTGGTGTCCCTGTTTGTTTATTGAATCCTATTGGTACTCCTGTGTCATGTCCTACGTCACATGTTGTGAATGGAAATACTGTTCCCATTGAGTGTCTATCAAATGTATGCTTTTTTTGTACTGAGTCTTGCATTAATGGTATGTTTGATTTAAATGCTTCTTCTTGTATTCCCCATGCACTTTTTATATCTACTAAGTTTTTTGACATTTCTGCTGTTAACATTTTTGTTTGCTTGTCTAATTCTTCTAGATTATATGCAAATAGTGTTGATATTATTGAGGCTTCATATAGTTTATTAAATCCTGCTGCTATTTCGTCTCTTAGTTGTTCTGTTTCTAGTCTTTTTTGTCTTAATGTACTTTCTCTGTTTATATTTCCTTTATCTCTTGCTACTATTCTTTCTGTTTCTAGTTCATTTATTACTCTGTTCAAGTCTGTTTGTGACCTTGATTCTGTTACTGGTTTTATATATACTGATGTGTTTATGTCTCCAAATAGGTACATTTCTCTAAATAAATTTGGGAATGTACACATTCTTGGTAATGTTGATACTACAAAGTTTCTTGCGTATCTTGTTGTGTTTGATATTATTTTTATGTAATCTAAGTCTGATGCATCTATTCCTGAGGGTGCTATCAATTCTTTTATTGTTGTTTTGTTTAAACTTGTTGGTATTTCTTTTTTTGGTGTTACATTATTTTCCTGTTGTTGTTGTTTCTTCTTTTTCCTCATTGATTTCCCCTCCTTCTTGCTTTTTATCGTTTTCTATATTGTTCATTGCTCTATCTACTATGTCTTTTCCTAAGTATCTTTTATTTTGTTGTAATATGATTTTTGCCATATCTTCTATTAATTGTTCTTTTTGTTGTTCTCGTTTTTCTATTTCTTTTTCTTTTTGTGTTCTTGCTCTTGCTATTTCTTGTTTTGCTCTTACTGTTGCTTGTTTTTCTATTTCTTTGTCTAGTTCTTTTAATCTCTTTGTGAATACGTCTGGCGCTGTTGAGTATAGTTTGTCATAGCTTGCCCTTAATGCTCTTTCTATTCCATAGCTTTCTGCTCCGTCTCTGTTGTATGCCATGTATAATAGTTCTATTAATTGTATTGAGTCTAATATTCTTCCTTTTACTCCACATGCTGTTAATGTTCTTATTATTGATTGTGCTTTTGTATACAAATCTGAGAATGCCATGTTTCTAATTTCTTCTTTTGTGTATTTTAAGTCTCCTCCTTGATTTTCATATAGATATGAAATTACTATGTAGTATTTTTTGTTTAGAATATTGTTGTTTAAGCTCATTCTTTCTGTGTCTTTTATTATGTCTTTTCCATATTCGTATAAGTTTGAACTTTTTGTTAATTCAAAGAATTTTTGTGCTTTTATTTCGTCTGATATTCTTGGGTTGCCTTGTATTTCTTGGTATTCTTGTTTTCTTGCAAAATATGTGGTTTCTATGTTTTGTAGGTATTGTTTGTATCTTTCTATTGTGTTTTCTAAGTTTATTGCTCTTGTTTGTACATATATTTGTATAGGATGTCTTAATGTGTTTAAGAATTGTAAGAATCCTTTTTCTACACTATTTTTTTCTACTCCTGACATTAGGTCGTAGTTTACTCCTTGACATTCTATTACCATTAGATATTTTTGTCTTTCTTTTTTTATTATCATGTTATCTTCAACAGTTTCGAATTCCATGAAATCTAAAATGCTACCTATTTCTGGTTGTTCTTCGGATGGCTGTTTAGGTTTGTTTTGTTCTGGATTTTCTTGTTCTGCATATTTTTGCTCTTCTTTTTTTCTTTTTTTGTCTTTTGATAATAGTCGTAGGTATACTATGGCCATTATTGCTACTATTACAATCATCGTTATTAATACGATTGTTAATATCATTGTTATTCCATCATTATCCATTGTTCTCTTCCTCCTTTGTGGTAAATAGTGCATATTTTTTGGTTTTTTTCATTCTGAATTTTACTAGTCTTTTTATTATTTCGTCTATTTGTTCTCCTCCTATTGATTTTGTTGCTTCTATTCCTCGTATGTTTGGTACTTTGAATGTTGCTACTGCAAAGCCTATTAATCCAAATATTGCACATATTACTATTCCTACTATTTGTAGTCCTATTGCATTGAATATGAAGTAAAATAATGAGCCCATTACTATTCCTACAAATGTATATATTAGTGCTTTGGTTGAGAATATGAATAAAATTCTTCCTTCTCCTTTTGTGTTTCTGGGTATATTATATGCCATCCCTTTTCCTCCTCTTTTATCACACTTATAATTATCTACATTATAACAAATTTTGCCGTTTTTTGTAACGTTTTTTGCTTTTATTACAGTAATATAATATTTTTGTAATATTCTTGTAATAGTTGGTTTTTAGAGGTTTTCTAGGGATACTTGCTTTTGCTGTTTTTTTATAAAAAAAAAGTAGAATTTTTATTTTCTACTTTCTTTTGTGCTTTTTTCATATTATGTTATATTATTTAATATATTTGACATCATAAACCATATTCCTAATGCTCCATATACTATTATTATTCCAACTACATATACTTTTAATGTTTCTTTCCATTTTGCTTTTTCGTCTGCTGATGAGGCCATCATAAATTGGATTCCTATTACTATTCCAACTATTGTTGCTAATAGTGTTCCAATTCCTAATATTATTTTATACATAAATCCTGCTGTTTGTCCTAACATTTGTGTGTCTATTGTTGTTGGATTACCATTTTGGTCTTTTTGTTGTGATTCTCCTTCTGATATAAAGTCTTTCCCTGCATTTAGTAATCCGCTTATTGTTCCATCATTTGCTGCTAGTTTTGCTTCTTCTTTTATTTCTATTGTTTCTTGTGTTTGTGGTGTTAGTTCTATTGATGATGCAAAACTTGGAATTGCACAGCTTATTGTTACTAATGTTATTATTATTGTTAATAATATTTTTTTCATGGCTCTCACCTTCTTCCTACTTTATATTATACCTTATTTTTCGTGGTTTTTCAACTGTTTTCTTTGTATGTTTTTACTTTTTTGCTAAATTATGGTATAATTATGTTAAGGAAAGTTTCTTGTGTATTACATTCAGGTTAAAATTTTAACCTAGAAAGGATTATTTTTATGTCACTTCTTATGCTTTTTGTGAGACTTATTGTTTTTCTTTTCAGTTGTTTTTTATATTTTATTCTGGTGGCAACTTCATTTGCTACTAAGGGAATAATTAGTTTTGTTTTAATGATTATTACTTTGGCAATTGCTTCTTTATGGATTTTACCTCATTTATGGCCATTTTTTGATTTTATTTTTGGTATTATAATGTTTTATTATTTTGCAAGTTGGCTTATTCATATGATAAAGTCTTAATTTAGTAATAATTTAAACTTATAGCAACTGGATTAGAATTAATAATATGGCATAAAAAATTAAGAGCTCTTTTGAATAGAGCTCTTTTAATATTTTTATGTATTTTGATTAGCTTGCTTTTATAGTATTTGCGAAGTTGTATACCATTCCTGCTATTGCTGATGCTGCGAATACTAATGCTGCACCTATTACGTATGGCATAAGTGTCTTTTTGTATTCTGCTCTTTCGTCTGCACTTCCCATCATGTATTTAATACCTAATACTACTAACACTATAACTGCTGCAAGTGATCCTACTACAGATACTATTGTTACTATTTGGTTACCTACTTTTTGAATTCCGGCTGTACTTGTATCAGCTGCTCCTGATACACTTGCTGGGTCTATTTGACCTTGTATTTCACCAAATACTACTGGTGAAATTACCATTAACATCATTGACATTGTTAATACAATTGATGCTATTTTCATAATTGTTTTAGTTTTCATTTTCTTTTCCTCCTTTTATTTTAATTTTATTTTTAAACATTAATATCTTTTTTATATTTTGCCTATATATATTATACCATATTTTACAATGATGTTGCAAGTTGATATACTACTCCTGCTATTTGTGATGCTGCAAATACTAGTATTGCTCCTACTAAATATGGTAACATTGCGTTTTTGTATTGTGATTTTTCTTCTAAGCTTCCTCCCATATATTTGATTCCTAGTGCTGCTAATATTATTACTGATAATAAGCTTCCTATTACTGATATTATTGTTACTACTCTTTGTCCTGCTTGCTCTACACTTCCACTTTGTATGATTGTTGTTCCTATTTCTTGTATTATTGCTAATACTCTTGATATTGCAAATACAAATATTGCTCCTAGTAAATATACTCCCATTCTTGATTTGTATTCTGCTCTTTCGTCTACACTTGATACCATGTATTTGATTCCTAATAGTAATAGTGCTATTACTGATATTATACTTCCTAGGTTTGCTACACCTTTTATGACGTCGCCGAATTCGTTTGATATTGCTTGTATTTCGTTATTGTTGTTTATTTCATTTTCTACTATACTTTTTATTTCGCCAGAGTTAAAGTCTGCTTGTACTACATGAGGAATTATTATTGATGTTATTGCAATTACCACTGATATTATTAGCAATATTTTTGTTCTTTTTTTCATAATAATATTCCTCCTTTCGTCTTTTTTTACTATAGTTTGCTTAGTTTTTATGTTTTGTTTTTCTATGTATTATTATACCATATTTTGTCTTTTTTTTCAATTTTGTGTTTTGTTTTGATACTTTTTATGCTTAGTGCAGCTTATTTTTTTAGTTTATTTTTTGTTTTGATATTTTTAATATAATCTTTTCGTTTTATTTTTGTCAATAGTTTTTTATGATTTTGTATAGTTTTTTTGGCGGAGAGAGTGGGATTTGAACCCACGGTACGTTTATATAACGCACGCCAGTTTTCGAGACTAGTGCCTTAAACCGCTCGGCCATCTCTCCGTGTTGGTTTTATACAAATTTAGCTTTGGTATATGTAATAAATATTTTGTATTGCGATTTCTATATGTAACAATTCTATATGTAACAAAAAAAAGATAGTTTTTAGTGAACCATCTTTTTGTTGGCGTAGGTGAGAGGGTTCGAACCTCCGCGCCGATTACTCGACCTAACAGTTTAGCAAACTGTCCCCTTCACCGCTTGGGTACACCTACATTTTTTATTTAGTTTGGCGGAGAGGGTGGGATTCGAACCCACGGTACGCTATGAACGCACGCCAATTTTCAAGACTGGTGCCTTAAACCACTCGACCACCTCTCCATTTTGCCTAAAGGCTGTCTAGCAGACAATATTTATATTAACATTTTTATGTGTTTTTGTCAATATTTTTGGTTTCATATATTGAAAATTCTTCTATTTCTCCTTTAGGTGTTAAGTTTTTTGTTATGTATTCTCTTATTTTTTTTGATTCTTGCCAAAACATTTCTTTTTCTTCTTTTTCTATTAGTATTTCTGTGTTTTTTAATTGCTGTATTTTTTGTATTATTCCGTCTTCTCCTTCTTTTCCTAAGTTTCCTTTTGATGGCAAGTCATATGGTCCATTGTTTCTTTTTTCTGGTATGTTATATAATGCTGCTTTTGTAGATAGTATTATTACTTTTTTGTTTGCTTCTTTTATGTAGTTGTTTACTTTTGTTATGTTTTCTTTTGTTTCTTGTTCTAATATCCCTCCAAAATATGGTGTTCCTGCTGCGTTTCCTACTTTTTTTGACCATTCTACTATGTTTATTATATTTATTGCTGATAGTGTTGCTATTACTGTTACTACTAACAATGTTATTATTTCTTTTGCTTTTTTTGATATTAGTTCTTCTATTAAGTCTTTTGCTAGTATTTCGAATATTATATATATTAATAATATATATGAGATGTGAAATGCTAGTACACTATGGTGTTCGTTGTTTATTGGGTATATTATTAATGACATTATTGCTGAGAATATTGCTAATATTTTTAGGTTTTCTTTTGTTTTTTGTGTTGTTTTTATTTTTTTGTTTTTTACTATTATTATTGCTAATATTATCGCTACTATCATGATTAGTATTCGTATTATTGATGCTGTTAATATTGATACATTTTCTTTTGAGAATTCTTTTATGTTAAATATTGTATAGTTTAAAAGTCCTTCAAGTGTTCCGTTTATTTGCATTATTACACAGGTTAGACTTATAAGGGCTGCTGCTGTTACTATTTCTTTTGTTATTGCTTGTGCTTTTTCTTTTTTGTTTTTATTTGATATTAGTTCATATATTATTAGTCCTATTGCGTAATATACTCCTATGTTTTGTTTTGTCATTATTATTAGGAATATTATTATTCCTTGTATATATGGTTGTTTTGGTGTTTGTTTTTTTATTAGGTTTAGTATTCCTATTAATGTTAGTGCTAGTGATAATCCATTGTACATTGAACTTATTTGTTTGAATAGTCCTAGGCACATTATTATTGCTAGTGATACTAATGCTTTTGGTTTTGTTAGACCTAATTTTTTTAGTATTTGATATGTTGTTGTTCCTACTAGTATTAATATTATTTCGTGATATATTCTTAGTGATAATATGTTTGCTCCTAGTATTTTTAGGAATCCTAATCCTATGTACCAATATAGCGGTGTTGTTATTATGTTTACGTCTGTGTATATTTTACATCCGTTGTATAGTTTATATAAGTGTTGAAAACACCAAACTTCGTCGCCATTTGATATTTTTTGATTAAGGTTTAATCCTAATGTTATTAATGTTATTAGTATTACAACGCATATGTTGTCATGTTTTTTTGCTATTGTTTTTACTTTTTCTAACATTTATTGGTATTACCTTTCTTTTTTGTTTTATTGACTCTCTATTGCTCTTTCTTATTTGTTTTTATTAACTTTCTATCGCTTTCTGTATTGCTCTTTCTTCTTCTTCTGATATTTTAAATGTTGCTATTCCGTTTTTTACTGGTTTTGCATATATATTTGACATTTCGCGTGAGTATATTCCGTTTAATACTACTCCATTGTTGTTTCTGTCTAATAGTGCTAAGGCGAAGCTTAGTTCACTTCCTGTGTCTCTAAAGGCATTATATCTTACCATTCCTGTTTTTTGTATGCATATTTTTAAGTTGTCGTCTAGTATGTCACATGCTCTTACTAGTTCTGAGTTTTGTTTTTCTACTCTTTCTACTCTGTTCATATAGTTTTTTAAGTCTTGTTCTATATTTTTGCTGTTACCTATTTTTTTTATGAATTTTTCGTATCTTTGGTTTATTTTTGATGTTTTTATCATTAGATATATTACTAGTAGCACTAGTATTAATACCGTTGCTATCAATATTATTGCTACTGTTTCGTTTTGTAAAAATTCTGTTGTTTTCATAGGCATTTCTCCTTGTTTTTTCTTTTTGCTCTTATCAGAGGATTAGTTGTTGTTTATTTTAGTAAAAATCATTTGCAGTTTTGCCTGTTTTATTAAGCAATAGTGACAGGCTCACTTGTTTTTTATTTTTCTAATAAACCTAAAATTCTTTCTAAGTCGTCATTTGATGTGTATTCTATTACTATTTTTCCTCTTCTTCTTCCTGGGTTTAATTTTACTTTTGATCCGAAAAAACCTTGGAATGAATCTTCTATTTTTTTGTATAGTATGTGGTTTCTTTCGTCTTCTTCTTTTGGTATTTTTATTTTTACTTTTTTTGATAGTTGCCTTACTGTTCCGTTTCTTTCTACCATTTGTTTTGCCATTCTATATTGTTTTTCTGGGTCATCGATTGCTACTAATATTTTGCAATGTCCTTCTGATAGTTTTCCCTCTTTTGCTAGTTCTAATACTGGTGGTGTTAAGTTTAGTATTCTTACTTGATTTGCTATTGTGCTTCTTGCTTTTCCCAATTTTTTAGATAGCATTTCTTGAGTGAATCCATAATTGTCCATTAGGTTTTTTAGTCCTATTGCTTTTTCGTATGGGTTTAAGTCTTCTCTTTGTATGTTTTCTATTATTGCTATTTGTGAATTTATTTTTTCGTCGTCTTCTCTTATTATTGCTGGCATCTCTGTTAGACCTGCTATTTTACTAGCTCTCCATCTTCTTTCTCCTGCTATTATTGAGTAGTAATCGTCTTTTTTTGTTACTACTATTGGTTGTATTAAACCAAATTCTTTTATTGATGTTGCTAGATTTTCTAATGATTCTTGGTCAAAGTTTTTTCTTGGTTGATCTCTATTTGGCTCTATTTGTGTTATTTTTAATGTTTTTAGTGTTTCGTTTTCTTGTATTTGTTCTTCTTCAGGTACTGGTCCAAATAGTGCATCTAATCCTCTTCCTAATCCTGTTTTTTTCTGCATTTTTATCCTTCCTTTCTTTTTGAGGCTTTTACCTCTACATAGTTTCTTCGTTATTTTTTATTTGTTAAAGTGTTTCTGTATTCTTTGATTTTTAGTTAAATCTTTATTTTAGTTTTCTTCGTTATTTTTTATGAATTCTCTTGCAAACTTTACATAACTCTTTGCCCCTTTTGACCTTGGGTCATATTCTGTTATTGGCATTCCATAACTTGGAGCTTCGCTAAGTCTTACGTTTCTAGGTATTACGTTTTTGTAGACTTTTTTTCCAAAGTATTTTTTTACTTCTTTTACTACTTGGTTTGATAAGTTTGTTCTTATGTCATACATTGTTAGTAATGCACCTTCTATTTCTAGTTTTGGATTTAGGTGTTTTCGTACTAATTCTACAGTGTTTAATAATTGACCTAATCCTTCTAGTGCAAAGTATTCGCATTGTACTGGTATTAGTACACTATCTGATGCTGTGAATGCATTTAATGTTACTAGCCCTAATGATGGTGGACAGTCTATTAATATGAAGTCAAAGAAGTCTTTTATTTTTATTAGTTTTTCTTTTAGTCTTTGTTCTCTTGACATCATTGATACTAGTTCTACTTCTGCTCCCGCTAAGTCCATATTTGATGGGCATACTATTAGATTTTTTATTGATGTTTTTTGGAAAGTTTCTTCCATTTCTGTATCGTCTATTAATATGTTATATAGTGATTTTGTTATCTTTTTTTCTATTCCTACTCCACTTGTTGCATTTCCTTGTGGGTCTGCATCTATTAATAGTGTTTTTTTGCCTTTTTTTGCTAGTATTGTTGCTAGGTTAACTGTTGTTGTTGTTTTGCCTACTCCTCCCTTTTGATTTGCTACTGATATTATTTTCCCCACGTTTTTTGCCTCCTTTTTCTCTAGTTAATATTTATTTATTAGTTTTAGTTTTTTATGCTTTTTTTCTTTGTGTTTTTGCTTCTTATATAATATAAAATCTTTGGTAATAAGTCAATAAAAAAAGAAGAAAAATGCAAGTTTTTTCTTCTTTTTTCTATAATTTGATATAATTAATTTTATAAGTCAAGACTGTTGTTTGAGAGACCCTAGATATGTTTTGACGTTAAAATTAATTATATCAAATTTTTTTAATTATATAAGTAGATATAAACTAATAATAAATTTATAAAACGACGGCTGTGGGGACCGACAAGCTACAATCTGTTTTAACTTGTTAAAATACAGATTGTGTGATGTTGGGAGGAGTTCATAAATTTATTATTAGTTTATTTATTGTATTTTAATTATTATATTAATTCTTTAAAATAAAGGTTTACTTTTAATCTGAGCAAATGCACGTGGATACTTTCCACTTGTCAAGCACTTTTTGTGGATTATTATGTTGTTTCTTTTTATTTTTTCTTCTGTTCCTGGAAGATCAAAACTTTCTATTTTTTCTATTTCTCCCCCTAGTTTTTTTATTGCTGTTTTTGATTTTTCTAATTCTTCTTGTATTTTTGATCCTTTCATATATATTGCTTTTCCGTCTTTTTTTATGAATGGTATTGTGTATTCACTTAGTGTTGTCATGTTTGCTACAGCTCTTGATACCACTACATCATAGGTTTCTCTATATTGTTTGTTTTTTCCTGCTTCTTCTGCTCTTTGATGTATTGCTTTTATTTTTTTTAGTTCTAGTTGCTGTATAACTTCTTCTAAGAACTTTATTCTTTTGTTTAGACTATCTAATAGTGTTATTTCTATTTCTGGTTTTATTATTTTTATTGGTATTCCTGGGAATCCAGCTCCTGTTCCCACGTCTATTATTGTTCTTGTGTTTTCTAAATGTTTCACTATTGTTGCTGAATCAACAAAGTGTTTTTGTATTATTTCGTTTGGTTCTGTTATTGCTGTTAGATTTATTTTTTGATTCCATTCTAATAATAGTTGCATATATGTATAAAATTGTTCGGCTTGGAGCTGCGTTAGTTTTATGTTTAAAGCCTCCATGCCATTTGATAATTTTTCTATAAATTCTTGTTTTTCCATATATTATCTCCTTATTTATTAATTACTATAATATAAATATCCAAGCTTTGGTGTCGCAATCAATAAAATAAAAATTTATTGAAGATTGCTCCAAGTCGCACTTCGCTAAAGCTCCGTTTGGTCGCTTACGCAGCTTTATATATTTATATTATAGTAATTAAATTATATTATTTATATAGTATATTAATTAATATATAATAAATTTAACTTTTGTTTAAAGTAATCAACAACACCGATATATCAGCTGGTGAAACACCTGATATTCTAGAGGCTTGCCCTATTGAGCGTGGCTTGAATTTGTTTAACTTTTGTCTTGCTTCTAGACTTAGTCCTTTTATTTTTTCGTAGTCTATTTCTTCAGGCAACAATTTTTTTTCTAGTTTTTCGAATTTTTCTACTTGTGCTTCTTGCATTTTTATATATCCTTCATATTTTACTTGTATTTCTACTTCTTGTGATTCTTGTTGTGTTAGTTTTGGCATGTTATTATCTATTTGTGCTAAGTCTTCATATTTTATTTCTGTTCTTTTTAATAATTCTGCTAATTTGCTTCCGGTTGTAAGTGGTGTTGTACCTTTGCTTTCTAGCATTTTGTTTACTTCTTTTGTTGGTTTTACTGTTGTTTTTTTAAGTCTTTTTATTTCTTTTTCTATGTTTTCTTTTTTCTTTAAGAAACGTTGATATCTTTCGTCTGATATTAACCCTACTTCGTGTCCTATTTTTGTTAATCTTAAGTCTGCATTGTCTTGTCTTAGTAATAGTCTATATTCTGCTCGGGATGTCATCATTCTATATGGCTCGTTTGTGCCTTTTGTTACTATATCGTCTATTAGTACACCGATGTACCCTTGTGTTCTATCTAATATTACTGGCTCTTTTCCTTTTATTTTTTGTGCTGCATTTATTCCTGCTATTAGTCCTTGTCCTGCTGCCTCTTCATATCCTGATGTTCCATTTATTTGTCCTGCTAAGAACAATCCTTCTATGTTTTTGTATTCTAATGTTAGTTTTAGGTTTTGTGGGTTGATACAGTCGTATTCGATTGCGTAGGCTGGTCTTGTGAATTCTGCTTTTTCTAGTCCTGGTATTGTGTGATATAGTGCTATTTGTACTTCTTCTGGTAGTGATGAGCTCATTCCTTGTATGTACATTTCTTCTGTGTCTGTTCCGACTGGTTCGACGAATGCTTGGTGCCTTGGTTTGTCGCTGAATCTTACTACTTTGTCTTCTATTGATGGACAATACCTTGGTCCTGTTCCTGATATTTTGCCTGAATATAATGGTGACCTATTTAGGTTTTCTCTTATTATTTGGTGTGTTTTTTCGTTTGTGTATGTTAAATAACAGTCTACTTGTTCAAATTCTTTTGGCTCATCATCAAATGAGAATGCTTCAATTTTGTCGTCTCCTTTTTGTACTTCCATTTTGCTGAAGTCTATGCTTCTTCGATTTATTCTAGCTGGAGTTCCTGTTTTGAATCTTACTAAGTCTACTCCTATCCTTTTTAGCGCATCTGATAGTGCATTTGCTGCTGCTACTCCATCTGGACCACTTTCTTTTGAGTATTCTCCTATGTGTATTTTTCCTTTTAGATATGTTCCTGTTGCAAGTATTACTGCTTTTACTTTATATATTGCGCCT
This sequence comes from uncultured Clostridia bacterium, assembly GCA_947623285.1. Classification (GTDB taxonomy): domain Bacteria; phylum Bacillota; class Clostridia; order TANB77; family CAG-508; genus CAG-269. Next base: position 128,992 of record CANQGP010000002.1, on the reverse strand, counting down.
ACGTCGGTTTGTATTGATGTTACTTTTCCTTTTTCTATTTTGATGTCTACTATTTCTCCTTGTTTTACTTCTAGGTTTTCTTGTTTTTCTAGTGTGTGTTTCATTTCCATATGATATTTTTTTCTGTCTGCTTGTGCTCTTAGTGAGTGTACTGCTGGTCCTTTTGATGTGTTTAGCATTTTTATTTGTATCATTGTTTTGTCTATGTTTTTTCCCATTTCTCCGCCTAGGGCGTCTATTTCTCTGACTAGGTGCCCTTTTGAGCTTCCGCCTATGTGTGGGTTACATGGCATGTTTGCAATTGCCTCTAGGCTGATTGAGAATATTAGGGTTTTCATACCCATGCGCGCAGCCGCTAGCGCTGCCTCGCATCCTGCGTGGCCAGCGCCTACGACTGCTATGTCGTATTCCCCCGCTAAGTATGTTTTCATTTTTTGTTTTCTCCTCCCTTTTTTTATCTTCTAAAACTACGTTTTTTGGGTTTGCTTTGCAAAATGTTCCTCAACTTTTTTTGTTCGCCCCTGTTGTTAATTTTGCTTGATTTATTGCATGTTTCACGGGACGATTCCTGTGTAGAACATTTTTACAGTTTTGTTTTTTCTTTACTATTTCATTCCAGAAACATAACGTGTTTACGTATTTATATTACTTACCTAAACAAAACTTAGCAAAAATCTCATTGATAATTTCTTCAGACACCTCTTCCCCAGTTATTGTGTTTAAATTTTCTAATATGTTTTTTATATTTATTGATACTATATCTATTGGCATGTTTGCTTGGATTGTTTTTTCTGCTTCATCAACATTGTGTATTGCTTTTGTTATAAGGTTTTTGTGTCTTAGGTTTGTTATTACTACTTCATTGTCTAGTTCTATTTCTTTTAAGTTGAATAGTTGTGTTATTTTTTGTTTTAGTTCTTCTATTCCTTTTCCTTTTAATGCTGATGTTTTTATTATTTTGTTTTTTATTTGTTTGAATTCTTCTGTTTCTTCTGTTATTGCTGGTTTTAAGTCTATTTTGTTTAGTATTATTATTGCTTTTTTGTTTTTTATTAGTTCTAGTATTTCTTTGTCTTCGCTTGTTAATTTTTTATTGCTATCGAAGATTGCTATTATTAGATCTGCGTTTTTTGCTATTTGTTTTGCTTTTTCTATTCCTATTTTTTCTACTTCGTCTTTTGCGTTTCGTATTCCGGCTGTGTCTATTAGTTTTAGTGGTATTCCGTTTATTGTTATGAATTCTTCTATGGTGTCTCTTGTTGTTCCTTCATATTCTGTTACTATCGCTCTGTTTTCTTTTAGTATTGCGTTTAGTAGTGAGGATTTTCCTGCGTTTGGTTTTCCTATTATTGCTGTTTTTATTCCTTCTTTTATTATTTTTCCGTCGTCAAAGCTTTTTTCTAATGTTTTTAGTCTTTTTTTAGTGTCTGTTAGCATTGTTGTTAGTTCTTCTTTTGTTACTTCTTCTACATCGTATTCTGGGTAATCTATTGATACTTCTAGGTTTACCATGACGTCCATTATTTTTTGTTTTATTTGTTTTATTTCTTGTGATAGTTTTCCTTCTAGTTGTTGTATTCCTGCTCTTGCTTCTTTTTCTGATTTTGCATCGATAATGTCTATTACTGATTCTGCTTGTAGCAGGTCTATTCTTCCGTTTAGGAATGCTCTTTTTGTGAATTCTCCGGGTTCTGCTAGTTCTGCTCCATTTTTTAGGCATAGGTCTAATATTTTTCTTACTACTACTATTCCTCCGTGTGAGTTTATTTCACACATGTTTTCTGTTGTATAGCTTTTTGGTGCTTTGAAGTATGATACTAGTACTTCGTCTATTATGTTTTTGTTTTCGTGTATTGTTCCGTATTTTATTGTGTATCCTTTTATTTCTTCTATTTTTTGTGGTGTTTTTGGTTTAAATATTTTTTCTAGTATTTTGAAACTATTTTTTCCACTCATTCTTATTATTCCTATCCCCCCTATTCCGTGGGGCTGTTGAGATTGATGCTATTGTACTCATTTTTTCTCCTTTCTTTTTTATATTTCGAGATAATTTTTTTTAATCTGCATTACTGAGTTTTGTTTGTTTTTTCTATTAAAAGAGGTCAAAGATTGATTATAAATCCGATCTTTGACCTCCGATTTTTTATTTTTTTAATGATATTACTATTCTTCTATGTGGCTCTTCGCCTATGCTTTTTGTTTCTACTTTGTTGTTTTCTTGTAGTTTTGTGTGTATTATTTTTCTTTCATATGGCTTCATTGGTTCTAATTTTATTTCTTTTCTTGTTCTTATTACTATTTTTGCCATTCTTGTTGCTAAGTCTTCTAGTGTTTTTTCTCTTTTTGCTTTGTATTTTTCTATGTCTAATATTACACGTACTCTGTTACTTGTTCCTTTGCTTGCTACTGAAGATAATATGTCTTGGAACGCGTATAGGGTGTCTCCCCTATATCCTATTAGAAATCCTAGGTTTTTGTTCATTATGTCTATGTTTAGTCCTTCTTCTGTTGCTTGTACTGTGTATGTTGTTTCTCCTTCGAAGTGTTTTGTTATTTTTTTTAGGAATTCTTCTACGTTTTCTTTTCCTTTTTGTTGGTCTTCTTCTGATAGTTTTATTTTTTTTCTTTCTTTTTTTACAGGCTCGGGTTTTTCTTCTTTTTCTTTTAGTGTCATTTCTACTTTTACAACTCGTGGTGTTAGTATGCTGAAGAACATTCTTTTTTCTTCTTCTAATACTTTTATTGTTACGTTTTCTTTTGTTGTATTTAGTTGTTTTAACCCGTTGTTTATTGCTTCTGTTGTTGTTTTTCCTTCGGCTATTATAACTTTTTTCATTTTTACTATCTTTCCTTGTTTTTATATTTATAGTTTTTGCGTCTACTATAAAGACGTTTTTTAGTTTTCTTCTTGTGGCATGACTTTGTTTAGTACTAGTCTTTCTATTATCATTAATATGTTACTTACTAACCAGTATAGTGCTAGTCCTAATGGTGCTATGAATGCTATTGATATTGATATTATTGGCATCATCCATGTCATCATTTTGTTTGATTGCATCATTGCTTCCATTGGGTCTTCTTCTTTTTCTTCTTTTTTGTCTGTGCTTTCTTCTGTTATGTCTATTACTTCTTCTTTCTTTTTTGTTTGCATTTGTTTTTGCATTGACATTGTTATTTTCATTGATATGAATGTTGTTATTATGTATAATACTGGTATTATGTATACTGTGTAGTCGTTCATGTTTTGTTGTGGTATTTTACTTAGGTCTAGTCCCAAGAAGTTCATGTTTATGTTGAAGTTTTCTACTTTTTCGTCTTCTGGATTTTTTTCTTTTAGTAATTGGTAGTTTCTGATTAAGTCTATTTCTATGTATGCTCTGTTTCCTGCTTGTCCGTTTTCTGTTATTTGTTCCATATATGTTTTTAATGGGTCTTCTAGTGGATTTGCTCTTTTGTTGCCTAGGTCTACATGTTTCATGTATGTTATTGGGCTACTTACTAGGTAGAATACTGATAGTATTAGTATTATTTGTAGTATTGATGTTAAGCATCCACTGAATGGACTCATGTTTTTTTCTTTGTATAGTCGCATTATTGCTTCGTTTTGTTTTACTTGGTCGTTTTTATATTTGAATTGTATTTTTTTCATTTCTTCTTGTAGTGCTACACTGTTTTTCATTGTTTTTTGTTGTTTTATTGATAGTGGCAACATTAGTAGTTTTATTATTATTGTGAATAGTATCATTGCTATTCCATAGTTGTTTACTATGTTGTATAGGAAGTTTAATACGTATCCAAATATTCCTGCGAAAAAATTAAACATTTTTATCTCCTTTTTTGTTGCTTTTTTGCAACTTGGTTAGTTTTTATTTTAGTGGGTCATATCCCCCTTTTGAGAATGGGTTACATTTTATGATTCTTTTTATCCCTTTTGCTGTTCCTTTTATTGTTCCGTATTTTTGTATTGCTTGTTTTGTGTATTCTGAGCATGTTGGATAGTATTTGCATTTTATGTTTTTTGTTTCTAACCATGGGGATATGTGTTTTTGGTACCATTCTATGGTTTTTATTATTATTTTTTTCATTTTTTTTCTTCTTTTTTTGTTATTTTTGCTTGTTGTATTATTTTTTCTATGTCTTGTTTTATTTCGTTGTTTGTTATTTGTTTTAGTTCTTTTCCTTTTTTTGATAGGAAGATTATGCTGTGCCCTGTTTGTATGTTTTCTTCTTGTTTTCTGTAGTTTTCTCTTATTAGTCTTTTTATTCTGTTTCGGGCATGTGCTTTTCCTCTTTTTACTCCTATTGCTAGTCCTAGTTTGTTGTGTTTTTTGTTGTTTTCCATTATGTATGCTTCTATTTTTGTTCCTGTGTAGTGGTTTCCTTTTGTTAGTATTTGTTTGAATTCATAATTTTTTTTTAGCATTTTTGTGTTTTTCATTGTTTTTCCCTTTCTGTTTTGAAGGTTTTATTATGAATTATGCACTTATTTTTTTTCTTCCTTTTGCTCTTCTTGCTTTTAGTACTTTTTTTCCTGCTGTTGTTTTCATTCTTTTCATGAATCCGTGTTCTTTTTTTTCTTGTCTTTTTTTTGGTTGAAATGTTCTTTTCATTTTTTACCTCCTATTGTTTTTTTATTTTTTGTTTTATTTTTTTCAAATTAACAAGTATATCGATTATACAGTATTTTTGCTGTTGTTGTCAAGTGTTTTTGATTTTTTTATTTACGGATTCAAGATTTTGGTGTTTTTTTGTTTTGTTTTTTTGTTTTTGTTTTTTATTTTTTATCTTTTTTTGACATATTCTTGACTTATTTGTGTTTTTTTTGATATGATATGAATTGTCTTAGATATGCACAATTTTTAATGTTTTTTTATTTAATTGTGTTCATGTTTTTTACATTTTTATTACAGTGTTTTTTTAACATTTGTGGATAATTTTGTGGATAATTAGCTTTTTGAAAGGATTTTGAAATGGATTTTAATAAAGATGAACTTTTAAGTCGTGCTAAGGATGAGTTGAAGAATGAGGTTAGTTCTATTACTTTCGAGACTTGGATTAAGCCTTTGGGTATTAGGAGTATTGTTGGCAATAATATTGTTTTTACTGTTAATTCTGAGTTTCAAAAGGAGATGATTGAGACTCGTTATTTTGATTTGATTTCTAATACTCTTAAGTTTATTACTAACAGGGAGTGGAAGTTTAGTGTTGTTGATGCTTCTTCTTCTGTTTCTTCTGTTGATGAGTCTGATGGTTTTGATGATTCTGTTGTTCCTGATTCTGAGATTAGGGAGAATAGGGTTTCTTTGAATCCTAAGTTTACTTTTGAGACTTTTGTTGTTGGCGATAATAATCGTTTTGCTCATGCTGCTTCTCTTGCTGTTGCTGAGAAACCGGCTAGTGCTTATAATCCTTTGTTTTTGTACGGGGGTGTTGGTCTTGGTAAGACTCATTTGATGCATGCTATTGGTAATAGGATTATTGAGACTTTTAAGGGGTTTAATATTTTGTATGTTACTTCTGAGAAGTTTACTAATCAGTTGATTAATGCTATTAAGGATAATAAGAATGAGATTTTTCGTAATAGATACCGCAATATTGATGTTTTGCTTATTGATGATATTCAGTTTATTGCTGGTAAGGAGAAGGTTCAGGAGGAGTTTTTTCATACTTTTAATTCTCTTGAGGCTGATGGTAAGCAGATTGTTCTTTCGAGTGATAAGCCTCCGAGGGATATTCCTTTGTTGGAGGATAGGTTGAAGTCTCGTTTTGAGGGTGGTTTGCTTGCTGATATTTCTTGTCCGGATTATGAGACTCGTTTGGCTATTTTGCGCAGGAAGGCTCAGGATGAGAGTGTTGTTATTGATGATTTTATTCTTTCTAATATTGCGAATTCTATTGATTCTAATATTAGGGAGTTGGAGGGCGTTTTTAATAAGATTGTTGCGAGGGCTTCGCTTACTAATAGTCCTATTACTGTTGAGCTTTCTGAGATGGTTATTAATGAGTTTAAGATTGCTAATGAGAAGGTGATTTCGGCTGATTTTATTAAGTCGACTGTTGCTAAGTATTTTAAGATTGATAAGGATGAGCTTTCTAGTGATAAGCGTTCTAATGATATTGCTTTTCCTAGACAGATTGCGATGTATCTTTGTAGGTCGGTTGCGAATATGTCGTTTCCTAAGATTGGTGAGCATTTTGGTAATCGTGATCATTCTACTGTTATGCATGCTTTTAGGAAGATTGATAAGGAGATTAAGGAGAATACTTCTACTAAGTTGATTGTGGAAAGTGTTAAAAATATTATTACGGATGGCAAAGTGTGATTTTGAAAATGTTTTTTTTACTTTTTTGAAATTGTTGTTTGTTGAAATGGCTGTTTGTGTTTTGATGTTCTTTTTCTTCTTACGGAAGCAGTTGATTGACTGTCCACAGGGGGTAGTGAAAAACGTGTGTAGAATGTGTGAAAAAGTCGTTTTTCCACTTTTAGTTTTTTTACTTGTTGATTATTTTTGGTTTTTTCCACTTTTTTATTAACAGTAGTTTTGTTAGGGTTTTCAATTGTTAACAGTGTTTTCCACAGTTTCCACTGTTCCTAATACTATTACTACTATTTTTATTATTTATATTAGAAGGAGTTTTGATGATGAAGATTGTTTGTTATAAGGATTCAATTCTTAAAGCTATTAATTCCGTAACAAAAGGTGTTGCTTCTAAAACGACGATGCCTATTTTGGAGGGAATTTTGATTCAAACTAATGATAATGAGATTAAGTTGACTACTTATGATTTGGAGATTGGTATTGAGTTTGTTTTTGAGTGTGATGTTCTTGAACAGGGCAATACTGTTGTTAATGCGTTTATGTTTAGTGAGATTATTAGAAAGCTTCCTAATACTGAGATTAAGATTTCGCTTAATGAACAGGGTCTTTTGGAGATTGAGTGTGAGGGTGCTTTGTATAAGCTTGCTACTATGAATCCTGAGGAGTTTCCGGAGCTTCCTAAGATTGAGGTTGAGAATTCTATTGAGTTGGAGCAGAATGTTTTGAAGAATATGATTAGGAAGACTATTTTTGCTGTTAGTTCTGAGGAGTCTAGACCTATTTTTACTGGTAGTTTGTTTGAGGTTAAGGATAATCAGTTGAGTGTGGTTTCTATTGATGGTTTTAGGTTGGCTTTGAGGAAGCAGTTTTTGGAGGAGAAGACTAATGATTTTAGTGCGGTTATTCCTGGCAAGACTTTGGTTGAGGTTAATAAGATTTTGAGTGATTCTTTTGAGCCTGTTAAGATTGGTGTTGCTAAGAATCAAGCGTTGTTTCAGTTGGATAATTGTAAGATTGTTACTAGGATTATTGATGGTGAGTTTTTGAATTATAAGAATGTTATTCCTGAGAGTTGGGATACTAGAATTAGGGTTAATAAGGCTAATATTCAGGATAGTTTTGAGAGGATTAGTTTGATTTCTTCTTCTGCTATTGAGAAGGAGAAGAAGTATCCGGTTAAGGTTAATGTTGGTGTGGGAAATGTTGTTATTTCTTGTACTAATCAGACTGGTGATGCTAAGGAGGAGCTTTTTGTTTCGACTGAGGGTAAGAGCTTGGAGGTTGGTTTTAATCCTAAGTATTTTTTGGATAGTTTGAAGGCTATTGATGATGAGGAAGTGTTTATTCAGTTTGGTTCGAATATTTCTCCTTGTTTGATTAAGTCTATTGAGAATGATTCTTATGTGTATATGATTTTACCTATTAGGTTGAAGGAGGATTGAGTTTGAATTGCTTTGCATGACTTGTTTGTTGTGTTTTGTGGTTTGAATGTTTGTGTTTTAGGATGTGGGTCAAGAGTTTGATGGTTCGTAATTTTAGGAATTACGATTGTGAGAGTGTTGTTTTTAATAAGAATGTGAATGTTTTTTTTGGCGAGAATGCTCAGGGTAAGACTAATATTATTGAGGCTATTTATTTGTGTGCGATGGGCAAGTCGTTTAGGGCTAACAAGGATAATGAGTTGATTAATGTGAATTGTGATGGTTGCTTGGTTGAGGCTGTTTATCAAAAGGCTGACAGGGAAGTGAAGGTTAAGGTTGCTTTGGATGATAGGAAGGTTGTTTTTTTGAATGGCGTTAGGCTTAAGAGACTTTCTGATCTTGTTAGTAATTTGAATGTTGTTGTTTTTGTTCCTGATGATATTAATATTTTGAAGGGTGGCCCTGAGAATAGGCGTAGGTTTTTGGATATGATGATTGGTCAACTTAGACCGAATTATATTTTTGTTTTGAATGCTTATAATGCTGCTTTGAAGCAGAGGAATTTTTATTTGAGACAGATTAAGGATGAGGGCAAGGATCCGAGTTTGTTGGATGTTTGGGATGAGAAGTTGGCTCAGTTTGCGGTTAAGATTTTTTCTTATAGGAAGGATTTTGTGGATAAGATTAATGGTGTGATTAAGTTGGTTCACAAGGAGATTACTGATGATAGGGAATTGATTGATATTGAGTATTTGTCGGAGTGTTCTGATAAGGATGTTTTTAAGAGGAAGTTGCTGGAGAGGAGAGGCTTGGATATTATTAAGGGTTGGACTACTAAGGGTGTTCACAGGGATGATTTTGAGATTTTTTTGAATGGTAAGTCTGTGAAGGTTTACGGGTCTCAGGGTCAGAATAGGACTGCTATTTTGTCTTTGAAGTTGGCGGAGCTTTCTGTTGTGAGGGATGAGATAGGGGAGAGTCCTGTTTTGTTACTTGATGATTTTATGTCTGAGTTGGATAAGGTTAGAGTTCGCAATTTTCTTGATAAGATTGGCGATGTTCAGGTTTTTATTACTTGTACTGAGAAATTAGATATTGAAAAAAAAGATTTTTTTATATATAATGTAAGGGATGGAAAGATTTATAAGGAGGAGTTTCACGATGGAAAAGTTTGAGCATGAGTATGGTGCTGACCAAATTCAAGTTTTGGAGGGCCTTGAGGCTGTAAGGAAGAGACCTGGTATGTATATTGGTAGTACTTCGGTTAGAGGGCTTCATCATTTGGTTTATGAGATTGTTGATAATGGTGTTGATGAGGCTTTGGCTGGTTTTTGTACTGAGATTAATGTGACGATTGATCCTGGTAATGTTATTTGTGTTACTGATAATGGTAGGGGGATTCCTATTGAGATTCACCCTAAGACTGGTATTTCTACTGCTGAAACGGTTTATACGGTTTTACATGCTGGTGGTAAGTTTGGCGGTGATAGTGGTTATAAGGTTTCTGGTGGTCTTCATGGTGTTGGTGCTTCGGTTGTTAATGCTTTGTCTTCTTGGACTGAGGTTGAGATTAAGAGAGATGGTGGCTTGTATAGGATGAAGTTTGAGAAGGGTAATACTGTTCAGAAGTTGGAACGTGTTGCTGATGCTAAGGGCACTGGTACTAAGGTTTCTTTTTTGGCTGATGATTCTATTTTTGAGAGCCTTGATTATGAGTTTGAGGTTTTGGAGAAGAGATTGAGAGAAATTGCTTTTTTGACTAAAGGTTTAAAGATTACTATTGAGGATAGAAGGAATGAGGAGGAACCTAAGAAGTCTGAGTTTCATTTTGAGGGTGGATTGAATTCTTTTGTTGAGTTTTTGAATAAGAATAAGGATCCTATTAATAAGAAACCTATTTATATTGAGAAGAATGGGGATGTGCCTGTTGAGATTGCTATTCAATATACTACTAGCTATTCGGAGAATATTTATAGTTTTGTTAATAATATTAATACTATTGAGGGTGGTACTCATTTGGAAGGTTTTAAGAGATCTTTGACTAAGGTTTTTAATGATTATGCTAGGGCTCATAATATTTTGAAGGAGAAAGAACCGAATCTTCAAGGTGAGGATATTAGAGAGGGCATTACGGCTGTTGTTTCTGTTAAGGTTATGGAGCCTCAGTTTGAGGGTCAGACTAAGACGAAGCTTGGTAATAGTGAGGTTACTGGTGCTGTTATGAGTACTATGAATGAGTATTTGGCTACTTTTTTGGAGGAGAATCCTGCTGTTGCGAAGGCTATTTTAGAGAAGTGTATTAGTGCTTCTAGGGCTAGGGTTGCTGCTAGAAAGGCTAGAGAGCTTGTTCGTAGGAAGAATGCTCTTGAGACTTCGACTCTTCCTGGTAAGTTGGCAGATTGTAGTAGTAAGAATGCTGAAGAGTGTGAGGTTTATATTGTTGAGGGTGATTCTGCTGGTGGTAGTGCTAAGCAGGGTAGAGATAGAAGGTTCCAGGCTATTTTGCCTCTTTGGGGTAAGATGCTTAATGTTGAAAAGTCTAGAGCTGATAAGATTTATAATAATGATAAGCTTCAACCGGTTATTCTTGCGGTTGGTGCTGGTATTGGTGCTGATTTTGATATTACTAAGATTCGTTATGGTAAGGTTATTATTATGGCGGATGCAGATGTTGATGGTTCTCATATTAGAACTTTGCTTTTGACTTTTTTCTTCCGTTATATGAGACCATTGATTGAGAATGGTAATGTTTATTTGGCTCAACCTCCTTTGTATAAGTTGTCTAAGAAGGGAATGGAGGATATTTATTGTTATACTGATGAGGATTTGGATAAGGCTTTTGTGGATTTACAGGAGAAAGGTATTGCAAGAGATTCTGTTTCTATTCAAAGGTATAAAGGTTTGGGTGAGATGAATCCTGAACAGTTATGGGAGACTACTATGAATCCTGAAGGTAGAATTTTGATTAAGGTTACTATGGAGGATGCGATTAAGGCTGATGAAATTTTTACGATTTTGATGGGGGATGAGGTTGAACCTAGAAGAGAGTTTATTCAGTCTAATGCTAAGTATGTTAAGAATTTAGATATTTAATTTTTATTTTATGTATGATTTTATGATATTTTTTAAAGGTAGATAGCTATGTTGATGCTATCTACCTTTAATTATAAAGCTAATAATAATTATAACTCAGACAAATATACCTAATGTTTGAACCTAATATACATTGCTGCATAACTAAGCTCTATACCAACTATATTTATCAGTTGTTCGACTATTAGTACACCAGAAGTAACTGTATTCATCCCGATGGGACTAGTAACAACCACTTAATGCTTAGATATAAAAATAATCTTATCTCGAATTTATATCATATAATTTAACCATATATCATTTTATACAGCTTACATACACCATATAAATTCTTATCGCATAAATTTTAATAAATTTATTTGATTAAATATTAATAAAATTAATATTTTTTGATTAACTATTATTAACCTTATATTTTTATTATTTACTTTTTAATTTATTTTATTCTTTTTTTTTATTATTTTTATTTATTATATTATATTTAATATTTTTATCATTTTTACAATGGTAAAATCTGGAAGAGGTGTCGAATTTTGTCAATGGAAAATTGTTGACAAAATTGATTACATAATGTAAAATTATTTGTAACTATATTTAATAAATACTACGGAAAGGAGGGTTTTTTATAAAAGAGAAATCTGTTCAACAATGGTTACCTATTGACTACTTTGACGATGATGGTTTTATAAAATTAAAAAATGACTACATTATAAAAATTTTGAAAGTCGAACCAATAAATTATAATTTGAAGTCTGATTTAGAAAAAAATTCAATTTTAAATTCGTATAAGATTTTTTTAAAAACTTGTAATTTTGATATTCAAATAATTATTCAAAGTAATAAAAAAGATTTAAGTGAACATTTAAATCAAATCGAAAAAAATATCCAAAAAAAAGAAAATAAAAATATTAGAAAACTTGGAAAACAATATATTAATTATATTAAAAAAATTAATTCTTCACAAAAAAATTCTTCTAAGGTTTTTTATCTTATTATTTCCGATAATTTAAAAAAAATTGAAAATTCTAGTAATGCTAGTGAAATCATTAAGGCTGATTTAAGAGAAAAATATTTTAAAATTAAAGAGTGTTTGGCAAGGTGTGGAAATTCTGTTATTGAAGTGGTTGATAAAAAAGAAGTAATAAATATTTTTGATTCTTTTTTTAATACTAGAAAATTTTTAAATAAATAATTAAATGAATTTTAATTATTTATTTTGAGTAATAAAAAATTATTTAAATTAATTAATTTAAATATTAAAAATAATTTTAAAAATAAATAAAAAATAAATTAATAAAAATAAAAAAATATTTTTGCGAGTAATTATTTTAAATAGTAAAAAAGATTTTTGAGAAAGGAGAAAACAAAATTAAAAAAAATAAAAATAAAGTTAATAAGTTAGAAATTGAAAAAGGTTTTTTTTCAGAGATTGATAAAATATCTCCAGCCTATATTAATTTTAAAAATCCTAAATATTTAGAAATTGATAATTTATTTTATGGTGGTTTAATTGTTGTTAATTATTATAGGGAGCAAACGGATTTATTGTTAAAAACTTTAATTGAAACAGATATAAATATGAATGTGTCTATTTTTTATGAAAGAAAAGACCCATATAAAACTATAAAAGAATTAACTTATCACATAGGGAATGTTGGTGTTGAACTAAAAGAAAATAATCAAAATAGAGAGGATATCGATATTGCAGCTTTTACTTACAATGATGCAAAATATATAAGAAAAGAAATTCAAATTAATAATGAAGATATTTATAATTTATATATTTATATTAATATTTTTGCTGAGGATGAAAAGAAATTAGAATATTATTTAAATAAAATTGAAGGAATAACCCAAAGTAAAGGTATGCAAACTAGACGTGCGAATTTTAGACAAGAGGAATTATATATTTCAACTTTACCTTTTATGGAAAATCCAAAAGTTTTAAGAAGTGTTGCTAAAAGAAATATTTTGACTTCTGGGTTACTTGCAACATATCCTTTTATTTCTTCTAGTATTTTTGATAAGAATGGTATTTTTATAGGGACTAATGTTTATAACAATTCTTTAGTTTTTATAGATAGATATAAAAATAAATATAAAAATGCAAATATTTGTATTTTTGGAACCAGTGGTGCACGGCAAATCTTTTTATAGTAAGTTATTGATTTTAAGATATAAATTGATTGGAATTAAACAATATATTATTGATCCTGACCGCGAGTATAATAATTTATGTAAAAAATTAGGAGGAATAGAAATAAAAATTGGACCTACCTCAAATACTTATATAAATGTTTTAGAAATTAGAAAAGAAAGTATTGAAGAGGGAGAAAATGGTTATTTGGCAACTAAGATAGGAAGATTAATTGGTTTTTTTAATTTAATTTTTGGAGAATTGGATGAAGAAGAAAAGGCTTTAGTAGAGGAGAAATTAATACAAACTTATAAAAGAAAAAATATAACTTTTGATGATAAAAGTTTATATATTAAAGGAAAATTTAAAAAAGAAAAAGATATGCCTATACTTGAAGATTTGTACTATGAATTCGAAAAAGATAGACGAACAAAAAAATTTCAAATTAAATTATTGCCTTTTGTTAAAGGGTCTTTAAAATTTTTTAATAATTATACAAATATTAAATTAAATAATGAATTAATAGTAGCTGATGTATATGATTTGGGAGAAGATAATTTAAAATATGGTATGTATTTATTTACTGATATTTTTTGGGATAAAATTAAAGAAAATAGAAAAGATAAAAAAGCTATTTATTTAGATGAAATTTGGAGATTAATAGGGGTAACGTCTAATAAAGAGGTTGCAAGTTTTATATATAAAATATTTAAAACGATAAGAAAATATGGAGGAAGTAGTATTGCAATAACCCAGGATATATCAGATATTTTTAGTTTAGATGGAGGAACATATGGAAAAAGTATATTGAACAATTCAAGTATAAAAACGTTTTTTTCATTAGAAGAAGAAAATATAAAAATTTTAAGTGAATTTACCAATCTTACTGAAAAAGAAAAAGTAGAAATAAAATCTTTAAAAAGAGGGGAAGCACTTACTTTTGTTGGAAATGATCATATTCTAATAAAAGTAGAAAGTTCTAAAGAAGAAAGAGAAATAATAGAAGGAGAAAAAATAAATGAAAAATATAATAACAGCAATTGAAGATTCTGAAATAAATAAAGAGCTAAAAAAACAAGAAAATATAAAAGTTATTTGTAAAGATATTTCATACAAAGAAGGAATTTTAGAACAAATAGAAAAAAACAAAAATATTGATTTAATTATAATTAATGAAAAAATAGATGGTGAAATATCTTTAAATCAATTAATAAAAAAAATAAAAGAAAAAATAAGAGGTATCGAAATATTAATAATTACTGAAGATAAAAATAAAATAAATAATGAAATTTGTAGATTTAAAAATATTAAAATATATGAGACTAAAAAAATAAAAATAAAAAAATTATTACAAAATATAAATATTCAAAATAAAAAAATTGAAAAAATAGAAAATAACGAAAAAAATATCATAACATTTTCTGGAAAAGAAGGTGTAGGGAAGAGTGTTAATTCAATTATTTTTGCAGAAATAAATAAAGAATCAAAAACAATATTAATTGAATTCAATAATATTGAAAATCAAGATATATCATTTTTATTAAATAATAATAAAAAAAGAAAATTTGAAATAATATCTACAAATAAAATAAGTGTTGTAAAAAATATAATAAATAAAAACGAATTTGAAAATATAATAATTGACTTGGGAAATAAAATAAAAAAAGAAGAAAAAGAATTTATTTTAAAAAATTCAAAAAATATAATTTTAGTTGAACCTAATTTAATTGGAATTACAAAAAGTAAAAAAATGATAAAATTTTATACAGAAAATTTAAAAATAAAAAAGGAAAAGATCTTTATTTTAATAAATAAAGATAATAAAAATTCTATTGAAAAAAATATAATAAAAAATTTATTTAAAGAAGTAAAAATAATAGGAAAAATAGAAAATAATATTCAATATGAAAAATTAATAAATAATAAATTTAATAAAATTGAAGCAAATTTAACAAAAAAACAGAAAGAAAATTTTAAAAATATACAAAAGAAAGTAAAAAGCAATTATAAATAATTGCAAAATAAACACAAATAGACGTGCATAAATGCAAAATCAAAAAAAGCATAAAAAAGTTAAAAGAAAGTAAGTTTACATGAAAATTAATGAAATGAAAATAAAATAAGAAAGATTATAAAAAACATAGAAAAAAGATAAAAGAAAAATTTAAAAGAAAATGCTAAAAGTCTACGCATTAAAAGTAAAACAGGCACAAAAATTATTAAACAACAAAAAGTAAACATAAATGTCAAAAAAACAAAAGGTTACATAAACTAAAAAATAAAAAACTACTAGAAAGAATAAATAAAACGAAAATAATATGTAAACAAAAATAAAATCTCGCAAACAGTTGAAATAAAAGAGAATATATCGATAATTGAAAAACAACTGAAAAACTAAAATTATGAAGTAATCCAATAAAAAAATAAGACAAAAAAAGAAAAGGAATAAAGATTAAAGATAAAAAAGTAACAAGAAAAGCTTACGCATAAACGAAAATATAAATTACACATTTTTAAAAGCAAAAATTGTCCATCATAAAAAACGAAAAAATGTACGGATTACATAAATATAAATAAAATTTGAGTTATATCAACATTTTATGAATGAATTTTTTATAAATTTTATGAAAAAATTTTATAAAATAAAAGTTATGAAGAATTATTTTTCATATAAAAAAATATAAAATGAAAATCTTATAAGAAAATTATATAAAAATAAAATTTATGAAGAATTATTTTTTATATAAAAAATATAAAATAAAAAATTTATAAAAAAATTATATAAAAATAAATTTATGAAAAAATTATTTTTAAATAAAAAAATAAAAAAGGAGTGTAAAAAAATAGAAAATATAATTAATGAAAATTTAGAGATAAAAAATAAAAAAAATAATGAAATAGGAAAAGAACAATCTAATTTTTTAAATTCAATTTTAGGAAAAGCAATAAATGGTGCATTAGATATTGGAATAAGAGCTTTATTACCAGATTTTATTGAAGATCAAGTTATAAATATAAAAGATAATTTATTAAATTATGGTTTGAAAGATGGAATAAAAGAAACGATAAACGATACAATAGATTTAGGAAAAAGTGCAATAGGTATATTAACAGGAAATTTTGAAAATACAAATCAAATGAAAGAAGCTGTAAAACAGGGAGGATTAATAGATGGAATTTCTTCAGCTTTAGATTTTGCAATAGATAAAGCAAATAGTAAAGGAAAAATAGATAAAAATGTTGCAAGTTTATTATCTAATGGAAAAGAAATTATATTAAATAATGTGGAAAGCAATATTGAAAAAACATTTGAAAAACAAAATAAAAAAGAAATAAATTTATCTAAATACATTTCAGAATGGAAAAACAATTATAATAATAAAGATTTTGAAAAAATGGAAAAAACGTATAGCAAAATAGAAAAAGAATTAAAGGATTTAGCTCCGATTGAAAAAATTGTAAAAGAAGCTCGAGCAGTAGAGAATCTACACACATTAATTAAAAATAATGGACAAAACTTTAATATAAATAAAAATCAATTAGAGCTAATAGAAAGTTTGTAAAAACAAAAAGAGCTGAAAGCTATTATTTCCCTAAAAAAGCAGAAATTTTACTTAAATTTACTTGCAAAAAAATCTCTATTTTAGTATAATACAAATGTATAAAATTCAAGAGAAAGAAGGAAAAACAAATGCAAGAAACACCACCTGAGAGACGCGATGGAAAAATAATAGAAAGAGACATTGAAAAAGAAATGAGAACAGCTTATATTGATTATGCAATGAGTGTTATTGTTTCAAGAGCTTTACCAGATGCAAGAGATGGATTAAAACCTGTACATAGAAGAATATTATATGCAATGCATGAAGATGGAATAACATCAGACAAGCCATATAGAAAATGTGCTAATACAGTAGGATCAGTTTTAGGAAGATACCATCCACATGGAGATAGTTCTGTTTATGATGCAATGGTAAGAATGGCTCAAGATTTTTCAATGAGATATATGTTAATAGACGGACATGGAAATTTTGGCTCAATAGATGGTGATGGAGCAGCAGCAATGAGGTATACAGAAGCAAGAATGGCAAAAATAGCAGAGCATATGTTGACAGATATAGAAAAAAATACTGTAGATTTTATGCCAAACTATGATGATAGATTGCAAGAACCAACAGTATTGCCAGCAAAAATACCAGCATTGTTAGTAAACGGTTCATCAGGAATTGCCGTAGGAATGGCAACAAATATACCGCCACACAATCTAACAGAAGTAATAAATGGAATTATAAAAATAATAGATGAAGATGATGTAACAGATGAACAATTAATGGAAGTGATTAAAGGACCAGATTTCCCTACAGAGGGTGTAATTCTAGGAATAGAAGGAATAAAAAAAGCATATACAACAGGAAGAGGAAAAATAACATTAAGAGCAGAAACTGAAATAGAAGAAATGAATAATAATAGACAAAGAATAATAGTTAAATCATTACCATATCAAGTAAATAAATCTAAATTAATAGAAAATATTGCAAAATTAACAAGAGAAAAAAGAGTAGAAGGAATATCAGAAGTAAGAGACGAATCAGATAGAAATGATAGAGTAAGAATAGTAATAGAATTAAAGAAAGATGCAAATGCACAAGTTGTATTAAATAGACTATTTAAGCATACGCAAATGCAAGATACATTTGGAATAATAATGTTAGCATTAGTAAAAGGAGAACCCAAAATTCTAACATTAAGACAATGCTTAGAGGTATATATAGATCACAGAAAAGATGTAATTTTAAGAAGAACACAATTTGAATTAGATAAAGCATTAGCAAGAGCTCATATCTTAGAAGGATTAAAAATAGCATTAGATAATATAGATGAAGTAATAGAAATAATAAGAAATTCATATGATGATGCGAAAGAAAGATTAATGGAAAGATTTGGATTATCAGAAATCCAAGCGCAAGCAATTTTGGATATGAGATTAAGAACATTATCAGGATTGCAACGTGAAAAAATAGAAGATGAATATAAATCATTATTAGAATTAATAGCACATTTAAAAGATATACTAAATAGTGAAACATTAGTATATGGAATAATAAAAGAAGAATTAATAGAAATAAGAGATAAATTTGGAGATGAAAGAAAAACAAAAATAGTAGCAGCAGAAGGCGAAATTGACATAGATGACTTAATAAAAGAAGAGCAATGCGTAGTAGCTTTAACACACTTTGGATACATCAAAAGGATGCCAATAGATACATATAGAAGTCAAAGAAGAGGTGGAAAAGGAATTACTGGAATAGCAACACGAGAAAATGACTTTGTAAAACAAATATTTACAACCTCAACACATGACACAATACTATTCTTTACAAATAAAGGAAAACTATATAAACTAAGAGGATATGAAATACCAGAAGCAGGAAGAACAGCAAGAGGAACAGCAATTGTAAATCTATTAAGTTTAGACCCAGGAGAAAAAATATCCGCAGTAATACCAATTCAAAATTTTGCAGAAGGAAAATACTTATTAATGGCTACAAAAAACGGTTTGATTAAGAAAACAGCATTATCAGAATATAACTCAGCTAGAAAAACAGGATTGCAAGGAATAACATTAAAAGAAAACGACGAACTAATCCAAGTAAGATTAACAGATGGTGAAGATAATGTGGTATTAGTAACAAGAAAAGGAATGAGCATAACATTCGATGAGAAAGATGTACGACCAATGGGAAGAGTAGCACAAGGAGTAATTGGAATAAGAATAGATGATGAAGACGAAGTTATAGGAATGGAATCAATAATACCAGGAGGAAAAGCAACATTACTAGCAATAACAGAAAATGGATTTGGAAAAAGAACAGAATTAGATGAATATAGAGTACAACTACGAGGAGGAAGAGGAGTAACAACATATAAAATAACACCAAAAACAGGAAATCTTGTAGGAGTAAGAATATCAACAGAAGAAGATGATGTAATGTTAATAACAGATACAGGAACGATAATAAGACTTCATGTAAAAGACATAAGTGTATTAGGAAGATCAACACAAGGAGTAACATTAATGAGAACATCTGATGGAGGAAAAGTAGTAAGCATCGAAACATTAACACCAGAAATGGAAGAATAGACTAGAAAAAATACTTAAGCAAATTTTGCTTAAGTATTTTTTTAATCTATTTAAACTAATGCTTGCCATTAAAACGTAAATCATTTCCGAAAAACATATAAATATCATAATATCCAGCAAGTCTAGAACCAATACGTTCTTCATAAGAATCAAAAATATCAATTAAACTCTGATTAGTAGAAATAATAGTTTTAGTAATCTTATTATTAACATTCATAATTCTTGCATTCAGAATAGTAAATAGTTCACTAATTTTCATTTTATTTAAACTCTCAGTACCTAAATCATCAATAATTAAAAGATCTGTTTCTAAAACAGTTTTATAGATATTATTAGAAAGATCCTTATTTCGAGACATTTTATAATCAATAATACTATCTAAAAGGATAGGTGCAGTTTGGTAAAAAACACTTTTATTTTTCTTAATAAGTTCATTAGCAATACACCCAGACATAAAACTTTTGCCAAGACCAGTACCACCAGTAAAAAGTAAATTTTTAACATTAGGATTATCGAAATTTTCAACAAAGAAAATAGCTCTATCTTTAATATTCAAGATATTTTCTCTAGGAGAAATATTCTGCCCAAATTTTTCAAAATCAACTTTATTAGAAAAAATTTTTTCATTAAATTTTTCGAAACACTGATTTTTTAAATTAAACATATTAGAATTATCATATGAAGCATTAAGCAAGCGTTGTTTCAAACAATTACACATAATTTTTCCATTATCTGAAGAAATAAAACCAGTATCACAACAAAGTTTACATTCATAAAAAGGTTTCAAAAAATTAGCATCATAACCATTAGAAGTCAAAATATTTTTCTTTTTTCTTTTCAATTCAGAAATTTTTTTTCTAAGTGCAGTTAAAGAATGACCTTTTTTATTTAGCAAAATACATTTAGTAGTATCAAGAGCAAAAGAATTAAGTTCATCATCAATCTCAGCTAAATCAGGCAACAAAGCATATAAGTTTTCTTTTCTTCTTTCCAAATCTAATTCAGCAGAAACCTTTTTATGTTCATACTCTTTCAAAAGAGAATTTAACACATCATTAGCCATTTAAGCCTCCTTTTTAGAATTATTAGCATATAAAAAATCTAAATTATCATAGCTTCTTTTAATATAATTAGCATTAAGAGAATTCTTTTTCAACTCTTTAGCACTTTTAGCTTGCTTCTTTCTTTTTTCAATAAAAGCTAAAATTTCATCAGGTTTTTTCAAACCTCTTTCAAACCAATCAGAAATCAAACTATTAATATATTCAAAAGTAGGAGTTTGTTTAAAAGTTGTTCTCTTTAAAGCAATTTCAATAACATCCATGTCATAACCATAATCAATAATCCACTTTTCTATATAGGCTTCCTCAAATTGAGTAAGATTACCACGTTTGCCAAGCTTCTTAGCTATAAGTTTTTTATAATTATTCAAACGTTCTCTCTTTTGAGAATAAACATCTAAATCAGCCCAAGTTTTAACATTATCATTATTCCAAGCCTCAGCAACAGCCTGGACATAATTCTTGTGTAAAGCAGAACGATTGAAACAATAATCAAAAAGTGCAATCATAACTTGTTCATCAAACCCATAAGAATTAAACCAAAAATCAATATCACTATACCATGAAGGACTCATAACACCTTGGAAATACATATTATTAATATGTTCAATAGCCTTAGCTCTAGATTGATTTTTAGCAGAAGATTTAACTTTATCTTCAGAAGCAGTCAAATTAGGAGAATACAATTTATTCAAAGTAATTTCTTGTAAATTCACAACAATATAACCAGAAGTTTTCTTCATAATCAAACCATGATTTTCTAAAACCTCAAGAAAAGCACTAATAGATTTAATAGGCAAATTCAACTTTTTAGACAAATCATTAAGTTTAACACTCTTTCCATATTTAGAAAGAAAACTCATATACAAATATAACTTCAAACAATCTCCAGAAATTTCAGGCAGATATTCTGCGAAAAAAATATCAGGAATGACAGTTTCAGAAAATAATAAAGGTTTATCTTTTTGTTCAAGTTTCATCTTATAACTCCTAATCAAAATTATTTTATATTATTTTTGATTATACAGTTATTAATTGAAAAGTTCAAGAGATTTTGTCAAAAAAAAGACACTTATTCTTAAAAGCAAAAGTTAATAAGTAAGAAAAAACATACAAGATATTTTCATTATTAAAACCGACAATACTAAAAAGAACCAAAGGGAAACAAAAAACAATAAAACAAACAATTTTTACAGTTAAACTAAAGAATAAAAAATGTAAAATGCAACCAATAAAAAAACACCAACAAACAAGAAAAATAGCAGTAGAATAATCAAAAAAACCTAAAATTTTATTATTAAAATTATAATTTTGTGGAAAAATAAACTTCATAAAAAACCTCCAAATCCATAAAATAAATAAACAAAGAAAAAGTTAAAATCACCTTAATTTATTCACACTTTGTGCAACAGTTGTGGAAATACCACCAACAAATTCCTTAACAAAAGAATTAGCTCTAATTAAAACATAAATACCACCAACATAAACAAACTTAAATAACAAATTAGAAGACGAAAAATCCATCGAAAACAGAAGCACTAAAACAATAGCTACAATAATTTGAATAAAAAGTAAAGAGAACAAATTACGAAGCCATGATTTAAAAAACCAAGAAGTAGAAGAAAGTGAAAGCGACAAAATAGCTACGGGTGAAAGAAGAACAAAAACTTTAACCAGAACATAGCGAAAAGCATATGTAAAAACTAAATTCAATAAGGAAACAGACAAAGTACCTTTTATCATTCCATCAATAGAAAAAATATCGAGAGAGCTAGTATCAACAGAAAAAGTAGAATTAATAATATTAATTAATTCAGAAAAACAAACCTGTTTACCAAAGAGATTTTCTCCAAGTTGCCTAATAGCAATCGTAAAATTATCATTAATAGATAGAAACAACTCTATCAAAAAAAATGAAAAATTCATGCAAATCCCGCAAATAATCAATTTAAAAATAAATTGATAAGGTCTTTCAACTTGAGTATAAGTAATATTTGCAAGAAAAAGCTTAATGCCAAAATACAAAATAATAGCCAAAAGTAAACTATTAACAATAAGCAAAATGCCATTAGTAGCAGATGTGCCAAAAATCTTTTCAAAATTTTTATCCTTCAAAATATTAGGCCCAACAAAAGTAATCTCATCAAGAACAGAATAAAGATTATTATCAATAGAACCCATCAACTTTTCAAAAATAGTATTAATAGTTTGAATAATAGAATCTGTAATATTAGTAGAACCTTCCAAAAAAACCTCCAATCCGAAATAAAATATTTAAATAAAATTAAAAATCAAATATAAAAATAGATATAAATATAAAAATACAATCTAAAAAGTAAATATAAAAACAAAACTTAACCAACTAAAGATTTAATAGCAGATAAAATTAAATCAATAGCAAGTAAAAAGCCATATGAAAATAAAGAATTTCTTATAAGTTTTTTACCTAAACGAATACGTTCTTCATCACCAAAACTAAACTTTCTCATGAAAATTCCAGTACCAACAGCAACAGCAGCTGCAGGAGTAGCAAGCTTTAAAATCCATCCTTCAATATCTTCAAAACCATTTTGCAGTTTTGAAACAATTTGAGGGTCACCTAAAGCAGAACATGGTGAAGAAAAACAACCAACAAAAATAATAAATAAAAAAATAGAAAAACTAATGAAAAAAAACTTTTTACATTTAAAAAATTTCATAAAACCTCCAATTCCGTAACTAGAAAAGTCATAAAACTTAAACTAGCAACTAAAAAATATATAAAATCAATTATTTTCAAAAAAAGGAAAAAGTTTCAGCCTAGAAGGCTTTAAAACCTTAGAACCATCTGAAAGAAAACAAAGAGCAGAAAAAGTCTCAAGTTCTTGACTAAAAAAATTAAAATCAAACACAAAATCTTTTTGACTAGAAGTACTGAAAGATTCAGAAATATTGGAATCTTCAGACGAAAAGGTATTGGTAAAAAAATTAAATCTAGTAGCTTTAGCATTTTCAGAAACACTCCTAGTAATAATATCTTTATCTTCACGTCCTAATAATTTTTGAGATTCCTCAATAGTAAAAACATCATCAGTACGAAACCAAATTTTGTTAATCAAATTTTGAATAATAATGCGAACTGCATCCTCATCTTTAAGAACACCTTTAAGAGAAGAAAAGCTTTGAGTACTAACAATATTAATACACTTAGCCTCACGACTTAAAGAAAAAAACTCACCATCAATCTTACTTGCATACTTATCATATTCATCACAAATAAAAGCACACGGAATAGCTCCATATTTAGATAAATTAGAAATAACCTCAGTTTGAAAGTCTAACTTTAAGTAAGCAGCGATCATCATAGAAAGATTACGGTATTCAGCGATATTCATAGAAAGAACTACAATCTTACCATTTTTAATAACATCTGAAAATCCATCAAAAGAAATCTTATTTTTAGGAGGAGAAAAAGTCTTCAAAACATCGAAATCCGAAACAAAAGCATTAGTAATTCTACCAATCTCAGACTTCAAAATAGCCAATGTACGTTGATCTAAATTCTCAAAATCCTTATCAAAAAAATTTAAACAAGAAGATAAATCAAAAATTTGACGTTGAGAAAGCTTATTAGAAACAAAAAGTTTTCTTAAAAACTTCAACTTCTCCTTATAATAATTAGGGTAAAAAACCAACTTATGTAGTTCTTCAAAAGTCACATATCCGTTATTATAAAGCCTACAAAGTTTTATACATTCACACAAAACTTCCTCGGCCTTATCAAGCCAAAAAGATTCACTATTATTTTCTGAAAAAAGAAGTAAAATAGTTTTCAATCTATTAGCTAAAACTTGAGGCTTCAAATTCGGCTTGTCCAAAGGATTATAAAAAACATCAGAATTCAAAGAAATAACAATTACATCATCCTTCAAACCAAACTCTTTGCACAAAGACTCAACAAACTCAAAATAATTACCTTTAACATCAAGAATAAGCATACCAATTTTTTCAACATTAGCAGAATAGGAAAGAAGTTGTCTAGTAAAAGGATACATAGCAGAACTAGTCTTACCAGAGCCAATTGTGCCCGTAATCAGAAAATTCTGAAAAAGACCTTTTTCAGGAACCCTAATAACCCTATTAAATTCATCTTTGCCAACAGTTAAACATAAAGCATCCGAAGAAGGAACGGCAATGGAAGAGTCCGCCAAAACAGAACGATTAAGTTTAAAACGTAAAACAAAAGAGAATATAAAATTACCCACCACAAAATAAGAAAACGAGCAACATACTAAAAAAGAAATTTTAATAAATTCCCATAACTCAGGTGACTTTTCACAAATATTAAAAGGGTGGAAACTATAGGGAAAAATAACTTCTGAAGAATTAAAAATTGGTGAAAACAAAACGAAATTAAAATATGAGCAAAAAGCCATAAAAAGCAAAGAAAAAACTATGCGTATGAAAAATTTAAAAATCCTAAAAAACCTCCTTTCTCTCAAAATAAAAATTCAAAATTACTTGTAAAAATCTGATTTTTTGAGTTCTAATTTTGAACCCTGACGATTATTAAACACCTTAATATCAATAAAAGTATATAAAGAATAAAAAGTAATAAAAAGATAAAAAACGTAGAAAACAAAAAATAAATCAAGCAGTTTCAAAACATCACCACCTTTTGATTTTTGAATATAATACAATCAGAAATCAAACTTGTCAATACTTTTTTTGAAAAAAAATAAACTTGTCAAAAAGCGACAAAAAGTGATAAAATTCGCATACTAGAAATTCTTAAAAATATATGATAAAATAACGGCAAAATAAAAACATCATATAAAGTAAAAAAATAAATTTTAAAGGAGAGAACAAATGGCAGGATTTGTAATACACTTAGCAGTAGCAGAGCAATACTTACAAAAACACAAACAACAAGAAAACGAAGACCAATTTTTATATGGTTCAATAGAACCAGACTTCGTAACACCAAAATCAGACTCACATTACGGAAAATCCCCAGCATACACAAATCTAAAAAAATTCTTAGAAAAAAACGAAATCGACACAAGTCTAAAAAAAGGACAATTTCTACACTTAATAACAGATTATTTATTTTACAATCACTACCTGGGGCACGTTCCAAAAGAAGAGCTACACAACGACTACGACCTAATAAATGAAAAAATAATAAAAAAATATAAAGTAAAAATTATAAAAGAAGCAAAAAATCAAATATACTACAAGCAAGGGAAACCAAAGTATTTAACATATGAATTAGCTTGTAAAGTCATAGAAGAAATAAGCGATTTAAATATTCAAAAAGTAAAAAAAGAAGTATTATCAGATAACGAAAAATGGAAAACATATAAACCACCATATCAAAAGACAGAATAAAGCTAAACAGAAAACAAAAGAAAAAACACAAATCGAAAAACAAAATAAACCTAAACAAAAACATAAATCAAAAAGCAGAATAGACCAAGAAACTAAAGACAAAAGCATAAATAAAAAAACAAAGCAAAAGTATAAGTAAAAATAAACATAGCACTATACAAAAATAAAAAAACATGTTAAAATATAATAACAAACAAAAAAACGGGAAAACTAAAAGAGTACAAAACAAAGAAAACAAATCTATAAAAAATAGATTATGAAAATTAATAAAAAGGAGAGAAAACCATGAAATTCAATAAAGATACACAAATAGGGGAGTTATTAGAAAAAGCTCCAGAAAAAGCAGAAATACTACTAGAAGTAGGAATGCATTGCCTAGGATGTCCAGCATCACAAATGGAAACAATAGAAGAAGCATGCCAAGTTCACGGAATAGACGTAGAAGAAGTATTAGAAAAACTAAACGAAAATAAAAAAGAAAATTAACAAAAAATAAACAAAAAAACAAAAAACACTTGACAATAAGCCAAAAATATTGTAAACTAAATAAGTGTTGTAAATAAAACAACCTAATTGGGCTATTAGCTCAGGTGGTAGAGCACTTGACTTTTAATCAAGTTGTCCCGCGTTCGAGTCGCGGATAGCTCACCAAAACAAAAAGAACTAAATAGAAAAATTATTTAGTTCTTACAAATGCCACTTTAGCTCAGTTGGCCAGAGCACCGCACTTGTAATGCGGGGGTCCCCAGTTCGAATCTGGGAAGTGGCTCCAAAATAAAAACTAGTCATTCTAAAAGGTTAGAAGGCTAGTTTTTTTGTTATATAAAATAAGGTTCTGGGGTACCCAATGCAATTTTTGATTGCTAAGTGAGCCAGGTTCTTATTATAAAAATTATATTTATTTCTTAAATATAATCTTACAATAATTTATATAGAAAAATTAAAATAAGAAAAAAATAAAAAAACGAAAAATCTAAATAAAAACAGAAAATAAAAAATAAAGAAATAAAAAAACTATAAGAGATTAAAATAAAAATAAAAAATAAAGAAATAATAAAAAATAAAAACAAAAAAGATAAAAAATTTAATAATAAAAAAATAATATAAAAAAATAAAATTAAAAAATAATAAAAATTTTAAAAAATAAAAATAAAAAAAGTAAAAAAACAGAAAACAATAATTAAGAAAGTTAAAAATCTAAAAATTCAATCTCAAAATCATAAAATTTCAAAGAGATTTTTAATCATAAAACTACAACCAGAACAAAGAAATCGAACAATTTTATGTAATACGCACAAAAATTCGAAAAAAATCAAACAAGAAAATTATAAAAAAAGCATCAAACAAAAAAAAGTCACTCATGCGTAAGGGTTTAAAGTTTGAAAATTTCAAAAAATCAAAAAAGTAAAAATAAAAAGACGAAAAAAAAGTAAATTTTATGGACACATTTAAAAAATTAACGTATCAGCTCAACATTCAAAAACGCACTTATATGAGTAACTACAAAAAACAATCAGTAGTTTACATATCACAAGAGAGCAAATCAAAGAAAAAATTCATTTATTATTTTGATATTATGTAACATTCAAAGAAAAACCACATTTATGTTTACTTGTATAAAATTTAAAAAATCAAAGTCATATTCTCCAATAATGCGTAGAAGAACTGAAAAAAATCTCAAAATAAAATTTTCTTAAAAATGAAAAAAAGTAACAAAAATTTCAAAAGAAATTAAAAAATGCAAAAAAGTGTAAACCAAAAAAATAATTGAAATTAGAGAAAATTTAATAAAAAGAGAAAAACTTTTCATCTTAAAAATTATGTACACTTAATTGAAATGAATTTGCAAGTAATTATGCTTGCAAAAATGATATTTATGTAATTGCACTTAAGAAATTATTTAAAAATTTAAAAATATTATTTATAAAAATATTATTTAACAAACAAAAAAACAATTAAATAAAAAAATATAAAAATAAAAACAAAAAAATAATTTTTAAAAAATAAAAAATAAAAATATATTAGATAAACAAAAAGATAATTAAAATAAATTACTATATAAAAAAGATAAACAAAAAACAAAAGCTTAAAAAATAAATAATAAAAGTTAGAAACAAAAAAGCAAAAAATCAATAATAAAAACTGCCTAACCATAAAAGTTAGGCAGAAAAATATTTAATCTTCTCAAAAACTATTTTTTCAAAAAACTTAAAATAATAATTCAAAAATTTATTTTTTTCAAAATTTCTTAATTTAAGCATCCCCATTAACAGGATCCGATTGACCACTTTCTGTACTTTCACTATCAGAAGGAGTCGCTTCTGTAGCAGGTAGTGTTGGCTGAGATTGAGGTGTATCAGCAGGTTGAGTAGCCTTAGCTGCACCCGTTCCTCTAACAATAATCTTTTGCATAGCACTATAAGTATCTCTAGACAACAACTTAGTTGAAACAATCTTATTACCAAGCTTCTTAGTTATATAAGTTTCAGTAACCAAACCACTTGAACCTGCTTGCTTCACCTTTTCAGTTCCAGAAGGTAAACTTGAATCCTCCTCATACTTTGTAGTTGGAGCTATTGTAGAAATTGTCTTAGTAGAAAAACTTACAGTATACTCCTCATCCTCTTTTATTCCATACATCGAAACAGTTGCAATACCATTACTAATGCTCGCTTGCAAACGAACCGGATATTTTCTCGTATTCTTAAACTTAAAATCAGTTGCGCCATACACAACAGTAGCATCCCTACCAGCAGGCAAATAAGACGTTACAAACTGATGATTTCTTCTCTCAACAACCTCCAAATTTGCTATCAAAACAGTATTATACAAAGTAGATGAAATCTGACAAATTCCACCACCAATACCATCTACAACCTGACCATTCTCATAAATCTTTCCATTCCTATAACCTGCCTCAGCCGTTCTCTTACCAAGAGTCTTGTTATAAGAAAAAGTCTCGCCAGGCAAAATAACCTTTCCATTTATCTTTTGACAAGCAATCCTCAAATTCGTTGTCCTATCCGCATTACTCGCATCATACTTCGTCGTAAAAGTCGAAAGCCTATCAGGGAAAGCCTCATCACCAATCTGACTCAAAGTTATCTTAGCCTTAGTAATCTTCAAAGGAATCACATACTCATCCTTTCCTTCCTCAGCCAAAATAGTCTTCGCCTCTTCAACATCAAAATCAACACCATCCACCTCAGGATGAACCTCAAAAGGATCCTTCGAAATATAAGCATCCTTTACCTCAGTATAAACCTCATCATGAATCTTCTGCACATCAACAGGTTCAGGGTCCTTATTAATAACAGGAATCTCAAGCACTTCTTGGGTCTTCTCCGTCTTATTCAACTCACCCTTAACCAAATCCAGCATCTTTTCCTTATCAATAACAATTCCAGGAGTACCCTTGCCCACAATCAAATCATTTTCCTCAATATAATAACTAGACTCCACAACAATTCCAGGTAGTTTAGCACCAATATCCTCAATAGTTTGACTAGCAATATCCTCATTAAAAGAAGACTCCAAATCTATATCCTTCTTAAACAACTTAGTAGAAATAATCTCAAAATTATTCACAAAAATATTACTATTTCGACCAGTCTGAACAGCCTCATCCACAGCCTTCTCAATATCAAACTTAGTCTCCAATTGATTCAAATCTATCGCAGACTCATAATCTTGATACTGTATCTCAATTTCAGTACCCAACTTATCATTATAAATCTGTTCCAACTTGCCAATAGCATCAGACTTACTCAAACCAGAAACATCAATACCCTTAATCGAAATGCCATCCAAAATATTCTGATTATTCATATTTAAAATTGCAAAAACAGTAGAAAGAATAAGGATCAAGCCAACAGCAATCACACCAACCATCAACTTCGTCTTCAAACCACCGTTTACCACGTTCAGAATCACGATAAGACTTTTTATTAAAACCCTTTGTCTCAGTAGACTTCACCGGTTTAAACTCACTAGACTTCTTATCAGTATCCGAATCACCAAAAAGCTCCTTCTTTTTCGCTTCAATATCTTTCGCCTTCTTCTCATCATTCTTCTGACGAGCTTCTTTCGGCTTCTTATCATTCTTCTGACGAGCTTCCTTCGTCTGTTTCACCATATCTTTCTTTTGACCAGCCTCCTTCGCCTTCTTGTCATTTTTCTTCTGACGAGGCTCTTTCGTCTGTTTTGTCACATTATTTTTTTGACGAGACTTCTTCGTACTCATATCATCTTTTACTACATCCTTCGCTTGTTGAGACTTCTTCAAATCCTTCTCAACACTTACACCTTTCTTTTCCTTCATCTCTACTACAACATCTCTTTCCTTTCGTTAATATCTTCGAGTTGATATTATCACACTTTAAATAAATTTACAATATTTTTCACCTTAAAATATATGAATAACAAAAGCAAAATATGAAAAAAATCAAAAAATTTGTTTTTTTTTGAAAAAAGTCTTGTTTTTTGTAACTTTTAATATTATAATAAAACGTAGCAAAAGATAAATTATTAAGGAGAAAAATATGGAGCTTACAAAAAATATATTTTTTAATACAGATAAACTAATAGAAAACACCACAGTCAAAATCTCTTACACAGGAGAATTCTTTCAAGACGAATCAGAAAAAGTATCAATACACTATGGATTTGGAGAAAACTGGGAAGGTGTTACAGATTTAGAAATGAACAAAACAGAACTTGGTTTCCAAGCCGAAATCGAACTTAATGGTGTAGAAACATTCAACTTCTGTTTTTATAATAATGAAGGAAAATGGGACAACAACGAAGGCGAAAACTATAGTTTTCCATTAGAAAAACCACAAACAGAACTAGCAGTATTAGAAGACGAACCAGTCGCACTAGGATCAGTTAGAAAACTAAGAAGATCATACCTATGGAGCAAAAAAGTTCGTCTAGCAGTATACAAAATAATAACATACTTACCAAAACTAATATCAGGAAATTATAAAAGAAAAATAAAAAACGACAACTAAAAATATAAACAAATAAATAGAAGGTTTTATACTTAAGAAAAAACTTAAACATAAAACCAACAAAAACGATAATTAATTAATTTTAATTATAAACCTATAATTTACTTTAATCCTTAAAACCACGGCAATAGCCGTGGTTTTATTTTCAAAAAAAACAAAATCTTAATGTACCCACTTGTAATATTTAATCACATAAGAGAGTAGGGTTCTTATCATCTATTAAATCACCCAACCACCATTAGGAGAAATAATCTGACCAGTGGTATAATTATCTGCCACTAACCATTTAACACATTGAGCTACATCCTCAGGTTGGCCAAATCTGCCCAAAGGAATCTCCTCCTTAATTTGCTCCAACTCCTCATCAGACCAATCGCTATTCATATCAGTCATAATCATACCAGGAGCAATAGCATTAACCCTTATTCCAGAAGGAGCTAACTCCTTAGCTAAACTCTTAGTAAAAGCATTAATTCCGCCCTTTGTCAAAGAATATAAACTTTCCATAGAAGCGCCAACCAAACCCCAAATTGAGGAAATATTAATAATACAGCCACAGTGATTATCAACCATCGAATCAATAACCCTCTGGCACATCGCAAAAGTTCCAAATAAATTAGTACCTACAACTCTGTCCCAATCAGCCTTCGTCACATCCTGAGTCAGCTTATAACAGCTAACACCAGCATTATTCACAAGAATATCAATTCGACCATACTTATTCAAAGTATAATCAACTAAAGCATCAATATCCTTTTGCTTAGAAATATCAGCCTTAAAAATATCAATAGAAATACCCTGTTCAAACAACTCAGACTGCATAATTTGAGCATTAGTTTGGTTATAATCCACAACAACAATAAAATTCTTCATCTCAGCCAAAGCCTTAACTATTGCCTTACCAATACCTCTAGAACCACCAGTAACAATAGCAATTTTCTTGTCATCATGACCACGCAAATTTTTGTACATCTTTCAAAAATCCTTTCTTTGTAGAATAAGAACCTGACCCACTAAGCAATCAGAGATTGCAGTGGGTACCCCAGAACCTTGTTGTCCTTGTTATCTTTAACAATAAAAAAACCTTGAAACACTTAATAATAAGTATCTCAAGGTTTTGAGGATGGTGACCCGTACGGGAATTGAACCCATGTCTCCGCCGTGAAAGGGCGGTGTCTTAACCTCTTGACCAACGGGCCACATAATATATAAGTGTTAAATATTCGCAACACTGAATGCTATTATACACTATTTTCAAACATTTTGCAATAGGTTTGAGGAAAATTTTCGAAATATATTAAAAATATTCCTATAAAAACAAAAAACACACACTCACAAAGTAAATAATTATAAAAAATTCTGTCTAACATTTTGTGTTCACTTCAACACAAATAACATCCTTGAAAAAAAACAACCACTATGCTATAATTTCCATGTACAAAAACAAAAAAGAGAGTAGGTGATTTTTTGGCAAGAAACATTAGGCAAAGACGTCGATTACAAGCACAAAAAAAACATCGCTTCCAAATGAAAGTGTTGTTCATATTAGTAATATGTATGACCGTAGCTTGCGTAATATCATTCGGATTCAAACTATTCGGAGAAAACTCACTTAACAATCTATTCAAAACCACAGCAGACGAATTAGCATCAAAAAACAACGAACCTGAAAAAACCGAGCAAGAAGCTAATCCGCAAGAAAACAACTCCGAAAACAACACCGAAAAAACAAACGAAGAAGCAACATTTGTATTAACCGGAATAGGAGACATCCTAACCGAAAACAGCTTAACCGAAGACGCACTTGTCAAAGAAACCAACACATATAACTTCTCATACCTACTCGAAAATATAAAATACTACACCCAAACCAGCGACCTAGTCATAGGCAACTTAGAAGCATCATTTGCAGGTGAAGAAAACAAGCTCGCTTCCTATAATGCTCCAGACACATTAGCAAACAACCTAAAAAGCATAGGAGTAAACGTATTAACAACAGCAACTAACCATAGCCTAGACTATAACATAGAAGGGTTAAACAGAACAATAGACACGCTAAACAAAGCCGACATCTCACACACAGGAACATTCAAAACACAAGAAGAACATGACAACATACTATTCAAATATTCAAAAGGAATAAAAATCGCAATATTAAACTTTGCATATGGAACAGACAAAAAAATCCCAGAAGGGCAAGAATACAGCATAAACATAATAGACAGAACAGCAATGTCCCAAAACATCGCAAAAGCAAAAGAACAAGGAGCAGACGTAATTGTAGCATGCTTGCACTGGGGAAACGAATTTAAAACAACACCCGAAAACGACCAAAAAGACCTAGCCGACTTCCTTTTCATGAACGGAGTAAACGTCATACTGGGAACACATCCTCACGTCCTACAACCTATAGAAACAAGAACAGTAACATTAGAAGACGGCACACAAAAACAAGGACTAGTCGTATATTCTTTAGGAACATTCATAGGAAACCTAAAATCAGAAGCATCTAAAAGCTCAGCACTCGTAAACATCAAAATAACAAAACATAAAAACAACACAATAACAATTGACAGTTCAGACTATGTCCCTACATACTTCTACAAAGAAAAAGCAACAAAAGAAACCGAAACAAAAGGGGCACAACTATTTAAAATATTTGACATAGAACGTTCAATTACAGCTTATGATGCAGGAGACCTATCCCTTGGTTCCAAAAACTATGAACTATTGAAAAAAAAGCTTGAAGAAATAAAAAAATCCTTAGGAGAATAAAAAAAGCAAACTATTAAAATAAAAAAAATAAGCTACTGGAAGTGCCAGTAGCTGTTTTTGTGATAGATAATGAAATTTTATGCACTCACCTACAATCAAAACCATGTTAGTGAGCAAAACTTTCATTATCAAAAATCAAAAAAATCTGAAAATAGGCGATAATCAAATCTGCCAAAATACACATACACAATAAAATATTCTTCTTTAAAAAATTCCAACTCATCCCGTATAAGAATCAATGCCTGCATATTAGGATTAAAATTCTTACCAACTTGTTTACCATCCTGAATGATAAAAACGTCATCAAATCTTTTTTCCAAGATATATTTTACATCAGCCAAATCAATTTCATAATTCAACTCATTAATAGTTAAATTAGCATCATAACGTTCAACTAACTTTTCTAAGAACTTTTCATTCTTTTCCAATAACTCTCTATCATCATCCTTTAATCCATCGTCAAAAAGCATAGCATTAAAAACTTCATTTATCCAGGAAAGTTGAATATCTTTCCGTGTCTTTGTATTTTGAGAATTCAACATAAAAGCCTCCATAAAATTTATGTAAACATTTTAACATAATACACAGAATTTGTCAAACATGCCTATAAAAACAAGCAATCACAATATAAAAACATACACAAAATTTGTCAATATATGCACCGAGACCTACTCAATCCCTAAATACTCATTATAAGTCGTCTCTCTATCAACAATTTCTCCACTTTCCTTAATATCAATAATCCTATTAGCAACAGTCTGAGTCAACTCGTGATCATGAGAAGTAAACAAAATATTACCAGTAAACTTCTTCATACCCTCATTCACAGAAGTTATACTCTCCATATCCAAATGATTCGTCGGTTCATCAAAAATCAAAAAATTAGCTCCAGAAAGCATCATCTTTGACAAAACACATCTCACCTTTTCTCCACCAGATAAAACCTTAACCTTTTTCAAAGCTTCATCACCAGAAAACAACATTCTGCCCAAAAAGCTTCTAACATAAGTCTCATCAGGATCCTTCGAATACTTACGTAACCAATTAGTCAAATCCTCATCTGTCTCAAACAAATAATTATTATCCTTAGGGAAATAACTCTTCGTTATAGTTGTTCCCCAAATCAACTCACCCTCGTCAGGCTCAACCTCTCCAGCAACAATTTGGAAAAGTAAAGTCTTAGCATTCTCATTATCCGCCAAAAAAGCAATCTTATCATCTTGTTTCACCGTAAAAGAAACATTATTCAAAACCTTAACCCCATCAACAGACTTACTAATACCTTTCAAAGTCAAAATCTCCTTACCAGGCTCTCTGTCAGGCTTAAAATCAACATAAGGGTATTTCCTGTTCGAAGGCCTAATTTCCTCAAGCTGAATCTTTTCCAAAGTCTTCTTCCTAGAAGTCGCTTGCTTAGACTTTGAAGCATTAGCACTAAACCTAGCAATAAAATCTTGTAACTCCTTTATCTTCTCCTCTTTCTTCTTATTTTGCTCCCTTGCTTGCTTCTGAGCTAATTGACTCGATTCGTACCAGAAATCATAATTTCCAGGATAAACCTTAATCTTACCAAAATCAACATCAGCAATATAAGTACAAACCTTATTTAAAAAATATCTATCATGAGAAACAACTATTACCGTATTCTCAAAATTAATCAAAAACTCTTGTAACCAATTAATACTCTTCAAATCCAAATCATTAGTAGGCTCATCCAAAAGCAAAATATCTGGATTTCCAAATAAAGCCTGAGCAAGCAAAACCTTTACCTTATCCTTAGCTTCAATCTCCTTCATTTGTTTATAATGATTTTCAGGAGAAATACCTAAATCATTCAACAAAATAGCCGCATCAGAATCAGCATTCCAACCATCAAGCTCAGCAAAGCGCTCCTCTAACTTAGCTGCCTTCATTCCATCTTCCTCATTAAAATCAGGCTTTGCATAAATTTCATCTTTCTCCTTCATAATCCTGTATAACTCTTCATTTCCCATTATTACCGTATCAATAACCGTAAAATCCTCATAAGCAAAGTGATCCTGCTTCAAAACAGAAATCCTCTCGGTCTTATCCTTGCTAACATCTCCTTTGCTAGGCTCAAGATTACCAGACAAAACCTTCAAAAAAGTAGACTTGCCAGCACCATTAGCTCCAATAATTCCATAACATTCACCTTTGCTAAAGCGTATATTAACATCTTCAAAAAGTACACGCTTTCCAAATCTGATAGTGACATTATTCGCCTGTAACATCTAAATCCTCCTTTATATGCCAATAAATTCATACATTATTAACAAAATATCCCATAAGAATTCTAAGCCTCCTATTTATAAGGAGGCTTATCATTTTGAGAATTTGGTGATCCACCTGGGAGTCGAACCCAGGACCTTCAGATTAAGAGTCTGCTGCTCTAGCCAACTGAGCTAGTGGACCATATTTCAACTCCGTTAATTATAGCTGCTTTTAGCCCATTTGTCAATAGTTTTTAACAATAAGCACTAAAAAAATTATCAACATACACTTGCAATTTACAAAAAAAAATAATATACTAAAATCCTAAGAAAAAAGGCAAAAACAAGCCATAAAGAGAAAGGAACGAAAAAAGAATGGAAAAACTACAGCCACAATCAAAAACACAAACAAAAGAAGAAACAACAACTCAAGAAAATATAACAAAAATAGCAAACACAATAGCCCTAGAACTAGGAGTAAAAACAGGGCAAGTAGAAAACACAATAAAACTAATCGACGAAGGAAACACAATCCCCTTCATCGCAAGATATAGAAAAGAAGTAACAGGAGGTCTAAGCGACGAAACTCTAAGAACCCTAGGAGAAAGACTAACATACCTAAGAAACTTAGAAACAAGAAAACAAGAAATAATAAACTCAATCGACGAACAAGGCAAACTAACAGACGAAATCCTAAAAGCCGTAGCAATAGCACAAACCCTAGCAGAAGTAGAAGACATCTATAGACCATACAAACAAAAGAAAAAAACAAGAGCAACAGTCGCAAAAGCAAAAGGGCTAGAACCTCTAGCAAAAATAATATGGGAACAAACTGAAACAAAAGACATAAAAGAAATAGCCAAAGAATATATAAACATAGACAAACTAACAGAAGAAGAAAGAAAAAACAAAGACAAAGTCGTAGCAACAGCAGAAGAAGCAATACAAGGAGCCCTAGACATCATAGCAGAAGACATCTCAGACAACGCAAAATACAGAAAAGAAATAAAAAGACAATGCTATAGAGAAGCAACAATACAAACCACAGCAACCAACGAAGAAGAAAAATCAAACTACGAAATGTACTACAACTATAGTGAAAAAATAAAATTCATCCCAAGCCATAGAATACTAGCAATAAATAGAGGAGAAAAAGAAAAATTCTTAAAAGTAAAAATAGAAAAACCAGAAGAAAAACTACTAACATATATAGAACGAGATGTAATCACAGGACCAAGAAAAGAAAACCAAAACAACAAAACACAAGCAGAACAAAATCAAACGGAACAAAAAACAGGCCCAATGAAAAGCTTAACAGACCTAAAAACATTAATACAAAAACCAGTACAAAAGCCAAAAACATATGAAAAACCACAAGAAACACAATTTACCCAAATGCTAAAAGACACAATACTAGACAGCTATAAAAGGTTAATAGAGCCATCAATAGAAAGAGAAATACGCTCTGACCTAACCGAAAAAGCCGAAGAACAAGCAATCAAGGTATTTGGCAAAAACTCAAAACAACTACTACTAGGAGCTCCAATCAAAGGAAAAACAGTAATGGGCTTCGACCCAGCATATAGAACCGGCTGTAAAATAGCAGTAATCGACGAAACAGGCAAAGTCTTAGACACAACAACAGTCTATCCAACAGCTCCACAAAACGACACCGAAAATGCAAAAAAAGAATTATTAAAACTAATTGAAAAAGACAAAATAGACATGGTAGCAATCGGAAACGGCACAGCCTCACGCGAATCAGAACAATTCGTATCAGAAATGCTAAAAGAATCACCAAGACAAGTACACTATGTAATCGTAAGCGAAGCGGGAGCATCAGTCTACTCAGCATCAAAATTAGCAACCGAAGAATACCCAGACATTAACGTATCAATAAGAGGAGCAATCTCAATCGCAAGAAGACTCCAAGACCCACTAGCAGAACTAGTAAAAATAGACCCAAAAGCAATCGGAGTCGGTCAATACCAACACGACGTAAACCAGAAAAAATTAGCCGAAAGCCTAACAGGAGTAGTAGAAGACAGCGTAAACAAAGTAGGTGTAGACGTCAACACAGCAACACCATCACTATTAGGATATGTATCAGGAATAAACAAAACAATCGCAAAAAACATAGTAAAATATAGAGACGAAAACGGAAAACTAAAAGAAAGAAAAGAACTACTAAAAGTGCCAAAACTAGGAAAAGTAGCCTACGAACAATGCGCAGGATTCTTAAGAATAATGGACGGTAAAAACCCATTAGACATAACAGCAGTCCACCCAGAAAGCTACAAACAAACAGAAAAATTACTAAAACAAATAGGTTACAGCAAAGAAGACCTAAAAAACAAAGAAAAACTAACCGACTTACGTGCAAAACTAAAAACAATCGATGTAGCAAAAACAGCAAAAGAATTAGAAATAGGGGAGATGACCCTAACAGACATAATCCAAGAACTAATAAAACCAGGAAGAGACCCACGTGAAGACATGCCAAAACCAATCTTACGTCAAGACGTATTAAAAATAGAAGACCTAAAAGAAGGAATGATACTAACCGGAACCGTACGTAACGTAATCGACTTCGGAGCATTCGTCGACATCGGGGTAAAACACGATGGACTAGTACACATCTCAGAAATGAGTGATAAATATATCAAAAACCCATCAGAAGTAGTCTCAGTCGGAGACATCGTAAAAGTAAAAGTAATAAAAATAGACCTAGAAAGGCAAAAAGTCGGATTATCAATGAAAGTGTAAAAGCGTATAAAAGCCCTTGTTGTCTTTGAAAAAGCCCCACTAAACAATCAAAAATTGCTAGTTGGGTGCGCTAAAACATTATTTTCTTAAACAAAAAAAAGTGGCAAAACTTGCCACTTTTGATCTTTTACTTGGAAATTGAATGTCAAAATTTTTTCCTAATAAATTATACTTGCAAAAAAATATTATATCCATAAAATACTCTAAAAAAGGTTGTATATAATAATTTAGTCATCATCATCATCTTCATCCTCTTCATCATAATCAAAAAAGTCATCATCATCATCTTCATCCTCTTCATCATAATCAAAAAAGGCATCTTCCTCTTCTTCACCTTCATATTCATCCTCAGCATACTTTCTTAATTCTCTATCTATTTTATCTATTAAAACCTGAGGTGTTATCCTATATTCTTCATAGTTTTCCAATTTTTTTAAAATATAATAATATGGAGCTATAAGAGATTTAAATTCTTTAGCTGAAATATAGTAACCTATTACCAAAGCATCATGAACTTCAGTTATAATATTATCTAAAGCTGAAATAACATTAATTTCAAAATCATCTATAATATCATTATGCTTATAATCATAATCTATATATGAGAAACAATATAACAGCTGATTTCTAATAGCTTCTAAAGCCCATTCCAAATATAAAAATGCATGAGTTTGTTCATCAGGATCCCAAAGCTCTACACTATGTAAAAGTGCTTCCAAACTATAAAAGTCATCCTTTATTGTCTGGAAGGGGTCATATTTAGCTTTTACTTTAGCCCACAGAGAATTTATTTCTCTTAAATAATAAAGTTTTTCTAAACCTAAAATTTCATCATCTTCTTCCAAAAGCTTTTCAAACAAATTAGAATCTCTATCATAATCATTCAAAATAAATTTTTTAATGTTGTCCTCTGAAAAAGAATGATACAAACTAATAATACGGTCAATTCTTTTTCTTTCCTCTGAAAAAGAATGATACAAACCAAAAATACGGTCAAGTCTTTTTCTTTCCTCTAAAGAATTCTCACATAAAAAATCACACTTTTTTTGAAACTCAGAATAATAGATATTTGAAGGAAAAGGAACCTCTATAATGTGAGCAGGAATACTTAATAAAGAAAGGAAATCTTTATATCTTATTATTGATGAAGGCCGTAAATTTTCAAGAAGCAGATGATAAAAACCATAATAATCATCATAAGGGGAAGTCGTTGGATACCGTGAACCTTGATATTCATTGGTGAAAACTTGCCATTCATCAAAAGTAAGAGATATATTATCTAAAGCCCGTTTAACCTTATGACGAGGTAAGTCATTTAAAGTTTTCAATGTTTCTAAAATATCTTGATAATCTACTTTAATAGGTTTAATAGGAAAAAACATGCATCCCTCCTTAATAAAAAAATTCTAAAAACTTATTTAAGTAATCAAACATAATTATACCACAGTTAACATAAAAACGCAAATAAAATCGTATAAAGTAAAGAAAATGATACAATGCAAAAAAAAATTTCTAAAACTTGCAATTTCCACAATTTATTAATATAATGAGGAAAAGACAAATAAAAACACAAAAAGGAGGAAATACAAATGCGAAAAAACATGCAAATACAACAACCACAAAACAACGAAAAAGCATATAAAATAATAGCAGTAGACGACGAAGAGGGAATAGTAGACTCACTATCAATATTCCTAAAACGTTCAGGCTACTCATTTACAGGTGTAACAGACCCAAAAGAAGCAATAGAAAAAGTAAAAAACGAGCACTTCGACCTAATGATACTTGACTTCATAATGACACCAATCCATGGTGACGAAGTAGTAGAAGAAATACGTAAATTCAACAAAGACTTATATATCCTCCTACTAACAGGGCATAAAGACTTAGCCCCACCGCTAGAAACAATCAAAAGATTAGACATACAAGGATATTGTGAAAAAAGCGACAAATTCGACCAACTATTACTACTAATCGAATCAGGAATAAAATCAATAGCTCAAATGAAAGAAATAAAGAAAATAAATGACGAACTAGAAAAAGCATATTTAGAAAGTATAGAAACACTAAGATACACAGTAGAAGCAAAAGACACATATACACGTGGACACTCAGATAGAGTTTCAGCATACTCAGTATTAATAGGAAAAAAACTAGGACTAAAACAATCAGAACTAAACACATTAAAAATTGGAGGACTATTCCACGACATAGGAAAAATCGGAGTACCAGACAGCATACTATTAAAAGAAACAAAACTATCAGAAAACGAATACTCTCAAATCAAAAACCATCCATCAATAGGAGCACATATACTTTCAAATGCAACAATATTCAAAGACATATTACCAATAGTAAAACATCACCATGAACGTTACGATGGAAAGGGTTACCCAAGTCAACTGGCAGGCGAAAACATACCATACTTAGCAAGAATAACAGCAATAGCAGACAGTTTCGATGCAATGACATCTAAAAGAACATATCGTGACAGCTTGCCACTAGAAAAAGTAAAAGAAGAAATCAAAAAATGCTCAGGTACACAATTTGATCCAAAAATAGCAGAAGTATTTTTAGACATTCTAGAAAATCATTATGACGAAATAGAAAAAATACAAAAAACATATCAATAAAAAACATAAAAAGCTTACACCCCTAGCATTGTAAAGAAAAAGTAAAAGAAATGAAACAAAACTGTAATAAAACCGCAAAACCGCAATAAATCAACAAAAAGCAGCAAAAAAACCTAGCTTCCCAAAAGCTAGATTTTTTTTGTAAAAATTACTACTTGACTATTAAAAATATCAACATTATAATATAATTAACTGCACGCACTTTACAACAACAACTGCGTGCAAAAAACAAAATATAAAATAAAACAATGGCAAAATAATCAAAAACATTACAAAAATAAAAGAAGGTGGGGAAAGCAATGAAAAAAAACCAAATGAAAAACCAAAGAGGAATAACCTTAATATCGCTAGTACTAATAATAGTGATATTAATAATAATATCAGGAATATCAATAGCCATGTTAACAAAAGATAATGGAATAATAGATGAAGCAGAAAATGCTCAAATACAATCATCAATAGCTCAATTAATGGAAGCATCAGAAATTTATGTAAAAGCTAACC
This sequence comes from uncultured Clostridia bacterium, assembly GCA_947623285.1. Taxonomy (GTDB): domain Bacteria; phylum Bacillota; class Clostridia; order TANB77; family CAG-508; genus CAG-269. The sequence goes on along the minus strand of CANQGP010000002.1, from coordinate 87,527 downwards.
AAACAAAACAAGCATCAAAAACCTTAAAAAGAATGCAAACAACAGAACAAGAATTAAAAGATGGAAACATAGTAACAAGCTTAGAAACAAGCGAAGGATTCCAAGTAGGAGTATATAGCGACCTAAAAAAATTAGAATTTTCAAGCGACTATGGAAAAGGTGGAACAAACATTAAAGAAGGAGAAACAAAAAAACTAGTAGAATTAGAAGATTGCTACGTATTAGATTACACAACAGGTGACACATACTATATAGTAGATGGAAGAATATGGACATCAAAAGGAGAAACAAACATAAAAGAAATAACAAGCAAAAACGAAGAATATAAGACAGAAGAACCTACAGAAACTCCATCAGAAACTCCATCAACAACCCCTTCAACAGATGCTACAGACGGAAATATATAGTTAAATCAACAAACGCTACAGATAAAAACATATAAAAAATCAACAAGCGCATAGATAAAAACATATAAAAAATCAACAGGCGCTACAGATAAAAACATATAAAAAAATCAATCAATACTGCAGATAAAAATATATAAACCAAAAAAGCTGTAAATGTTAATATATAAACACTTACAGCTTTTTTATTGTCAAAGACAACAATGTTCTAAGATACTCACATGCAATCTTTAATTGTATGTATAAAAGGGCCACATTCTTATCATTTATTTAATTATAAAACAATGGCAAAGTAATTACAAAAGTTGTACCTTCACCTTTCTTAGAATCAACAGTAATATTACCATTAAAATGACCACGAATTGTAGAATAAGACATAAACAAACCAAGTCCCGTACCATTTTTACCCTTTGTAGTAACCATCTCTTTAAAAAGCTTATTCATAACATTCTTAGGAATACCAGGGCCGTAATCTTTAACAGTAATCGATAAATTATTACTATTTCTATCTATAATCAAATCAATATTTTGTTCCTTCTTACCTTTATATGCCTGAATAGAATTAGAAATCATATTATTAATAACTTGAACAAGACTGTTAACATCTCCATTAAGCGACAAATCCTCGTCAGTATTAACTTTTACATTTAAATATACCAAAGCATTTTTTAGCTCATGTTTCATCAAAATATCAACACGTTTAATCAATTCTGAAACAGTAAAGCTAACATCATTCTCATTAACCAAAGTAACAGTTTGACCTTTAACTGCAGTAATTACATCAGACATATATTCGCTGTATTCTTTAATTTTACCTACCCATGTATACATATCCTTTGCAATCTCTTTGTGATCCTCCTCTGTAACCTCAGGATCTCCAACCGAAAGCTCATACTCTTTAATCAAACCAAGTAAAGCTTCAGATGCACCAGAAATGGACATAATAGGAGTCTTAAGGTTATGAGCAATACCACCAACTAATTGACCAAGTGAAGCCAAACGTTCCTTTTCCATAAGCATATTTTGATTATCATTAATAGTTCTTAAGTCCAAAGTATGTTGAGTAATATCTTTAAATAAAATCAAACTACCAATATATGCAGTATTAGAATAAATACTACAAACTTCGACATTAAAATACTTTTCAACATTAGTAAGCTTAATCTGGAAAGTATAAGTCTTACCAGTAGACTTCGACTTATCAATAAACTCTTTAAGCAAATTAGCATCAATATTGAAATATTTATCCCTAGCAACTAAAGTAAACATATTCTTACCTCTAAGCTTGCTAGCAGGAGTATTGGCAGTTTTCAAAAAAGTTTTATTAAAATCTATAATAGTATTATTAACATCCAAAACAATGTATCCATCTGAAATTCTATCAACAACAGTCTGCAATGCAATAGGTGAAATATTTAAAAAATTGTACTTCATAGCAACAAGCCAGAAGAAAAATGCAGTAACTGTAAAACAAATAGGTGTAATATAAATACTCATAGGAACACCACAAGCACCAAGAATATTAACACCTAGTGGAAAAGCCATTCCCAAAGTTACATATAAAGACTGTTTAGAAAAAAATCCCGAATTCTTAATTGTATATCTCAAAAGCACAGCAAAGCTAGTTAGAATAAGTACATAAGTATAAATAGAGTGAATAGGGAAGTATGCTCCAAAAACAGTATCAAAATTAATAACACTATATTTTACATAAAACAAATGATGAAAATCATTAGTCCATAAAACAAGAAGTGAAATAATAGGAATTACAAAAAGTAATAAATATTTTTTCTTAAACTTAATTTTTGTCTTAATAAAACTAAGAGTAAAAAAGAAAAACGAAATAGGCAAAAGACAAGTACCTATATACACTATATAATCAAAATAAATCGGCTCAATATCAGTCACACTCGGTACAATAATTGAAAGAATTTGACCAATATCGCAAATCATCAAGCAAATTATCATAAAAATGAAATACCAATTAACTTGCTTCTTATTTTTTGCCTTAACATTCATCAGTAAAATAATTAATAAAAACAAAGTAGATAAAATTAGTGCAGTAAGGGCTGCTCCGCCTACTAAAACCATAATAAAATCCTCCTCTTTTGTTAAAAAAATATATTCTCACCCCGCCACTTAGGCGGAGCCAATTATCCATCAAATAAAATTCTCATAATATTTCAAAATTTCAAATTTATCAAATAAAACAATCTTGATTCTTAAAAAAACTCCAATTACCTAAATTAGTCCTAAGTCCTTCAAATAATCTAAATAAGTAAATAAATACTCCTTACCAATTTGGAACCACTCAAACGAGCGCTTAGCCAAAACCTCATTTGAAAACTCATTTTGCAACATAACATTAGACTCATAAACAAGTTTTTTATTTTTATCAAAATCATTAATAATACCAGAAAGAACATCACTATCCTCTTTCAAAAACTTATCAACAATCTTCAAAAAATCTTCCTCAGGCAAAATTTTCATATCTAATCCATACTCATTGAAAACAGAAATTAAATCCTCCATCTCAATATGTTTATGATTAAAAATATGCAAAACATTAAAAGGATGTTTAACTGTAACCATTTTACAAATAGCATCAGCTACATAATCAACAGGAGTAAACTCTCCATAACCTTCAAGCATATACTCAGGAATAGCCCCAAGTCTAATAAAAGATAAAAGTCTATTCAAATATGCATTTTCTGAAATGTTAATTTGAAATTTACCATCAGAAGCACGGCTAGTGATATTTCCTAGGCGCATAATTGTAGCTCTTAGCCCATCACGAGCGACACTATTCAAAATCAATCTCTCACCAATAAATTTAGTATAAACATAAAGGTTAGAAATCTCTTGTCCAATATATAAATCAGACTCATAAAATGGAGTTTCATTTTTAAAAGCATTAACCTCTGAACCAGAAGCCTCCAAAAATGCATTACCTGAAACACTCAAAGTAGATAAGTGATATAAATGGCAATTAAAATTGTTACAGAAATTAACAACATTTTGAACACCATCTACATTAGTTCTATCAAACTCATCAGACAATCCATAATGCTTAACAATAGCAGCACTGTTAATAACAACAGAAACTTTTTTGCCAAGCAATTGATAAACTTCATCTTTTAAGCCCAAATGCTTATAAGAAATATCTCCTTCAATGATTTTAACACGATTTCCAATAAACTTGTCATATTTATTATCAAAATAAAAATGTAAAATCTTTTTAAGTCTATCTATAGGTTTTTCATTTTTAGAAGTCTTTTTATTTCTACTATCTGCACTTTTCTTGCCACGAATTAAGCAATAAACAGTAGCATCTGTGTCAGAAAGCAATTTATCTAAAACATGAACACCAATAAAACCAGTAGCTCCTGTCAACAAAACATTTTTTAAATTAACTTTTCTAAATTTCTTAGGAATTTTAGAAACACTCTTTTCCAACACATCATCAATTCTAGAATAATCATAATCTTTAATTTCACTACCTACTTTATAAGTAGATTCTTCAGCCTTATTATCATCATTATTAATATAAAAGCTATTATTATCAGATTCTTCCACAAATTCGAAACTCTCTGAAAACTTTTTCAAATTACTCTTTTCAGACAATTGCTTAATAGTAGGAAAGGCAAAAATATCTGAATACGAAATATCCAAACCAATTTTAAAAGCCTCAACCTGCATGCGAATAGCAATTAAAGAATCTCCTCCCAAATTAAAGAAATTATCATTAATTCCAACCTTTTCAACGTTCAAAAACTTTTTCCATAAATCAGATAAACTTTTTTCAAAATCATTTCTTGGTTCTTCGTATGTATCATTACTCCTTAATTTTATCTTATCCAACTCTTTTTTGTCAATCTTTCCATTGATAGTTAAAGGAAAACTTTCTAATTGTACAAAAAAGTTAGGAACAGCATAAAAAGGAATCTTCATAGTCAAAAAGTTTCTTAAATCATTAACAACAATTTTAGTATAAGCTGTAAAAAATGCAGCAATCTTTTGTCTCTTCACTGAAATAAAGCATTTTGTAATAGAAGGGTAGCATGAAATAGCATTTATAATTTCATTAATTTCAATACGATGCCCTTTAATCTTAATTTGATTATCATTTCTGCCAATAAAGCATAAATTCTTATCAGGCATAATCTTTACAACATCACCCGTAGCATACATTTTTGGAACTTTACTATCAGAAACTCCATCACTAGAATTTGTTTCAAAAGGACATTCAATAAACTTCTCATTAGTCATTCTAGTATTATTCAAATATCCATTAGAAACATTATCACCTGAAATATATAATTCTCCAGGAACACCAACAGGCACAGGGTGTAAATTTTTATCTAATACATATGCATGCAAATTATAAAAAGGTTTGCCAATAGGTAAAGTGTTATATTTAGAAAGAATATTTCTATTAACAACACAAGCTGTACAACAAATAGTAGTCTCAGTTGGACCATACCCATTTACAATCTTTATAGTAGGGTTCAAATCATAAAACTTTTTAACAATAGAAGAACGTATCGGTTCAACCCCAAGCAAAATTTTTTCCAAATAAAACTTTTTATTTTCACCCAAAATTGTACAAACTTCATTCAAAATATTAGGTGGTAAATATGCTATAGTAATTTTTTCACGCACCAAAGTACTACAAAAATCAAAAATATCCTCAATTGTATCAGACTCATATAAATACAAACTACAACCATTTAGTAAGCTAAAGAAAAACTCCCAAATGCAAACATCAAAACAAATGCTAGTTGTAGAAATTAAAGTATCATGAGGTCCAACACTATTATTATAATATTTGTTAAAAGAATGTATAAAATTATTTAAATTTTTATTAGTAACAAGAACTCCTTTAGGCTTACCAGTAGAGCCAGAAGTATAAATACTATAAATTGCATCATCAGGGTCATAAGAAACTTTAAATTCTTTTTTATCTAAATCACTTTCAAAATTATTAAGTGCAGAATCTATATTTATAGACTTAACATCCTCGCTATCAATAACAGTTTCACTATCTACAATTAAAATTGAAAGTTTACTATTTTTAGTAATATATGCAATCCTCTCATCAGGGAAGTGCTTAGAAATAGGCAAATAAACTGCCCCGCACTTTATAATTGCAAGCATTGCAACAATTAAATTATATGAGCGGTCAAGAAAAGTACCAACAATATCGCCTTTCTTAACACCATTAACATATAAATATTTAGCAAAAGAATTAACCTTATCATTTAAATTCTTATAACTATATTTTTTTCCTTTATAAATAACAGCAGTATTTCTAGGAGTTTTAGCAACTTGCTCTTCAAAAAGTTCAATAATAGACTTTGTTCTAGGGTAGCGTAAATAATTTTTTCCATGAATATTTAAAAGATAAGTCATTTCAGCATTATCAAGCATATTAAAATCTTTAATCTTAATATCAATATTATCAACAATTTGTTTAACAATTTCTTCATAATGTTTCAAAAAGTGCTCCATAAAATCCTTTTTAAACAAATCAGTTCTATATTCCAAATTCAATTTAAAATAATCATCTTTAGGTGTAACCTCAAGTAGAAAATCAAACTTAGAAGTCTTATTATCAGGCACATAATATTTTGCATCAAGCTTTTTTAAATTAATATCTGGCATATCTTCATTTTGATATACAAACATAGTATCAAAAATAGGATTTCTGCTAGGATCCCTAGTAATTTGTAAATCTTGAGCAATTGCATCAAAAGGATAATTTCCATGTTCAAAAGATTCTAAGCAGTTTTGAGTAACATTAGTCAATAACTCTTTAAATGAAATACCATCTTCAAAAGTACAACGTAAAGCAAGAGTATTAACAAACATACCTAAAATACCTGCTGTTTCAGGTATATTTCTACCAGCAGTTGGTGTACCAACAATAATGTCAGTTTGATTAGTATATTTATAAAGTAAAATATAAAAAGCAGTAAGTAAAAGCATATAAGGAGTAGTATTTAAATCTCTGCACAACTCCGAAACCTTATCAAACTCTGGTAACTCGTAACCAATCTTAGCACCTGCATATGTGAAAGTTGAAGGTCTAGAAAAACTAGTAGGCATAGTAAGTACAGGCAATTCACCTTTAAACATCTCTAACCAATATTTTTTATCCTTTTCAAAATCTTTACTATCAAAATAATTTTGTTCCCAAAAAGTAAAATCAGTATAATCAAACTCCTTTTTAGTAATAGGAACTCCATTATATAAATCACAAAGCTCATTAATAAAAGTAGAAATCGAATCACCATCACAAATAATATGATGAAAATCTAAAAGCAAAGCACTTTTATTATTTTCAAAAACTACAAGCATTGCTTTAAATAGAGGAGCTTTTCCTAAATCAAAAGGTCTAGAAAAATCCATAACCAAATTATCTAAATTAGTAAAATTAGCCTCAACAACTTCAAGTTTGAAAGAATAAGGTCTAACAACTTTTTGCTTAACTTCATTATCTTCAGCAATAAAATATGTACGCAAAGCCTCATGCCTTCTAATTAACTTCGTAAAAGCATTCTCTAATCTATATACAGAAGGAACACCATCTAAAAGAAATCCTCCTGGAGTATTGTAAGCTAAAGTTTTATTATCAGTTTGAACAGAGTAAAAAATTCTTTTTTGTGCCGAAGTAGCAGGGTAAGCATTAAGCTTTGGAGCCTTAGGTCTGCTAGTATTAAAAATACCATCTTTATTAATCGCATTAATAAAAGCACGTTCAGCCTTAGGGAAAGTCAACAAATATTTACTAAGCGATAAAACTGTAGTATGCTCAAAAATTTCTTTAATGCTTAAATCAATATTAATATCACAATTAATTTGAGTAATAATTTTAATAGCAATCAAAGAATCTCCACCAAGTTCAAAAAAGTCTGAATCCACACTAACTCTTTCAATACCCAAAAACTTTTCAAAAATATGAGCAATATATTTTTGAGACTTCGTTTTAGGTGGAATGTATCTTTCTCTAACAATAATATCTGGCAATTTCTTTCTATCCACTTTGCCATTAGCTGACAAAGGTAATTCACTCATAAATACGATATGTGAAGGCACCATATAATGTGGTAAAACTTCACCAAGTTTCTCTTTAATTTTAGAGGTATTTAATCCACCATTAACACCAGAATTATTAACAACAAAAGAGCAAATACAATCAATACCATTAACCTTACGCACAATAGTTACACTCTTTGAAATTCCGTCAATAGCAAGAATCTTATTATTAATCTCATCAAGCTCAACACGAAGACCTCTAATCTTAATTTGAAAATCATTTCTGCCTACATACTCAATCTCGCCAAGAGCATTCCACTTAGCCAAATCACCACTTCTATATAACAATCCCTCACCAAAAGGATTTTTAACAAAACTCTTATCAGTAGTTTCTTTATTATTAATATATCCGTATGAAACTCCGTCCCCTGCGATACAAAGTTCACCAGTAACACCAATAGGACATAATTTCAAATCATCATTACAAATATAAACTTGAACATTAGGAAGAGGTTTACCAAGAGAAATTTCTTTGTTAGAAAGAATATGCTTACATGTACAACACGAAGTAGTCTCACTTGGGCCATATCCATTATAAATTTCACTATCAGTAAAATCCAAAAGCTTATCATAAAAAGCAGGATTAAGAACCTCTCCACCAAGTTGCATAGCTTTAATATACTTCAAACAAGAAGCGGTTTGAGGATTAGATAAAAGTAAATCCAATTTCGAAGAAGTAATAAGCATAAACTCACACTTATTATCCTCAATCAATTTACAAAGTTTAACTGGAATCTTAGCTTCTTCTTCATTTGCCAACACAAGCTTTTTACCACAAAGCAAGGCAATCCATACCTCAGCAGCAAACATATCAAAAGAAACAGAGCAAATACTCAAAAAACTTTTCAAGCTATCAACATGCATAGAATATCTATATCCGTTAACAAGATTAACAACACTAAACCTTTTCAAAAGAACACCCTTAGGTTGACCAGTAGAACCAGAAGTATAAACAACCGAAATAGGGTCATCAGGCTTTTCATTAATCTTAGGTAAATCCGAATCATAATCATTAATATTAATATCTTCCAAAAAAACCTTATTTTCAAAATTAACATACTCCACATCAGTAGCAGTAATAAGTAAAGGAGAATTAGCATTTTTAAGCATAAAATTAATTCTATCCTCAGGTAATTCATGATCAATAAGCATATATGCTAAATTAGCCTTTAAAATTGCAAGCATGCAAATAACAGTATCATCAGAACGTCTCAAATCAACACCAATAACACTATTTTTTGGAAGCTTTAAAGAAAGTAGATAATTAGCCAAACGATTAGTTAAATTATCAAGATCAAAATAGCTAAAAACCTCATTTTCATAAACCAAAGCAGTATCAAACTCATGCTTCCTAACATTATCTTCAAAAATATCTAAAATAGTTTTATTCTTATCATAACCATAGCTAGTAGAATTAAAGCTATTCAAAATCAAAAGCTCTTCACGTTTATCAACAATTTTTATATCACCCAAATTAATATTAGGGTTATCTAAAACATCCTCAACAATGCGCAAAATTCTACTATGTAATTCATCAATCTCATTTTCATTAAACTTATTAATTTGATAATCATAAAAAATATCCAAATTACCTGTATCATCCATATCAAAAAAATGAACTTCCAAAGAATCCAAAATGTGACCATTATGAACCCATTTAGTAATATAAGGAACATCACAATTCTCATTATCATTCCTAGCATTTTGATAAGACAACACCATATCATACAAATTCTCACTCAAATTATGAGATTTTTTAATAGACTGTAAAAGTTCATTATATGGATACTTTTGATGTTTAAAAATAGAAAGTTGTTGCATACCAACTTGTTTTACAAACTCACTAAAAGAACAAGTCTTGTCAATAGAAACTTTAAAAGGAACAGTACTAATAAACATACCTGCAGTATGCTTTTCTTTAACACCACTTCTATTCAAAACAGGAGTACCCAAAATTGGACTAGAAACATTATTAATATCAGCTACATAAAGAGAATAAATAGCCATAAAAAAAGTATAAATAGAACACTTTGTCTTTGTACAAAAATCATTAATTCTACTATATAAATCTTGAGAAAGCTTAAAACCACGTCTAGTTGCCTCTGTATTTAAATCCTGTTCACCAGAATTAGCAATAAAAGACAAACTAGGTTCATCCTTGAATTGATTTTGCCAAAATTCATAATCTCTATTAAAACGAGAACTATCCCTATAATTCTCTTGAGACTTAATATAATCTATATACGAAGGTTCATCATAATCATCAATATGCTCACCCTTAATCAAAGCAGCATAAAAATTCATAACACCACCAATAAGCAAACTAGTATTCCAGGCATCAGAAATTAAATGGTGCAATGAAAGGTAAAAACCACCACGACCATCAGGCAACTTAAAAAGTTTAAAACTATATAAATCATTATCAAAAAGTGAAAAAGGAACACGAATAAAATTCTTACTTTCTTTTTCAACATCCTCAAAACTATTGACATAATCAACATCAAATGACACAAAAGAATAATCATTTACATACTGACATGGATAAGTAGAATCCTCATTTTCAACAATATGAAAACGAATTGCATCATTTTTTTGAATAAAAAGGTTAAGTGCTTGCTCTAGTAGAGGTAGCTCAACATTATCTTCGACGAACACATAACCTCCAAGATTATTCATACTAGAATTACTAAAATATAGTTCCGTATCCCATATATTCTTCTGGGAATCCGTAAGATTGTAAAACCCTTCTTTCAACATAAAATCTCAACATCCTTTTATCTATTAATCGTATAAATTACTTGCCAAAAGCAATTTTTTCTTTAGAAAAGTGACAAACTCTCACTACCAAAAAGTGGGAGACTTATTGCCAAAAGCAACTTTTTCTTTAGAAAATCAAAAATATCAACAAGTAAATTCACTCTAAAAATTTAGTTTTTTTCATTATATAAGTAAAGAAGGAAAAAAGCAATAACTAAACGATAAAAAATGACAAAAAATTAAAATTTCAAAACCCATTTTTTAAAATAGAAAAATAACAAAAACAAAAAAAAAGAACCCACCCTGTTAAAACCCTTGTGCTTAGCACAACATCTAACAAACTAGGCTCATTTCATGTTTTAATTTCATATCATTATTTATTTAGCATTTAAGTCTTATACTTTTCCAGAAAATTCTCCTATCTCTAAAGATTCTCCATTTTCATCATAATACATTACTTTATAATCTTCATCAGGAGAATCAATCTTTTCAACCTTGTAAACATCTTTTCCATCAGAACCTTTACCAGTTGGAATTCTATCTTCCTTTTTCCTTAACAAAGTTGTCATATTTACAACTCCCTCATTGTCTACAAGATTTTTGCTTTTCAAAAATCCAAATAAATTATTATCATAACCATCAGTCAATTTCTCAATATAATATTCTTGATTGCTCAACTCTAATTGTTCCTCAACAGCTGAGTGGCTAAACTGTATTTTTGCTTCTTCAGCTTTCTCTATTATTTCATGAGATTCATCAACAACCTCTGAACCTACAGTTGCCAACGAAACAGCTATAGCTGAAGCCAATAACAAAGAAGTTCCTTTTTGATAATTCATTTTACATCCCTCTTTCATAAAAAATTTAAATTTTCCGTACTACATTCAACATTATAAATAATACCATATTTTACAAATTATGTCAACCCTTCCTTATTCTTTTTCGTTTTGCTTTACTTCCACAAATCAAAATGATATAATGAGCAAAAATCAGAGAATAAATAAAAAAAAGAAAGGAAGTAGAGAATGAAAAGTAATCCAAGAGCCGTATACACAGATATACAACCAATCAAAAACTTTAGAGAATTATTAAAAAGAGCAGAAGAAAAATTTGCAACCAATGTAGCATACAAATACAAAAAAGACTACACAGCAAAAGAGCCAGAATACATAGAAAAAACATATCAAAATGTAGTAGACAACGTAAAAGCAGTAGGAACAAAACTACTAGACTTAGGACTAGAAGGAAAAAAAGCAATCATAATAGGAAAAAACAGTTATCAATGGTGCATTAGTTATTTTGCTGTAACAACATCAAATATGGTAATAGCACCATTAGATGTAGCATTGCCAAGTAACGAAATAGAAAATCTAGTCAAAAGAAGTAAAGCAGAAGTAATGATATTTGATAAAAAATTCATGAACCTAGCAAAAAACATGAAAAATAGTGGAGAAACAAGCTTACAAACATTAATCTGTATGCAAGATATAGAAGATGACCAAAACGAAAATGCAACAGATAATCAAGGAAAAATAGCCAACAATGTTCCAAATTTAGAAAACACCCAAATATTAACCTTCAACCAAATGCTAAAACAAGGACAAGAATTACTAAACCAAGGAAACACAGAATATGAAAAAATAAAAATAGACTCAAACAAAATGGCAATAATGCTATTTACCTCAGGAACAACATCATTGCCAAAAATAGTAATGTTATCACAAAACAATATCTGTTCAAACATAATGGCAATATCACAATTCATAAAACTATATGAAACAGACACATTATTATCATTTCTACCATTACACCATACCTTTGAATCAACAGTAACATTTCTATATGGTTTCTATAACGGTGTAACAGTAGCATTCAGCGATGGATTGCGTTACATACAACAAAACCTACAAGAATATCATATAAGCGTATTTGTAGCAGTCCCTTTAGTATTAGAAAACATATACAAAAAAATCAAAGACTTAACAAAAGAACAAGTAATGCAAGTACTAGGTGGAAAAATGAGAATAATGATATATGGTGCAGCTGCGATGGGAAAAGAAGCTATAATAGGATACACAAACTTTGGAATAGAACAATGTCAAGGATATGGGCTAACAGAAACATCGCCAGTAGTATCAGTTGAAACAAACAAAGAAAAAAGAATAGGCTCAATAGGACCAGTACTAGACAACTTAGAAGTAAAAATAGAAAATCCAAACGAAGAAGGAATCGGAGAAATATTAGTACAAGGACCAAGTGTAATGCTAGGTTACTATGAAAACGAAGAAGAAACAAAAAAAGCATTAAAAGATGGGTGGTTTCACACAGGTGATTACGGCTACTTAGACGAAGATGAATTTTTATACATAACAGGAAGAAAAAAAGATGTAATAGTTTTAAAAAATGGAAAAAATGTATATCCTCAAGAAATAGAAGAATTAATAAATGGATTATCATGTGTAAAAGAAAGCCTAGTATATCAAAGAGAAAAAGACGAAAGAGACACAATGTTATGTGCAAAAATAATATATGATCCAGAAAAACTAGAAGGAAAAACAGAAGAAGAATATAAAGAAGAACTATGGCAAGAAATAAAAGAAATGAATCAAAAACTACCAATATACAAAAAAATAAAGAAAATAACACTATCAACTGAAGAACTAGCAAAAACAACAACACACAAAATTAAAAGATATGAAGAACTAAAAAAAGTACAAGCATAAAGCAAAAAACCTAAACTAAAAACAAAAAATGGCAACAATAAAACCTAAACTAAAACAAATAAATTAAATAAAAATAGTTTAAAAAAAGCCTCCATGGGAAAAATATATAAAACTTCCCATGGAGGATTTTATTGTCAAAATATTTTCTATACAAAAAAATTAGTGCGGTTGCAAAGCCACCTACACATCTGGCAAAACCAATCTTTTAGCAAGGCAAAATTCCTCCACCACAAGAAAGGTTAGAAAATTTTATGAAAAGAAAAAACAAAACACCACTTATACTAATCGGAATCTTTGCAATAATAATTTTAATTTGTCTAATACGAATATATCAAAACATAGAAGTCCAAACCCCACAAGAATACAATGCATTGCGCACAACATATTCCACAGAAAACTCACAAACAGTGGAAAACGAAGAACAAAAAAGCCAAACAATTGCAGACATGATAGAAGAAACAACACAAAAAGTTGTAGGAATATCAAAACTAAAAAATACAGGAACAACATTATTAACAAACGCATCAGAAAAAGACTTAGGGTTAGGAAGCGGAGTAATAGTAACATCAAACGGCTATATACTAAGCAACGAACACGTAACAGGCGGAAAATATAGCAAATGCTACATAACACTAGAAGATGGTCAAAACTACGAAGGAACAGTAGCATGGAGTGACCAAGACCTAGACTTATCACTAACAAAAATAAAAGCAGAAAACTTACCCTATATAACACTAGGAAATTCAAGCAATGTAAAAATAGGAGAAACCGTATACGCAATAGGCAACCCAATCGGATACGAATTTAGAAGAACCGTAACATCAGGAATAATAAGTGCAAAAAACAGAACAATAAAAATAGAAGAAACAAACAAAACCTCCTACATGTCAAACCTAATTCAAACAGACGCAACAATAAATCCAGGTAATAGTGGAGGTCCTTTAATATATGCAAATGGAGAAATCATAGGAATAAACACAGTAAAAATCACATCAGCAGAAGGAATAGGATTTGCAATACCAATAAACGTAATAAAAAATGTAATACAAAGTTATCAAACAACAGACAACTTTGAAGAAGCAACACTAGGAATATATGCATATGACGGAACAGCATTACAATACTTAGAAGACAAACTAACAACAATAGCACAAAAAGGAATATATGTAGACCAAATAACAAAAAATGGACCTTCGGACGGAACAGAACTAAAGCAAGGAGATGTCATAACAGCAATAGACGAAAAAGAATTAACAACAGTAAACGACTTACGAGAATATATATTCACAAAAAAACCAGGCGAGCAAGTGAACCTAAAAATAAATAGAGGAAAAATAAATTTAGAAATACAAATAACTTTAGGAAAAAAACAGTAAAAGTGACATACTCTCACCACCTCTATGCAAAATACTGACATAAGTGTAAAATGTAGAAAAAGGGATAAAAAATTGCCTACATTTACTTGACACATGCAAACTCATAGCACAGCAAGCAAAAAATTGAAGTTTTATGTAAAATATGGTATAATAAATGTAGATAGGATTTTTTACATTAAAGGGGCAAGAAACTTTTTCTAACCCAAAGGAATCCTAAAAATTAGACTAAACAAGGAGACACATCAATGTTCTTTTTATTAACTATAGTTTTCACAATATTAATAATGATTTCTCTAACGTTGGCATTCATTAACATATGTTCATGGGAATGTTACAAGGATTGTTGGATTGAAATTCCGCTATTTACACTAGTAGCGTACATTATAGTTTTTGGCATAAGTGGATTAATTGGAACGGTTTTGACTGAAGTAATTCCGGAGACAAGGGTAGAAACTCATATTGAAACAGTGGAAAACCCACGGATTATGTTAAGCGAAAATTCAATTATTCTGCAAGCAAAACTCCCTAGTGAGGAAGAGGAAACGTCAAACTTAATCCTTAAAGGGTCAAGATCAACGATTCCAAATGCACAGTTGGTTAACAACTGCGTGATAACCAATAGCGGAGTGACGCAGGTAGAAATTGTTAAGGAAATAGGGAAGGTTAAGATAGGCGACAAAGAGTTGTTCAGCGATACAATGAGAACTCAAGTGTTCGTTAGGATTCCTTACAAAACTATGGAGGCTTTTTAGCCTCCTTTTTTTCATCCTTTTCGGTAAAAATAAAATTATTTGTTAAAGCACAATTAAGATTTTTTATTGATAATCTTCCATTAGCAAATATCAAAGAGAAATAAACACTTAATTTAGAAAAACTATTGTTAAAAGTCAAGATTTATGATATAAATACAATGAAAGATTAGATGTTATACAAAGGAGCCTTTTATGGAAGAAAATAATATACAAAAGAATAATGAAACAGAATTTATACAAAAATTTGGATTCGACAAAATAATGCAATTAGACAAAGAAACAGAAGGAATATTTTCTAAAAAATTTCACAAACCAGACATGTCTGAAAACATGCTTATGTCCATATTTGCCGACAAATATATAAAAACAAAAGACCTTTATGAACAAGAAAAAAACAACACAGAACCAACATATAATGAATTCAAAAAAATCATATACAACTACTTAGTAGAACTAAAAAACGAAGGAGCATTTAGAAATAAAGAAATAGTCGGCGACTTAAAAGATTACGATTTCATACAAGGAAAATTCAGAGAAGAACATCCAGAAATATTTATAAATGAAGAAATAGAGCCTGAGTTAAAAACAAAATTTTACCAAGGGCTTATTAGTGCTGAAGACATAAAACAAAATCCAAAACTATATGAAACATTAAAAACAAAAAGAATAGACGAAACATTTAAAGAAAGAATGAAAAAAGCATATCTATTAAAAGAAATAAGTTCAGAGCAATTTGTAGAACTATGCAATAAGTATGGAAAATATTTTGACAATGACAAAGTAATAGAAAAAATAAATAACTTGAAATATAAAGACATATCACCAGAAGAAGCCGAATACAACATCAATAACGAAATATATAATTTAATAATAAACAACGAAATAGCATATGACGAAAACCTACCAGAAACATTCAAAGAAAAACATACAGAATTATTTTTACCACAAGAAATAAAAGAAGAAACGCGAAACAAATTCTATAAAGGAGAGTTAGAATTTGAAGACATAAAGCAAAATACAAAGCTAAAAGAAATATTATTGCAAAAAGACTTAGACATCGGATTTAGAAAAATAAGAGAAAAAAGCATACCGTTAAAATTATTTAATGATAATTCAAAGCAAGATGAAAATAGAGGAGAAATAGACGAAAATTGGGACATCTTCAGTAAAGAAAAAATATTAGAGCTAGCAGAAAAATATGGAAGATACTTAGAAGTAATAGACTGTAACATATTTGAGAACGCACAAAATTTCCAAGACAAAAAAGAAAAAATAGAACAAACAATAGAAGAAAAAATAATGTCAAAAGAAATAAAATATGGGGAAGACGCACCAGAATTTTTCAAAAACAAATATCCAAAAATGATATTAGCAAAAGAAAGTCCAGAAGAATTAAAAGAAAGCTACTATGACGGACATAAAATGAACTTTGAAATACTAAAAGAAAAACCAGAATGGAAAAAATACTTGGAAGACAAAGACATAGAAAGAGCATTTCCAGAAAAATACAAAAAGCTAATACACAAATTAGAAACAAAAGACATATTAAAATTAGCAGAAACAAACATAGAAACAATAAACGAAATGGTAGAAAATAACGCAGAAGATAAATTAACAACATGGTATAAAACAACAGGAGGAAAATATATTCCAGAAACAATAGTAATGTTGAATGTTCCAGAAAATAAAATAGAAACATTTTTATCAAACTCAAAAAAATGGGAACAAACAGAAAAAGAAAAAAGAACAATAGAAAACCTAGTAAAAACATATGAAGAAGAGCAACAACCAGAACAAACACAAGAAGAAAAAATAAAAAATGAATATTCAATAGAAGACAAAAACAAAATAGAAGACCTAATAGCAAAATTAGGAACCGAACCACAGCCAGAACCTGAGTCAGAACCAGAACCAGAAGCAACCCCAGAGCCAATTGTTGACCCAGAGCCAGAAGTTGAACCAGTATCAGAACCAAAGCCAGAGCAAGAATCAACTTCTGAGCCAGAACTAAAAATAACCTCTGAACCAGAACCAATAGCTGAAACTGAATCAAAGCCAGAACCAGAAGCAATCTCTGAGCCTGAGCCAGAACAAACACAATATATGTCTTATAAAGAAAAGAAAGAAAAATTAGAACGTGAACAACAAAATAAATACATAAGTATGCATGAAAGAAAAGAAGGTATACCTGTGTATGATGGAACTAACATGAGAGAAATGGTACTAAGAATCATGAAAAGAATGGAAAAAGCCTCAAAACAAACAGAAAGGTTAAGTTCATTACAAGAAACAAAAGAAGATTATATGCTTCCAGAAGCACAGAGAATAATAAAAGAAATAGCAGAAGAATATCAATTAACACCAGAAAACACAAAAATAATAGCAACAAACACAATATCATTAATATATGAACAAGGAGAAGAAAACACAAAAATTGTAGACATATTTACAACAACAACAGACAAAAACTCAAAAGAATGGAAACAAATAATAGAAGACTTAGGAAAAGCACTAAACCAAATAGAAAAGATAGAAAAACCTATAGAAATGCAACAACTAAACGAAAGCCAAAAAGAATTAATACAAGAAGCACAAAGAAATTAAAAAAGCATGTAAAAAAATTAATATAATAAGCAAAAAATTCTAAAATAGAACATATAAAGAAAAGCATAAAAAGAATTAAAAACACAAAAGAAAGTGGTGAAAATATGAGTCACATAAGAGAAATCTTAGGAAACGCAACAATGGCACAAGAAAACATTAATCCAGAAACAGATACAAAAGCAATTCTATTAGAAATAATAGAACTAACAAAAAAATCTCAAACAGAAATAGAACAAGCAAACCAAATAGACCTAAAAAACAAAAATGGATTTGAAATAGATTTCAAAAAAATAGAAGAAATAGAAGAAAAAATAAGCGATATTGAAATCGCTGAAACAAAAAACATAGGAACAATTTGTGCAATATATGACGGAAACACATATTGCTTATTAGAATTGGCATTAAAATCAATAATAACTAAAAACTCACTAATATTAGTAACAAAAACAAAATATATGGAAGCGACAAATGCAATAATATTAGCAATCATAAAAAAAATATTAGAAGAAAACAAAACAGACAAAAATCTTATACAACAACTTATCACATCAAAAATAGAAGAACTACTTACAAATAAAATAAGTATAAATAAAGTTATAGCAATAGGGAACAAAAAACTTCAAAACAAAATACTAAAAGAATCAGAAATCGAAACAATAAATAGCGGATACGGCAACTTTGATGTATATATAGAAGATACAACAAACATAGAAGATATAAAAGACTTAATAGAATACAACAAAAAAGTAGACATATATGTAAAAAAAGGAATAAAAACAACATTCAAAAAATATATAGAAGTAGAAGGAATAGAAGAAGCAATAGCACTAATCAACTTCAACACAGCAGGATATAGTAGTAGCATCTTTACAACAAATAAAACAAACTCTGAAAAATTCATAAAACAAACAAAAACCACAAACACATATGTAAATCGAAATCCATTTGCCGATAACATGTTAAACATAAGCATAAACGAATTCTTAAAAATAAAAACCAACATAAAAGCAGAAATTTCAGAAAAACCAACAGAAGAAGAAAAGAAAGAAACAGAAGAAAAAATAAAAAAACAAGACGAAATACAAGAAGAAAATAATAGGCTACAAGAAGAAAACGAAAAAATGGAAAAAGAAATAACAATATTAAAAGAAAACAGCGAAAGCTTACGTAAAGGAAATGAATTAAAAATACAAGAACTAACAAAAAGATTAAACGAATCACAAACACTTGCAAAAAAATACATGAGCAAATTTGCAAACTCAAAGCTAAGTAGAATATTTGGGAAGCTAAAAAAAGAAGAAATAGAAAGAGACAGAAAAATGTTGTCATAACTAAAATTTATCGTTTCCCCTTGAACTTTAGGAATATTTGTATTATAATATCATTTGTACGCACCAGTAGCTTAGCTGGATAGAGCACTCGGCTACGAACCGAGAGGTCGGGGATTCGAATTCCTCCTGGTGCACCACTCTCAAGCTAATTTGAGAGTTTTTTATTTTTAGTAAAATTATTAAAGAAATTAATTTTATTATTTCTTTTGATTCACATAAAGGAGCAGACATTAATCTGCTCCTTTACACAAATTACAACTTATCATATTGTTCATCTGTAACAGGTTCACACCATTCATTAGAAGTATTCTCGCCTGGTACTTCCACTGCTATATGGCTAAACCATGAATCCTTTTTTGCTCCATGCCAATGTTTTACATTTGCAGGAATTGTTATAACCATTCCTGGTTTAAGGCTTACTGCTTCTTTACCTTCTTCTTGATACCAGCCTTCTCCTGCTATACAAATTAATAATTGTCCTCCACCTGTTGTAGCATGATGAATATGCCAATTATTTCTACATCCAGGTTCAAATGTCACATTTGCCAAAAATACTGGACATTCACCTGCTTCTGTTAGTGGATTTAAAAATGATTCTCCTATAAAATATTGTGCATAATCCACATTTGAATTTCCTTTTCCAAATACATTTGCTTTATCAAATTCTTCTTTATTCATTTTAGTTTTCCTCCAATTTTTTATTCATTATTTCTAGTTTTCATTTAAACCTTCAATCCAATTTTTTATAAATTCTTCTGATTTAAATCTGCTGATGTATAAGGTTGTTTTGCTCTAATTTCAAATAAATCTCCTCCTATACTATCTGCAATATTTTGTGCAACACCTCTTGTTACACCACTTGCTGAAAAATATGTTACTAATACTTTACTCATAATAAATTCCTCCTTTTATTTATTTGTTTATAACTGATAATTTAAATTCATCATTAGAAAACAGTGTTTCTTCTATAATTTCTATAGCCTTAATTGTATCATTAAAATTTACATTCTTTAAATATTCATGTTTTTGAGAATAATCTATCCACAGTCTATTTAAAAACGGGTTGCTTTCTAAAGCTTTAATTGTTTCTTTTATATTTTTTAGTTCAGTTATGCTGTTTCTAGCTGAAAAAGTTCTAATAATAGCTTTTGATAAAATTTCTTTATCTATACTATCCCATTTATTATTAACAAAAAAGTACAAATCGTAGTAATCCTTCATTCTACTGTTTGTTAATTTTCTTTCTAATATTGACTGTAGTTTTTCGGCAATAATAGTTTCTTGATTGTAAGATAAAATGTTTATGTATGAACTATCAAATAACTTTTTATACTTATATTCAATTGCTTTAGGAGTAATTACATCACCAGTAGAAACATCAATATGAAATTTTATTTTTATATTTTCATATATTCCAGTTATTTTGAATTTATATCCACCATAATATTCTTCTTGTTTTATATCTTCAATTTTCTCTATTATGAAGGACACATTATCTCCAATATTAATATTTAAAATTTCATTAAGAATGTTTAATAACTCTTCTTTTTCTAAATTAATTCCTGTTATATTTGTATCAATATCCATAGTAGTTCTTAAATTAATTCCCATAATAGAAGATAATAGCAATCCACCTTTTATAATAAAATTTTCTTTATATTTAGATCTAGACAATCTTTCCAATATTCTTTCAAACATATAATTTTGTAGTACTTGTTGAATTGATATATTATTTTCTTTTGCTATGTTTCTTGCCTGATCTTTTAAAGATTGCACATTTTTTATCATATAATCCACTCCATTACTATTTCTAATTGTTTAGTACATTTTAGTTTTTTTGCATATTCATATATTTTGTTTATATTTGCTTTATTATTTTTAATGATATTCCTAATAAATTTGTTACCTTGTTCTTTGTCTATGCCGGTATTTCTGCCTTTTATAATATCACATATCGTTCTTTCAACATTGTAAGACTTAACATTAAATCCATGTGGAGTTTTTACTATAATAACTCCCATATTAAGTAGTTCTTTTTTTATATAATGAACTCTAATATTATCTGGAAATCTTTGCTTATTATATCCACTATAAACAGTTACATCTATTTTATCTGGAGTTCTTTCAGTTTCTCCTAGAAAGTACATAGCTGTATTGTATGAAAAAATAGCATTACTATTTTTCATCTGGAATATATAAAATTCATCCTCTAGCATATCACTTGAAATATAGATTCCATTTTGTACTTTTTCAATAATACCACTCTCCACAAATTGCTTTATATGTACTCTAGGAATACCAATTTCTTCAATTTGCTTTGTTGTAATTATTCCGTTATTTTGTTTTAGAAGTTTTTTTATTTTCTCTTCCATAATATTACTCCTTTACAATTGTACTTATATTATACCACATTTAAGTACAAATGTAAAGAAACATTATAACTTATCATATTGTTCATTGCGCCATTCATTTAATGTATTTTCTCCTTTCTCTAACACTTTGTCAGTATTATAACATATTACTTCTTACATAATGTCAATACTTTTTAAAAAATTTTATAATTTTCTCAAAAAAAATAGCCTATGCTTTTACATAGCTATTTTTAAATTTTTTCTTTTTCTAATTCTTCAACAGTGTTCCTATCATACCGTTTAATTTTAATTTTTTTATTTTTCTTCAAATACTCCGTATTCTGGCACTTCTATTTCTTTTATAATTTTTGTAGCTTTAACTAATGCTGGAACATATAATAAGACTTGCACAACATATATAATGATGGTTCTTACACCGTCTGTTCCACCTGTTACGTAATTTCCTAAAGTATTGCTTGAAAACATTATAGCCTGCATTAAGAAAAAGTCATTTAAAGTATGAACTAAAGCAGTAGCCCATAAATTTTTTGTTTTCAAATATACAGCTGCCAAAAGTACACCTATTGCACCTGTTTGAAGAGTTTTTCCTATTGATTCGATAATACCTGTTAAATCGTGGCTTTCTCCTACTACATATGTATAAACATGAACTGCTCCAAATATAATAGAAGATATTATTATAGCTATCCAAATACCTTTACGTGTATTTCCTGCTTTTCTTAAAAATCCTTGAAATACTACACCTCTAAATAGGCTCTCTTCAAATAAACCTACTGTAATACATAATATAAAGTAAGACAATTCTTTTTGCAATAGTTCTGTTGAAAATCCGTAATTAAGAATTCCAGGAATAAATATAAACATTCCTAAAATTAAAGCTAGAATTAAAAGATATCTATTTTTGCGTAATGTATCTGAAAATCCTTCCTTCACATTTAATAATGATTTTTTTGCTCCCATTAAAATCATAATTCCAATCATAATAGCAACTAACACTATTCGTAATAGTGCCATTGGTAAAGGACTACCTTTGTCAATAGGTATATATACTATTGAAGCTACCCCTACTATTAACCCAATAATTGCTACTAATATTGGATGTTTTCTCATTGTTTTTACCAATTTCATTCTCCTTTCTTTTGTTTTTAAATGTTAATAACTTTACAATATAATATTTTTAATAATTATATTCACATTATAGTTTAAATATCTAATAAAATCAACTATATTATTTTCTTTTGCTGTGTTTCTTGCCTGATTTTTTTAAAGATTGCACATTTTTTATCATATTTTATAAAGAAAATAGAAGGTAGCTTTTATAATATTTTGGGAATGCCAGTTGAGAAAATTTATAGTATGTTAAATGAAATGGGATATGCATTAAACGACTTTGATTAGAAATATATTGACATTGTAATCGATAAATTATCAAATTAAATTTAATAATTCTCGCAATGTTTCCTCTATCGAAAGATCTCCTTCTTCCAATATAAAATCTGCATATTTTTCATACAAAGGAACTCTTTCATTATATAAATCTTTTAAAGACTGAGATTTCTTTAAAATTACTCCTCTTTCTTCTATATCTTCAATTCTTTCATTAATTGTGTCATAATCTTGTTTTAAATATACAATCTTTCCTAAACTCTTCAAATTATTCATTGCAGCTTTTCCATATACTATACTTCCACCTGTTGCAATAACAGTCTTATCCACTTTAATTTCACTACCAACTTGACTTTCAGTCTGTATAAAATTAGCAATACCTTTTTCTTGAATTATTTGAGGTATTGGCTTTTTAAATTTTTCTTGTATCAATATATCTGTATCAATAAAATTATAATTCAACTTTTCTGCAAGTTGAGCACCTATAGTACTTTTTCCTACACCAGGCATTCCTATTAAAATAATATTGTTCATACGATTTCTCCATTTACTTTTATAGTATTTATTTACAATTTAGCATAACTCAAATTTTTTTGCAAATTCTCATCATAAAATTGACTTAATTAAATAAATTAATTATAATATAAATATAATTAATAAATACAACCTTTTAAGCTGGTGGTAATGAATCATTAAGATATTTATAATTAATCATTTATAAATAAAAATAAAAGAAAGGAGAAAAAGATGGAAGAGAACAAAAAGAATCTAAAAATAACTAGTTACGTAATCATTGTTTTAGCAATCATAAACATAATTTTTATGGGGATAAGCTTTGTAAACGGAGATTTGAGAGAAAATGCAGAAAAAGCAACAGAAGAAACTATAAGTCAAAGTGAAGGAACAGCTGGAGAATTATCTACAATGAAAGATAAACTAGTAGACATGGCAATTTATGGAACAATCGGAGCAGCAGTAGTAGGAGTATTATTTGATGTATATCTTGCGGTTGCAGGTTTACGTCAAGCAAATGGAACAAGTAAAGGAAAAGCCAACATAATTTTAGCAACAATAATATTTGTATTAGCTCTTATAGGATTTGTTATGATGATTATTTCTGCAACAAAAGACCAAACATCTATTAGCTCACTTGTTTCAAGCTTAGCAAGTCTAATAATAATGTTCTACTATATTAGATATGCTAAAAAAGTGGTAGAAGAAAAAGAGTAAGAGAATATAATTTTACACAAAAAAAGCACAATCTGTAATCACACAGATATGTGCTTTTTCCCTTTATTGTCAAAGAAAACAAGGTTCTGGGGTACCCACTTGCAATCTTTGATTGCATAAGTGGGTAGGTTCTTACCTTGCAAAAATCATCTTTTAAATAAATGCTTAATCTTATCAAAAATCTTTTGAAGAAAGTTTTTCTTTTTATATTCTATAATAGCGGTTTCTTGAACAGTGTCATTATAATTAGTCTCATTTTGTACTTTTCTATTTTTAAATATATTGTCAGGATTGTATTTTTCTCGTAATGCATTTTCAAATTCTGCTAGCTTATTAGCATCTCTTGCAATAAGTTTTGCTCTTTCTTCTTTACTACATAAAAAATCTCTATACATGACTGCTAGTATAATTGTTGTTTCAGGTTTTAATTCACTTTGCTCTATTGGCTCAGTTACATTAGGAATATAAGTTTTCGATTTTTCTGATTCAATAATTTTCTTAAACCCTAGTGGTATTTTATTTGCCAAGCCAGACGGCATTAAATTTATGATTTGTTCTACTTCTGAAAAAGCTTCTCTATATTCTTCTTTCATCATTTACCTTCCCTGTTCTTGATTTTCATTTTCTTCTTGTGTATGTATATTTTGTTCTTGTTTGCGTTCTTGTTCTAAATTTTGAATCAATTGGACTACTTCTTTCTTCTTTTTTGCACCATCTTGCATTTTAGCAACTGCCTGGTCACAAGCTTGAAAACTATTCATCCATTTTACTTCAGCTTCCTGTTCATTTTGTTGTTGCTCTTGAGTTTTAGGTTTTAATTCATTTCCAACTTCATCTTTTATTGTTTCTGTTTTTGTTTGCTCTTTTTGTTGTTCTTGAATAGATGGTTGTATATTTTGTTGCTTATTACGACCATAATTTAGTAAAAGCTTTCTAGAATTTGCCGTATAATCATTTCCTATATCATTTGGTTGATTTACTGTTTTCGAATATAATTTGTCTCTAGAAAGAACACTTTCTCCTTTTATTTGTCCTCTTAAAAATGCGTTTCTACTAGTTTTTTCTAAATCTCCTTGCTTTAAAAAATTTTGGTAATTTGTAAAATCATCATCATACCATACACCATCTAATTTAACTTGATTCCATGTATGTCCTATACCAATTATTTCGTTTGTTTCTATTCCAAACTCAGCTGCTAAATTTCTAATTATTTCAACATTCCCTCTACATACAGATTTTCCATTTAAAAATCCCAATAAATTTCCGGCTTCTAATTTTGATTTTTCTATATCTACTCCTTTGTTTTCTTCCAAATATTCTTCCAAATTTTTTCCAGTTAAATCTTTATATGTAGCTTTTTGTTTTTCTCTTTCTTGTTCGTTCTTTGCACTTTGATATGATTCATAAAAATCGTATTCCATTCTTTCACTTAAATTCCTGACCATTTGAGCATATATCTTTTTTTGCCTATGTTTATCTTCTTTTGGTGGAATTGATATTTCTTTTTTCATATCTTGTATTTGTTCTTTAATTTGAATTAAATCATCAATATTATACAAATCATATTCTATACCTTTTTCAATTTCAGAAGGCTTAAGATCTCTTGTTGCTCCATATAAATGTAATTTCTTTTCTCCTTGTTCTTGTAACATCTTTAAATTGTCTAGTGATATATCTGCAATACTATTTATAGAACGAACTACTGAACCATCATTTGCTAAATACATGCTTGTATTTTCTTTATTTTCAGTGCCATTTTCCATATTAATACATCTAGTTTTTAATAAGCCATCATTATCTTTAACTACTATAGCTACATTCTGATTATATCTTTGTAATGAAAATAATTGTTCATTTTCATCCAATTGAAATTCTTTTCCATCTATTGATATCTTTCTAATAGAATCTCTCCCTTGAAATGAACCATAATGTATTCTCTGATTACCATTTATTTCCACTTCTTCTAGTTGTTTACAATCTTTCAAGGTCATTTCTGGTAAATATTTTAATTTTTCATTAATTACTAGTTTTTTTAAATTTGTGCAACCCTCTACAGCATTTGAAAGGATTTGCTCTGTTTCTTCTCCCAAATATAATTCTTCTAAATTAGAGCAATTTTCTAAAATATTTTCTACAAATTTAACACCTTTAGGAACTTTAAACGATTTTGCACCTATATTTTGAAACGCACCAGATTTTAAAACTTCAATATTTGCTCCTCCTTTTATATCAGTTAAACTTGAACAATCTATAAAAGCTGCTGCGTTTATTTTTTTTAAACTCTCTGGTAAAGAAACAGATTTTAAGCTTTTGCAATTATTAAATGCACTCATTCCAATTTCTTCTATCCCTTCTGGTAATTGTATTTCCTCAAGCATTTCACAATTTTCAAAAACACGTTTTTCAATCTTTTTAAGCTCGCTTTTATCTGGAAAATTTACACTTTTTAAATTTAAGCAATTTAAAAATACATATTCTCCTATCGAATCAACAGATTGAGGAATGTTAATATTTTTTAAAGATTGACATTCCTCAAAAGCTCCATCTTCTATTATTTTTAATTCTGGAAGATATGTAAAAATATCTTCACTTAAATTTTCACATTCGGCAAAAGAAAATTCTCTAAGGGATTTTATAGTTTTAGGTAACACTATCTTGGTTAAATTTTTACATTGACCAAAAACTGCAGCTTTTATTTCAGAAATTTTAGCTTGTTCATCAATTAAAAATTTTTCCAAATTTTCACAGAATGTAAAGGCTTCTTCTTTAATATCTTCTATTGATTTAGGCAATTCAATATTAGTTAGTTTTTTACAATTAGAAAATGTGTGTTCACCGATTATTTTCAAATTGTTACTAAACTCAACATCTTGTAAATTTGAACAATTATTAAAAGCTCTATCTCCAATTTCAATAACACTATCAGGCATTATAACCTTTGATATTTGCTCATTATCTTTAAAAGCATCTGACTCAATTTTCTCAACACCATCAGGAATAATCACTTCTCCATTGTTACCAATATGATTATCTACCCAATTTTTATCTATACTATTCATATGTAAACTCACTTTCTTTTGTTGAAATATTCTAATAATATTCTAGCATAATCCCAGCTTTTTTGTAAATAATTTTATTTAATTTGTAGAAAAATAGGAACCCTACCCATGAACCTTGTTGTCTTTGACAATAAAAAGCACACTCTGTAATCATACAGATATGTGCTTTTTATACAGTATAATGAGTTATTTAATTACACCTTTTTTAATTGGTCGAGGTGACAGGGATCGAACCTGCGACCTCATGGTCCCAAACCACGCGCGCTACCAACTGCGCTACACCTCGAAATAAGAGGTGTACAATTAAATCTCGATATACGCTTATATATAATAGCATATTTATTTTTAAAATTCAAGTGTTTGTCAAAAAAATTGTAATTAATTTTACAAAAGCAACTGTTTATGTTGACATTTTCTAAAAAATATTATATATTTTACGCACCAAAAAGTTCTGAAGTCTTTTCTTAATAAATAGTAAGAGGAGAGTGAAATGTACAACAGTTTTAAACACAAAATAAGTTCTGAAGACAATAAAACTTTCCACATCTTTGTACAAATTCCAATGGAACTAGGATGGATTGAAAATGTAAGGGCAATCTTCAATAATATTTGCAAATGTAAACTAAAATATACAAGTAAAGACGACCATTATGCAAATTTTGAAGGAGATGTCTCATTACAAACAACAGCAATTTGCCATTATTATTTTTTATTTACGGCAAATGGAAAAAATTGGACTGTAACAAAAGCTGGAATAACAGACAACAAAAGTGCAAGCAATAATGAAAATTGGTGGAAGTTAGCTGTTAATTTCAGAACGCCAGAATGGAGCAAAAATGCAGTAATGTTCCATATCTTTGTAGATAGGTTTGCACAAGATAAAAGTTTTTCAATCAAAAATGTAGAAAAAATACCATACCGGACAATACATACAAATTGGGATGAAAAACCAACAATAGGAGCAAACTCAGAAAGAGAGTGGAACACAGATTTTTATGGCGGAACACTAAAGGGCATTGAAGAAAAACTAGATTACATACAGAGTCTTGGAACATCAATAATTTATTTAAGTCCTATATCCAAGAGTCAGTCAAACCACCGGTACGATACAGGAGATTACGAAATTGTAGACCCATACTTAGGAAAAAATGAAGATTTAAAAAGTCTTTGTGAACAAGCACATAAACGAGGAATGTATGTTATTGTAGATGCGGTTTTTAACCACACAGGAAACGATAGCAAGTATTTCAATCAATATGGCACATATCCTAATTTGGGAGCTTTCCAAAGTGATAAATCTCCATATTGCAAATTCTATAAAAAAGATTGCAATAACCAGTTCTGTTATTGGTGGGGAATGAAAAATTTACCAGAATGTGATGGAAATTCGCAAGAATGGAAAAATTATATTCTTGGTGAAGGTGGAATAATAGACCTTTGGTTTTCATTGGGAATAGATGGACTACGCCTAGATGTTGCAGATGAATTGACAGATGAATTCATTATGGGAATTCGTAAGGCGGTTCATAGAAACAAAAAAGATGGATTAATATTAGGCGAAGTTTGGGAAAACCCAATGCGAATGAATAGGGGTTATATTAGTTCAGGATTAGCAATGGACACAGTAATGAATTATCAAATAGTTGACGCATTAATTAGATATTACAAATATTGTGATGTAAATAAATTACAATCTACAATAAAAATGATACTTTCAGAATATCCAGACGAAAGTATTAGTTGTTTAATGAATTTTACATCTACTCATGATATTTCAAGAATAGTAAATATCCTCGGCTGTGACTGTTTTAATAGATATTCACAATGGGGATGGAACTTAATAAACGAAAGTTTAGAGTGGGCAAAGAACTTTAAAATGTCAAAAGAAGAATATGAAAAAGGAAAACAAATCTTAAAATCATATATATGTGTTTTGGCATTTTTACCAGGAACTTTTTCAGTGTTTTATGGTGATGAAATTGGACTAGAAGGAATCGGTAATCTATTAAATAGAAAGCCGTATCCATGGAAAAATAAAGACGAAGAACTGTTGGAACTTTTTAAAAAAATTGGTAATTTAAAAAAGGGAAATGATTTCTTAAAAACAGCTCAATTAAATATTATTCAAATAGACCCAGCAAAAATAATATATGAAAGAACAACAGAGGAAGAAGAAATTTTAGTAGTTGCAAGCAGAGTAAATCAAAGAACAGAAATTAATTTACCAGAAAAATATCACAATTTTGAAATAATATTCAATTTAGAAGATTGTGATAAAGAATATTTGGCACCATATGGAGCAATTATTCTAAAAAAAGGGAGTCTAGACACAAGCTAGGCTCCCTTTTAGCTAAAGTAAATCATCCGTTTCGCGTGGCATAATTAACTTATAAAAAATCTCCCAATTCCTAAGCAGTAAAAGTGTATCACACTAATTCTGGATTATCCTCTAAAATCTTATTAACAAAATTTTCCTTTAAATCAAAAGGAACAACATAACCATCTAACGAATTAGCCTTTTCTTTTAAAGTAGGAATTTTTTCATTAACATATATTTTAGCTTTACCTTTACCATTTTTTGCCTCCTGAACTAAATTAGAAACAGGAGAATTTCCATCAAAAGCAATAACAATAGAACTTCTTCGTTCAAAAATCTCATAATTAAAACTTTTATAAATCCCAAAATCTTCGCTTTCTGGAGAAATGCAAACCCCATCTAAATTTTTATTTTGAAGCCTACGCTGAGTTAATTTGCTTACAGACTTAGGTACAATAGCAGTAAATTCAAAATCTTTACCCAATTCCTGAGCAATATCCATAGCAGCTTTTTCATAGCCACTAACAGTATGGCCAACTACAAAACAAGCCTTGTTAGCATTAATATTTTGAAGTAAATCTCGTAGAAATTCTTTACCATTATCATTAAGAACAGTGTGTCTACCTTTGGCATTAAAACTACCACCAGCAATAACAATAGGAATTTTATCTTCAGGAACATTTTTAATTTTGCCTTTTAAAGCCATAGAAGTATCTAAGTTACTACTAAGCCTCAATTTAATTGGAGATTTCATACTTTTAGACATGATTTTTTTCTCTTCAGAAAGCAAAGCTTCAACTAAATTTCTACCATTTAAAAATTTCTCAAAACTCTTACATTTGCGAGCAAAAGCTTCATCACTCTGATTTATAATTTCATCTTCAACAGCTCTCATTTTAATAAAATCATCATCATCCAAACCAATTAAATTGTGAAGAGCTAACTGCTCATCAAAGGTATCTATCCCATAAAAACCACATCCGTCAGTGCCTTGAACACATTTAATTCCATTACGCAAATAAGTCTTAAGAGGATGATGTTTTAAATCACTCAAATTATTTAAACGAACATTAGAGGTTAATTGGAATTCAAGAACAGCACCAGTTTCTTTCATAGTCTCAATTAATTTTTTACCTTCTTTAGAATTTAAATTAGCAGTATACAAACCATGACCAATACGAAAATGAGGCATTTTTTGATTAGGTTGTAAGCTAGCTTGAATACATCTAATAGAATTTGCAACATTATCTCTCAAGCTATCATTTTCACCAGCATGAATTCTAATAACAAAATCTTTATCTTCATCATTCACATATTGAGTAAGTTCTTTAATAACAGGTTGCAAATCAGAAATATCATTAATCTCTTCACCCATAAAATCACTACCAACAACATAAGGACTTTTAGCAACCGTTTTAATAACATCCAAACTTTCACGTAAATAATTTACATTATCATTAGTTGAATTTATAATAGTCAAAGGAATTCTACGAATAGCAGCTAAAAATCTAATTTTAACACCTGTCTCCTTTTCGATTTCAGGCATTATTTCATGAACTTCTTCAAGAAAATGAATAGCCGGCATACCCTTTTTACACAAATCAGAATTAGCAATTTCAGTATAAAAAATTCCCTGTTTTGCATAAGACCTGGCAATCCATAGCAACTTATCTTGTAACAAAGAATTATTACAAAAAGGACTATCAGGATTTTTATCTTTAATCATTTGAGTTAACTTTAATTTAATACTCATATCAGGCAAATTATTAATCATTTCATGTGAAATATCAATCTTCTCAGAACTCTCAATTCCTTTTGCAAAAACATAGCGATATAAATAAAGTTTTTCCAAATTAGTAAAAACAGCTTGACCATCTTTCAGTATAGAAAGACTAATTCGAATTTTATCCAAATTTTCTTTAGCATTTTCCATATTATTAAAAATAAAATCAGCAAAATTAATAAAAGTATTATCATCAATTCTTCTAGTTAGATATTTGCCAGAAAGACTACAATCCTTAAAACGTTCTTTAACCTTAGTACGTTGTGCAAAAACTTTACAAATTTGCTCATCCGACATTTTCAATTTAAGTTTCTTAATATAATAAAGAGGATATTTAATTTGGTGACAAAGCCCTAAAGCTATTAAACAATTAGCAGATAAATTTGCATTCATATGTGTATGTAAATCAGTTCTAAATTTAGACTTATTTAAAATATATGACTTAACAATCGTCTTATCAGCAGGAATAGTATAATTTTTAGTCTGAGACATCAATGTCTTAGAAATAGCAGGAATCTTTGCTTTAATCTCAAACTTTCCATCAGTATAGATATTTGCAATTTTAATTCCTCCTAGTCTAAAAATAAAAACCTCTCTATTATCTCCATTAATACATAATGGTAGAGAGCCTTTAATAATTTTCATATCATGTTCATTTCTTGAAGTTGAAACACCGCAAATTTTAGCTAAATTACTAATCAAATTTCCAGAGTTGTGGTATGGAGTCTCAATCACATAGTTTAGCTCATCATAAGTAGACCTATAAAAATTCACAATGATATCTTTTTCTTTATCCAAAAAAAGTCTCAAATAAAGTTTCATCTTTTCCTCCTATTATAAAATTAATGTTAAAAATTATTATACCATAAAATAGACAACA
Organism: uncultured Clostridia bacterium; assembly: GCA_947623285.1. Classification (GTDB taxonomy): domain Bacteria; phylum Bacillota; class Clostridia; order TANB77; family CAG-508; genus CAG-269. The sequence continues at coordinate 55,455 of CANQGP010000002.1, read as the reverse complement.
AATCAACACAACAACCAGATCTAATATACAACCAAAAATTGTAAATACTGCCTCAGAATTAATAATAAAAGCTACAATTTTCCTGTTTACAAAATAAGAATTTTAGTATATGATAATAGTGTAAACTAGTGAAAATTTATGTATAAAAAAGAGTAAATTTGAAAAATAACTACAATTTTTTCAAACAGGATTATATCTTAGAAAGGGATGATATAAAAGATGGATAAAGAAGAACAAAAAAAGAAAGCAGAAGAAATAAGAAAAGCATTAAAAGTAAAAAAAGAATATAAAAACAATTCAACAGATAGAATTTTAGAAGAAATTTATAAAAAACACATACATAAAGATGAAAAAGATATGAGTAGGTAGGATAAGAAAATGAGAGATATATTATTTGAAGCGGGAGAAATAAAAAACATCCAAAAAATAACAGAATTAAATAACGAAGAACTAGAAGAAAGAATAACAGCAATTGATGATTTGTTTGTATATATGGAAGTACAAAGATTAGACAGTTATGAAGTTAAAGAAAAATTGGATAAAATAGTAACAAGAATATACGAATCTGAAATGAAAGTATTAGAAAAAGAGTTTAAAGAAAAAATAGAATTGTATTTAGGAGATGAAGCAGAAGGAGATTTCTATGGAGAATATAGGAATGGCGAAAGTGTAAAAATAAATACAAATCAATTATACAAAATGTTAATGAGTTCAGATTTTAACCAAAGAATGAGTGGTTGTAAAGAAATAATACATACAATAGCACATGAAATACAACACCATAGACAATATATAATGGCAACAAGTAATGTTACTTCAAAAGAAGCATTGAGTTTTGCAAAAGATTTTGCTATACATGATATATTAGGAAAAAAATATTATGAATATAACTATGGAAATATTGGAACAGAGAACAATGCAAATGAAATTGCACTAAAAAAACAAATAGAAGCAGAAAAATATGATAGAACAACTAGCATATATATGTTGCAATATAAAATAAATGAAAACTTATCTCAATATGAAGTTAGAGATGTAGAAACTGAAGATGGTGAAAAGTATGACATTGTGAGACAAGACAAAGAAGAAATAATGGATGAAGTATTAGATAGAGAAATATGTATAAACAAAAAATTAAATTTATTAACTCGATATCCTATATTGCAAAAAAAATACAATCTGAATGGAACAAATAAAAGAACTAATCAATTAATTGATGAAATGGAAAGTGAAAGGGAAGATTTATTAAATAATAGATTTCTGTCACATGAAGAAGCAATGCAAGCAATCAAAGATTCAGAAGACATGTACTTAGATTTAATATATAAATCATTACCTAAAATAACTAAAGGAGAACTAAAGTTAATAGAAAAGAAAAAGCTAAGAAATATATTAAACAAAATGGAAAGAAAATTTGAAAATGAAGCAGATGAATTAATGGACATAGAAGAAGAGTTTGAGGAACTAAGAGACAAAGATGCAGAAGAAACAGAAGGAAAAAAGCCATTATTCTTCAAATATAAAATAAAAAGAGATAATAGAAGACAGCATGTATATGTAGGAAATAGAATATATAACAAATTAGCTAGCCAGAAAAAAGTAATAGCACAAGCAAGAAGAGGAAAAGTTCCAAAAGAACCAATAAACTTTGGAACACAAGCACTTAAAGTAATGAGACCAGTAGACAAATTTATGGGACAAGTAAGCATGAAACTAAACAAGTTAGGAAAACCCGTAAGAGAAGTAATACGTAAATTGAGGATACCTGAAATAAAGAATAAAATAGTCAGATTTTTCAAAGAAAGAAAAAGAAGTTTCAGCCAAAATACGAATGACGAAATAACAGAAAAATTAATAGATGATGAAATAACAGAAAGATTGATAGATGACGAAAAAACAGAAAGATTAATAAATAATAAAACAACAGAGAAAAAAGTAAATACATTCAAAAACGAAATGAACATTAAAAACTGGGATAAGAATGAACAAACAGAAAATTCAAGACAAAAGCAAACAGAAAATTCAACAAAAGAGCAAAAAGAAAACAAAAATAACAATTATGAAAATGAGAAAAAATCTAAAGAAAGATAAAACGAAAAAAGGTTATAAATAACTAAAAAATTTAAAGAAAGATAAAAACAAAAAAGGTTTATAGGTAACCTTTAAAAACCTAAATATTATACAAGGAGCAATATTTATGAAAGCAAAAAAAATAGTAATAATCATGCTAATACTTGTATTTATAGCACTAGCAATAGTTGGCATATTAATATATTTTGGAAAAAAGCAAGACCAAGCGTTTAGAAATTATATAGCATTAATCAATGAACATAAATATGAAGAACTATATGAAACAATATCAGAAGAATCAAAATCAAAAATATCAAAAGAAAACTTTGTAAAAAGAAACAAGAATATATATGAAGGAATAGATGCAGTAAAAATAGAAGTAGAAATAACAGGAAAAACTCAAAATAATGGAAAAACTCAAATAACATATAACGAAAAAATTCCATCATCAGCAGGAACAATAGAATTTACAAATACAGCAGAATTAGTAAGAGAAAAATTAGATTACAAAATAGAATGGTCATCTAATTTAATTTTCCCAGAATTAAACGATTCATATAAAGTACGAGTATCAACATTGCCAGCAAAAAGAGGAGAAATATTAGATAGAAATGGTGAAAAATTAGCAGAAAATGAAACAACAGAAGAGGGAAACAAAAGAGTTTATCCATTAGGAAAAGAAGCTTCACACTTAATAGGGTATATCTCATCAATAACAGACAAAGAATTAGAAGCAAATGTAGGCAAAGGCTACAGTTCAGAAAGCACAATAGGAAAAACAGGAGCAGAACTTGCATATGAAGAAACACTAAAAGGAACAGATGGAAAAGAAATATATATAACAAATGAAAATGATGAAAAAGTAAAAACATTAGCAATTCAAAATCAAAAAGATGGACAAAATGTAAAATTAACAATAGATGCAAAACTACAAAAAGACTTATATGACCAGATGCAAAATGATAAAGGATTTTTTGTAGTAATGGAGCCACAAACAGGAGAATTGTTAGCATTAGTTAGCACACCATCATATGACTCAAACGACTTCGTATCAGGAATGTCAAACGAAAAATGGGAGCAACTAAATAATGATGATTCAAAACCATTGTACAATAGGTTTGCACAAAGCTATTGCCCAGGTTCAACATTCAAGCCAATAACAGCAGCAATAGGATTAACAACAGGAAAATTAACACCAGAAACAACATTTAATTATGAAGGATTAAGTTGGCAAAAAGATTCAACTTGGGGAGAAGATAAAATAACAACACTAACAGCATATAACGGAGTAAAAAATATACAAAATGCATTAATACACTCAGATAATATCTTCTTTGGACAAGCAGCAATGCAAATAGGGACACAAACATTTATAGAAGGATTAAAAAATATAGGATTTGGAGAAGAAATACCAAACTTCCCATTATCAATAAGCAAATCTCAATTCTCAAATACAGACACAATAGAAAATGAGAAAAAACTTGCAGATTCAGGATATGGACAAGGAAATATTCTAGTAAATCCAATTCATATGGCATCAATTTACTCAGCATTTGCAAACAAAGGAAACATGGTAAAACCATATCTACTATATAAAGAAAGACCAGAAACAGAATATCTAAAAGAAGGAGCTTTTTCAGAGCAAGCAGCAGACGAAGTACAAAAAGCATTAATACAAGTAGTAGAAAATCCAGAAGGAACAGCAAATGATATGGAAATTACAGGTCACACAATAGCAGGAAAAACAGGAACAGCAGAACTAAAAAAATCAGCGGATGACACCGAAAGTGGAACATTAGGATGGTTTGATTGTTTCACAATAAATGAGCCAGAAGGAAATAATAAGCTAATAATAAGTATGGTAGAAAACACTCAAAATAACACAGAAGGAGGAAGCCACTACCTAATCAAAAAAATAAAAACATTATTCTAAAGAGGAACCACCAACACAATAAAAGATTGTAGATAGGTGCCACAAAATCTTGTTATTGTTAATAAAAAAGCACTAAAAGAGCAATAAAAATATTGCCTTATATAGTGTTTTTTTTGTATATGAAAATTAAAGATTTTTACGTATACAATAAGGTTTCTTGTAAAAAATGAATAAAAACAAAAAAATAGTAAATAATGTAAAAAGAATATTAAAGAAAGGACTGATGAAGGTGGCAGATTTAAATCAAGTAGAATTACAAAACTTAAGACATTTAATAGGAGCACATGAAACTTCCTATCAAAAATTAAACACATATGCACAAAATTGTGTTGATCCACAAATAAAACAATTATTTACAAAATCAGCACAAGACGCATTAAACACAAAACAAAAATTAATGACATTTTTAAACAACTAAATCCACATATAATTAAAAAAATGTGGAAAACAGAATGCAAATAAAAAGTTTAAAAATAAAATTTGTAAATAAGAAAGGAGAAAAGCATGGATGAAAAAACAATGGTAAATGATATTCTTGAAAGTACAAAAGGAGATATAAAAACATATCAAGGAGTAATATTAGAAGCTGAAAATATGGATTTAAGACAAACTATACAACAAATGCGTAACAACGGAGAAAGTTTCCAATATGAGCTTTTTAAAATAGCACAAACAAAAGGATATTATCAACCAGCACAAAAAGCAACAACAACAGAAGTAAATACAGTAAAAACAGAACTACAATAAAAAGTTAACATAAGTGTTGACAAAATAAAAAAAGTATGCTAAACTATAAACAGTGATTTTGTAGAAGCACTAGCAATAGTGTTATGGTAATTGTAAGCGTACGGTGTTAGTAATTAACTTTAACATTTAATTCAAGAAGATATTTTAAGGAGAACTATGAGTTATAATAATTTAATGCTGACAGAAGAAGAAGCAGAAATCCTTGAAAATGAAATTGCAACGTTTTACAGCGGACAAGATGACAACACAAATAACTATGGTGTAGATGATTCCTATGATGAAAACTACGAAGATAGTTTTGAGGAAGAAATCTTTGACGAAGATTTTATTGAAGAAGGGTACCTTTCAAAAAAAGAAAACAGGAAGTATATGAAAGGATATAAGAAAGGAAACTCCTTCAGACGACCATTTGAACCTGAGTCTAAACCAGGGAAGTGGTTGGCACAAGTAAAAAGACGGGAAAACAAACGTGTAAGAAAAATGAACAAAGTTAATACTAACAAGCCTTTTATCTCTGAAATAAAGAGCAGAGGATGCTCATATAAGAAAAAAGGTAGGACATCATCAATTCTGTGTGAACATGTATCAACATACAAGATGTCCAGAGCAATGTGTGATTCTCAAAGAGAATGGTATAAAATTGTTTGCAAGTAGACAATTACCCAAGGGTGGCGCTGCCACCCTTTTTTGTTGCGAAAATACTGTAAAAATACTTTGTTTAATATTGACTTATCAAATCAAAAAATATATACTTATTTAAGTAAAAAACCAACAAAAAGCTTACAAATACAAGAAAAAATAAAGAAAGGAGTGTATGATGTATATAAAATTATTAAGTATATCATACAAAAAATAAATGCAAAAAATACTAGAAGGATTAAATGATAAACAATACGAAGCAGTTACAACTACAACAGGTCCATGCTTAGTAATAGCAGGAGCTGGAAGCGGAAAAACAAAAGTATTAACACATAAAATTGCGTATTTACTAGAAGAAAAAGGAATGCATCCATGGGAAATATTAGCAATAACATTTACAAACAAAGCAGCAAATGAAATGAAAGAAAGAATAGAAGCATTAATAGGTGAAGGAATAAAAGACATGTGGGTTGGAACCTTTCATTCAATTTGTGTGCGTATATTAAGGAGATTTATAGACAGAATCGGATTCAACAGTTCATTCATAATATTTGATACATCAGACCAAAGAACTTTAGTAAAAAACTGTTTAAAAGAATTAAACATAGATGATAAATTATTTACAGATAGAAGTGTGCTTTCAGAAATAAGTAATGCAAAAAACGAAATGCTAGAACCTGACCAATATACAGCAAGAGCAGATGATTATAGAAAAGAAAAAATAGCCACAGTATATAAATTATATCAAAAAAAATTAAAAGAAAATAATGCAATAGATTTCGATGACATAATAAACTATACTATAAAAATATTGCTACAAGAACCTGAAATTTTAGATTATTATTCAAACAAATTTAAATATGTTTTAGTAGACGAGTATCAAGATACAAATAAAGCTCAATTCACATTAATAAGTTTACTAGCAGCACAAAATGGAAATATCACAGTAGTAGGAGATAATGATCAGGGAATCTATAGTTTTAGAGGAGCAGACATCTCAAATATTCTAAATTTCGAAAAAGATTTTCCAAACACAAAAGTAATAAAATTAGAGCAAAACTACAGATGCACAGGAAACATACTAAAAGTAGCAAATTCAGTAATAAGTAATAATGAAGTAAAATATAAAAAAGAACTATGGACGCAAAATGAAAAAGGAAATTTACCAAAAGTATATTTAGCAGATAATGAATATGATGAAGGATCTTTTATAGTAGATGAAATAGAACATCTAAAACGTGAAGAATATTACAAATATTCAGACTTTGCCATATTATATAGAATGAATGCACAATCAAGAGCAATAGAAGACATATTAAGAAGAGAAAATATTCCATACAAAATAATAGGTGGACTAAAATTCTATGAAAGGAAAGAAATAAAAGACATAATTGCATATTTAAGACTAATTCAAAATTCATCAGACAATATAAGCTTCAGAAGAGTAGTAAATGAACCCAAAAGAGGAATAGGTAAAACAAGCTTAGATAAGATAGAACAAATAGCAAACGAAAATGGAATATCAATGTACGAAGTATTAAAAAATGCAGACAGATACGATTTAAACAGAGTGTTTTTAAAATCAAGAGAGTTCATAAATCAAATAGAAGAACTAAGAAATGAAGAAAAAACAATATCAGAATTGATAAAATCAACATTAAAGAAAACAGGATATTTAGATGCATTAGAAAAAGAAAAAACAATAGAAGCAGAAAACAGAATAGAAAACTTAGACGAATTTTTAACTGTAGCAATAGAATTTGAGGAAGAATCAGCCGAAAATGGACTTAGTGAATTTTTAGAAGGAATAACTTTAACCTCAGATATAGATGGAATGGAAGATGAAGAAGAATCAGTAACATTAATGACACTACATAGTGCAAAAGGACTAGAATTTCCAACAGTATTTTTAGTAGGTTTAGAAGAAGGAATATTTCCAGGATATAAATCAATATCAGAACCAAAAGAAATGGAAGAAGAAAGACGTTTATGTTATGTAGGAATAACAAGAGCAAAAGAAAATTTATTTATATCATTTGCAAAACAAAGAACAATATTTGGTTCAACATCATATAACGCAGTATCAAGATTTGTAAAAGAAATCCCTGAAGACTTGTTAGATGGATATGAAGAAGCACTAGAAGGAAAAAGTGATTACAGCGATTTTCAAGAAGATAACTTTGAATGGAGTTATGGAAATTCAAAAGTTAAAACATACAAAACAGGACCAAGTTCACTAAATTCAAGAATTAATAGTCAACAAAAATCATCAACAGTATCATCAGGATTTGCATTTAGAACAGCAGATAGTTTTTTAAATTCATTAAAGAAAAAAGAAAAAACAAAAGTGGATTTAACACAATACAAACCAGGTGTAAAAGTATATCATAAAAAATTCGGTGAAGGAATAATAAATCAAATAGAACCAGAAGGAGATGACTTAAAAGTAGATATCAATTTTGAAAAGTCAGGACATAAAAGATTAATGGCTAAATATGCAAACTTAGAAATATTATAAAAATAAAAATTTAGTTAAACAAAAATCTTTCACATCTAAAAATAGTGAGAGTATGTGATTATCAACAAACAAGCACGTTAGAGAGAAAAACAAAGAAAAACGGAGAAAACGAGAGATATTTAAAGAAAACAAGAGATATACCCAGGTAAACAGTCAAATTTGGACGAAATCGACTGAAAACCGTCTTGCAAAAAAACAAATATTACAATATTATTACAATGTAACAAAAAAGAAATATAAAGATAAATGCATATAAAAATGTAACACAAAAGAACAATAAACATAAGTAAGATCAAAAATTTCAAAGGAGAAAATAATGTTAAAGAAACTAACAGTACAGGTAAAAAAGACAATAAAATTAATAATATTAATAATCATATCTGTTTTTCTTATATTTGGAGCAGTTGCATTTTTTTATAAACCTACATACAGTGTATCTATAAATGGACAGCATATTGGATACACATCAAATAAAAGTCAATTGCAAGAAAAAATAAACCAATATGTAGACAAAGGAGAAGAGGACAACACAGCTTTTGTACAAGTTCCAAGCTTACCAGAATATAAATTATGTTTATTAAAAAAAGATGTAATTACAAACGACGATGAAATTTTTGAAGCTATAAAGAAAGAAGGAATACCATATTATCGCTATTATGCAATAGCTGATGCTGGAGAAGAAAAAGCATATGTTACAAACTTTGAAGAAGCAGAACAAATAGTAAATCAATTAAAAGAAAAAAATAGTACAAATATAAACGAAATATCAATAGTAGAAAAATATGAAACAGATAAAAAAGAATTTGCAGAAACAGAAACAGCTGTAGCAAGTTTATATAAAGAAACACCTAAAACTCAAGCAGAACTACCAACCAAAATAACAACAGGAGGACAAGTCAATACATCAGTAGGAAAACTAGGAGGAGGAAAAGTTGATATAGGAATAACTTTAATACGACCAATATCAGGAACAATAACATCAAGATTTGGAGTATCAAGTAGAATAAGAAGTTCAAACCATACAGGATTAGATATATCAGCACCAACAGGAACACAAATAAAAGCTGCCGCAGCAGGAACAGTAAGTTTTGCAGGAAATAAAGGATCATTTGGAAATATGATTGCAATAAACCATGGAAATGGAGTACAAACACATTATTGTCATTGTAGCAAACTATATGCATCAGTAGGTCAATCAGTATCGCAAGGAGAAGTTATAGCAGCAGTAGGTTCAACAGGAAATTCAACAGGACCACACTTACACTTAGAAGTAAGAATAAATGGAGTACCATATAATCCACAAAACTATGTATATTAAAATAAGAAAGTATTAATATAGATAAAGTGAATTAAAAAATTTGACAATGAAAAGAACCCAATTGTTAGACAATGTGCTAAGCACAAGAATGTTTAAACAATTGGGTTCGCTTTTTGATTTCTATAATTTTATTTATGCAAAATATTTAATTCCAGTATACAAAGCATTATGTTTGATAGTAATGCGACCATGTTCAAGTAATTTGTTTTCAAAACTTGAAGAAGTATCCACAAACTTTCCAAATTCTGAGAAAATAGAAAACAATGTTTTATAACATAAGTTTTTATTATTAAGTCCATTGATAACTAAATAATATGTACTATTATATTCATGCAAAGAGATCTGATTAGCCAATCCTCTAGCAGAAATTTTAGAATGATTTAGAAAAGTACATAAAGAGCAAAATGCTTCAAAATCTTCAAAAGAAAAAATAAAATGTTTTGATGATACATTAACCTTTTTTCTTTTTGGAACAACTCTTTTTCTAGGCAAAGTAACGGTGTCTTCAGCCTCCAAGTATTTAGTAATTGTAAAAACAAAATCATTGTCAGGAGAGGAATAAGCTTCAATTAAAAGCTTACAACCATCAGTATAAAATCCTAGTTGTTCTTCTGCTTGATGTAACATTTCTAAAAAGAATCCCTGTGATTCAATGGCCTTTGTCATAATCGTATGTAAATCTATATTTTTATCTTTAATATCTTCATTTTTTAATAGAATTCGTATCTTATTTTCAGTTAATTTTTCAATTTTCATAGAAATCCTCCTCGAACAGTCCTTATATTCATTATACTACTAATTATATTATATTTAAATATAAAAATTTTGGTAATAAAATAACTCGATAATATTATTCAATATTAAAATGTTTAATTATATAATATCTTGATATTCTAATATTCAATATAATCATAAAACTAATAAAACCTTGGTGTCGCAACTTCCATATACAAATAATTAGTATGTAAGTTGCTCCAAGTCGCACTTCGCTATCGCTACGTTTGGTCGCTTACGCGGTTTTATTTGTTTTATATTATATTGAATTTATTAATATACATCTTAACACAATAAATATAAAAAATAAATAGATATACTTGAAAAAATTAACAATTCAAGATATAATACCATTGATAAATATAAATTTCCGTAAGGAAAAATGGAATATATAGGGGGCAAAAATATGGCAACAAAAGAAAAAAATATATGTATACTAATAATATTTATACTATCAGGATTAGTTGTAGGAGGATTATTAGGACAACTTGCAGCAAATGTTGAATGGTTAAGCTGGATGGGATTTGGTCAACAATTTGGATTAACAGATCCAGTAACATTAGACCTAAGTGTAGTAAAAATAACATTCGGATTAATGTTCAATATTAATATAGCAAGTATAATAGGAATGACAATAGCAATAATTATATATAGAAGATTTGTTTAATGACAGGGTAATTCTTATAAAAGAAAGAAGGAATAAAAATAAAAATAAAAGAATTACCAAATGCAGAAAGACCATATGAAAAATTAGAACTTTATGGAGAAAAAACACTTTCAGAAGCAGAATTGCTAGCAATAATAATAAAAACAGGAACTAAAGAAGAAACATCAGTCCAATTAGCACAAAAAATACTGGCTATAAACAAAGAAGAACCAAAGCGAGGGTTAGAATTCTTAAAAGAATTGACAATAGAAGAACTTAAGCAAATAAAAGGAATAGGAAGAGTTAAAGCAATACAAATAAAAGCAGCATGTGAACTTCGGAGTGAGAATATCAAAACCTGCAGATTACAGAAAAATACAGATAAAAAAACCATATGATTTAGCAAAAATTTTGCTAAGTGAAATGCAACATGAAAAAAGAGAAATTGCAAAAATAGTTATATTAAATTCAAGAAACGAAATAATAAAAATGAAAGATGTTGCAATCGGAGGAAGCAACTTTGTAAATTTAAGTATAAAAGATATTTTAAGTGAACCAATAAAAATGCAAGCACCAAAAATAATATTAGTGCATAATCATCCAAGTGGAAATCCAACTCCAAGTGATGCAGATATTAAATTTACTGAAAAATTATATGAAGCTTCACAAATGTTTGAAATAGAATTGTTAGACCATATGGTTATAGGAAATATGAAATATATAAGTATATTTTCTGAATTATCAAAACAGAATTAATAAAGAAAAACAAGAAAGGTTGTGAAATTGGATTATGAAATTATTTTCATTTGGCTCAAAGGATATAGGAATTGACTTAGGAACAGCAAATATTCTTGTAACATTAAAAGGAAAAGGAATAGTTTTAAAAGAACCAGCAGTAGTAGCAATAGATAGAAGAAGTGAAAATATAGTAGCAACTGGAATAGAAGCAAAAGAAATGTTAGGTAGAACACCAGAACAAATAACAGCAGTAAAACCAATGAAAGATGGAGTGATAGCGAATTATACAGCAACTCAATTAATGCTACGAAACATAATTCAAAAAGTAAGAAAAAAATATAGTATAGGAAAACCAAGAATAATAGTAGGAGTACCATCAGGAATAACTGAAGTAGAAGAAAGAGCAGTAGAAGCAGCAACAATGCAAGCAGGAGCAAGAGAAGTACTTTTAATAGAAGAACCAATGGCAGCAGCAATTGGAGCAATGTTAGATGTAGGAGAGCCAAGCGGTAATATAATTGTAGATATAGGGGGAGGAACTACAGAAGTAGCAGTAATATCATTAGGTGGAATAGTAGTAAGTCAATCACTTAGAGTTGCAGGAAATGAAATAGATAAAAGTATAGTAAATTATTTAAAAAGAGAAAAGAACATAGCAGTAGGAGAAACAACAGCAGAACAACTAAAAATGGAAATAGGATGTGCAGCACCTTTGATGACAGAAGCATATATGGAAATAAGAGGAAGAGATTTAACTGATGGATTGCCAAAAACAGTAACAATATCTTCAACCGAAATGGAAGAAGCAATGAGAGAACCAATAGAAAAAATAGTAGATTGTGTAAAGCAAACATTAGAAAAAACTCCACCTGAACTACTTTCTGACATAATGGGAAAAGGAATTGTACTAGCAGGAGGCGGAGCATTAATAAAAAATTTGGATAAATTACTAAGTAGTGAAACGCAAATGCCAGTTTATGTAGCAGATGACCCTTTAGAATGTGTAGTTAAAGGAACAGGACGAACATTAGACGAAATAGAAAAGCTAAGGACAGGATTAATAAATAATAGAAGAAGAAAAATATAAATAAGGAATGTGGTTGCCAATGTATAAAAACAGAAAAACAGGTTTTTTAGGTGTATTTATAACAATAATTGTATTAATAATAATAGTAATATTTTCAAACAATGATAATGGAGAAGCATCATTTTTTGAAAATGTAGCAAACAAAGTAATAGTGCCTGTACAAAATGGATTAACATATTTAAAAAATAAAGTAAGCGGAAATAATACTTTTTTTGCTGATATAAATAATTTAAAAAGCCAAAATGAAGAACTACAAAAAAAGAATAGTGAATTAGAACAAGAGTTAAGAGAAATGGAAAATATAAAAACAGAAAATGAAACATTAAAAGAATATCTAAGCTTAACAGAAAAATACGGAGAATATAAAACAATCTCAGGTTATGTTGTAAATAGAGATATAAGTAACTATTCAAGAACAATAGTAATAAATGTAGGAAGCAATGACGGAGTTGCAAAAGATATGACAGTAATTGGGGACCAGGGATTAGTAGGACATGTTGTATCAGTAACAGACACAACAGCTAAAGTTCAAACAATAGTAGACACATCAAGTTCTGTAAGTGCAATAATGAGCACAACAAAAGATAGTATAGTATGTAAAGGAGATTTATCATCAGATTCAGAATTAAGAGCAATGTATATACCAACAGATGCAAATATAATACAAGGAGATAGTATTGAAACATCTGGAATTGGAGGGGTTTATCCAAAAGGAATTCACATTGGAACAATAAAAAAAGTAGTATCAACCCAAAACATAACAGATAGATATGCAATAGTAGAAACAGCAATAGATTTTGATAAATTGACAAGTGTATTAGTAGTAACAAACAATTAAAATATTAGCAATCAAAGAAAAGAGGTGAACCAATTGAAAAAAGTAATAATCAATATAATATTAGTCATACTAGCATTTGTAGTATATTTTCTTCAATTGAACTTTTTCAATTGGTTTACAATAGCAAATGTAATGCCAAACTTATTTATCATTTTAGTTTTATTCATAGGACTTTTTACAAATAAAAACTTAGGTGCAATATATGGAATCTCTATAGGTTTAATAGTGGATTTATTAACAAATCAAACAGTAGGTATAACTGCAGTAGTATATGGTATAGTTGGACTACTTGCAGGAATATTCGATAAAAATTTTTCAAAAGACAATAGAATAACAATAATGTTTATAGTAGCAGCAACAACAATAGCAACAGAGAGTGTAATGTATTTGCTACATTTCGTTATATTAAACACAAATGTAGATATATTAATATTTATAAAAATACTTATGATAGAAACAATATACAATATAATCCTTTCTATTATATTGTATCCATTAATTCAAAGATTCGGATATTACATAGAAAACGAATACAAAGGAAACAAAATTCTAACAAGATATTTCTAAATTCGAAGAAGGTGAAAATAATATATGGCAAGAATTTTCAATAGCAGAAAAATAAGAAAAATTATAAAACAAAATAATATAAATTTAAGATTTAATGTATTAACAATCCTAGTATATATAATAGGAATAATCTTGTTAGTCCAATTATTTAACCTGCAAATTGTAAATGGAGCAGAATATAGAGAACAGTCAAACACAAGACTATCAAGAGAAAGTACTCTAAGAGCAGCAAGAGGACAAATATTAGATAAAACAGGAAATACATTAGTATCATCAAATATGATTTTTGAATTAGAATTATATAAAACAAAAAGTGATACAGAAACATTAAATAATACAATCTTTAATATCATAGGAGTATTAGAAAAATATGGAATAAGTTATCCAGATTCATTCCCAGTAGATATAAATACTATGCAATACACAATAGAAGCAGACCAGCTTTCAAAATGGTTGGCAAGTAATAAATTACCAGCAGAAACAACAGCGGAACAAGCCTTTTATAAATTTAAAGATAAATATGAAATAAAACAAGAAAACATAAATGACGCAAGAAAGATAATGGCAATAAGATATGAAATTAACCAAAAAGGATATAGTAGTACAAAATCAATAAAATTAGCAGATAACATACCAAGAGAAGCAGTATCAGAATTCAATGAAAGTAGCGAAAAATTCCCAGGAATAAATATTGTAGTAAAACCAATACGAACATATACATCAGGAAACTTAGCATCACATATACTTGGTTATGCAGGTAGAATAAATGAAGAAGAATATGAAGCCAGAAAAGATACATATAAAAATGATGATTTAATAGGAAGAACAGGTATCGAATCAGTATTTGAAGAATATCTAAAAGGAAAAGACGGAACAAAGCAAATAGATATGGCAGTAGACGGAACTGCAACAGCAGAATATATAACACAAGAAGCAGTGGCAGGTTCAAATATAGTATTAACAATTGATTCTAACTTACAAGCAATAACTGAAAGAGCATTAGCAAACAACATACAAAAAATCAGAGCAGGAGGATTTGGAAAAGTTTATAATGCAAAAGGCGGAGCATGTGTAGTAATGGATGTAAACACAGGAGAAGTACTAGCAATGGCAAGTTATCCAGACTATGATCCAGGGTTATTTGTAAATGGAATAAGTAATGAAGATTGGGTAAAATATAGAGATGACCAGCTACATCCATTAGTAAGTAAAGCAACACAAGTATCATACTCTCCAGGATCAACTTTCAAAATGGTATCAGCAATAGCAGGATTACAAAGTGGAGTAATAAATACAAACACACGAATAAATGATACAGGTGTATATAGTAAATATGGAATAAAAATGAATTGTTGGTATTATACAGACTATCATGTAGGACATGGTCCTTTGAATGTAATGGGAGCAATTGAAAAATCATGTAACTTTTTCTTCTATGAAACAGGAGACAGAATGGGAATAGATGAATTAGCCAAATATGCTAGATATTTTGGACTAGGAGGAAAAACAGGAATAGAATTACCAGACGAAAAATCAGGAGTATTAGCAAGCAAAGAATATACAGATAGCATAGGATATTCATGGAATCCAGGAGACACACTAAATGCAGTAATAGGTCAAGGATATAATGAATTTACACCATTACAAATGGCTAAATACATTAGTATGTTAGCAAATAGGGGAAAACATGTAGATGCAACAATAATAAAAACAATACAAAATGCAAATGGAACAGAAGTATCAAGAGAAGAAATAGAAAAATTCATAAATCAAAAATTAAATATACAAGATACAACACCTGCTGACATAAATATAAATCCAGAATATGTAAATACAGTATTAGAAGGAATGCGTTCAGTTACATCAGATTCAGGAGGAACAGCAAGCAATATATTTAGAGAATTTAGCATACCTGTAGGAGGAAAAACAGGTTCAGCAGAAACAGCAACAAATGATGTAAATGCATGGTTCGTTGGATTTGCACCATTTGATAAACCAGAAATAGCAGTAGTGGTAATGGTAGAAAATGGTGGGCACGGAAACTATACAGCAGAAGCGGTAAGAGAAATAATGGCAGAATATTTTGGAATGAATGCACAGACTGTAGAGGAAAGTACGCAAGCTTTACCACTTACACAAACTATGTTATAAATTATTAGTTTATGATAACATTATTGTATTAAAGTATAAATATATAAATTTATCAAATTCACTTCAGTTTGTAAATCTACACAGAAATTCTAAATGTTATTTATGGCACCCTTCCACGTCAAGCTGTGAACTCTTTCCATAAATAACATCAAGAATTTCTAGCTTGATTTACTTCACAACCGTTCATTTTCAAAATTTATATATTTATACTATTACACATACAAAATGATGAATTTATACTATAAACATAGAATTTGATATATTAATTTTATAAGCCAAGACTGTTGTTTGAGAGACCCCAGATATGTTTTGGCGTTAAAATTAATGATATCAAATTCTAATTAGAGCAAGAATAAAATGTTGCAATATAGAAAGGATGTAAAGATGAAAAAGAATAATATTTCAATTAATTTAAAAAAAGATAAAATAGTTTTGAAAATAGCAGAAAAAGCAGAATATCTAGAAATTATACATGAATTAGAAAAAAAATTACCAGAATTAAAAAAGTTTTATAATAATGAAAAAACTCCAATTCTAGTAACAGGAAAAATTCTAAAAAATAAAGAAATGGATGCAATAAAATCAATAATAAAAGAAGAAATAGATGTAGAAATTGAATTTGAAATACCAAAAACATTGGGATTACATAGCATAAAGAAAACTTTTAATAAAAATATAGAAATATCTGAAACAAAGTTTCATAGAGGTTCATTAAGGTCAGGACAAAAAATGGAAACAGAAGGAAGTTTAGTAATAATAGGGGATGTAAATTCTGGAGCAGAAGTAATAGCATCTGATAACATAGTGGTTTTAGGAAGTTTAAGAGGACTTGCACATGCAGGTGCAAAAGGAAATAAAGATGCAATAATAGCTGCAGGGTTAATAGATACAGTGCAAATGAGAATAGCAGATATAGTAAAAGAAATTGACCGAGATGAAGAAACATTGCATAAACAATCATATTGTTATGTAGAAAAAGACAAAATTATTATCGATTAATATTAAGGATACAGCTGAACAATGACTAATAAAAATAGTTGTTGTTCAGCTTAATAATAGCAAAAATAAAATTATGTATAAAAGCTTGTCATTATTATTTTCATTATATAAAAGATAGAGAATAGCAAGCAAAATCAAATCATCAGACTGAAAATTAAATTTATTCATCATAATGAGAATTCTCCTCATTATTTCTATTCATAAAGTTAATATCATTATTAGTTTCGTTATTTAAAAGGGTAGCTAAGTCAGCTATTTTAAGCAATTTTGAATATTTATCAATATTTTCTTTTCTACTTTCTCTCATATATGGTTTTAAAGAATTTAATAAATTACTTCTAGGGTCATTACCTTTATTATTCAATTTATCTAAAATAGACTTAATTTTTAATAGAGTTTCCATATCAATATTTCCAAAATTTTCAGAGGAATTAGTATTATTTTTTTCTCCCATCATATTTGAAAAGTTTTGTATCATTTCGGGAGAAATCTTAGAAATAGCATCATTTACCTGTTCTTCACCAATCATGTTTTTTAGTTTATTTAACATATCATTATTTAGATTTAAATTATCCAAAACAATCACCTACTAAAAGTATATGAAAGAATATAAAAAAGGTTACTAAATACTGAAAAAAAGAAGTATATTATCATAAAAGGAAAAAGTTACATAAAAAGTTAAAAAAATCCGTAAAATACTTGAAAAATCTGAGAAAAAGGGGTATAATAGATTATAGTGGTAGATTATGGAATATTCTACCCTAATGAAATGAAAATTAATTGAATTTCCATGAACAAAAAGTAAGGAGGAAGTTGAAAATGAGAGGAAAAATTTTAAAAGTCACAATAGCTAGTATGTTATTAATAACTCTTACAGCTATTAATTTCGTGTCTGTTGGTACAGGACTAATAAGCTATGCTTTAGATGGTACTGTTACAACAGCAAAAACAAATAATGAAAATGTAAAATTTTCAGTATATTTAAAAGACCAAGCTGGAACAAAAACAGCTAGTCAAAAAGTAGATATAAATTCACAAGAAATGAAAATGTATCTAACAGTAGAAGTGGCCAAAGAAGGTTACTTTAATGGTGAAATCAAATTAGAAAATAGTAATTTTGAATTTGTATCATCACAAAGTGAAAATGTTAGCAAAGTATCTGCAGATACACTAACATTAAATCAAATAAATGCAGGAGCAAGTCCAGAAATAGAAGTAACAGTAAAACCAAAATTATCAGAAGACTTCAATTTGGACTTATTAAACATGGAGAGCAAATTAAGTTTAACAGGTGTATACAGAGATAGTACACAAAGAGATGTAAAAATTTCAGGAACTACAAGTTTACAAATAGAATATGTAAGTGCAAATGTTGAAGAAAATATAGAAAATAGTGCAGAAGTAATTACAAATAAAATAGGTATGTATAATGGAGAAGAAAAAAGAATAGTACAAGTTTTAATAAAAACAGGAATGAAAAATAATACTTATCCAATAAAACATATAACAACAAAAGTTAACATACCAAAAATAAATGGAGAAGAACCAATATTAGAAAATAAGGTTACATTAAAAGGTATGTCACAATACAATGTAACAAATGAAAATGATACAACAACTGTAGAAATCTCAAATGAAGCAAATAATGAAAATAAAATAAAATGGTCAAAGAATGGAAATGAAGAAATCATCCTTACATATATTTACAACAAAAATATAGAAGTTAAAGGAACAAATTTAACAGCAAATACAACTATGACCTTATATGATGGAGCAATGGTAACAAATGCGTTATCAACAGCAACAGTTAATGAAGAAAAAGATGGAATCATTACTTTAAATGAAAAAATGGAAGATTCAATATATAAAGGAAAAATATATGCAGGTGTAGACAAAGAATTAAAAAGCGAAACAGAAATTAAAGTTAATTTAGATAAAGCTACAGAAGCAATATATGTAAATGAAAATACTACATCAATACCAAGTGAATATGTAAGAACAACAATAAGCAAAAAAGAAATGATAAGCCTTTTAGGTGAAAACGGTGTAGTAGAAATAACATCAAACAATGGAATATTCACATTAACAAAATCAAGTCAAACAGACGAGAATGATAATATAGTAATAAATTATCCACAAGGTGTTAGCAATATCTCAATAAGAACAACAAAACCACAAACAGCGGGTGAACTAAAATTATCAAATGTAAAAGTAATAAGAGCTGCAAATGCAGAAATGGTAAAAAATGCAACAGAAATCACAACAGAATTAAATGGAACATATGACACAAAGAGTGCACAAAAAGGAGTTATTCCAACAACTACAGCTAGTACACAATTAAAAGAAACAACAACAGTAGCAAAAATAGAATCAAATAGAAATAGTTTATCAACAATAACAGAAAACAAAAATGTAGAAATAAAAGCAACACTATTATCAAACAGTGAAGAATATGATTTATATAAAAATCCAACTATCGAAATAGAGTTGCCAGCAGATGTTGTAAATGCAAAAATAAATAGTGTAAACAAAGTATATGGAGATGAATTTGCTGAAGTAAACTTTACACAAGAAGTAGTAAATGGAAGACAAGTTATAAAAGTTAACCTAGTAGGAACACAATCTGAATATAAAGATCCAGGAGTTGAAGGAACACAAATATTAATAAATGCAGATTTAACGTTAAATAATAAAGCAACAAGTAAACAAGATACAATTAAAATGACATATACAAACGAAAACGCAAATCAATATAAAGAAGCAGCACAAAATGGAACAGAAGTTATAAATATGGAAGTTGTATCACCAAAAGGATTAATTACAACAAATAACATTGAAGCTTTAGGAGTTCAAACAATTGGAGATCAAGAAAAAGTTACAGCAACATTAGATAAAAATGCTGAAGAAAAACAAGTAAAAATTGAAGAAGAAATAATAAATAACAACGAAACAGCAATTAATAATATAGCAGTATTAGGAAGCTTTGCAACAGATGGAACACAAAATAATTTACATGCAACTTTAATGTCAGGAATTTCAATAGAAGGAATAGATACAGGTAAAGTAAAAGTATATTACACAGAAAACGAAGCTGCAACAGCTGACTTAGAAAATAGTGAAAATGCATGGAGCGAACAAGCAACTGCAGTAGCTAAAAAATATTTAATAACAGTAACAGATATGCAAATAGTTGAAAGAATAAAAGTAAGCTATGATATGCAAATACCATCTGGATTAGACTATAACCAAATAGCAACACAAGGTTATGAAGTTTCATATGTAGAAAGCAATACAGGAGTAGCACAATCAATCAAATCTACAACAATTGAATTAACAACAGGAGAAGGACCAGTTGTAGAAGCAAGATTAATAGCTCAAAAAGGTTCAGAAAACTTAGAAAATAATAAAGAAGTAAAACAAGGTGAAATAGTAAAATATACAACTCAAGTTAGAAACTCAGGAGCAAAAGCAGCAACAGTAAAAGTAACAAGTGATTTACCACAAGGACTAGAAATCATAAAAGATAGTAATGAACAAATAGTAGAAAACTTACAACCAGGAGAAGTAAGAGAAGTAGAATATGAAGCACAAGTAACAAAACAAGCAGAAGTAAATAGCGAAATTTCTACAAAATCAACAATACAATATGAAGAAGTAACAAAAGAAACAAATACTATTTCAAACAAAGTAACAGAAGGAGATATGAGCATTTATGTTACACATGATGATGCATTCTGTCCAGATGAAGGAAAAATAGTAATTGATGATAATACTTCATATATGGCAATAATTAAAAACTTAACAGATACAGAACAAAGAAATGTAAAATTCACATGGGAACTAAATGGTGAAATAGAAATAATAAGTCAAGAAACAATGACAGAAGAAGTCTTTACAAAATCAAGAAGAGGCGAAAACATGTATGAAGACGAAGGATATGCTAGAGTAGAAAATAGTGAAGAAATTACAATAGATTCAATACCAGCAAATAGTACATTAGTAGTATATATACAAGTAAGCGCAAAACAAATAAAAGAACAAAGTAAAGACTTTACAATATCAGCAACAATAGATAATGGAAACAAAACATATGAATCAAACATAGCAACAGGTAAAGTTTTGAATAATAGCCAATATGGAATAACATTATCTGCAAACAATGAAAACGAATATGTAAAAGCAGGAGACATAATAGAATACAAAATAAAAGTAGAAAACAAAAATAATATAACAGTACCAAGTGTTTTAGTAGAAGATTCTATAGCTAAAGAATTAACAATAACAGGAGTAACAGTAGGAGATGAAAATGTAGGAGTTCCTTCAGATAACGATGTAAAAGTTTCAGTAAACATGAAACCAGGAGAAGAAAAAGAAATAAAAATTTCTACATTAGTAAACTATCAAGAAGGAATGAGTACTGATGAAGAAATAACTAACAAAGCAACAATGACTACAATTGCTGGAGAACTAACATCAAATGAAATATCTCATACAATGACAGCGATAAGCAAAAATAACAAAAACGAAAATAAAGAAAACGAATATAAAGATAAAGAAGGAAATGTAATAGAAACATTCAAAATAAGTGGTATAGCTTGGGAAGACCAAGATGCAAATGGACAAAGAGACGAACAAGAACCAACAATAAATGGAATGAATGTAAAATTATTAAATATAGCAACAAATGAATTAGCAACAAATCCAAATGGTGAAAGAATATCTACTGCAACAACAGCTGATGGTAAATATACATTATCAGGAATACCAACAGGAGAATATGTAGTAATCTTTGGATATGATGCATCAACATATAGATTAACTGAATATGAAAAAGTAGGAGTTGATGCAAGTAGAAATTCAAATGCAATAACAGAAAAATTACAATTAGACGGAGAAGCAAAAACTTACGGAGTTACAGATATAATATCATTAAAAACAAATAGTATAGCAAATACAAATATAGGATTAGTAAGATCAGAAAAATTTGATATGAAACTAGAAAAATTTGTTAACAAAGTAGTTATACAAAGTGCATCAGGAACAAAAACATATAATTACAATAATGAAAGCTTAGCTAAAATAGAAATACCTGCTAAAGAAGTAAATGGAGCAAATGCAATCATAGAATACAAAATAAAAGTAACAAATGCAGGAGAACTAGAAGGATATGTTAAAAATATTGTAGATTACTTACCAAAAGATTTAACATTCTCATCAGAACTTAACAGAGATTGGTATCAAGAAGGAGCAAACATTTACAATAATAGTTTAGCAAATAAAAAGATAGCACCAGGAGAAAGTGAAGAAATTATATTAACAGTAACCAAGAAAATGACAGAAGATAATACAGGATTAACAAATAACTTAGCTGAAATTAGAGAAGATTACAACGAAGCTGGAGTAACAGATATAAACTCAACACCAGCAAACAAAGCACAAGGTGAAAACGATTTAGGTTCAGCAAATGTTATCTTAAGTATTAGAACTGGTGGACCAGTACTATATACTGTATTAACAATAGTATTACTACTAGTATTAGCATCAGGAATATACTTTGTAAAGAGAGAAATAAATCTTAAGAAAGATGAAATTATATAGGAAGGAGGTTGATTATTATGAGTAAGAAAATATTAAAAGTAGTTGTAACAATAATGATGATGTTATTAGCAATAATAATAGTTCAAACAAAAGCAGAAGCAAGACAATTAGATTTTGGAGTTCCAACAGTAGTAGGTTCACTTCGTAGAGATGCAACAAGTGCAGACACAGTAGTAGAAGGACTACCAGGAAACGAAACATTCTGTATACAAAATGGACGTTACTTAAATCCACATACTGTATTTAATATTCAATATTATGTACATATAGACAAAAATACTTCTTATATATATAGAGGAAATAGTAATTCACCTTCAAGCCTATTAGCAACACATGAAGACACAGCAAATGGAACAATGGCATACATTTTAGCACAATATGATTCAGGAAGCTGGGTAGGAAATTACTCTCCAAAACAACAAGCAGTATATGGACATATTGGAACATGGTTAAATGCAAACGTAATAAGAGATGTTGGTTATAATTCAGGAGGACATTCATATCCAAGCATGATAAAACAAGGTGAACAATATGCACAATCTGTACAACAAGAACAAAAAGCAACAATAACAATAAAGAGTGAAGCACAACCAACAATAGAATTAGTAGAAATAAATGGACAAGAACTTGCAAAAGTAGGACCATTTACACCACAATTTGATGGAACATTAGAATATGTAAGAACATATGATCAAAATAATAATGAAATAGCTCCATTATATGGAAGCTATGAAGGTGACAATCTTATAACTTCATCAAATGCATTAGATATACTAAAAAATGAAAAACAATTCTTTGTATTAGTTCCAGCAGATGGAACTGTAGAAAAAATCAATAAAATTGATGTAGGAATATACAAAGATTCACAAGATATAAAAGCAGATATATGGATACTAGGTACAGGAGGACAAAACCTAATAACAGTAGACACACAACCTACTCCATTAAGAGATAATGCAAACGCAGAAGTACCAGAAATTATTCTATTAGGAGATTTAAAACTAGAAAAAGTAAATAAAAATAATCATGACTTTAAATTAGACGGAGTAACATTTGTATTTACAAATGCAAGAGGAAAATATGTAAAACAAGAAGGAGATAAAATCTCATATGTAGACAGTAGAGAAGAAGCAACAGAATTTACAACAGACGATAAAGGACAAATAGAAATAAAAGACTTAATTGTCGGAACATATACAGCACATGAGGTTGGAAACAAACATTATGGATATATAGCTCCAGAAAATGGTACAGATGTAAAAGTCATAATAGACGGTGACTACCAAGTTGTAGAAAATGAACAAAAATGGATTAAACTTTCAGGATATGTATGGAAAGATATGATATTTGGAAAAGACACTCAAAGAAATGACTTATTCCAAGACAATACATATGACAAGAACGATGAATTAATGCCAGGAGTAACAGTAAGATTAAAATCAAAATCAACTGGCGAAGTAATAGGAGAACAAAAAACAGACGAAAATGGAGCATATCTATTTGAAGATGTTGAAATAGAAAAACTAAATGATTACTATATCGAATTTGAATATGACGGATTAATTTATACAAATGTAATCCCACATATAGATATAGACAATGGTTCAAAAGCAGCAGAAAATGAAATTACAAGACAAAGCTTTAATGATGAATTTACTTATGTAGAAGGAAATGATAAAGAAAAGAATACAGGAGTATCTATATTTAAAGATGGTGAAAGTAGAATAAATGAATTAAAATACAACAAAGGTGAAGGCGACGACAGATACAAATCATTCTTTGATTATGAAAATCAATACTTCCCATTAACAGCAAATACAGATGAAACAGGATATTCAATAGAAAGCCACTTCACATATGGAGAAGTAGAAGAAATTAAAAACATCAACTTAGGATTATATTTAAGAGATAGACCTGACTTAGCAATTAAAAAAGACGTACAAAACGCAATAGTATCAATAAATGGATATAATCACACATATAACTATGCAAATAGATATGAAAACCAAGGTGAATATGAAAACGGATTCAATGTTGGAGTTAAATTCCCAACAGGAACTACAAATCCAGATAAAGCAAAATATACAAGACCAATTTATAAAGCAGATGCATTATATACAGATGATAGTGCACAACAATCAGAAGGTGAAAATAACAAAGAGTTAAAAGTAGCAGTAACATATAGAATAAGATACAGAAATGAGTCAACAACATTAGGAGCAAGAGTAAACAGAATAGTAGATTACTATGATGCAAATTATACAATCCAAGCAATAGGAACAGGTATAGATGAAAAAGGAAATGTAACTGGAGAATTAAAATATCAAGAAAATGAAAACTACAATGATAAATACAAAATGGTAACAATCAACACATTAGACACAATATTAGAACCAGGTAAATCTAGTGCACCATCAAGTGAAGAAGAAGAAAAACAAGTAGAAGAAGACAAATTAAATGGAGAATATCAAGGTGTAAAAGATAACACTGGAGAATTAAAAGGAGATTATCAAGGTTCAGATGTTTATATACAATTCATAATGAATAGAGATACAGTAAAAACAATACTAGATATGAATGAAAATGATGAAAACGAACCAGAAGCTCCATTAGAAAATGTAGTAGAAATAGCATCATATACTTCATTCGACTCAGAAGGAAATGTATATGCAGGTATAGATATAGATTCAGCACCAGGAAATGTAACACCAGACAACTTAGAAACATACGAAGATGATACAGATGCAGCACCATCATTCATATTACAATACCATGGAGACGGAGATGGTAGAACATTAGAAGGAAATGTATTTGAAGACTTAGCAGAAGCACCAAATAATGGTGGAACAGGAAATCAAAAACTAGGAAATGGAATATTTGATGGAGGAGAACATGGAATAGGAAATGTACAAGTTCAACTACTAGAAGTAGAAACAACAGAAAATGAAGAAATAGAACGTGATAGCGAAGGAAATCCTATAATCAAAAAAGATGAATCAAATAATCCAAAATTAGCTCAAAGATTTGATAACCTTGGTAATGAAATTACCACAGAAACTATCACATCAAATGATGACGGAACTTATTCAATAAATGGATTTGTACCAGGAAAATATGTAATCAGATTTATATGGGGAGACGGAAGTCAAACATATACATTAGCTGATGGAACAGTAATAACTTATACATCAGAAAACTACAAATCAACAACTCAACCAGAAGATGAATGGAACAGAAAAATGACTAACCCTGAATGGTATAAGAAATACTTAGAAAATCCAGAAAATCCAGATCAAGTTGACCCAAGATATACAGATGCTAAGGACGATCCAAGTATAAGAGCAGAAATTGATGAAATTACAAAACATCAAGTATATGAAAATAGTGTTAACACAGCAAACATGAATATGGAATCAACAACAGCTCCAATGTCAATAACAATAGAATTTGATGAACTAGAAGTTACAGAAGTAGAATTTGACCAAGATGGAAATTCAGTAAAAGATGTATTCTTAAAATATAATGTCCCACGTGTTGACTTCGGTATAATTGAAAGACCAATACAAGATTTAAAATTATCAAAACGTGTAAGCGGATTAAGATTAACATTTGCAAATGGACAAGTATTAGTAGATGCAACAATAGCTGAAGATGGAACAATAACAGGACAAAGAGATTCATTAACATACATGCCTCAATCAAATACAGCACCATTTGGAACAGTTAAACTAGAATTAGATAATGAGGTAATGCAAGGAGCTACTTTACAAGTACAATACGAATTTAAAGCAACAAACATAAGTGAAAAAGATTATGACAGTACAAGATACTATGATTATGGAGTAATAGACCCAGGTGCACAACTAAGAACATTAAGTGCAGAAGAAATAGTAGATTACCTAGATAATAGTTGGGGATATGATGAAACTATAAATAGTGATTGGCAACAAAAAGATGCAGGATGGGTTACAAGTGCAACAGAAGAATTACATACTACACACAAGAATATGTTTGCAGACGAAGTTAAAGCAGATACAACAAAATTAGATGCTAAGAGAATATTAACAACTACAGCATTAAGTAAGCCATTAACACCAGAAGCACCAAACAATGTAAACACAACAAACTTAACAGTATCTAAAGTATTAGCAGCATCAGATGAAGATATTAACCTTAACAATGAAACAGAAATTATACATATAGACAAAGAAAAGGGCGGAAGAAAAGTAAGCTCAACACCAGGAAATTATGTACCAGGAAAAGCATTAGAAGAAGGACAAATAGATGAAGGAGAAAATGATACATCAGTTTCAGAAGAAGTAAAGGTAACTTCACCAACAGGACAAGATGCTATAACATATGTAATCTATACTGCCGTAACAATAGTAGCATTAATAGTACTTGGAAGCGGAATAGTATTAATAAAGAAAAAAGTATTAACAAAATAAGCATAAAAAGTTAATATATTTAATAAGAAGATAGGAAATTAGTTCTTATCTTCTTATTTTTTTTTAAAATTTAACAAAAAATCATAGAAATTTTAAAAAAATTTTAAATAATTCAACAAAAAATCAAAAAAATTTAAAAAAATTTAAAAAGATAGAAAACTTCAAAACCCTTTACGGAAACGCAAATAACCACCAAAAAAACTTAAAATGTAACAAAAATGTAAACAATTTTTAACAAAACTAACACAAAAAACCCTAGAATGAGCTTCCCTAACTGCAAAACTCTCAATCAAGCTCAAAGCAAAGAATACAGCTATTGATTTAGAAAAAAAAACTAGCTAATATATTATTAGTGAAATTTATAAGGAGAAGAATGTGAGGGAGTGTTATGGAAAAATTCATATTAAGTAACAAATCTTTAGCAAACAAAATAATTGCAACATTAATCATATTTTGTATGATATTTGCTAACTTTGCATTAGTAGGAAGCAACATTGCTAGTGCAGTTGCTGAAGAATTAGAAAACCAAGCAACAATAACGAAAGGAGAAAATATCAGTTTTGATACATACTTTGAAAAAGAAGGAAGAGAACATCAAACAGAATTAAATATAGAAGAAGAACAAAATCTACATTTAGAAATATCAGTAAAAGATAAGTTCTCTATTTCAAATGCAACTATCAAAATAGAAGATGCCAATTTCAGTATTATAAAAGATAAAATAACTGAAAATAAATATGTGAATAATGTAAACACAGATACAAATGAAATTGAATTAAAAAATATATCTTCTAATACTGTAGCATCAATAGTATTACCAATACAATTCAAAAAGTCAGATGTAATAAGTACAAATTATTTAAATAAAGAAATAAATATTACATTAAACGGAAAATATGAAAACACAAATAAAAGAGAAAAAGAATTGGAAGGTAGTGTAAAAATAAAACCAATGTGGACAGCTAATGCTGAAATAAATCTAACTCAATCAATAGAAAAATATTTCAGTTTAGGTGCAAATGGTACATTGGTTCAACAAAAGGTGCAAACAGAAGTAGTAAAAAACATATTACCTAGAAATACTGAAACAATTCAAACAAACGTGCCAATAATTGCAAATGAAAAACCAGAAAATGTAACAGTACTTATAGATGGTGACCGTGTTGCAGAAGAAAATGTAATATACAATAAAAATGAAGGAACAGTAATTGTGTCATATAAAAACATTGACAACAATGAAGGAAATTTAAACTGGGGATCAGATAAAAAAGAATACACAATAATGTACCATTACACAAGTACAGCACCATTAGTAGAAACTCCAGTAGAATTAAGAACTTCATCACAAACTTCTTTATATTCAAAAGGAGATAATATAAATAAAGAAGATGTACAAGCATTAGCAATTACTCCAATAGGAAACATAGCAACTGTAGAAACACAATTAACAGGAGATATATATAAAGGATATTTATATGACAACGAAGCAAAAGAAATGGATTATATAGAAAAAAATGCTATGGTAGTTTCATATACAGAAGGAATAGAAAAATTAGAAATGCAAACAAACAATAGCATATATACAAATGAAGAAGGACAAGGAATAATCCCAACAACAAATATAAGATATAAAGAAACAAAAATAAATAAAAATGAATTCTTAAATATGTTTGGAGAAAATGGAACATTTACAATTAAAAGAGCAAACGGAGAAGTAATTACAACTATAACAAAAGATACTGAAGCAGATGAACAAGGAATAATAACAGTAACTTATGGAGAAGCAGAAACAAATATCATAGTAGAAACAACAGCACCACAAACAGAAGGAAAAATGATAGTACTAAATACAAAATCAATAAGTGGAGCAATAAATCAACCAAGAGAATTAGTAAAACAAATAAGAAATATAGCAGTAGCACCAGAAATAGCAACAAACATAAGTAAAGAAGGAACAATGGCAACAATAGAATTAAAAGAATCAACAACTCAAGCATCAATAGAAACAAATGCTACAAGTTTAACAACAACACAAGAAAATGAAAATGTAGAAATAAAAGCAACATTAAAAACAAATTCTCCAAGCCAAGATTTATATGCAAATCCAGTAGTTACAATAGAATTTCCTAAAGATGTACAAGCAGTAAAAGTAAATAGTGTAAACAAATTATATGGAGATGAATTTGCAACAGTAAATGCAAGCCAAGGAGTAGTAGACGGAAAACAAGTAATAAGAATGGAATTAATAGGAGAGCAAAAAGAACATAAAGATGCAGGAACAGAAGGAACGGTAATAGACATAAATGCTAATCTTACATTAAATAATAGAGCATTAAACAAAAAAGATAGTATAGTAATGACATATACAAATGCAAAAGCAAATCAATATAAAGATGCAGCACCAATAGGAACAGAAGAAGCAGTAGTAGATATAGTATCACCAAGAAGTTTGATTACAACAAACAGTATATCTGAATTAGGAGTTTCAACAGTAGGAGAACAAAAAGGAGTAAATGTAACAATTCCTACAGGAGCTGAACAAAAGGTATTAACAGTAGAATCAGAAGTAATAAATAACAACGAAAGTGAAATATCAGATGTAAAAGTAATGGGAACATTTGGAACAAAAGGAAAAGCACAAATAGGAAAAGAAGAATATGAAAACAACATTAATACACAATTAACAACAGCATTAAATGTAGAAGGAATAGATCCAAGTAAAGTAAGAGTTTATTACACAGAAAATGAAAAAGCAACAGACGATTTAGAAAACTTGTCAAATAGATGGGAACAAACAGTAACAAATACAGGAGCAGCAAAAAAATATTTAGTACAAGTATCAGATATGAATGTTGCAGAAACAATGAAAATATCTTATGGAATATCAGTACCAGAAAATCTACAATATAAACAACAAATGTATCAAGGATATTCAGTAAAATATAATGACAATCAAGCAAGTTCAGCACAAGAAATGGAAGCAACAACAATAGCATTAAAAACAGCAAATGGACCTCAAATGGTTGCAAATTTAACAGCAGTTGTTGGAGGAGAAGTATTAGAAAATGATTCAGAAGTAAATAGAAATGAAATAATAAGATATGATGTAGAAGTAGAAAATACAGGAGATGAAGACTTAACAAATGTACAAGCTAAAGTTGAAATACCAGAAGGAACAACATTAATTTCAAGAGAAGGACTAGCAATAAATAAAGAAGAAGCAACTGAAAAAACAATTCAAATAGAAGAAATTAAAGCAAAAGAAAGTAAAACAGTAAGCTTTGAAGTAATTGTAAATAATGAAGCAGAAACAGGAATGCAAATAAAGAGTAAGGCAACAGTAAGTTTTGAAGAAAAAAGTATAGATTCTAATGAAGTTACAGTAAAAGTAGGTAAACAAAGTGGAGACTTACAAGTAGCAATTACATACTTCGTTGTTAGTACACAAACATATAAAGAAGGTGACAATGTTAACTGCAGGATGGAAATAAAAAATACAACAGATCACGAAATAAAAAATGTAAAAGCTAAATGGAATGCACCAGCAGAATTAGAAAGAATATCAAACAGATTAACAACTGATGTAGAGTTTGCACCAAAAAATGACGAAACTATAACTATAGAATCAATAGGACCAGGTCAAAGTGCTTTAGTAGATGTAATATTTAAAGTAGTAGAAAATTCACAAAAAGATAAAGTATCAGTATCAGGAATAGTAACAGCAGGAAGTAATACATATCGTTCTACAACATTGGATGTTGATTTAGAATATTTAAAGGGATTTGATTTATCAATCAATTCAGATGTACAAGAAAACGGATATGTTCAATCAGGAGATGCAATTACATATTCAGTAAGAATAAAAAACAACAGCAATATAGAATATCCAGTATTAAATGTGGTTGATCAATTACCATCACAAGTTTCTTTAGCTGAAGCTTCAATAACATCACAAGATGGAAACACAGATGTAGTAAAAGCGGTAGATAATAAGATAAACAAAGTAATATCTTTGGGACCTGAAGAAGAAAAAACATTAACAGCAAAAGTATTAATCAATTACCAAGGAGAAACTACTGAAAATATACCAATAAATAATAAAGTCGAATTAATGGAAAAAGGAAATGTTGTCGGACAAACAAAAACAATACAGCACATAATAGGAGAACCGCAAGAAGAACCACTACCATCGACAGACCCATCATCAGAGCCATCAACAAATCCATCAACAGAACCAACAACAAACCCATCATCAGAACCAGGAGAAAATCCAAATCCTACTAGTAAAGGTACAATATCTGGATATGCATGGGTAGATGGAGATTTGAATGGAGCAAAAGATGATTATGAAAATACAGTAGAAAATATGACAGTAAAATTATTAAATATTGAAACAAATGAATTTGCAAAAGATGAAAATGGAAATCAAATACAAAGTGCTACAGATAGTACAGGATTATATACACTTCAGAATATACCACAAGGTGAATATGTTGTAATATTTGAATATGATACAAGAACATATAAACTTACAGAATATCAAAAACCAGGAGTAGACGCAAGCAGCAATTCAAAGGCAATCTCTAAAACACTTAGAATAGATGGAGAAGAAAAAACCTATGGAATAACAGATATGTTAGCAATTCAAGAAAATTCAAATGTTTCAAACATAAACATAGGATT
Organism: uncultured Clostridia bacterium; assembly: GCA_947623285.1. Classification (GTDB taxonomy): domain Bacteria; phylum Bacillota; class Clostridia; order TANB77; family CAG-508; genus CAG-269. Next base: position 23,701 of record CANQGP010000002.1, on the reverse strand, counting down.
AGTAACAACAGGAAAATTTGATTTTGCACTAGAAAAATACATAAGTAAAATAACAGTAAGAACAAATGACGGAGATGTAAAAACATATAATTATGACAAAGAAGTATTAGCAAAAGTTGAACTTGACGGCAAAAAGATGGAAGGTGCCAATTTAATAATTGAATATAAAATAGAAGCAAAAAATGTCGGAGAAGTATCAGGATATGTTAAAACAATAGACGACTATATGCCAGAAGATATGGTATTCAATTCAGAATTAAACCAAGATTGGTATCAAACAGGAACAGTGTTAAGAACAAATAGCTTACAAAACAAAGCAATAGCACCAGGAGAAAGTGGAGTAGTAACATTAATATTAACAAAAACAATGACAGAAAGTAATACAGGAATCATGGGAAATACAGCTGAAATCACAGAAGCATACAACGAAGAAGGAACACAAGATATTAACTCAACACCAGGAAACGGAGATAAAAACGAGGATGACTACAGTGCAGCAGATACAATCGTTAGTGTTAAAACAGGTTCAGAAATGGTATACACTGTATTAATCTTAGTAATAGTATCTATGATAGGTGTAGGAGTATACTTCATAAGAAAAGAAACGCTGGATATGAGCGAAGATATATTTAAAGGTTTATAGAAAGGAGGTAAGAAATAGTGAATCAAAAAAGCAAACACATAATTATAACAATTCTATCACTTATGGCATTAGTAATATCAATTATAGCTATAAAAGTATTTGCAAATGGTGAAATGGGAACAATGACAAAAATAAATAATGACATAGGTATTATGCATACATGGCCAGACGGTAGCCCTAGACATGATGCTGCCTACTGTTTGGCAGGAGAAAATGCTTGTAGAGAAGGAGATCAACTTCAATGCGTTGCAGATCTTGTGTTTAGAAATGATGGTGTAATGCTAAATGGTCGGAGGACCAATCCCTTATGGTAGCACCCCTGAAGCTTTAGCTGCTTTCTCATGGGTAGCTAATGAAGACCATGGATACACTCTTTATGACCACGTAGATGAATATGGAAACTGTATGATGGGAAGTGGTCCATCAGATCAACAAGTAGTAATTTGGAACTTTGCACCAGAAGTTATGGCTGTCACGGGTTGTGATGTAAATGCAGGAATTCAAGCAGGAGCTAAGAATTATGGACCTGATTTCTATCCTATAAGAATACAACAAATTAGAGATGCAACATCATTAGATGAACATATTAATAAATTGTTAGAATATAGAGAACCATCATTTGGAGCTGCAAATGGAGGAGAAGCACAAGTTAAAGAAGACAATGTCGAAATATTAATAGGACCATTAACATTAAACGCATATAAAGTTAATGACATATTAGCAGTTAATGGAAAAGGAGAAAGACTAGATATTGATTTTAGGGTTTATGAAGGAAATACTCCTGTTGCAACAGGATACCCAGATTTAAAAGGTGGAAGAGAATTTTATGTAGTTATAAACAAAGAGAGAAACCAAGGAAGATGGCAAACAGGAAACATAAAAGTTACATCACAAGTACAAACAGGAGAATGTTTTGGAACATTTCCTGAAGCAAAAATATGGAAATTTATAAGCAGTCCTGGAGGAAATAGCTATCCACATCAACATATGATTACATTCCAAAAAGGAACTAAATCAGATGGTGAGCCAAGAGACTTATCAATAGATGTACAAAGAGGAAGTACATCAATAACAATCCAAAAATATGGACTTAAAGAAGACGGATCACCTGACTTAGATACAGGACTATTAGGTGGAGCTAAATTTAGAATATTTAATAAGAGTGCAGATGGAGGAAAAGGACAATATGTACAAATCCCACGTGCATATTTAACAGCACAAACTGATTCGAAATTCTTAGATCCAACTATAAATCCTGATGACGGAACTCATGGATATGATCCATCAACAGGAACATATACTATAGATTATTATCAACCAGCAAGTTCTAAAAATGATGCTACAGTGTTGTTTGAAACTAAACCAGGTGTACCAATAATTCTTACTAACTTAGCTGAAGGTGACTATACAATTGAAGAAGTAGTCCCACCAGCAGGATATGAATCGGCAGAAAATGTAGTTGATGGAGTACAGACATTTAACATACCAGATAATGGAGGAGAATCAAGAAACTTCCACAATAAAAAGAAACCTGGAATACGAATTAATAAATATGGAGTCGGTGATAATGGAGAAATAGACAATGAAGCAGGAATACTTGAAGGTGCAAGATTTATAATAAGAAAAACAGATGGAGAAAAAGTACAATATGTACAACATGATGATGGATATAATTGGCAAATTAATAATAGTTCGTATGACGTAAAAGAAGATGACTATATAGATGAAGGCGATGTAAGAGAAGGAGAATTAACGAAAGATAGTCGATTTACATTTACTAATATTAGTGGACAATCTTTGCAATTATTTGGACTAAAAGATGGAGAATATGAAGTAGAAGAAGTAATTCCTCCAGATGGATATTACTTATCAACAGAAGAAGAAGGAAATAAAGTAAAAATAAAAATACCAGACCAACTTAATCAAAGCTTTAATTTTAAAAATAAAAAAGCAAAAGACAATAGAATACGAATTAATAAATATGGACTTAAAGATAATGGAGAGGTAGACGAAGAAAAAGGAATACTTGAAGGTGCAAGGTTTATAATAAGAAAAATAGATGGAGAAAAAGTACAATATGTAAAACATGATGATGGATATAATTGGAATGAAAATAATAGTACATACAGAGTAAAAGAAGAAGACTATATAGATGAAGATAAAATGGATAAAGAAGACTTAAAAAGAGATAGTCACTTTACATTTACTAACATCGGAGGACAATCTTTACAAATCCTTGGATTAAAAGATGGAAAATATGAAATAGAAGAAGTAATTCCTCCAACAGATTATGAATTGTCAACAAATGGAGATGGAAATGGAAATATAGCAACAGTTCAAATACCAGAACAAGCTGATCAAGATTTCAACTTCCACAATCCAAAAGTTGGAAGTAACAGAATAACAATAAATAAATATGCAGGAACATCTACAGGAACAGCAAATACTGAAGTAAGACTAGGAGGAGCTAAATTATTAATTAAATTTAGACCAAAAGGAGAAAGCACTTATACTCAGTACTTAATACCAGCAAATAGTACAACTACCGATGGAGCTGTTACTTATAGAGTAACTGATTCAAACTATAAAGATATTCAAGGTACAGATGCTAATAGTGCTGTATTTACAACAGTAGAAGGAAAGAAAATAGATTTTGAAAACTTAAAAGATGGAGATTATGCAGTAGAAGAAATTGAAGCACCTCAAGGATATGTTGAAGACGGCATAACACATGAATTTTCTATTCCAAAAGATTATGGAAATCATTACGATATCATAAACAATAGAGATTCAACTATAGTAATTAGAAAACATGGTTATGATAGTTATAAAGACATAACAGACAACAGATCATTATTCTGGTGGACATGTGGTTCTAGTACAGTTACTGAACCAGGACCTTCTGTAGCATCAGGAAAGAATTACGATTTTAGTGACCCATTTAGACTATATCGTATTAGAGGTATTTCTGCAGATAGAGAAGCAAAATTAAATGAAATAGCAGCAACCATACATAGAATAGTATTTGATGAAGGATGGACATATGGTGGAGTTGGATCAGCAGCAGGAGTAGTATTTAATAGTTTCTGGGAACATAGAGCATATGCAAATACACATCCAGAAGCAAAAGTTATAGACTGTTCTACATATGTAGATTATATACTTACAGACTTTAGAGCAACTTATCCAGATGCACAAGGAGTAAAATTACCATCTAGATGGTGCCCATCTTTATGGGGAACAGGAATTGGTGATGAAGGACATCCTTGTCCAATGGGAGAGGCATCAGGAGGACTATTTGAAGATATTACAAATCTAGGTTTAGATAACCTACAACAAGGTGACTTCATATTATGGGAAGGACATATTCAAATGTTTGCTTACTATCAAGGAGGAGGAACACATCGTGAATATCAAAACCTTGTTGAAGATTTACCAGGAGCAGGATTTACAATTAAAAATTCATCAACAGGAGAATATGTAAAAGTTCCAGCAAACTCATCAAATAGCGAATATAAGATTGGCAGAAAAGATTATGTTAAAGTTTCTGAAGTTTCAGATGTAACTTCAGAAAGTAGTGGAGTATTATTTGTAACTCAAGCAGGAAAAGGATTAAAGTTTAATGGATTAAAAGCAGGAGTATATAAAGTTGAGGAGGTTATTCCACCAACTGGATATTCATTATCAGAAAATGGAGATGGAGGCACAAACATACAGACATTTGTTGTTCCATCAGATGCTGACGTAACCGAACTGAACTTCTTAAACCCAAAAGATATACCTCAAGATGATTTGATATTTAAGAAATATGATGAAGATTCATTAAATGCAGGATCGAGAGTAGGACTGGCAGGATTTAAGTTCGAAATACATCAAAAAGCGGGAGCAGTTGAATATCCTGAATTAAGATGTGGACTTTGTGGATCTGATACACTACATCGTTGGTGTAGAAGAGGCCCTAGTGAAAGACATACAGGTACTACTTCATGGACAGATGCTAATGGAGGAACCCACACAAGTACTTACACATATTACACATACACACCAGACGAACAAGCATGGAATGCAATAGCAGCATCACATGATGCAGCTGTTGATGAAGCAATAAAACAATATGAAAAAAGAGAAGCAGCAATAAAAGCTATCTCACCAGTAACTACAGATAAAAAAGGAGAAGCTAAATTAACAGCATTAAGAACAAGAAATGATGATAAACGTGGATTATACTACATGATAGAGACCAGTGTTGGCTCAAACCCATATTACAACATAGATAGCACACCATTTGATATAGACTATCTAGTAGAATCAAATGAAATAATAAGGACGAACAAGAGAAAAAGAGTTGACCTAGAAGGAATGATATGGGAAGACTTACCAACAGGAAAAGAGTATTCATCAGCTAATGGATTCAAGGAAGAAGATGAACCATTATTAGACCCTATAGAAATCAAACTAAAGAATGGAAATAAAACGATAGGAAAAGCAGTACTTACAGACAATGGTAGATATAGATTGAGAATAGGAGGAGAAGACGGAGCAGATTTACAATATTTATCAGATCCAAATACATATGTAGAGTTTACATACAATGGTATGAAATATCAAAGTACATATATAGCGGGTACAGGAGGAAAACTAAGTGATGCAGTATTAAATGCCGATAATGGAACAAAAGCATTGGAAACTATTGACAACAGAAACAACTTTAATGCTAGATACACAACCATTACGTCTGGCCCAAATGCGACAACAACAAATACAAACAAGGCAGAAAGTGATGGAACTGAAATATGTTACAATAAAGATTCTCAACAATACAAGAGCACCATTAGATACGAAGGTAGTGTAAGTGGTTCATTCAGCAGAGATGAAATTGAATCAGAACCAACAGGTGATGCAGTATATACAGTATCGAAAATGCCAGGAGCTAATCAAGACCCAGAGACAGATCAAGAAGGGGTAAACCCTAATGATGACGGAGGAGCTGATAATTGCCACTATATAACAAATAAACAAGGTGGAAGCAAATATCAAATACAAGCAGATACAAACACAGGAGGATATAGTATATCTCAACACTATTCAAATGATATAGTGAAAAATGGTGGCAACACGATTAGAAATGTAAATTTAGGTTTATATAGGAGAGAACATCCAGATATAAGTATTGTTAGTGATATTTATATGGCGATGGTTGGATCTAATACCGAGATAGATGGTCAAAGACAAGAAAAATGGTATACTTATGGAGAAAAAACAAAAGATGAAAATTTGGAAGGATTATTTAATGACAACAGTATCGGAGTTAGATTTGAAAACAACACCAAATTGGGAAGCTACAAGAGAGAAGTAGCCCCATCTGAAGTAAAAGCAGCATATAGTAAAGAATTTGAGGTTAAAGTAGTTTATAAAACAATAATTAGAAATGAGAGTACAACATTGTATATGCAACCAACAGAAATGATAAGTAATTATGATACAGATTATGTATCAATTGACAATGTATCAGAAACACCATGGGATGAAAACTCTACTCCAGCAGTAAATGTAGTATGGCAAAAAGGTGCTTCCCATATGAAGCAAAATAGTACACACAATGCATCAGGAAACTACCAATCAGCATATGGTAGGATAGATGCACGTATACCAAGCATTGATAGCGGAGAAAATAATTCAATAACTATATACACCCAATATACGTTTGGAAGAGACCAAGCATGGGCAATGTATGACCCTAGTAGCGGAGGAAGAGTTCCATTCTATAGTCACATAGAAGTTAATGCATATACAACAACAAAACCAAATCAACAACGTGGATTACAAGAAACTTATGCAGGAGTAGACGTAGATTCTGCAGTAGGTAACTCAGTTCCAGATAATTTAAGTACATATGAAGACGACAATGACGATGCACCAGTATTTGAATTAGTAAGACAAGCAAACAGAACAATTTCAGGAACAGTGTTTAAAGATGCAATTACTACTTCAGACGGCCCTGGAGGAGAATACAAAGCTGACGGAATAAATGATGGTGATACACCACTTAAAGGAGTACAAGTAGAGTTAGTAGAAGTAGACAATGACGGAAATGAAAAACTTTGGCAGCCAGGTGAAAGTCGTGACACAGGAACACAACCAGAAGGAGGAGCACAAACTAATACAAGTGTACAAAATGTAAATGGAAATGAATTTAAAAATGAACGTAATGACGGAACAACAAAAGTAGAATTAGACCCTAGTCCAGATGATGTTAATGCTACAAACCAAGCATTAGTGGTAACAGGCGATGACGGAAAATATACATTCTCAGGATTCATACCAGGAAGATATATAATCAAATATACTTGGGGAGGAAGATCTTCAATAGTTCCAGTTAATGTATCAGGAACAGATGAATATCTATATCCTGAACAATATAAGAGTACAGTATTTGTAGATAAAGCAAGATATGATAGCTATGTAAATGCAGGAGATGCTCCAAGTAGATGGCTATTAGAACAAGTAAGTCATAAAGACTATGAAGGAAAATCAAATGCAGTAGATGACATGGGAGAAAGATATGATATTGATCAGAAAATGCTTGTTGTAGATGGTACAGATGGTACAAAATCTACAGGAAATGTATATGGTGATTACATCGATATTGATGAAAAAGGAACAATAATGCATTCAAGAACACCAGCATTTGAAGTAGGTGTTGAAGCATTAGACAAAGAAACTGATAACGGTTCAGAAATAAATACAAATGGATTAAACAATAAAACAGGAAATCCACAACAAAATCTAGAAGTTGGAGGTTTAGACTTTGGTATATGTGAAAGACCTAAGATGGATATGTCATTAGAAAAGAGAATAGAAAGAATAAAAATAACATTTGCAAATGGACAACCATTTGTAGATGCAACAGTAAAAGATGACGGAACACTTGATGGTTTATATCCAAATTCAATTTACAATAAACCTCAAAAACTTGACCCAAGTAACCTTACAACTCCAATAGGTATATTTAAATCTGAAATGGATCAAGAAGTAATGCAAGGTGCAACATTAGAAATCACATATAAATATACTATAGCTAACAACAGTAATATAGACTATGTATTATCAACAACAGAGATATCTCCAGATGCAAGCAATTCATATAAATTCAAAGACTTCAAAGATGATAATGTTTACTATAAATTTGGAATAACTGATAATATTAGAGAAAATCCTGTTGAAATACAACCTACAATAATAGTTGATTACTTAGATAACAAGATGAATTACCTAAGAGGTAAGGATACAAATGGTGATGGTTCAATAGACAGTAGTGAAGGTGATGAAGGTGCACCATTAGAAAACACATATTGGGAGAAAATAACAGACGATACAGAAAGAGAAGATAGAATTACAAAATACTTATTTGACTTTAGACAACCATATCTATTCGATAAAAATAGAGGAAATTATGAAGATTACACAGATAACAAATCAACTACAAATCCTCCAAACTTTGAAGATCCAAGTGTAAGAATGCCACTACTAAGCAGATACTATTGGACAATAGTAAGAGACCAAAATGCAGATGCATCAGAAGATGTAATATCATTAACAGCAGGAGCAAGTGAAGTAAGAAAATTAGTTGCATCAAAACTATTATCAGATACAGACAAAGACTTAGAATACTATAATACAGCTGAAATTATACAATTAACAAAAACAGGTGGTGGAGAACCAGAAAAAATAATACCAGGAGATAGTTTACCACTAGAAGAAATTCAACAAGATGTATATCAACCAACAACAAAAACAATAGTAGAAGGCGATGGAGAAACAGCAGCACAAATGACAATAACAGCACCTACAGGAGATATTTATAACAATTACGAAAGAGGAGTATGGACAATAGTTGCATTAGTAGGATTAAGTATTATAGGAATTGGTACAGCAATAATTAGAAGAATAGTACTTGTAGTAGATGAGAAGAAAAACACCTCAGCAGAAAAGTAAAACTACATAAATAAACTAAAAATAGACAACCACATAACATCTTCTTATAAATAACTTGATACATAAGTATTAAGTAAATAGACTCATTAAAGCAATTAAAATTGCTTTAGTGGGTCTTTTTTTTTCGCGTGTGTATTGCATTTTTCACTAATATATAATAAAATAAAGAGCATAAAACGGTAAAAAATAAAAAATAAAAATAATAAATATCAAAAAATGTAAAACGAAAATCAATGTTAACTTACCAAAAAAGACAAAAACCACGAAAGACAAATAGTAAAATAAATAGCAAAAAAGATATTGAGGTGGTAAGGATGTTAGGAGAAAATTTAAACAACATTAGCAAAAATAAAATTGAAAATAGCAAAGCAAAAATAATAGCAAATGTCTTTGCGAAAAAATATATAATTGTATATATAGTGGCATTTATGACATCAATGGTAGGACTAGCAGGGGAAGTATCTCCATTCAGTATTAGTATACTAGCAGCATGTTTTGCAAATACAATCCCAGCAATTGGAATAATACTAGTATCATTAATAGGGAATAGTATTAAATTTGGAATAGATGGGGCATTAAGCTATTTTTTAACAGCTGTTTTAATGTTGGCAACACTATTTATAATAAAGCCTAAATATAATGATGATAGAAACGAACACATAAAAATGGGAGCGAATTTAATAGTTGCAACATTAATTATTAGATTAGCTAAATGCTTTATAGTAGGATTCACAGTATATGATATTTTAACAAGTATAACATTTACGATAATTGCATTTGTATTTTATAAAATATTTGTAAATGCAGTACCTGTTTTAGAAAGATTTAAAAAACAAAGTGCATTTACAATAGAGGAAGTTATAGGAGCAAGCTTATTAATAACAATTGCAATGAGTTGTTTTGGAAAGACGCAAATATTAGGAGTATCAATATGCAATGTACTTAGTATATTAGTAGTCCTAGTTTTAGGATGGAAAAATGGAATATTAGTTGGAACTACAGCAGGTGTAACAATAGGAGTAACTTTAGGAGTAATCACAGGTTCAGAGCCTATCATGATAGCTGCATATGCAATATCAGGAATGATAGCAGGAATATTAAACAGATTTGGCAGAATAGGAGTAATAGTAGGATTTGCTTTAGGAAATATAGTATTGGCATATGTTTCAAATGGATATACTGTAGAATTAATACATTTTAAAGAAATACTAATAGCATCAATTGGCTTACTTGCAATACCAAAAAATATCAATATAGATATAGAAGAATTTATGGCAAACAGAAAATTTTTGCCAGTATCACAAGGAAGAGCATTAAATAAAAGCAGACAAGTAGCAGAAGACTTAAATAATGTTTCAGAAGCAATCCAAAACATGGCAAAAAGCTATAAAAAAGAAAATGAAAATTTTGAAGATGAAGAATGTAGAAAAAGCAATAAAGAAATGTTTATTGCAGAATTATTAGACAATTTAGACCCATATAAAGAAAATATGTTGTATGAAGATGTGACAAATGCTAATGGAAAGATAGTAGATAAAATATTTGAGTTTATGTTGGACAAACAAGAAATTACAAGTGAAAGTCTTATAGACATATTCAAAGAATGTAATAGCTACATAATAGGAATAGATGATAATGAAATAAACAAATATTTAAAAGAATCAATTTCACAAATTGTGAGAGCAATAAATACATCATATAAAATCTGCAAGTCAAATTTTATATGGCAAAGAAAAATGGACGAAGTGTCTAAAAATGCTAAAGACCAGCTAAATACAGTATCAAAAGCAATTGATACAATGGCAAAAAACATAACAGAAGATATAGAAAATGAAAAAGATTACCAAGAAGAAAAAGAAAAAATATTAAAAGAATTAGAAAATAGCGAAATAGAAATAGAAGAAATAGGAATACGTAAACAAAATAGATTTTTTGTTGAAATATATTTAAAACAAAATGAAGAAACAGCAAAATTAAAAAAGATAGAAAAAATACTATCAAAAACTTTAGGAGAGCCAATAGTTTTAGAAGAAGAATGTATAGGAACTCACTTAAGATTTTTATCAAAAGATAAATATGAATTCTTCATAGCAACTAGTGAAGAAGCAAAAACACAAAGTGAAGAATCAGGAGATAGCAGAATAAATATAAGATTAAAAGATGGAAACTACTTAGTAGCTTTAAGTGATGGAATGGGAACAGGAAGAAATGCTAAAAAAAGTAGTAGTCAAGCATTAAGAATGTTAGAAAGTCTTTTATTATCTGGATTTGATAAAAATACATCAATTGATTTAATAAATAAAAGTTTAATAGCAAATAATGAAGAAATATTTGCAACATTAGACATAGCAATAATAGACTTGTATCAAGGAAAAATAGAATTCATAAAAAGTGGAGCATGTCCTTCATACATAAAAAATGGAAAAAAAGTACAAATAATAAAAGCAAACTCACTTCCAACAGGAATTGTAGAAGAAAATAATTTGAATATCTATGATAGAGATATACAAGATAATGACATATTACTAATGTGTACAGATGGAATATTAGACTCTAATATAGAATATAGAAATAAAGAATTATGGTTAAAATACTTATTGGAAGACATAGAAACAGAAAACACGAGAAAAATGGCAGACTTAATATTAGCTGAAGCAATAGACAATAATTTTGGAAGAATACAGGATGATTTAAGTGTAATAATTTGTAAATTTAAAAGAGATAATTAAAATTTCATTTTGTAAACTAGAAAAAGGAAGGTAATAAAATGAGTAACAACACAAAAAGCAAAACTAATACTAAAACAAGTAAGAAAGCTGAAGAAACAAGCATATTAGCAAGATTAAACATAAAAAGAATATTAATATTAGTTATAATATTATTGGTATTAATAATAGTTGTAAGGAATCTAATAGCAAGTAATATTAAAGACAAGGGACAAAACGATATAAGCTATTATGCTAGTTTTAAAGATAATAAGTGGGGAGTAATAGACTCAACAGGAGCAACAATAATAGACCCATCATACCAAGAATTAATAGTAATACCAAATGAAAAGAAAGATATATTCTTATGTACGTATAATGTTAACTACGAAACAGGAGAATATCAAACAAAAGCAATAAACAAAAATAATCAAGAGATATTAACTGAATATGAACAAATAGAGCCATTAGCAAACAATGATTTATATGAAGAAAATTTAATAAAAATAAAAAAAGACGGTAAATATGGATTAATAAATTTAGACGGACAAGAAGCTATACCACCAATATATGATGAAATATCAGAATATGGCGAAACATCTCCAGACGGATATTTAGTAAGTAATGAAGAAGGAGAATATGGATTAATTGATAGTTCAAACAATCAAATATTAGAAATGAAATATGATGCAATTGATAAAGTACATGGCAATGACCTATATTTTGTAACAGAAGAAGGAATCAAAAAAGTTATAAATAAGGAAGGACAAGATATAGTAAAAGAAGGTTTTGAAACAATTACATCTATAGATACAGGAATTATATTCCAAAAAGATGGAAAACAAGGATACATGGATTTAACTGGAAATATAAAAATAGAGCCTAAATATGAACAATTAAAAGAAGCAGGAAATAATTTATTAATAGCAAAACAAAATGACTTATATGGAATAATAACAATAGATACACAAGAAGAAAAAGTTCCATTTGAAAACTCTGCAATAACATACATAAAAGAAGCAGAAATTTATATATTAGAAGATAGTGAATATAAAGCAAAAGTAATGAATAAAGATTTTCAAGAAAAATTATTTGGAATGTTTTTAGATATAAATGCAGAAAAACAATATATAAAAATGCAAATTGAAGATGAAATAAAATATTACAACTTTGCATTTGAAGAAAAACCAGAAACAGAAATATTTACAACAAACACACTATTCAAAAGTAAACAAAATGATAAATATGGATTTGTAGATAAAAATGGAAATGTAAAAGTAGACTATATTTATGACGAAGTAACAGACCAAAACAAAGACGGATATGCAGGAGTAAAAAAAGATGGAAAATGGGGAAGTATAGACAGCAAAGGAGATATAGTAATCGAACCAACATATGATTTAGACGAATACTTATTAGTAGACTTTGTAGGAAGATGGCACAAAGGAATTGATTTAAATATGAATTATTATAGTCAAGAATAAACTTATCTCTACAAAAAATTACCCACCTCCTGAGGTGGGTATGACACATATAAAGATAAAAAGTTAATAGAATACAAGGAGGAAAACATGCAAGAAAAAATAAAGTTTTTCGACTCGCATGCACATTTAGATGATAGTAAATTTGATGAAGATAGAGAACAAATAATAAAAATGTGCTTACAAGAAAACGGAACAAAATTTGTAACAGTAGGATATAGTTTAGAATCATCAAAAGAAGCAGTAAAATTAGCAAAAAAATATAATTTATATTCAACAATAGGAATATCACCAAACGATATTCCACAAACAGAACAAAAATTGTGGAAAGAACTTGACGAATTAGAACAAATCTTAAAAAAAGAAATAAAAAATAATAGTTCAGAAAATCAATATGTATTAGCAGTAGGAGAAATAGGATTAGATTATTATTGGAATACAAATAACAAAGAGTTACAAAAGCAGGCATTTATAAAACAAATAGAGTTAGCGAACAAATATAATTTACCAATCACAATACACACGCGAGAAGCGGTAAATGATACATTAGAAATATTAAAAGAACATACAGTAAATAACAAAGGAATATTTCACTGTTGCCCACATAATAGAGAATTGATAAAAGAAGGATTAAAACTTGGATTTTACATTTCATTTGCAGGTCCAGTTACATTCAAAAATGCAAAAAAAGCTAATGAGGCAATCGAAATAGTTCCAAATGACAAAATGTTAATTGAAACAGATAGCCCTTATTTATCACCAGAACCAGAAAGAGGGCAAAGGAACAATCCAACAAAAGTGAAATATATTGCTAAAAAAATAGCAGAAGTAAAAAATCTCAGGATTGAAGAAGTAGCAGAAATGACATTAAAAAATGCAAAAACAATTTACAATATTAAAAAATAAGCCATATTGCAAATAAGAATAAATCAAAAATATTTATAAAGGTTTATGGGAAACCTTTTAAAAACCTAAATATATTATATAAGGAATAATATTAATCATGAAAATAACATGTGGTACAGATATAATAGAAATAAATAGAATACAAGAAAGTATAGAAACATTAGAAGAAAAATTCATTAATAAAATCTATACAGAAAAAGAAATTGAATATTGTGAAAGTAAAAAAGCTCAAAAATATCAACACTATGCAGCTAGATTTGCTGCAAAAGAAGCAGTATTTAAAGCTGTATCAATATATTTAAATGATAAATATTCAATAACATGGAAAGATGCAGAAATAATAAATGACAAAAATGGTAGACCAAAAGTGAGATTATTAAAAAAAATAAAGCAAATAGAGTCAATAGATATAAGTATATCTCACTGTAAAGAATATGCTGTAGCTAATGTTATTGTTGTAGCTAATATATAAAAAATATTGATAAAAAAATATCATTGTGATATTATATAATTAATATAATTAACAAAAGAGGAAAAAATAAATAATGAAAAAGGAGGAACAATTATGTCAGTACCAGTAATAATTATATTAGCAGTAATAGCTGTAATAATTATAGCTTTAATTGCAATATACAATGGATTAGTTAGAGCAAGACTAAAAGTAGACAATGCATGGAGTCAAATAGATGTCCAATTACAAAGAAGATTTGACTTAATACCAAACTTTGTAGAAACAGTAAAAGGATATATGCAACATGAAAAAGAAGTATTAGAGAAAGTAACAGAACTTAGAACATCATGGGCAAGTGCAGAAACAGTTGGAAAAAAAGCTGAGTTAGATGGTCAACTATCTGATGCTTTAAAAACAATAATGGCAGTATCAGAAAATTATCCAGACTTAAAAGCAAATCAAAACTTTTCAGAACTATCTGAAGAATTGAGAAATACAGAAAATAAAATTTCATTCTCAAGACAATTCTATAATGATAGTGTTACGATGTACAATACAAAATTGCAAACATTCCCTTCAAACATCATTGCTGGAATGTTTAACTTCACAGCTCGTGATTTATTTACAGCAGAAAGTGATGAAGCTAGAAAGAACGTAAAAGTTGATTTTGGAAAAAATGCTTAAATAAACAAAAACAAAAAAGACTAGAAGAACTATTGCGTTCTCTAGTCTTTAAAAATTATGATTTAAGGAGGGCAAAATGTTTGAAAATCAAAGAAAAAACAAAATTGAATCAGGCGTAATAATATCAATATTTATAGTAGTAATTACATTAATAGTATATTATATTTGTCATGCATTTAAAATTGGAGAATTTTCAATAGTCATCGCAATGATATTCTCAATAGGAGCAGCATGGGCTTCATACTATAATAGTGATAAAATAGTTTTAAAAATGTCTAAAGCAAGACCTGCAACAAAAGAAGAAGATTTAAAACTAGTAAATATATTAGATGCATTAATGGTTTCAGCAGGATTGCCAAACAAACCAAGACTATATGTTGTAGATGACCCACAACCAAATGCCTTTGCAACAGGAAGAAATCCTCAAAATGCAGTAATATGTGTAACAACAGGATTATTACAAAAATTAGATTACTACGAACTAGAGGGAGTTATAGCACATGAAATGAGTCATATAAGAAATTATGATATACGATTATCAGCAGTAGTATCAGTAATGGTAGGGTTCATAGTCATGTTATCAGACATGGTTTCAAGAGCACTTTTTTGGGGTGCAGGAAGAGATAGAGATAATGACAATGATAGTGGAAATGGAATACTAATGCTAATAGGTTTAATATGTTTAATTCTTTCACCAATATTCGGATCACTTATGCAATTAGCATTATCTAGAAAAAGAGAATTTTTAGCAGACGCAACAGCAGTAGAACTAACCCGTAATCCAGAAGGATTAATTTCAGCATTACAAAAATTAGAAGCAGATGACAATCAATTGGAAACAGCAAACTCAGCAACTGCTAATATGTATATAGTAAATCCATTTAAGAAAAATACAAAAGAAGGTAATAGAAAAAAAACTTCAAGTTTATGGTCAACACACCCAAGCACAGAAGATAGAATTGAAGCATTAAGAAATATACACTAAAGAATTGCTTTATTTGCAATTCTTTTTTTAAAATTTTACAAATTTGGAAAAAATATGCATATTTCAACTATTTCAAGAATATAATAAAATAGGAACCTTGAAAACAATAGGGTTTCAAAAAACTAGAAAAATTTGACAAAAAAATCACAATAAAGTATAATGCAATTGGAGTGCTATAAGGAGGATAATGTGTATGAAAAAAAGAACAAAAACTTCTAGTTATATTCGTAAAATTCTTGGAATAATTCTTGCAATTGTCTTTTTATCAGGCGTAGGTGTACTAGCTGTAAATATGCAAGTAGAAGATATAAAAATACAACTACAAAATGGTTATGAATTAACAGCACTAACAACAAGTAACAAGGTATCAGATATTTTAAATGAAAATAATATAACATTAAAAGAAGATGAAAAAGTAACACCATCTTTAGATGAAGAAATAAAACCAGGACAAACAATAAAAATTACAAATAAAACGAAACAAGAAGTACAAATAGCAACAGTTTCAGAAGAAGGTGTTGAAACATCGATTGATGAATTGTTAGAAAACTATACACCAATAACAGAAAAAATAATAGTGGAGCAACAACCAATTCCATTTGAGACAGTAACAAAAGCTTCAACACAAGATACAGAAGATGTAACAAATAAAGTATTACAAGAAGGCGAAGAAGGAATAAAACAAATAACATATAAAGTAAAATATCAAAATGAAGAAGAAATAGAAAGAACAGTACTATCTGAAGAAGTAATAAAAGAACCAAAACAAAGAATAGTTCAAGTTGATAAAAAAGTAACAGCTAGAGCTATAGCAACACCTAGAGAAACAGGAGAAGCTGTAGTAGGTGGAGAAACTTATAAAATAACAGCATATTGTTCATGTGCTAAGTGCTGTGGAAAAACAACAGGAATTACAGCATGGGGAACCAGAGCAACAGCAGGTAGAACAGTAGCTGCACCTGGAAAATTCCCATTTGGTACAAAATTAAATATAGGTGGAAATATATATGTAGTAGAAGATAGAGGTGGAGCAATCCAAGGAAATAGAATAGATATATATGTAAATTCACATTCTGCAGCATTACAATGGGGAGTAAGATATTTGCCAGTTAGTGTAGTGAATTAAGAAATAAAATTGAGGTAAGCCCTCTTTGTTAGTTTATCTAACAAAGAGGGTCTATTATTATAGATAACAAAATTTTGGGGTAGCTCCTGCAAAATCTAATTGTTAAAGTAAATTAAGTTTGGTTTTTAGTTTACATATTTTTTACTAAAATTAGAGTAACCTTGAAAATACTGGAAAAATATAGTAAAATATAAATAGCTTATAAAAAGAAACGAAAGGAAATAATAATGAAACTTATATCATGGAATGTAAATGGAATAAGAGCATGTGTTACAAAAGGGTTTAAAGAAAGTTTTAAAGATTTAGATGCAGATATATTTTGTATACAAGAAACTAAATGTCAAGAGGGACAAATAAGTTTAAAATTTGATGGTTATACAAGTTATTGGAATAGTGCTGAAAAAAAAGGCTATTCAGGAACTGCAATATTTACTAAAATAAAACCTGAAAAAGTAACATATGGAATAGGGAAAGAAGAGCATGACAAGGAAGGAAGAGTAATAACATTAGAATTTGAAAACTTTTATTTAGTAAATGTATATACTCCGAATTCAAAAAGAGGACTTGAAAGATTAGATTACAGAATGATTTGGGAAGATGAAATGAGAAATTATTTATTGGAATTAGATAAAACAAAACCAGTAATAATGTGTGGAGATTTAAATGTAGCACATAATGAAATAGACTTGAAAAACCCAAAAACAAACCATCATAATGCAGGTTTTACTGATGAAGAAAGAAATAAAATGACAGAGTTATTAAAATCAGGATTTACTGATTCATTTAGATATTTATATCCAAACCAAGAAAACATCTATAGCTGGTGGTCATATATGTTTCATGCAAGAGAAAATAATGCAGGATGGAGAATTGATTATTTCATAACATCAAAAAATATTGAAGAAAAAATAAAAGAAGCTAAAATACATACAGAAATTTTTGGAAGTGATCATTGTCCAGTAGAATTAGAAATAAATTTATAATAACTAAAATTTATTGCCTGAATAATTGAAAAAAGATATTAATGGAAGAAGGGGTGTAATTGAATAGAATAAAAGACCATGGAAAAAAATGGTTTTATTGGTTAACACTTGGAGTAGTTCTAATAATTGTATACAAGGTATTAGACCAATTAACAAATGTAACTGAAGGAATAGGTGAATTTTTTAAAGCAATAAGTCCAATATTATCAGGAGCATTTATAGGGTATATTTTATATTTGCCATGTAGAAAAATAGAAAAGTTTTTCAAAAAAAGTAAGAAAAACATAATAAAAAACAGAGCAAGAGGATTAAGTATATTGACTGTATACATATTAGCAATAATTATAATAGTAATCATTATACGACTAATATTTCCAATATTAATTGAAAGTACAAAAGAACTTATAGAAAATTCTCAAGGATATATACAAAAAACAATAAATGAATATCAACAATTACCAGAAGATTCTATATGGAAAAATGAACAAGTATATCAAGTAATAGAAAATATAAAAAATATAGATTTAGCTAAATATGTGAATGTAGATAAAATAACAGAATATGCAAAAGAAGCCATAAGTATGGTTACAGCCATATTCAACATATTTGTAGCGATAATAGTATCAATATATATACTAGCAGAAAGAGATAGAATTTGTAACTTTTTAAAACGTTTAGGAAAAGCAATGTTAAAAGAACATACATTCAAAAGTATATCGAAATACTTTAATAGTGCAAATGAAATATTTTCAGGATTTATAACAAGTCAACTAATAGATGGAGTAGTAGTAAGTATATTATCAACAATATTATTAAGTATTATGGGAATAAAATATGCTCCGCTATTAGGCTTTGTAATAGGAATGTTTAATGTAATACCATATATAGGAGCAATAATAGGAATAGGAATTTCAGTAGTAATAACATTGATTACAGGTGGTGTGAGTCAAGCTGTATGGATGTTAATAGCAATAACAATATTGCAACAGATAGATGCAAATATAATAAATCCTAAAATAGTAGGAACATCATTAAAAATAAGTCCATTACTTGTAATAACAGCAGTAATTATAGGTGGCAAGTATTGGGGAATGATAGGTATGTTTATATCAGTTCCTATATGTGCATTAATAAAAATATTAGCAGAAGATTATATAGATTTTAAAATTAAAACGAAAAAAAGAATTGCTGAAGGATAAAAAGAACTATATTGTATTTATTTATAAAAAAAACAAACCCACCAACGCAATTTTAAATTGCGGGTGGGTATTTCTGTTGTCTTTTACATATTTATTCGGTAGTTGTATTTGTTTCTTCTTCAGTGGTAGCTGTAGATTCAACTATTTTTGTAGCCTCTAATTTTTCATCATGTAAAGATCCTTTAAAAGTAATTTCAACATTATCATCTATTTTAATTTGCTCTTCAGGTTTTTCAGCATTAGTTATTGTAAACTCATAAGAAATACCTTTTGCATCAATACCAATTGTATCATCTGAGATTTTTACTACTACACCAGAAACAGAATTTTCAGTGTCTGATTCTGCAGATGTATTCTCAGAACTTTCAGTATTAGTTGTAGCTTCAACATTATTAGTAGGGGTATTTTGTGAATTTGGATTTTTAAAATATACGGCTACTCCTATACCACAAATTATAATAAGAACTATCACTAAAAAAGCTATTATTTTATTCATTTTTATAATCATCTCCTTCAACTTATTTATATAAATACTGAAACTAAATCTTTTTACTTTTTTTGTTAAAGCCTTCTCATCAGAAGGTCTTTGAGCACCTCTTTTTTTCTCTAATAGTTTACTCATAATTCTACATCCTCTCCAGAATAATACCTTATTTGAATTATAGCATTACGCATAATTTCCGTCAAGATAATTTTTGAAGGCTGTTAATGCTTTTTTGAAAAAAAGAAATGAAAAATGCTTATATATTAATATCGGTAAAGCCAAGACCCGGATTGTGTCGCCCTAGCTATGTTTTTGCTAGAGATATTAATATATAAGCATTTTAGCTAAAATTAAAATTCACTTGACAAAAATTATCTAATACGATAATATCAAACTTGCAAAACAAGAATGAAAAAGAATTAATAGAAATATACATATTGTATAAAAGTAATTATGGAGGAAATCAATGAGTACATTACCAATAATAGTAAGATATATATTAACAGGAATAATAGGAGCAATCCCAATAATAGAACTAAGAGGAGCAATTCCAATAGGAGTATTTACATTCCACCTAAATTATGTAGAAGCATTTTTGTGTAGCTTTATTGGAAACATATTACCAGTATATTTTATAGTAAAATATATACGACCATTATTTGATTTTTTTGGAAGATGGAAACCACTTAAAAAAATTATAGATTGGGCAACAGAAAGAGCTACTAAAAAAATAGAAGAAAGCGAAAGACTTCAAAATTTTGTAGCATTTGGATTATTTGTATTTGTAGCAATTCCATTACCAGGAACAGGAGCATGGATAGGCTCATTAATAGCGAACTTTTTAGATGTTCCACCAAAAAAAGCAATACCACCAATCATTGCAGGAGTACTTACAGCAGGAGTAATAATTTTAACACTTACTGCATTAGCAAATGGGGGAATACAATATTTATTACAGAACACATAGTAAGTACCAAATAAATGTAGGCAAAGGGATAAAAAAATTGCCTATATTTACTTGACACATACGAACACATAAAAAATCTCTCAAAGTCTTGACATCCGTAAGAAAATATGATATCCTATAAAAGGATTTGCAAATTATGTAATTAGCTTAATCATATTTTGAAAAAAGGGTGATTGAGATAGAAAGATATAATAAAAAGTAAAAAATAATAAAACCTTAGAGCGAGTTAGGAAGCAGCGAATTTCTTAACTGCTCTTTTGCTGTTGTTTTGAAATATATTATATCTTAAATTATTCAGAGCAAATTTTATTCAATATGTTAATAATTAAAAAAAGAGGAATCAACTTTAGCAATCCGTAAGGAAAGAGTTGTTTTGTAAAAGCAGACAAAATCACTCTCCTTATGACGAGAACTTTAGTTGAGAAGGACTTTTTTTAATAAATTATATTTTTTCTGCTTAATATTTTTTTAGAGGTGATTTTTTTGAAATTAAAAGAGATTAAGCACGAGAAAGTTTCTCGTAAAGATTTCGCAAAAGTTGGCGATTTTATCGAAATGCCAAACTTAATCAAAGTTCAAAAAGATTCATATAACTGGTTTGTAGAAGAAGGTCTAGGAGAAGTATTAAAAGATATTTCCCCAATTGAAGATTATTCTGGAAACTTAGTTCTTGAATTTTTCGATTATTACATGGAAGACAAAACTAAATACACACTAGAGGAAGCAAAAGAAAGAGACACTACTTACTCAACAAGATTACATGTTAAAGTAAGATTGATTAACAGAGAAACTGGAGAAATCAAAGAGCAAGAAATTTATTTAGGAGATTTCCCACTAATGACAGACAGTGGAACCTTCATAATAAATGGAGCAGAAAGAGTTGTAGTAAGCCAATTGGTTCGTTCACCAGGATGCTACTATGATGAAATCTTTGATACAAAAACAGGAAAAAGAACATACACATCAACAGTAATGCCATTAAGAGGTGCTTGGCTAGAATATGAAACAGATGGAAATGACATATTCTATGTACGTGTTGACAGAACAAGAAAAGTTCCAATAACAACACTATTAAGAGCAATTGGTTTAGTTACTGATGACCAAATAAGAGACTTCTTCGGAGATGAAGTTTTATTAAACACGACTTTATCAAAAGACCCTATAAAAAATCAAGAAGATGCATTAATTGAAATTTATAAAAAATTAAGACCAGGAGAATTACCAACAGTAGATGCAGCTAGAAATTTATTCAATGGATTATTCTATGATAATAGAAGATATGACTTAGCAAAAGTAGGTAGATTTAAATTCAACCAAAAATTAAGTCTTGCTAGAAGAATAAAAGGAAAAGTAGCTGCTAAAGATATAGTAAATACTGAAACAGGAGAAGTTTTTGTACAAGCAGGAGAAGTTATTTCAGAAGATATAGCTGAAGATATTCAAAATTCAGGAATAAATACAGTTGATATTTTAGTTGGAGAAACAACAATAAGAATAATAGGAAATAACACAGTAAATATTCATAAAGTATTAACAAATGTAAATCTAAGTAAATTACATATCAAAGAAAACGTAAGTTACACAGTATTACAAGATATACTTGAAAATACACCTAAAAAAGATTTAGTAAAAATGTTAGAAGAAAGAATGGATGAATTAGTTCCAAAACATATCACAACAGAGGACATGTTAGCATCTATTAACTATTTATTAAATTTATCACATGGATTAGGAGCACCAGATGATATTGACCACTTAGCAAACCGTAGAATCCGTTGCGTAGGTGAGTTGTTACAAAATCAATTCAGAATTGGATTAACAAGATTAGAAAGAGTTGTACGTGAAAGAATGACAATTCAAGATTTAGATGTTGTTACACCACAAACATTAATTAACACAAAACCAATAACATCATCAATTAGAGAATTCTTTGGAAGCTCTCAATTGTCACAATTCATGGACCAAACAAACCCACTATCAGAATTAACACATAAAAGAAGAATTTCAGCATTAGGACCTGGAGGATTAACACGTGAAAGAGCTGGATTCGAGGTACGTGACGTTCACTATACACACTATGGTAGACTTTGCCCAATAGAATCACCAGAGGGACCTAACATCGGTCTTATATCAGCACTTTCATCATTTGCAAATATAAATGAATATGGATTTATTGAAACACCATATAGAAAAGTAGACCATAAAACAGGAAAAGTAACAAATCAAGTTGAATACATGAGTGCAGATGTAGAAGATGAATACATAATAGCACAAGCATCAGAACCATTAGATAAAGATAAAAAGTTTGTAAATGATAGAATTCGTGTAAGACAAAGAAATGAAATAATAGAAGTTGACAAAGACATGGTTGACTATGTAGATGTATCACCAAAACAATTAGTTTCTATAGCAGCTGCCATGATACCATTCTTAGAGCACGACGATGCAAAAAGAGCATTGATGGGAGCAAACATGCAACGTCAAGCAGTTCCATTAGTAATAACAGAAGCTCCAATAATAGGAACAGGTATTGAATACAGAGCAGCCAAAGACTCAGGAATTTTAGTATTAGCAGAAGATGACGGAGTTATAGAAAAAGTAACAGGTGACAACATCACAGTAAAATATGACAATGGTAAAACAGTGGTACATGCTCTACGTAAATTCAAGAGAACAAATGGTGGAACATGTATAAATCAAAAACCAATTGTTGTAAAAGGTGAAAGAGTTAAAAAAGGTGATGCAATAGCAGACGGACCTGCAACAAAAAATGGAGAAATGGCATTAGGTAAAAACGTATTAGTAGCTTTCTCAACATGGGAAGGATACAACTACGAGGATGCTATTCTAATAAATGAAAGATTAGTTAAAGAAGATGTATTTACATCTATCCACATTGAAGAATATGATTGTGAATGCCGTGATACAAAAATAGGTGCAGAAGAAATCACAAGAGATATTCCAAATGTTGGAGATGACGTATTAAAAGACTTAGACGAAAACGGAATTATCAGAATAGGTGCAGAAGTTAGACCAGGAGATATCTTAGTTGGTAAAGTTACTCCAAAAGGAGAAACAGAACTAACAGCAGA
>CANQGP010000001.1 GCA_947623285.1 uncultured Clostridia bacterium | reverse complement strand
TAGTTCAGTTGGTTAGAACGCTAGCCTGTCACGCTAGAGGTCGACGGTTCGAGCCCGTTCCGGGTCGCCATTTTTTTATTTGCAAAGGTTAATTTTATATATTGATCATTGCAAAATATTGGTGGCATATGATGAAGCCATTTTTTTTAGCATTTTTTGTCACATAAAATTAATACGGCTCCATAGCTCAGTTGGTAGAGCAGAGGACTGAAAATCCTTGTGTCACTGGTTCGATTCCCGTTGGAGCCACCACATTTTAGGAAATTATTTAGGAACATCTAAAAAATATCTAAAAAATTTCTAGATTAAAAATTGAAGTAGTATTTATTAAGAAACTACTTCTTTTTTTGTGCCAAACAGCAAACTAACAGAAAAATAAGCAAAATTTCAAAAAAGTTTTGTAGAGAATAAAACATTACAAATATTACAAAAACATTAAATTTATATTACAACAGTGTTTTTGTTGTAAAAGATTTGATTTTATGATTTAATATAATAAGTATTATTATATTAAGTTTAGAGGAATATGATGGAAGAATTTATTTCTAAGATAAAACAAATCAAAAAAGAAGTATTAGATGAAAGAGAGTTTTATGAACAAGTATTAGGAGTTATATCAGGATTGGAAAATGTTTCATTAACACCTGAAACGGCAGAACAATTAAAAGTAGCATTGCAAGAAATAGGTTGCATGGAATATGATGATTGGAAAAAGCAAAAAGAAGAAAATGGTGAAATAATTAAAGAAAACAATATGGGAAAAGGAATAGAGCAAGCAGATATATCATCAGCAGTATCTTTTGTTTCACAACTTCTTGATGATTACGAAAATGCTAGTTTTTCATTATCATATATGTTGGATGGTGGAGAAAAATATGGATGGGTTCAACAATGGTTAAAGAATAGCAAAGAGTTGTATCCTAAAGATAAAGAAGAAATAAGAAAAGGAATAGATAGTCATTTAACTTCATTGAAAGAGATAAAAAAAGAGAAATTAGATGAAAGAGAATTTTACGAACAAGTATTAGGTGTTATATCAGGAATGGAAGATGTTTCATTAACACCTGAAATGGCAGAACAATTAAAAGTAGCATTACAAGAAATAGGTTGTATGAAATATGATGATTGGAAGGCACAAAAAGTAAAAGATGGTGAAGCAGTTATAGAAGGTAATATAGGAGAGGGAATAGAAAGAGGATATATATCAACTGCAGTATCTTTTGTGTCTCAATTACTTGGAAGCTATAAAAATGCTAAGTTTTCATTGCCATACATGCTTGATGGTGGAGAAAAGTATGGATGGGTTCAACAATGGCTAACTAAAAGTAAAGAACTTTCTAAAAATGGGCAGGAAATAACTGATAAATATACTAATATAGAGCAAATAAGAAGCGAGATAGAAAGTTTAGGAGATTGGAAAGATTCTTCTCAAAGAGATAGTTATTTAAAAGTAATTTCTAAAATTATATCAGTATATCATGGTTATGAATTAGATGATGGAAAAAGACAATACTATCCTGAAGAAGTTACAAAAGCAATTGCAGATATATGTTCTAAAAAATTCCCTTCAAAAGATGAAGTTTTTAAAGATGGTAAGCTAAGACCTGGAATGCCAGACAATGAATTTTCTAACTATGTAACTCTTGCAACAACGCCATTAGGAATTAGTCTTTTAGGAGAAAGGACAAGAATTGATCAAATTGCAAGAGAAAAATTTGGAATAGATGTATATCATACTCAAATGACAGAAGAAGAATCTAAAAAATTAATAGAATCATCAGAACAATATTTAGTTCAAAATTTAGATAAATCTAATATTCCATATTATAAAGTTGCTAAACAAGCATTAATGAACTGGAATGGTTTATCAGAAGAAGAAGCAGATAAAATAATCAGTGAACAAACTTTTTCACA
Source organism: uncultured Clostridia bacterium (assembly GCA_947623285.1). Lineage (GTDB taxonomy): Bacteria > Bacillota > Clostridia > TANB77 > CAG-508 > CAG-269. The sequence continues at coordinate 182,567 of CANQGP010000001.1, read as the reverse complement.
ATTAGAAGGTCAGGTCTATGCTAAAGGTTCAATGGATTATGCAATAGAATCCATTGCAGCTCAATCTTCAGTTCGTAAATTAGGAAAGGAAAGCGAATTAGCAGATTTTGTATATAATGGTGGAGAAAGTGCAATTATAGATGATATGAAAAAAGATGCTGAATTTATGAATGACGAGAATATGCATCAATGGGAAAGAAACGATATGAGAAAAAAATATAATAATATGATAATGAATACATTATTTGCTGTTCATGATGGTTGGGTCCAAGATAATGTGAAAAAATTTAATGCTAGAGAGAAAAAACATCAACATATGCCAAGCGAATTGATAGGATGGAAAGAGGCAAAAGCAGACTTGTTATTTGTTAGACCAATATTTGAGACAGCAGGAATTGAGGTTAATGAAGAAGAATTAGAACAGGTATATAATGGTAGAGTAAAAGATTTCTTCTTAAATAGAGGAATAAAAACAGCTAGAAATTTATCTGATTCTATAACACAAGGAGAAAAATTTTATCCAGCTTTAGAAGAATACGGAGAAATATTGACAACAATAAATGATTCTGAATATGTTGATGAAAAAATTATTCCAGCAATTGAACAACAAGGAATTGGAAATATTGAAGAAGTAAGAAGAAATATAGTTTCTCAAATAATAAGTAATCCAGTAACTGAAGATGTGGAAAAATTATCAGATGAAGAAAAAAGTATAGTTGAACAAGCCTTAGAACAAGAGGTATCTACATTAACTGCACAAAGAGATGAATTACAACAAAAAAATTCTATAGTTCAAAGAATTAAGGATTTGGCAAATAGAAGAAAATCTATTAAGAAAGAAATTTCTATAGAAGAACAAAGAAAATCAGAGAATTTACACGATTTTGATAATTAATGAAGGAGATAAGTATGAATAGTAATTTACCAGTTAAACAAGATAATAGTTTGTTTAGAAGAATAAAAAATTTTTTTAGAAAGATATTTTTTAAAGATAGAATAGAAAATTATTATGAAGAAAAAAATGAGGTTCAACCTAAAATTGAAGAAAATGATAGTAGAAAAAATCAGTTTCAAGAAAACATAAGAATTGAAACCAAAAATGATTATATAGATGAAATGAAAAGAGAAGAATTTTTAGATAAATTAGAAAGTAATCCTAAATTACTATATGACTTACCTATCGAAAAATTAGAAAAATTAGAGAATTACTATGGAGAATCTATAAAGAAACAAGAAGAAAAACTTGCTAAACTTAAGAAGGCAAGCTAATAAAAAGCACATTATAGTGCTTTTTATTTTTCTAAAAAAATGATAAAAATATTGACAAAGGTCAATATTTGAAATATAACACAAACAAAAGTTTTTGCAAATAATAAATGTAGTTTTATAAATAGTAGTATATGTAGTAAAAATTAGATATTTATAAAAGGATGTGTTGTCAATGAAAGATAATAAATTGGAAACGATTTCCAATCTTTTTGAAGGAAAAGAAATAAGAAGTATTTGGGATTCAGAAAAAGAAGAATATTATTTTAGTGTTGTTGATGTAATTGGAGCTTTAACTAAGAGTGGAAGAGCAAGAAAATATTGGAATGATTTGAAAGTTAAATTAAATCAAGAAGGTAGTCAGTTGTCCGAAAAAGTCGGACAACTGAAAATGAAATCAAGAGATGGAAAATTTTATAATACAGACACATTAGATACAAAAGGAATTTTAAGATTAATTGAATCTGTGCCAAGTCCAAAGCTAGTGAATATAAGAAATATAAAGGTATAAGAAAAGAATCTTTAAGAGATAATATGACAGATATAGAAATTGCACTAACGAATGTTGGAGAAATAGCCACAAGAGATATTGCAAAATCAGAACATCCCAAAGGATTAAAAGAGAATTTAAATGTTGCAAAAAGAGGTGGAGGAGTAGCAAAAGGAACAAGAGATTTATATGAAAAAGAAACAAAAAAGTCAGCAATTTCTAATAAGAATAATCTAAATTATAAATATATAGAAGATGCAAAATTGATTAAGGACAAAGAAAGTAAAAATTTAGTATATAATAATACAATTAAAGTATGTAATGGAGAAAATAACAATGTTAGAAAAAATAATTGAAAGTTGCAAATATGTAGTAAGAAATTCTAAAAATGTAAAAATAAATGAAATAAAAATAGATGAACTTATAAATAAAATGGAAAATGTTCAATGTAAACATTGGCTAAGTTCATCACCTTTTGGTTTATTAGATTTACCTGTAGAAACTATTATAAATTTTTTATTAATATATGAGGCTATAGATTTTTCATTTTGGGGAAGTCCAAAATGGACAATAGATATTGAAAATAAAAAAGAAGATGGGTCAATAGCATTATTAGGAGCACTATTAAAATATGTAAAAATTAAAGATACAACTGATTTTTCTAATATAAAGATTGACGATCTTAGAAAAATTTTAAAAGGTAATGTAGAAATACCTTTGCTTAAAGAAAGATATAATATAATTACCAATATTAGCAAAATAGTTAATGAAAAAATGGAGGGTAATTTCTATAGATACATAAAAAATATAACTAATGATTTAGAATTGTTCGACTTAATTATTACAATGTTTCCACAATTTAAGGATGAAAGAATATATAAAGGAAAGAAGGTTTACTTTTATAAATTAGCTCAATTATTAACATCTGATATATTACATATAAGAGAAATGAAAGAGAAAATAAAAGTTGATTATTCTCATTTATTAGGGTGCGCTGATTATAAGATTCCTCAAGTAATGAGAGGATTAGGAATACTAGAATATAATGATAGTTTATCTTATAAAGTAGATAACAAAATTGAAATTGAACCAAATAGTGAAGAAGAAATAGAGATAAGGGCAAGTATGCTTCTAGTAATTGATATTATAAAAAATAAATTGGGAGGAAATATTTGTTCTATGAATATTAATGATTATATATGGGGACAAGGAAAAAATATAAAGATGAATTTGAAGCCATATCATTTAACAAGATGTGTTGATTATTAAAAAAGCGAATTGTAGTTCTAAAAGTATTTTTTCTTCTCTGATTTGATTTACAATAAATATAGGAGTGATATAAAATGGAACAAATAGAAATAACAGTTAAATTAAATGAAAATATAGAAAAAGCATTAAAAAAACTTGAAGAATTAGGATATAAAAATATTAGAGAAAGCGATATTTATGATATTTATATGACACAATCAAAGAAAGAATTAAATGATAATAATATACAATACATATTATCAAATTGTGTTCTATTAAGAGATTTGAAAGTAAGAGGACAAGAATGGAAAAAAATAACTTATAAAAATAAAAAATATGTCGATGGTCAAGTTATTTCGGAGAAAAAAGTAAATGTTAATTGTGATGACTTAAAAAAAGCTAAAGAATTATTTGAGTATTTAAAATTTGAAAAATTAATAGAAGTTAAATATCATGTTATTGTAATGGCTAAAGATGGAATAGAATTAGCATTTCAAGAAGTAGAAAATTTAGGTACACTAATAGAATATGAAAATCTAAATGATTTTTGCAATAAAACAATAGAAGAAATACAAGCAGAAAAAATGAGAATGTATAATTTTATAAAAAAATTGGGTATTAACATAGGAAAAGATTTTGAAATAAAAAAAGCATGGAATTTAATAGAAAAAAAGTATTTAAAAAAATAAATACTTCTTTTGCACTATGTTCTTTTAATATTTTAGTTGCTTTTTTATATCCTCTTGATATGAGTAGGGCAAATCGCCTAACTTTTTTTCCATATCATTCATCTCCAATATTTATTGTAATTAGTATAACATATATCTTATTATTGTAAAAGAAAATATTTTATGCTAGAATAAAAATATAATTTGTCAATAGGAGATACTAATGAATAAAAAAATTGTAGAGATATTATTCACTTTATTGTAGATTTAGAGTGTAGCATATTGTTAATCAATTTAGTATCGCAAAAGATGGGATTATTCGTAATAACATTAATGTCATCAATTGTTTTATATATTGCTTTAATGTATTATAATAAATCAATAAAACTTAAAGGGGGAAGAAAAAATGAAGAATATTAAGAAAATATTATATAGTATATTAATTATTTCTTTTTTTAATATAGCTTTAATTAAAAATTTTGTTTATGCTGATATTATTTATCATCCAAAGGAAATTACTTATACACCTTTATATTATTTAGTTATAATCGTAATAGTAACTATTGTGGTTGGAATTTCGATATTGATATTAAGAAAGATTTATAAGAGCAATCAATCAGAGAAAAATGAAGAGGATAGGAGTGAAAAATAATGATAAATCCTAATGTTATAAGCCTTGGTGCTATTGACCCAAGAAATTTTGACTATGTAACTTATTCATACGAAGATGGTATATCAGATATTCTTAAAATAATAGCCACAGTAGTTTTAGTTTTTGCATTTATTACGATGATTATTTCTTTGATTATGGGAATAAGAAGAAAGGATTGTTTAGCTATTTTAGTTGTAAATGTTATGGTCAAAACAGTAACATTATCTTTAAATCTAATATTACACCATTTTAATAATTTCTTTATTTTTATATTATTTTTTTTAGCAAATATAATTATTGAGGGGCTTATTTTAAAAAAGGTTTTGAAATACAAAAAACACAGTGGAATGACAATATCAATAATATGCAATATTGGAGCGGTTTTAATTATTATCTTAATGAGTAATATTTTAAGGTTCTGGATTTAGAATGCTATTGAATTCATTATTTTAAGGAAAGAAAAAAATGATAAAAAGTTTAATAATTTCACTAATATTAACTATATTTATAGAATTATATATTTCAATGTTGATAGGTATAAAAAAAAGAAATGATATTATAACAATAATTGCTGCAAATACATTGACAAATCCAGTAGTGGTGTTTACAGCAATTATACTAAATAATTTCAAGAATGCATTATTATATTGGACAATTGTAATTATTATAGAGCTCATAGTAATTTTTATAGAAGGAAAATTGTATGAAAAGATACTTTGTTTAAAAAAAATATCTAGTTTTAAACTATCATTTATAAATAATGCAGTTTCTTTCATTGTTGGAGTAATAATTGTAGTATTTTTGAAATAAACTAAAAAAAATTAACTTAGCTTGCAAATTTCGACAAACTTTTCAAAAACAATATGATATATTTAGCAAAACAAAAGGAGGAAAGTATGTTAGCAATAGTAAGAAGTATGGCATTAAAAGGACTCGATGGATATATTATGTCTGTTCAGGTAGACGTTTCACCAGGAATACCTAGTTTTGCAATAGTGGGGTTACCAGGAACAAGTGTTAAAGAATCAAAAGAACGAGTGGTTACAGCTATAAAAAACTGTAATATTCATTTGCAAAGTAGAAAGATACTTGTCAACTTAGCTCCTGCGAATACAAAAAAAGAAGGCTCAATGTTTGATTTACCAATAGCAATAGGTGTGCTAATTGCAACAGAAAATGTAGTAAATGAAAACATACAAAAAATTTTAAAAGAAACAATTTTTATTGGAGAATTATCTTTAAAAGGGACTATTGAAAAAGTAAATGGAGTTTTACCAATTTGTATCGAAGCAAAGAAATTAGGAATTAAAAAAGTTGTACTGCCAAAAGATAACAAAAGAGAAGCTGAAGCAGTACAAGGATTAGAACTATTACCGGTAGAGGATTTGGAAGAGGTTATAATGTTTTTAAAGGGAGAGCTGATTCCAAATGAAAATACTAAAAAATTAATAAATATAAAACCTAATTACAACGTAGATTTTTCAGAAGTAAAAGGTCAAGAAAATGTAAAAAGAGCATTAGAAATAGCAGCTGCGGGAGGACATAACTGTATTTTAATTCGGTTCGCCAGGTAGCGGAAAAACAATGTTATCTCAAAGAATTCAAACAATTTTGCCGGACATGACATTTGAAGAAGCTTTAGAAGTTACAAAAATTCATAGTGTATCTGGTATATTATCTAAAAAAAATCCATTTGTATCAACAAGACCATTTAGAAGTCCACATCATACTGTTTCAAGAACATCTTTAGTGGGTGGAGGAAGAATCCCAAAACCAGGGGAAATAAGTCTAGCGCATTTCGGCGTATTATTCCTAGATGAATTAACTGAATTTAATAAAAATAACATAGAATTATTAAGAGGTCCATTAGAGGATAGAAAAATAACAATAAGTAGATTGGAAGCATCTATTACATATCCTGCAAATTTTATGCTTATTGCAAGTATGAATCCATGTCCATGTGGATATTATGGGTCAAAGGAAAAAGAATGCAGATGCACACCTGAACAAATAAAAAGATATTTACAAAAAATTAGTGGTCCAATATTAGATAGAATTGACATGCATATAGAAGTTAGTGGAGTGCCATATAAAAAATTAAAAGGAACTGAAATGATAGAAACTTCAGAGGAAGTTAGAAAAAGGGTGAATGAAGCAAGAAAAGTGCAAATAAATAGATATAAAAATGAAGGTGTTTTTTCTAATTCTGAATTAACTCCAAAATTGATAACAAAATATTGCAGTATGGAAAAAGCAAATACTGAGTTATTAGAAAAGAGCTTTAAAAAATTACATTTAAGTGCTAGAGCATATTCAAAAATTATAAAAGTTGCAAGAACAATTGCTGATTTGGATAATTCAAAAGAGATAAAAACACAGCATTTAGCTGAAGCAATACAATATAGAAGCCTAGATAGAATTGAGTAAATTATGGAGCAATATAATAAGAAGCTCAGATAGGATTGAGTAAATTATGGAGCAATACAATATAGGAGCTTAGATAGAATTGAGTAAATTATGAAGCAATGCAATATAGAAGCTCAGATAGAATTGAGTAAATATAATGTAAGTGAATTTGAAAGGGGGAGATTTTTTTAAATATATAATGAGAGACATAGTGACAATGCAAAGTGAATTTTATTCTAATAAGTTGAAGGAAATTGAAGATCCACCACAATTGTTATATACAGTTGGGAATAAAGAATTACTCAATACATATGCAATTGCAATTATAGGGTCTAGAGCATGCTCGAGGGAAGGAAGAGAATTAGCAAAAAAATTTGCTAGAGAATTAGCAATTCAAAAAATCACAATTGTAAGTGGGATGGCAAAAGGAATAGATAGAGCTGCACATGAAGGAGCATTAGAAGTTGGAGGAAATACGATTGCTGTTTTAGGTAATGGCTTAAATAGAATTTTTCCAAAAGAAAATATGGATTTGTTTAGAGAAATTGCTGAAAAAGGACTTGTAATTACTGAATATTCTGAAAATGAATATGCAGAATCTGAAAAATTTTTGCAAAGAAATAGAATTGTTAGTGGATTATCTTTAGGAGTATTGGTTATTGAAGCAGCATATAGAAGTGGAACAAGTGTAACAGCAGCATTAGCAAAAAAACAAGGAAGAGAAATTTTTTGCATACCTCATAACATAAATGATAGGCATGGAGTAGGAACAAATAAATTAATTTCGAGAGGGGCAAAGCTTGTTACAAATGTTGAGGAGATAATTGAAGAATTTAGCTTTTTAGAATATGACAAAAATAAAACTGTGAATTTAGAAAGATTAGTAAAGCCAAAAGTGAAAAAGGAATATCAAGAGATATATGATGTAATTGGATTTATACCTATTGAAGCAGAAGAGATATGTTATAAAACTAAGAAGGAAATAAGAGAGGTAAATTCTACATTATTAATGTTGGAGATAGAAGGGTATATTGAAAAAGTTGCAGGAGGGTATAAATTAAAAAAACTACCCAGCAACACAATTAAAGATTATAGGTAAGTTCCTAGGAACCTTGTTGGCTTCGACAATAAAAAATAGTAAAGGAAATTGATTGAATGTATAATAAAAAAGTAATAAAGGAGAATTGATTAAATGCATAATAAAAAAATAATAGGAAAAATAGGAGAGGATATGGCTTGTGAGTATTTGTACCAAGAAGGATATGAAATATTAGAGAGAAATTTTAGGTGTAGGTTAGGGGAAATAGATATAATAGCAACAAAAAATAACAAAAAGGCAGAGAAAAAGTTGATATTTGTAGAAGTAAAAACTAGAACAAATTTAAATTATGGAAGACCTTCAGAAGCTATTAATAATATAAAAAAACAACACATTTTAAAAGTAGCAAAATATTATATTTTAAAGAACAAAATAAAAAATCCAATTGTAAGGTTTGATGCAATTGAAGTTTTATTGGGAAAACAAAAAACTTGCTCTATAAATCATATAAAGCAAGCCTTTTAACAAAGATTACCATTTTGTATTTTCACTTATCTTAGCATAATTTTTTAATTTTTCAGCAACTAGGTGATTTACTGTACCGGCAGGAAAATTTCCATTTTTATCTTTTTTACCTGCAGGAACTCCTGTTAAGATTTCAATACCTTCTTCGATTGTAGAAACAGAGTAAATATGGAATTGTTTATTTTTTACAGCTTCTACAACTTCATCACACAATTGTAAGTTTTTAACATTTTGTTCAGGAATCATTACACCATGTTCACCATCTAAACCTCTCATTTTACAGATTTGGAAGAAGCCTTCAATTTTTTCATTAACTCCCCCAATAGGTTGAATTTTTCCTTTTTGATTTACAGAACCTGTAACGGCAATTGATTGATTAATAGGTATTCCAGATAAACTAGAAAGTAATCCATATAATTCAGTACTAGAAGCACTATCGCCATCAACTCCATTATACAATTGTTCAAAACATATACTTGCTGTTAAGCAAAGTGGAAAATCTTGTGCAAACATTTCACCTAAATATCCAGTTAAAATTAATACACCTTTTGAATGAGAAGAACCAGAAAGTTCAACTTCTCTTTCAATATTTATTACACCATTTTTTCCAGTATAAGTATTTACAGTTATTTTAGCTGGTTTACCAAAAGTATAATCTCCAAGGCACATAACAGTTAAGCCATTTAATTCACCAACTTCATATCCAGATGTTGTAATTAATAGTGAATTATCTTTTATCATTTCTAAGTATTTTGTATCATATTTTTTTACTCTTTCAATACGTTCAGCTAAGGCTTTTTTTACATGTTCAGCTTTTATAACTTTACATTTATCGAGTTTTGCCCAAGTAGCAGCTTCACCAACAACTTGTGCTAAATCATTGAAACGTGTAGATAGTTTAGTTCTATCACCAGCAAGTTTTGAAGAATATTCAATAATTTTACCCATGGCTTTTTTATCAAGAGCAGGCAAATCTTCTTGCTCACAGAAGCCATGTACAAAACGTGCAAGCTTTACAGCATTTTCATTTGTAATTGGAGCATCTTCTTCAAACTCAACTTTTATTTTGAATAGTTTTCTAAAATCAGAATCCATAGCTAAAAGTGTTTGATATATGTTTGCATTTCCAACAAGTAATACTTTTAAATCAAGAGGAATAGGTTCAGGCTTTAATGAAATCATAACCATTGAAGAATTTTGGTCTTGAGGGTTTTCTATTCCAATTTCTTTAATTCTTAATGCTTTTTTTAGAGCCTCATAACAATGTGGATTTGCAAGCAAATCTTTAGCTTGGAAAATAATGTAACCGCCATTAGCTTTTTGCAACAATCCAGGTTTTAACATAGTAAAATCTGTTTTTAAAGAACCATAATAATTTTCATATTCAATAGAACCAAAAATATTATGATAAGAATAATTTGAATCCATGATAACAGGAGCACCTTCAAGTTCACTATTATCAATGAATAAATTTACTCTGTAGTTATCGCAAGGGTCAGGCCTTTTTTGAACAGGTCCCATTTGCATTTGTTGAGGGACAGGTTGTCTTCTGTCTCCTTCTAAGAAATATGAAATATTCTTTAAAATATCTTGTTTTATATCGTTTAAAAATTTAGTGATTTTTTTGTTTCGTTTAAATTGAGATTTTAAATAATTTATGTGAACATTAACAGTTAGTAAAGTGATATTAGATTGCCACTCAGAAATTTTTTTGTCAGAATCTCTTTCGATTTCTTTTATTTTTCCAATGGCAGTCATTATTTGTTCTTGAACAATAACTGCATTATCTTCATAAACTTTTTTTACTGCCTCAGGTAATTTATCAAATTCAGCTTCTTCAATAGTTTTACCATCAACAATAGGCATCATATATATTCCATTTTGAGCAGATTTTATTTGGAAATTATATTTAGCAGCTTTTTTATCTAAAGATTCCATTAAAGAAGCTCGTTTTACTTCAAATTCTTTTTTTATTAAAGCTTTTTCTTTTTCAAAATCATCTGCATTAAAAGTTTTCTTAATATCTTTTTTTACTTCCTTTATAAAACCTTCCATTGCTTCTTTGAATTCCTTACCTTGTCCTGCAGGAAGACAAATAGCAACAGGCTCATTAGGATTATCAAAATTATATACGTAACACCAATCAGAAGGAGCCTTTTTGCCAGCGGCTACTTTGGTTAAATAATTTTTACTATACATAGTTTTACCAACGCCACTAGGTCCCTCTAAATATAAATTATATCCTTTAACATCAACCTTTAAGCCAAATTCTAAAGCTTTTATGCCACGGTCTTGTCCAATTCCAGTACTGATAGATTCAAGCTCTTCAGTGGTTTTAAACTTAAAAGCCTCAGTATTAAAAGACATTTTTAAATCCTTGTAACTCAATTCATTTTTCTTTTTCATTAGTTTCCTCCATAAAATGTTTTTTCTAAAATATTGATTAAATTTAGTATGGTATTATTATAAATTATGCCATCTTATCAATATTTTTCTTAGTTTGTACAAATTTAATATAATTATGTTTTTATTTTATATTAGTTAATAAAATTTGTAAATAGAAAAAATACAAAATATAATGAAAAAAAGAAAAATAGATGTTATAATGTAGAAAAAAGAAAGAAGGTGGGAATATGACAACAATAAAACAAGCAATTGAAAAAGCAGTTGTAATGTTAAAAGGAAGTCAAATAGAAACACCAAAAATGAAAGCAAGGTTGTTAATGCAATATGTTTTAAAAAAACCAAGACAATATTTAATTGTATATGACAATAAAGAAATTAGTAAGGTGCAAAAAGAAAAATATTTTAAATATATAGAAAAAATAAGAAAAGGGATGCCTTTGCAACACATTACACATTCGCAAGAATTTATGAAAATGAACTTTTTTGTAAATGAAGATGTATTAATTCCAAGAGCAGATACAGAATGTTTAGTAGAAGAAGTAATAGATATTGCAAAAAAAATCAATGCAATAAACATATTAGATTTATGCACAGGAAGTGGAATAATAGCAGTATCACTTGCAAAGTATATAGAAGGAAGTAAAATAACGGCGGTGGATATAAGTGAAAAAGCACTAGAAATAGCAAAAAGAAATGCAAAAGAAAATGATGTGCAAGACAAAATAATATTTGTAAAGTCAAACTTATATAAAGAACTTTCAGATAAAAAATATGACATAATAGTATCAAACCCACCATACATAAAAAAAGGAGAAATAAAAAGATTAAATAAAGACGTACAAAGAGAACCAAAGATAGCATTAGATGGAGGCTATGATGGACTAGATTTTTATAGGAAGATAATACCAGAAGCATACAAGTATTTAAAAATAAAAGGATATCTTTGTTTGGAAATAGGTTATGACCAAAAAGAAGATGTATTAGATATTATAAAAAATGAAACAAAATTTGTAGGGGTATATTGTAAAAAAGACCTTTATGATAATGATAGAGTTATCTGTGCAAGGTTGAGTTGAAAAATAATTCTTTTTCAACTGAAATAAAGAAAGGGGAGAAAAGAAGAAATGTCATTTTCTTCAAATGTAAAAAAAGAAATTGGAACAATAAACAATTTGGCTAAAAAAGAACAAATCAAATATGAGCTAATAGGATATTTGATTTCTCACAATAGTGAAATAAGTAAAAACAAAATAAAGTATTCAACAGAAAGTGATTACAATATAAATAGATTTTCAAAAATATTATCAAATCTAAACATAGAACACAATATACAAATAAGTGGAAATCTATTTGTAATAACAGCTAAAGTTCCAAAAATAGAAGAAATAAAAATTGAAAATGAAAATATAAAAATATGTAATGAAGAAAAGCTATATAATGAAAAGGAAGAAAATAGAAGGGCAATAATAAGAGGAGTTTTTCTGGGAGCAGGCTCAATAAATAATCCACAAAACAAATATCATTTGGAAATATCTTTCTCAAACAAAACTAATTTGAAGTTTGCAGCTAACTTACTAAAATTATTGCAAATAAATAGCAAAACATTAATTACAAAAGATAAATGTTCTATTTATATAAAAGAAGGTGAAGAAATATCTAAGATTTTAGCTTTAATGGGTGCAAGCAATGCGGTTATGAAATTTGAAGACATAAGAATAGAAAGAGAAATGAGAGGTAAAATAAATAGATTAGTAAATTGCGAAACAGCAAATTTAAATAAAACACTAAATGCAGCAGTTGAACAGATAGAAGCTATACAAAAACTAAAAAGAGAAAAACGTTTTAGCAAGTTAAATGAAAATTTAAAAGAAATGGCAGAACTTCGAGTTGAATTTCCAGACTTATCATTAACTGAGCTAGGAAAAAAAGCGAATCCACCTGTGCGGAAAATCAGGAGTTAATTATAGATTAAAAAAGATTATGGAGATAGCGAATGAATAAAAAAGAATTAGGAATTTATGTACATATACCATTTTGCAAACATAAATGTTATTATTGTGATTTTGTTTCATATGCAAATAAAGAAGTGTATATAGAAAAATACATAGAAGCGGTAATCAAGGAAATAAAAAATTATGATTTGAAAGAATATATAATTACTAGCATATATATTGGAGGTGGCACACCTTCTTATATAAAAAGTGAGTACATAGAAAAAATAATAAAAACTATAAAAGAGCAATTTTGTGTAGATGAAAAAGATTGTGAATTCACAATTGAGGTAAATCCTGGAACTATAAAGTCAATAAATGAATTGCAAACATATAAAAATTCAGGGATAAACAGATTAAGCATAGGATTACAATCAACAAATGATAAACTATTAAAGCAAATTGGCAGAATCCACAATTATTCTCAATTTGTAGAAACCTACAATATGGCTAGAAAGGTTGGATTTAAAAATATAAATGTGGATTTAATTATAGGAATACCAAATCAAACAATAGGAGATATACAAAAAGAAATAGAAGATATAATAAAATTAAATCCAGAACATATTTCAACATATTCTTTGATAGTAGAAGAAGGAACAGTTTTAGAAAAAATGTTACAAGAGGGAAAATACAAGTTACCTAGTGAAAGCTTAGAAAGAGAAATGTATTGGTATGTAAAAAATACTTTAGAAAAAAATGGATATATTCATTATGAAATTTCTAATTTTGCAAAAAAAGGTAAAGAGTCTAGACATAATAAAAATTGTTGGGAACAAAAAGAATATATTGGAATAGGAGTAGCAGCGCATTCATATATGAATAGTATTAGATATTCAAATGTAGAGGATATAGAAAAATATATTGGTTTTATGGAAAAACTAGATGAAACAACTAAGGTAGAAAAAATACAAGAATCTAATTTAATAGAAAATAAGTGTATTCAAGAAAAACAGACAAAGGAAGATACAAAAAAGGAATATATGCTACTAGGATTAAGAAAAATAGAAGGAGTTTCAATAAAAAAATTTGAAAACAAGTTTGCTGAAAATCCACTAGAAAGTTTTAAAGGAGAAATTAGTAAATTAAAAAAGGAAGGATTACTAGAAGTTAAAGGAGACAAAATTCAATTAACAAATAAAGGAATTGATTTTGCAAATTTAGTATGGGAAGAATTTGTATAAAGAATGAATTCAAATTGTTAAACAAATTAGAAAAAGAAATTTAACAGTTTGGATTCATTTTTTTTGTATGCAAGGTAAATTTTATATATTTGCTCAAATGCAAGATATTTGTAGTATATGGCGAAGCAAAATTACAAAAATAAAATTTTCTCAAAAAAGCAATCAAAAATACTTGCAAAATAATTGCAAGTGTGTTATTATAATTTCAGATTACAAAACTCTTCATAACATACAATCCTTTGGTAAATTTTTTTAAAATATAAAAATGTTTAAAACATAAAATATTTGAAAAAATTTTTACAAAAAAATTTGCTTAAATCCCCTTTAAGTAAATAAAAAACAAAGTACAATTTTTTGCATAATTTGTACCTCTTCAACAAATTTTATTGTAAGATTTTGTATTTTTTGTAACAAAAATGTAATATAAAAAGGGTTGAAAATGGACTTGCTATAGTGTAAAATATGAGCATATGAATACAAGTGAAGAGGTATGAATATGCGAAAAATTAACTTTATGAAAAAGCGTGGAAACGCTTGCAGTAAGCACTTTAGCAAAAGAAACAAAAAACAAAACAAAGCCATAAGATCTAATTTTTAGTTAGGTCTATTTGGCTTTGTTTTTGTGTTTTTTAGAAAACTGAAGTTTATAAAGCTTAAATTTAAAACTATAAAAATCGCGTTCACATCAAAAATTGCATTTGAATTTTTATGTTTTAAAAATTTATAGGGGGAAGAAGTTATGAAGAAGCAAATGAAAAACTGGACAAATGAAAAAGGTGTAACATTGCTAGTTCTTGGTATTACAATAGTTGTACTATTGATATTAGCAGGAATTACGATATCAATGTTAACAAAAGACGATGGAATAATTAAGCAAGCAGAAAATGCCGCAATTCAAACAGAAGTAGGAAAAGTCTTTGAAAAAATAGACGTTTATTTGCGTAACAAGGAAATGCAACAAATAAATGACAAAGATTTTAGTGAACCTACAACAGAAGAACAATTGGGAACTACCATATGCGTGGTGGATACAGCAGATGAGCCATCGATGCACTTGGGTATAATTCAAGACCCAACAACGTTGAAGATTTCTTCTGAATACGGAAAAAACGGATTGGAAGCTTCAGAAAGTTGGAATAGCAAAAAGATGGAAGAATTAGATGATGTATTTGCATTAGATTTAGATACAAATACATTATATTACATTGCTGACGGAAGAATGTGGTCAACAGGTGGAGAAGTAACTATTGCAGATATTGAAGAGGATAAAGCAAGCGCACCAGATAGTGAAGAACAACAAAAAGATGGACCATCAGTAACTGCTGAACCGGCAACAGCAACAGAGTTGCCAATAGAGTTTTCAGTTACAATTTCTGCACAAGCAAAAGCGGGAAGAGAATTAAAATCTAACAATTCTTATCAATACTATGTATCTACAAGCTCTTCAAGATTATCAGGTGGTGAATGGAAAGAATATGTAAACGCATCACCAATTACTATTAGTGGAGAAAGTGGAGCTTCATACTATGTATTTGTAAAGAGAGTTGTTGATAGTAAGGGAATATTTAGTTCAAATGAAACAGTAAATGTATCAGGAGAACAATATCATAGATTTGGACCATATACAGTTACTTCAGTAGTAACAGAGCATAATGTAACATATGATTATTCAACAAATGGCGGAAATAAAGTAAATGGAAATACAGAAGGCGTTAAAGTTGAAGAAGGACAACCAGTTAACTTAGGACCAACTGCTGAAAAAGAAGGTTGGGTATTCGAAGGTTGGAACACTGACCCTAATGCACATACTAAATTAAATTCATTAACAATGGGAATAACAGATGTAAAATTATACGCAATATTTAGCAAAGAATTAACTGGAGTATTTAATAGTGCAGAGAGTACAAAAACAAATGTTACAGAGAAAATATATAATAAAGAAACAGAAGTAAAAATAACAGCACCAACAATAAAAAATGTAATTAAAGGTTCAAGAACTTATGTAGGAAAAGGATGGTCTACAAATTCAACAACAGAAGCAACAGTTGAAGTGTTGCCAGGTGGAAACGTAACATTGAAGGATGGAGTTGAGTCACCAAATTATTATGCAGTATATGCTGCAGAAGGTGGCTCAGGAGCCACAGGTGATGAGGTTACAATTACATTTAATTATTGGAACGGAAGAGCAGTAGGGAAAGCTACACAAAAAATAAGGGATAGGTTAGATTACAATGGAGATGAAGTTCCAATAGGAGATATATCAGTTCCGCCAGAGGTTAGTGGTAGTAATGGTCCTAAAGGAACAACGTATGCATATGTATCAAATACAGAAAAAGGAACAGATATAACTCCTAGCGTTTCAGCGGGATTAAACTATTACGCGGTATATAAAAAAGATATAACAGTAACTAAATACACATATAAAGATGCATCAGATACTGTTACAGGAGAAATGAAAGGATATTATGACGGAACAGTTGATGGAGCAGTGGTAAAACTAGAAGGAAGTGACAGAGAAGTAAGTGTAGAGGTTAATGGACAACAAAAACAAGCAAAACCACGTGGATGGTCAACATCCCCAGAACCAAATGCAGAAGTAAGTGTTGAAATAAACGGAAATACACCAGCATTGGAAGCAGATACTCCATACTATATGTCATATTCATATGAAGTAACACCTAATTATAAAGATGAGAAAGGACAAGAACAACAAGGAGAAAAACAAAATGTATATGTAGGCTCAAATGGAGAGACAGCAACAGATGGAGAAGGAGAAGGAACATTTGGACTACCAGAATCATTAACTCCACCAGATGGTTGGACAAAATTTGAAGGTTGGACAACAGATGAAGAACCAGGAGTAGAGAATTTAATAAGCCCGGAAGAAGATTTACCAGACCCAGATGCAACATATAATCCAGTATTTTCAAAAGAAATACAAGTTACAGAATATACATATCCATCAAATACACCAAAAAAATTATCACCAGCAAAGGCGTATACATTTGATGGAAAGAAGGTAACACCTGCAAAAGTACAATTAGACACAATAAGTGATGTAACAGTTTCTTCAAGTAAAGTGTTAAAAGGTCAAGGTTGGTCAACTGAAAAAGCAGCACATCCAACAGAAATGACAGCAGGAGAAGGAAAGGTAGTTGCACCAGGAGCAACAGTAAATGTAACAGGAGATGGCGACACAGATTGGTATGCATATTACATGTATCAAAAAACAGTAAATTGGCATACCCCAGATGGAAATTCAAATAGTGAATCAGTTGATATATACGTAAGCTCAGAAGGAACAGAAGAAGGAGAAGATATATCAGGAGTGCCACAAAGTCCATCAGCACCAGCAGAATGGGGAGCAGGATGGGAAATTGAAACAGGAACTGGAACAGATGATGGTGGAAATGGAATAGAAAAAGGCAAAGAAGTTTGGACAACAGACCCTACTCATCCAGACCAAAAAGAAAAGTGGTTAGACCCAAGCAAGCCAGGAGATAAACTAGAAGGAGATATTTACCCAGTTTATAAAAAAGATGTAACAGTAACAAGAAATATATATAAAGATGGGCAAGCTAAGCAACATCCAGAAGGAGACCCAATAGAAGCAACAATATATAGAGCAAATACAGATACGATAATATACCCAACAGTTGAATTAGGAACAATAGAAGAAGTACCAAACATAGCAGAAACATATACAGGAACACCATTAGGTTGGTATAATGCAAAAACTGGAAATAAAAAAGACCCAGAAGTAAAATTAACAAATACAAAAGTGGAAGTACAAGAAACAGTAACATACAATGCAGCATATAAATATACAAAAAATATAAAATATATAGACCCAACAGATAAACAAGAAAAAGATGCAACTCAAGATGTCTACATAGGTGGAGATGGACAAGAAGAAGCAGGGCCAACAAGTGGAACTTTACCAGCAAGCCCAACACCACCAGCAGATTTATCAGAAGCAGGTTGGAAGGCAGACACTGAAAAACCATGGACAACAAATCCTGAAGATCCAACAGACCAAGAAAGTAGAGTTGACCCAACAAATCCAGATGAAAAATTAGACCCTAATAAGCCTTTATACCCTGTTTATAAAAAAGACATAACAGTAACAAGACATAAATTTAATGGAACTCGTGAAGAAAAAGTAGAACCAGATTTAACAGGAGTAGCTTATAGAAGTACAGAAGATAATACAGTAAAACCAGCACAAATAAAATTATTAGCAGAAGGGGAATCAATTGATACATTCAAAATAGAAAAATATGATATAGGAAATGGCCAAACAACTACATTAAATCCTGATAAATGGCAAACTAAACCTAAATCAGATGAGTCATATGTATTAGGACAAACACTAAGTTTAACAGATAATAAAGATTTATACTTATCATATACATATGATTTAAATAATCACTATATAGATGAAAATGGTGATGAGCAAGAAAACACTCAAAAAGTAGAAGTAGATTCTGAAGGAAACAAAACAGGAGGAGAATCACAAGGACTACCTGAAGCGCCAACAGTTCCAGAAGATTTAGAACAAAAAGGTTGGAAGCCAGATAACGAAGATGGCAAAAAGCCATGGACAACGAACCCAGATAATCCAGCAGATGAAGGAAGTAGAGTAGACCCAAGTGAAGGAACAACAGACCCTGATGCAAAAATATATCCTGTATATAAAAATGATATAACAATAACAAAGAAATATTATGATGGTTCACAAACACAAACAGATGACTCAACAACAGGAACTGCATACTTAGTTAGAAAAGGAAAAGATGACGATGTAACAGTTCCATATACAGTAGATATAGAAATGCCAAGTGATCCAAACAAAGACGGCTTCACTTCAAAAGGTTGGTCAAAAACAGAAGAAGGTCTAACAGCAGATATAACTCAAGGACAAACAACAGTATCAGTTACAGAAAATACTACATATTATGCAATATATGTAAAAGATAGCAAAGAATATACATTTAAATATTATGCTGAAGGAGCAGCAAAAGATTCAATTTTAAATGTAGGACAAGTAATGAACTATAAAGGAGTAGCTACAAATACAGGTGATACATTAGCAATACCAGAGGCAGTTCAAAGTAGTAAAGGAACTTTAGGATATGATTTCTTACACGTATCATCAGACCCTAAAGGAACATCATCAACAGCCTTAAGTGAAGCAACTACAACATATTATGCAGTATATGCTAAAGATGTAAAAGCAATAAAACACGAAAATGGTAAAGAACCACAAAATACAGAAACACAAAAAGCATATGACTTCTATGATGCAGCATCTCAAACATATAAGCCACAGCCAGCAACAATAAACTTAGGAAAAGCAGATAATGCAACAATAGATGGAGAAACAGCAGAGCCAGTTGGTTGGTTTTTGAAAAACTTACAAAGTGGAGCAGATGTACAAAAACCAGATGTTGAAAATAATGGAGATGCACAAATATTACAAGATACAAATTATTATGCAATATATAAACACTCAATTTCAACACAAGTACAAACAGGAGATGGACAAACAGAACAAAAACAACAAGATGTATACACCGACTCAGAAGGAAATAATCAAGGTGGAGGATTAGACCCATCAATTCAAAACCCTACAGTTCCACCAGAATTAGAAAGCAAAGGTTGGTCATGGAGAGGTTGGACAACAAACCCAGATGACTTGACAGACGAAAGCTCAATAGTAGACCCAGCAGTAGGTGTTACAGATAAAAGTGATACATTAACAGCAACATTTAAGAAAGACTTAACAGTAAACAGAACAGTTTACTTAAATAAATCATTAGAGGTTATAAATGCAACAGCATATAGAAGTTACAGTGACGACAGTTTAGTAAAACCTAAAGTAGACCTACAAACAGGAGATACAACACCTACAGTAGGATTAGAAGATGGATTTACAGCAAAAGGTTGGTCAAACCAAGCAGATGCAGCTGTAACTGACGCATTTGTTGAAATAAAAGGAAATAAAGCAGAAATAGAATTAGATGCAGAAGCAGCAGCTTATAACTACTATATGGTATATCAAAAAGGAATAACCGTAACATACCATTATAAAGGTAAAACACAAGTAGAAAATCCTAATAAAACGATAGATTATAAAAATACTCAAACAGGTGCAACTCTACAAGCACCAACAGATACAGAAGATGCAACATGGGAGTTCCAAGGATGGGTACTAGAGGCAGAAAAAGATTTAGAGCCTTCAGCACAACATCCAAATAAAGCACCAGCTTCTCCAGCAACTGATATAGATTACTATGCATTATATAGTAAGCAAGTAACAGTAACTAGAGTCATTTACAACGGTACACAAGATGGAGATAGTGCAACAATGGAACCATTGACAGGTCCAGCATATAAAAAATATGATAATACGACAGTAGCATTTAAGAAAAGCATAGGACATGCCCCAACAGCAAATACGAATTATACATCAAGAGGATGGGCTGCAGAAACAGATAAAGATGACCCAACACCAGATACAATTACAGCAAATGATAAAGAAATAGAAGCATTAGAAGATGCAAAATATTATGCATTATATGAATCAACACAAACAATAACATTTAGATATAATGGAGAACCTTCTAGCGCAGGAACAACAACTTCTGTAGGAGCAAAAATGAACTATGCAGGAAAAATAGAAGATGATGAAAAAATAACAGTTCCACTAGCAGTTTCAAATAGTACAGGAAAAGATGGAATACCTTATGTGGGAGTAACAAATGTAGAAACAGGTTCAGATCCAGTAACTCCTACAGTACAACTAGGAACAACGTATTATGCAGTATATAAGAAAGATATAAAAATAACAAAAGTAACATATAAAAACACCGAAAGTCAGGTAGGAAATACAACAGTTGTAGGAAACTACAAAGGTGAAGCAACAGGAGTAAAACCAAACTTAGGAGGAAGTGCAAGTGATACAGTAAGTGCATCAATAAATAGCTCAAAAAATGTAACAGCAACACCTAAAGGATGGCTAAAGAGCACCTCTGCTATAACAGCAGACCCAGATGTAGCATTAGGTGGAGAACCAACTGAAGAACTATTTAATGACACAACATATCACATGGTTTATACATATCCAGTAGAAATAACATATACATTTGGAGACAATTCAACCCAAAAAGTAAATGCACAAGCATTACTTCGTGCTAATGAAGAAACAAAGGGATTAGCAATAACGAATGCACCATCTGGAAGCACAATAAAAACACCTTCAGATACGGGAGCATGGACATTCGACGGATGGGTAAAAACATCAGATGGATATGAAGAAACAAAAATTAATTTAGCAAATGGTGAAACAAATCCATATATAACATATTATGCAAGACATACAAAAACAGAGAAAATAACAAGACATGTATGGCAATCTGCAACAATGGATGATTTAACATTCACAATAAAATCAGTAGGAAATAGCCCACAATATCCAAAAAATGTAAACCTTGGACAACCAGGAGATACTCAAAAACCAAGTGGATATAATAATAGATACTGGGCATCTGATGGAACTTCTGCAAAAGCCGAAAAATCATATGACAATAACGCTTCAATAGGCCAAGTCAAAGAAAGTGCAGAGTACTATCAGACATATCAGAAAACAGTAAAAATCAAATATGATTTGCAAGACGGAAAAAATGGAACTAGTAATACAATTCCTGATTCCGAGGGAACAGCATATAAAAACTATAGTGGCACAAGTATCGAATACGATAAGCCAAAATTAACAACAACAGAACCGACAAAAGAAGGATTTAACTTCCTTGGATGGAGTACAAGTTCAGGGCAAAGTTCAAATCCAACATATCCAAAGAGTTCAGCAGGAGATGAAATTAGTGTATCAGAAGAAAAAGATTTGACATTGTATGCAGTTTGGGAAACTGCGGTTAAACCTTCAGACCCTGAAGAATTTGGAGGAGATACAAATTATTCATGCGGAGGAATAACAGATTGGAAATTATTCTACGCAAATGGAGGAGACAAATATTTAATAGCAGGAGATTATATGAATAATTCTAATCTTCCATCAGGAACAAGTATGACGAAAGGTAATACATATAATGTGTATTGGTCAGGAAGTGGATGGAAACGTAATTCAATAGCGGATGTAATTACTTCTACAACCTTAGCGGATAGATTCTTCACAAGAGCATATTACGATAAAGCAAAGAGTCAATCACAAAATAATACAAAAGCAGTAGCAGAATTATTAGATACAAGTGTATGGACAAATCAATTTGTAACATCAGATCTAAAATCTAAAGGAGCACAGGCAATAGGAAGTCCGACGATTGAATTATGGTGTGCAAGTTGGAATGCTAAATATCCAACAGAGAAGATATATTGCAATGCAACCCCAACGACCACCGGATATTTTATAAGTACATCAGATAAAGGAACTTCAACTTATATAGATGGTTCAGTTATACAGAAATATGCGGGTTGGAAGAATACTCTTTATTATCCTCATCCTAGCACGAATTCCGCTTGGAATAATTGCTATGGCTTCTGGTTAGCTTCTCCTTCTGCTAACTACGCTAGCAGTGTTATGCGTGTGGGCTATGGCGGCAGTGTCAACACTAGCACCTATAACAATACCAACTATAGCTTGCGCCCCGTAGTTTATCTTCCCGAATCTGTTTCAATCACAAAGGGTTCAAATAACAAATGGAATATTAGCTAAAACTTAAATTTAAATACTAATTAAAACTTACATATTGCGAGTTCACCGGGCCGGTGGTCCGGTACTCGCTTTTTTATAGCAAAAAGAATACCCCTGAGCATTTGCTCGTGGGTATTCTTTTTGCGTAAATTATAAAATTTCGAATTTCATAAACGAAAAGTAGCTTTTTGTAAATAAAAATAAAAAAATGTAGAAATTAGATATATAATAAAAAACAATATAAAGTAGGAGGAAGATATAGAAATGAATGAAATGATAAAAAGCATAAAACAAATTCATACAAAAGATATATGTTTGTTTAGAATGGGAGGGTTTTATCATGTTTTTGGAAAAGATGCATATATTTTATCATATTTTTTTGATTATAAAGTGAAAAACATAGATGATAATATTGTAGAATGTGGATTCCCTATTAATGCTATTTCAAAAGTGATGAGACGATTGGAGGATAATAAAATAAATTATATAACGATTGATAGAAGAAATAATTATGATGTTGAAGATAAAGTAAATTATAGAAATTTAAATAGATATGAAAGATTTGACCAAAAAGCAAGGAGATATGTAAACTGCAAAAGAAAAATTGATATGATAAATGAATATTTGATGAAAAACATGTATGAAAAAGATTTTAATAAAAAAATATTAAATATTGAAAAAGTCATAAAGGAAGGTTAAAGTAAAATGAGAGAAGATAAGTTTAGAGTTATTCAATTTATTAGAGATTTTATTTTAGTAATAGATAAAGAACTTGAAAATTATCCTAAAAAAGATATTGAAATAAAACATAGAATAAGGACTAATACATTTGATTTATTGGAGACTTCATATGAAGCTAATGCTACTGAAGAAAGAGAATATAAAGTAAAATTAATATTAAAAATGATAGCAAAAGTTAAGGTTATAGATTTTTTAGTGAATTTAAGTTATGATAAAAAATTAATAACGGAAAAGAAATATTTTAAATTAGCACAAAGATTGGATGATATAACTAAATATACAACTGGTTGGATGAAAAAATTAAAAGCAGGGAAATCTACTAAACAATTTGATGCTACTGAGGTAAAGAAAACATCAGGATATAAAGTAACAGTAGAAGGATAAAAGGCAATTATTTAAATTAAATGGAATATTTTTAAATGAGACTATCGAAAATGTTAAGTAATCGGAAATCCTTCCGGTTGATAACAACTCAAATAAATTTCATTTGTTAATAAAATAATTAAGGCATGGCTGAAATTGCTTGCAATGGCTTCTGGTTAGCTTCTCCTTCCGCTAACAACACTAACAATGTTATGTATGTGAACTATAACGGCAATGTCAACAATACGAACTATAACAATAACAATCTTAGCTTGTGCCCCGTAGCTTCCAAAAAACTGTGGTTGCATTGAACTAAGGTAATGCA
Organism: uncultured Clostridia bacterium; assembly: GCA_947623285.1. GTDB lineage: Bacteria > Bacillota > Clostridia > TANB77 > CAG-508 > CAG-269. The sequence continues at coordinate 158,553 of CANQGP010000001.1, read as the reverse complement.
AGAGAAGTTTTGGATGGAAACAAGTCATGTCTTTTAAATAAATTTGAAAATAATTTATTTATAAAATAAAAACATATAGTCAAATTTGTTAGTAAAATTAATATTTGAAAGGAAATTTGATTTATAAATGTTTTTATAGCACGAAAACTAGTGCTATTTTTATTTATAAAAATTAACCACAAGATTATATTCACAAAATAACTAAAAAAATTTGAGATAGATATTATAAAGTGTACTTAATTAGTTTTGAATACAAAAGAAAAATAATATAAAAAATGGGTATAATTGAAACTGTTTGCTGGGGCTTCTGGTTAGCTTCTCCTTCCGCTAACGGCACTAACAATGTTATGAATGTGAACTATAACGGCTATGTCGGCAACAACAACTATAACAATAACAACATTAGCTTGCGCCCCGTAGCTTCCAAAAAACTGTGGTTGCATTGAACTAAGGTAATGTAAGAGAAGTTTTGGATGGAAACAAATTATGTCCTTTAATTCGATTTATAAAAATAAAATGCAAAGATTTTTACTGATAGTTATTATAAGTCTAATTATAAAATAAAAATAGATAATCAAGTTTGTTAGTAAAATTAATATTTGAAGGGAAGTTTGGTTTATGACTGTTTTTAATAGCACTAATCAGTGCTATTTTTAAAATTTTAATATAAAAATAATAAGGGCATAATTGACACTGTTTGCGTTGGCTTCTGGTTAGCTTCTCCTTCCGCTGATAACACTGACTGGGTTATGAATGTGAACTATAACGGCAATATCAACCGTAACAACTATAACAATAACAACCTTAGCTTGCGCCCCGTAGCTTCCAAAAAACTGTGGTTGCATTGAACTAAGGTAATGCAAGAGAAGTTTTGGAGGAAACAAATTATGTCCTTTAATTGGATTTATAAAAAATTATTTAAGATAAAATACAAATATTTTTACTGATAGTTATTATAAGTCTAATTATAAAATGAAAATAGATAATCAAGCTTGTTAGTAAAATTAATATTTGAAGGGAAGTTTGATTTACAACTGTTTTTAATAGTACTTGAAATGAGTACTATTTTTTATTGTATAGAAAATGTGAAAATATCGGAAAGTTTGTGTAAAGTTACTCACTTTTTTATTAAGTTAGTAGTATAAATAAAGTGCATAAGTTTTGTTACTGATAACTTACACACTTTATTTTACACTATTCAGTTTTAAATTAAACTTATCTTAGCTGACTTTTTTTGTTATCTCTTTTTTTGATAATCCTGTAATATCTGCTATTTCTTCAATTGTCATCCCTCTATCAAGCATCTTCTTGGCAATTTCCATTTTACCTTTCTTTTCTCCTTTTAAGTAAGCTCCTCTTTTATTCATCATTTCATCAAATCTAGCCTTTTCTTTTAACCATAACATTCTCTTAGCTTGTTCATTTGCTACTGCTTCTTCACGTAATTTTTCTGCCCTTGCTATCTTTTCATTTTCTTTTACAGCCATTTCCAATTCCCCCTTATCTCTTTGGCTTATAAAATATAACCATTGAGCCAATTTCTTTCTTTTTTTATCTTTTTGTTTTAGAAATTTTGGTAATTGTATGTAATAAAAACTTAGTTTATCTGTTATTACTTCATCTTTTATATCATCTCGCATTATTCTCCCTCTAACCAGGTAGTTTCCATTTTTAAATAAGTTAAATGATAATATACTTATTACTATAACCTCTTTGCTATCTTTATAATCTATTCCTTCTTCTAATGCTTCATGATATAATGCAGCTCCATAATATAAGCTCCTATCCTTCATATTATATTCATTCTTTATCTGCATTTCTATATCTATTATTCTATTATCTGCCACCACTTTTATATCTATTCTTGAACTTTTTTCTTCTTGATAAATTTTTTCTAGTGTAAATTCATTTTTTATTTCTATATTATTTATTTTTATGTCTAGCAAATCTTCTAATATTTCCGCTAGCATATCTTCATTTCCCTTTGATGCAAATATTCTTTGAAATAGATAATCATCTTGTGGTGTCTCATGTATGTTATATTTTTCCAATATATATCTCCTTTATTTTAACATATTTTTAGCTTATCTTTCAAGTGCTAAATAAATAAAAACTTTCGTAAAATTATTAATTTTTTTGGATATTCGTTCCTGATTCGGAACTTTTGAATTTTGAAAAAAATAAATCATTTTAATTTTGTCTATTAACTCTAAAAGCAATTCCATTATATAACTTTTTAAATTAATGTCAATACTTACAATGCAATAATTCATCGCAAATATTGACATTTTTTGACAAATAAAAATAGCACTAATTTGTGCTATAAAAACAGTTGTAAATCAAACTTCCTTTCAAATATTAATTTTACTAACAAGCTTGATTATCTATTTTTATTTTATAATTAGACTTGTAAGAATCATCAATAAAATTCTTTGTATTTTTATCTTACAAATCCATTAACGGATATGATTTGTTTCCTCCAAAACTTCTCTTGCATTACCTTGGTTCAATGCAACCACAGTTTTTTGGAAGCTACGGGGCGCAAGCTATAGTTGGTATTGTTATAGTTGTTATTGTTGACATTGCCGTTATAGTTCACACGCATAACATTGTCGGTGTTGTTGGCAGAAGGAGAAGCTAACCAGAAGCCATTGCAAACAGTGTCAATCATACCCACAATATTTATACCATTTTTTACCAATATTTGCAAACAATTTATTCCACTTATTAATAACATTCATTTTTTATTATTTATAAAATTTACTTGGATACATGTATAAGTTGCTTTATAATCGCATAAATATAGAAAAAATAACATTGTTGTATATTTAAAAATCTAGCTATTTTTCTTCCATACAATAAAAAATAGCACTATCCCAAGTACTATTAAAAACAGTCCTAAATTAAACTTCCTTTCAAATATTAATTTTACTAACAAGCTTGATTATCTATTTTTATTTTATAATTAGACTTATAAAAATTGTCAATAATTTTTTGTATTTTTATCTTATAAATCCATTAATGGATATGATTTGTTTCCTCCAAAACTTCTCTTGCATTACCTTAGTTCAATGCAACCACAGTTTTTTGGAAGCTACGGGGCGCAAGCTATAATTGTTATTGTTATAGTTGTTATTGCTGACATTGCCGTTATAGTTCACAAGCATAACATTGTTAGTGTTGTTGGCTGAAGGAGAAGCTAACCAGAAGCCATTGCAAACAGTGTCAATCATACCCACAATATTTATACCATTTTTTACCAATTTTTGCAAACATTTTATTTCTCTTATTAATAATATTCATTTTTTATTACTTATAAAAATGTAACAACTATGAGCCTAGAAGATTCTGCTTATAACATTTTAGGCAATATTAGTAAAATAATTCCTACTAATCAGGAGTATATTTATTTAGCACTTTTCAAAAAAAGATTGAATTATTTAATACAACAAAGCAAAATATTAGCTTACATATAAAAAATATTTTTGACGAGGAAGAATTAGAAGAAATTTCAACTGTCAAGGATTTCTTGACGGTTCAAAACTAAATTTTATTCTTAATTTAATTTATAACTGTTTTTATAGCACAAATTAGTGCTATTTTTTATTTGTCGAAAAATGTCAATATTTGCGATGAATTCTTGCATTGTAAGTATTGACATTAATTTAAAAAGTTATATAATGGAAATGCTTTTAAAGTAATGGACAAAATTATAAATGATTTATTTTTTTCAAAATTCAAAATCTATTAGTTTCGTTTCAGAAACAAAATCCAAAGAAAATTTTAAAATTTAATTGTAAGAAAATTGTGCTAATAAACATACAAAGTAAAATTAAACACTTGCGTAAAAAAACGAAAAGTGTTAAAATAAGGAGGAATTTAATGAACAATAACCAATTAGAAAAAAATAAGGTAGATAAATCAATGACCCCACAAAATGATTTTTTATTTCAAAAAATCTTTGCATCTAAGGGAAATGAAGATATGCTACAAGAAATGCTAGAAGAAATATTAAATATAAAAATTAATAATATAAATATTACAAATGAGTATACATTAGAAAAAATGTATAATGATACAAAAGGTGGAAGAATAGACTTAAAAGTAACAATAGATGAACACAAAATAGTAGATGTTGAAATGCAAATAGTAGACAAAAAAGACATGGAGGATAGAGATATATATTATGCTTCGAATTTATATACAGAAGAAATGAAAGAAGGCGAGGGGTATAAAAACAACAAAGAAGTAATAATAGTTAGTATATTATCATACAATATAGCTGGAAGAAATAATTACATAGATAGTGCAAGATTTAGATGGGACAGTGATAAAACAGTAATGTCAGATAAAATACAAATGTATTTTATACAACTACCAAAATTTTTAAAACAAAATAAAAAAGACAAGAAAAAACTATCTCAATGGTTATATTTCATAAGCCAAGAAAATAAGGAGGAACTTGAAATGGCGATTGAAGAAAATGATAAAGTAGCAAAAGCAGAAAAATTATTGAAAGAAGCATTAGCAGACCCAGAAACAAGAGAAATTTTGCGAATAAAAGATAGAATAAGATTTGACCGAGAGATGGATTTAGAAATAGCAACTGAAGAAGGACGTGCTGAAGGTGAAAAAAACAAACAAAAGCAAATAGCAAAAAAAATGAAAGCAAAAGGTATGTCTGTTAAGGAAATTGAAGAGTTAACAGAACTAACAAAAGAGGAAATAGAAAAATTGTAATCAATATTTTCCTATATTCTCCGTAAAATCTGACATTTTTTTATTTAGAAGAGGAACTTGATAAAAAATCAACTTGTCAGAATTTTCGACAGGTTCAAAAAGAAGGAAATAGAAAAAGCAAAGGCAGAATATAAGAAATATCAAGTTAAGACTATAAGTCCCGTGGAAAAAGAATATTTGAAGGCTCTGAAACAAATCAGCAATAAAATTGATAAGAAAGATAAAGAAGTTTTATAAGCCAAAGAGATAAGGGGGAATTGGAAATGGCTGTAAAAGAAAATGAAAAAATAGCAAGAGCAGAAAAGTTACGTGAAGAAGCAGTAGCAAATGAACAAGCTAAGAGAATGTTATGGTTAAAAGAAAAAGCTAGATTTGATGAAATGATGAATAAAAGAGGAGCTTACTTAAAAGGAGAAAAGAAAGGCGAGAAAAAAGGCAGAATAGAGGGTAAAATGGAAATTGCCAAGAAGATGCTTGATAGAGGGATGACAATTGAAGAAATAGCAGATATTACAGGATTATCAGAAAAAGAGATAACAAAAAAAGTTAGCTAATGAGAGCAACTCAATTGTGACAACAATGTTGTCGCAATTGAGTTGCTTGCATTCTAAATTAAATTCTATTCTTAAAAAGCTTATCAATAGAGTTTTTGTTTTGAGCACATAATCCCTTGTAGCAAATAATACTTGAGGCAAGGCTGTCCAATGTCAATTGGCCAGCTTCATATAAATGTGCTCGTGCTTTAAGTTTTCTTTTTACATTTCTATATCTGCAGTATTTGCCTTTAGGGTTTCTACCAAGGAATAGAAAGTTGTTTGTGTTTTTGTAAATTCTGGTTTTAGCATTTAATTTTAATTTTTCCATTTCTACAAATTTTTCTATTTCTTTTAAGCAGTATTTTAAATATTGTTTGTCAGGGTGGAATAATAAAAAGTCATCTTGATATCTAACGTAATATTTTATTTTTAGTTTTTCTTTTATAAAGTGATCCATATCATTTAGGTAAAATATTGCTAATACTTGGTTTGTCATTGAGCCTATAAATAACCCAGGTGAGTTGCTATCTATTATGTCAAAAGTTATTTTTAAGGCATCTTTATCTTTTATTCTTCTTTCCAATTTTGCTTTTAATCTTTCATGGTCTATGCTTGCAAAGAATTTGCTTATATCTGCTTTTAAAATGTAATAAGTTCCATATTTTACTTTGCATTTTCTATGAAATTCCTTTGCTAGTTCTATACCTCTTTTGGTTCCCATATCTTTTCTACTTGCTACATTAACGTCAAGCAGACATGGTAATATCGCCGGATATAAAATGAATCTTGCTACTAGGTGGTTTATTATTTTATCATGTGAGTTTTGACTAACTATCAATCTTTTTTTAGGTTCATATATTATGAATTTATTATAAGAGCCTACCTTGTATTTTTTATTTATTAATGTGTCATATACTCTGGAAATATATACGGATTTATATTCTTTTAAATTTTCTACTCTTCTTTTGTTCCTGGTGTTTCTACATACCTCGTTATATGCTGCTAATATGTTTTCGAATTTGCATATTTCTGGGTATAAATTTCCTTTTCTTTTCATATTTTTATTACCTTTTCTTTTAAATCTTCAATAAATTTGTAAGCTTCTGTAATTGACAAATTGTTAGGGTCTACTTTATTAAGTTTATCTATTATTTCAACAAGTGACTGGCTTTGTGAATATTCTTTGAAGTTTCTTTTTGTAAAGCTTTCCATATCAACAATTTTAACAGTTAAGTTATGAGATTTAAAAAGTTTGCAATATTTTTCATAGCTGTTACAGGGAAAGCCTGCCTTTACTACTGTTGTTGTTAAATTATTTATTTTTAAATCGAACAGATTTGAGAGCAATTCGGCATCTTCGTTTAATGCGATAAAAAATATGCCACTTTTAAATAAGTATATTGTTTTCGAATCTGTTTTTTTCAGTTGTGTATATGCTTCATATAGTTTACTCAATTTAATTACCTCCGTATGATAAGTTTATACAAAAAATGACATAGTTCATTTTTTTTCTACAATATTACTTTAACAGATTTTTTTAGTTTGTGTTAATTTTTTTTACGAAACAGCAAAAATATGATACGAAAAGTTGAAAAATTTTCAAATTATGGTATACTATAGTATAAGGTTTAATATTTTTGCTTTTTTGCAAAAAAATAAAAAATTGGGAAGGAGCATATGATAAATTATTATCATATAAGATATAAATGGGATTTTTTGAAAAACTAAAAAATGGAATGAATAAAACTAAGGAGTCTTTTGATCAAAAGATTAATAATGTTTTTAGTAGTTTTAGAAAAGTTGATGAAGAGTTTTTAGACGAGCTAGAAGAAATCTTAATTATGTCAGATATAGGTTTAGATACTTCAGTTAAGATTATAAATAATTTGAGAATAAGACTAAAAAAAGAAAATATAAAAGATGAAGAAGAAGTGAAGCAAGCCTTAAGAGATGAGATGAAAAAGATTTTAGATGTGGCTGATGTTAGTTTGAATTTAAATACAAAACCTTCTGTTATATTAGTGATAGGTGTTAATGGAGTTGGAAAAACAACTTCTATTGGAAAAATTGCTAATAGACTTGCCAAAGATGGCAAGAAGGTTGTTGTTGCTGCAGCTGATACTTTTAGAGCTGCTGCTGTTGAACAATTGGAAATTTGGGCTAATAGAGCAGGTGCTGAAATTGTAAAAAGAGAAGAAGGAGTGGATCCTGCATCTGTAGTTTATGAGGCGATGAAAAGGACGAATGAAATTGGAGCAGATGTATTAATTGTAGATACAGCAGGTAGATTGCATAATAAAAAATATTTAATGGATGAATTGAAAAAAATCAATAAGGTTATAAATAAAGAAATGCCAGAATCAAGTGAAGAAGTGTTATTAGTTATAGATGGAGCAACAGGTCAAAATGCAATTTCACAAGTTAAAGCTTTTAAAGAGGAGGCTGATATAACTGGTTTAGTTTTAACTAAATTGGATGGTACTGCAAAAGGTGGAGTTGTAATTGGTATTGTAGAAGAAAATAATATTCCTGTTAAATTTATAGGAGTTGGAGAACAAATTGATGACATGGAAATATTTAATGCAGACGATTTTGTAAAGGCAATAATTTAAAATATATTGATAAGAAAATGGCTTTACATATGCCATAAATATTAATAAATAGGATGTAGATGAAAGCCTTAATATGAGAAGGAGGAGTGTAGAAAAGTGGAAGAAAACAAAAATGAAGAGTTAAAATCACAAGAAAAAACTAAAGAAGAAGTTACTGAAAATAATGACGTTCAAGAAAAAACACCTAAAAAACATGGTAAGTTAAGAATGATATTAGTGTTATTATTCATAGCTGTTTTTGCAGTGATGATGTATATTTCACTAAGAGGAAGTTATTTGGAATATAAAGAATTGGGAGAAAATTTTGTTTCTGTTTTTTATACAAATTTAACTTATAAAGCAGTTATCATGGGAGTAAACTTTATTATACTTTATTTTATTTTATATTTGTCAAATAGAGGTATAAAAAAAGGTTTAAAGGTATTCTTTGATAAGGAAAATAAGAAGATGCCAAAATTACCTAACAAATCATTATCATTAGTAATTGCAGCGATTGTTAGTGTTATAGTTGGAATTGTATTTACAGATAAAATTGTTTTGTTTTTAAGTAATTCTGAATTTGGGGTTAAAGACCAAATATTTAACATAGATATTTCTTATTATATGTTGCAAAAACCAGTTATTGAAATGTTTATAATTTATGTTATAGCATTTTTAGTAGGACTTTCAGCATATATGGCAATATATTACATAATTGTATTCAATCAATTTTTTGATGGAATTGATGGAAAAATGTTAAAACAAAGTAATTTGTTAAAAAAGGTTAAGCGCAATATTATATTAATAGCAATAGCCATTGCAGCACTTACTATTATTGGAGTACAAAATATCTTATTTGGTGAAATTACTAAAATAGAAGGTGACATTGGAATAACAGGTGCAGGAGTAACAGAGGCAACAATTAAGCTATGGGGATATTTAATATTTGCTTTTGTTATTGCTATATCTATAATTAAAGCAGTTAAAGCTTTTTCAAATGGAACTTTAAAAGATACGATAAAAAAATTAATTGTAATACCAGCATACTTGGTAGTACTATTTATCGTCATGGTAGGATATGATTTAATATTTGTAAAAACTAATGAATTAGATAAAGAAAAACAATATTTACAATATAATATTGAAAGTACAAAAAATGCATATAATATAAATATTGAAGAAGAAAACATTGAAGATTCTGGAACAATAACAGAACAAGAAATTGCTCAAAATCAAAATACAATAAATAATATTTCTATTGTAAATAAAGATACTTTATTAAAAACTTTAGAAGACTCTCAAACAGGAAGAGGTTATTATTCTTATGAGAATGCTACAATTGAACCATATACAATAAATGATAAAAAACAGTTAGTATATGTAGCTCCAAGAGAAATGGTAAGTTCAGGAAGAACTTATAATAATAAAACTTATGAAAATACTCATGGAATGGGATTAATTCTTGCTTCAGCTACATCAGCTACAGAAAATGGAACTATAAATTATATACAAAAAGACGTGTCTGGTGATGATGAAGTAATAAAAGTTGAACAACCTAGAATGTATTTTGGTTTAGAAACAAATTCTTCAGTTGCAACAAATACAAAGAATAAAAAAGAATATGACTATACAGATGAATCTGGAAATGATTTTACTTCTACTTATGAAGGAAATGCAGGATTAAAATTAAACTTTATTGATAGATTAATTTTAGGAATAACAAAAGGTGATTTAAATTTAGCTTTTTCAGGAGAAATGACAGATGAAAGCAAAATTTTAATTAATAGAAATGTAATTCAAAGAGCTAAAAAAGCATTACCAAATTTGATTTACGATGAAAATCCATATACAGTTGTTACAAGTGACGGTAGAATTGTATGGGTATTAGATGCTTACACTGTATCAAACAATTATCCTTATTCACAATATACAAGTATTGAACATAATAATATGAAGGAAAAAGTAAACTATATACGTAATTCAGTAAAAGTAATAATAGATGCATATGATGGAACAATGAGTTATTACATAACTGATAGAACAGACCCAATAATTATGGCATACTGGAAAACATATAAAGATTTATTTAAAAATAAAGATGAACAAATTCCGCAAGATATTGCAAGTCATATTGTTTATCCAGAATATTTATATAATATTCAATCAAATATGCTTAGTGTTTATCATAATGTAAAACCAGATGTATTATATAGAGGTGATGATTTGTGGGAAATAGCAAAGACAAACACAACAGCATCTGAAAAATCAAAAGGTACAACTATGGCTCCATATTATACTATGGTAAAAACTAATAATGAACAAGAAGAATTAGGACTTGTACAAATTTATACACCTGCTGAAAAACAAAGTTTAATTTCATACTTAGTAGGTAAAACAGATGGAATGACAAATAAATTAAAATTATATAGATTTTCAGAAGATAGTAGTATTGTAGGTCCAATACAACTTGATAAACAGATTGCAGAAGATGAAGCCATATCTTCAGAATTAGAAACAGTAAAAACAAATGGAACGAAAATTACAAAACAGATATTGATTGTTCCGATTAATAATACACTACTTTATGTTGAACCAATATATCAAACTATGCTAAATGAATCAGAAGTTCCTGTACTTAAAAAAGTTATAGTTGCTTCAGGTAACAAAGTTGCTATTGGAGATAATTTAAGTACTGCACTTCAAAACTTGCTTTCTCAATATGCTGTTGATATTGATGTTGAAGACACACAAGATATTAATGGATTAATGGATGCAATTATAAAAGCAAATAAAGATTTAACTCAATCAAATGGAAATAATGATTGGGAAATGATGGGAAAAGATGTTAAGAGATTACAAGAGTTGATAGACAACCTAGAAAAAGTTAAAGAAGAGGAAGATAAGAAAAAAGAAGAAATTAAAGCAACGGAAACAACAGAACCTACAGAAGAAACTACTACTGAAAATAATGTAGAATAGAATTTATGTAATTAGATTGTAAGTTGGTTAAATAGAAGATAAGAACAAAAAATAGAAGTTTAAGATTTTTGCTTAAGCTTCTATTTTTTATTGTATAGGAAAAATCGTCAGATTTTTACGTATACAACAAGGTTAAGTTTCATATATTTGTGCGGTTGCAGAGCAACCTGCACATGTGGCAAAGCCACTTTTCTTATAAATAAGTGGGCAGATTTTATTGGCTCGCATTCCACGGATTTCCCTCTGACCATATGTCTGTTGGGTCCCAATTTCTATATTCTTTATTAGAAGAAATTGGGCTAATAGTTGGTTTTCCAAGAGGCCCTGGATTTTCATCACCATAAAACTCAATATATGTTCCTTTTGGACAATTGTCATAAATCCATTTTGTATCTTCTACAGTTAACCTTACACAACCAGAAGAAGCTGAAGTGCCTAATTTGTCATATTCTTCATATTCTAAAGAATCAGGACTTTGTTTAGTGTATGGAACAGAATGAAATAAAATGTTACCTGTTATTCTAGAACAGTATTGTCCATATACATTTCCAAATAAAGCATGCCACCTTAATTTATCAGAAAGTTCATATTTTCCAGTTTTTGGAGTTGAACGACCTGTTGAACAGACCATTACTTTATATGGAGTAGTATAATTACCAGCTTCATCTTTAATATATACATTTACTACATTTGCTATAGTATTAACTTTTACATAAAAAGTGTCTTTAGTTATATCTCCAATTATTTGAGGTGGAGAAGGTATAGGTGAAGCAGTAGATTGCTCAGAAGCCTCACTGTCTTCATTTCCTAAAAAAACTTGGATGATATTATTGTTATCATTTTCATTTTGTGTTTCATTAAAAGTGTAGTCTACAGTGGTATTGTCTATATTATTATTTAAATCAGCATTTGTTGAAACTGATTTTTTTACATTAATGAATATAGTTGAAATAATGAGTATAATACATGCCATCAAAATCAACAAAGAAAGTAAACGCAATTGTGCGCGTCGTTTTCTTTTTTTATATGAATAATTTTTATATTTTTGTGATGGGATTTTTTTAGATTTTTGTCTTGTATATTTCATTATTAATCTCACTTTTTATAAGATGTATCTAAAGTTCTACCTTTTTATTATTTTTACTTTGAGGTTTACTAAGTTCGAAATCATTTACGTAATTTTTAAATTCTTCATAGCCTAAAAATCTATTTAAATGTTTTACTTGAATTCCAAGTTCTTGAGAGATTATTTCAATAGAGTTTTCAGTGCCATTTTGTTCAATATATGTTTTAAAAGTTGTTAATTCAAAAGAATCTTTTGAGCTACATTTTGGGCAAACATCGCCTTTTGATAAATAAAAATTACCGCATCTACTGCATTTTTTAAAATTCATTTTATTATTCCTCCTAAGTTTTATCTTTTGACAATTTATTGTAGTATATCATAAAATAATGTAAAATCAAAGAGTTTTTTTGTAAAAACCTTGAATAATAGTATTTTTTTTTATATAATACGTGTGTGAATTTATGGATTCATTAATTAAGAATAAGAAAGAAGGGTTGTGTATGGCAGTAAGTTTAAATTTAGAAAATAGTGGAGTAAGTCAAAAGGATATATTTGGGTACAAAGCTAGAGTAGAACTTATTCATAAAGAACTAAAGAAAAGGTCAAAAGATATAAAAGATTTTGTAGGTTGGTTAGAATTGCCAACAAATTATGACAAGAAAGAATTTGAAAGAATTAAAAAAGCAGCTAAAAAGATAAAAAAAGAATCTGATGTTTTGATTGTAATAGGAATAGGTGGATCTTATTTAGGTGCAAGAGCTGTAATTGAAGCCTTAACAAGTTCTTTTAATAACATGAAAAGTGATGAACAAAGAAAATATCCACAAATATTATTTGCAGGAAATAATTTAAGTTCAAATTATTTAAATGAATTAATAGAATATATAGGTGATAGAGATTTCTCAGTTAATGTAATTTCAAAATCAGGAACTACAACTGAACCTGCAATTGCATTTAGAGTTTTCAGAGAAATATTAGAAAATAAATATGGAATTGATGAAGCAAGAAGTAGAATTTATGCTACAACAGATAAAGAAAGAGGTGCTTTAAACCAACTTGCTAAAAATGAAGGTTATGAGATGTTTGTTATTCCTGATAATGTTGGTGGTAGATATTCTGTATTAACTGCAGTTGGATTACTACCAATAGCAACAGCAGGAATTGATATTGATAAATTAATGTTAGGTGCACAAAAAGCACAAGAAGATTATAATGACCCTTCTGTAAAATATAATGATTGTTATCAATATGCGGTAGCAAGAAATATTTTATATGATGAAAATAAAAATGAAGAGATATTAGTTAACTACGAACCTAAAATGCATACTTTGACTGAGTGGTGGAAACAACTATATGGTGAAAGTGAAGGAAAAGATAAAAAAGGAATTTTACCTTTAGGTGTTGATAATACAACTGATTTACATTCGATGGGACAATATATTCAAGATGGAAGAAGAAATTTGTTTGAAACTGTTGTAAATGTAAAAACACCAAAATCAGATATTGTAATTAATCAAGATGAAGATGATTTAGATGGCTTAAATTATTTAGCAGGAAAAGGTTTAGACTATGTAAATAAAAAAGCTATGGAAGGAACAGTTAAAGCACATGTTTCAGGAGATGTTCCTAATATTAGTATAACAATAGATAAATTAGATGAAGAAAATATTGGGGAATTACTATATTTCTTTGAAAAATCATGTGCAATGTCTGGTTTGATATTGGGGATTAATCCATTTAATCAACCAGGAGTTGAAGAATATAAAAAGAATATGTTTAAATTATTAGAAAAACCAGGATATTAAAATTCTATTGTCAAAAACAAAAGATTCTGGGACACCACACGATTATATAGGTGGGTGCAATTGTAAGATAATGTTATTAAATTTGTAAAATAAAATATAAATATGGGGGTTAAAGAAATGATAGGAAATATAAGAAAAACAAAAATAGTAGGAACAATAGGGCCTGCAACTGATGATGAAGAAACATTTACAAAATTAGTAGAAGCAGGATTAAATGTGGCAAGAATTAACTTTTCACATGGAGGATATAAAGAAAATAAAGAAAAAATCGAAATGATAAAAAAGGTTAGAACTAAACTAAATAAACCAGTAGCACTTCTTTTAGATACAAAAGGACCAGAAATTAGAACAGGTGTATTAGAAACAGGAGATGGAAAAGTTAGAATTAATCAAGGACAGAAATTTACTTTTGTAAATGAAAAAATAATAGGAAATAGCCAAAGAACTAGTATAACATATAAAGAACTATATAAAGACGTACAAGTAGGTTCAAAGTTATTAGTTGATGATGGAGCTTTAGAGTTTCAAATAATGGCAATTGAAGGAAAAGATATTGTTTGTAAAGCTTTAAATACAGGTGAGTTAGGAAGCAGAAAAACAATGAATGTTCCAGGCATGAATTTGGATTTACCTGCTTTAACGGACAAAGATGTAGAAGATATAACAAAAGGTGTTGCAGCAGGAATGGATTTTATAGCTGCATCATTTGTAAGAAAAGCATCAGATGTTATTGAAATCAAAAATTTATTGAAAAAAATCAATGGAGAAAAGGTAAAAGTAATTGCCAAAATTGAGAATCAACAAGGTATTGATAATTTTGAAGAAATATTAGAGGTATCTGACGGTATAATGGTTGCTCGTGGTGATATGGGTGTAGAAATATTGATGGAAGAAGTTCCTTTTGTTCAAAAGAAATTTATAAAAGGATGTAATAACAATGGTAAACCATCAATTACTGCAACACAGATGTTAGAATCAATGATTACTAATCCAAGACCTACAAGAGCAGAAGTTAGCGATGTTGCTAATGCAGTATATGATAGAACAGGTGCAATAATGTTATCTGGAGAATGTGCTTTAGGTAAAAATCCTGTAGAATGTATAAGAGTAATGAATAGAATTGCAATAGCTACAGAAAAATCAATAAATTATTGGAAAAGATTTAATAGAAGACATTTTAATATAAATCCAAAAGACTTAGAAGGTAATATTGCATATATAGCAGGTATTACAGCTAACCACTTAAGAGCTAATGCTATTGTTGCTTACACTCATAAAGGTGATTCGATACGTAAAATATCAGGATTAGGTGTAGGTTGTCCTGTTTTTGCAATAGCTGATGAAGAGTCAACATATTATCAATTATCACTTACATGTAATGTAATACCAGTATTAGTAAAAGGTGAAGGTATGACTATTGAGCAAAAGATTCAAGAAGGAATCAAAATTCTTAAAAAGGACAAAATCTTAGAACAAGGAGATTTAGTTGTTTTAGCTGGAGGTTCTAAAATTTTACCAACTGGTGAGGAAAATAAAGTCGTTGGAGGATTTTTACGTATTTAATTTATGTCTCTCACATATTAAAGTAGCGAGAGTTAAGGAAAGAAGATTTAACTTTTTAGATAGTAAAAAAGATATTGGTAAAGGAAGATTTAACCTTTTAGATAATAAAAAAGATATTAATAAAAGAAGAAAGGGAAATAACAATGGCAAAACCTATAGTAGCAATAATTGGAAAACCAAATGTAGGAAAATCTACTTTCTTCAATTATTTAGCAGGTAGCAGAATATCTATAGTTGAAAATACACCAGGTGTTACAAGAGATAGAGTTTATGCTGAAACTAATTGGAGAGGAAGAGATTTTACAATAATTGACACCGGCGGAATTGAGCCTGAATCTGAAGATGTGATTTTATCGCAAATGAGGGAACAGGCAGATTTAGCTGTTACAATGGCTGATGTAATTGTTTTTGTTACTGATATAAGACAAGGTTTAACTGCTGTTGATAGTGAAATTGCTTTAATGCTAAAAAAGTCAAATAAGCCAATTGTGTTAGTGTGTAATAAAGCAGATAATATTGATGTAGATAAAGATTCTGCTTATGAATTTTATAATCTAGGTATTGGAGAACCATTTCCAATATCTTCAACAAATGGAATAGGTATTGGAGATGTGCTAGATGAAATTTTCAATCATTTTCCAGAAGGAGAAAATGAGGATGAAAGTGATGAAATAAAAGTTGCTGTTATAGGAAAGCCAAATGTTGGCAAGTCTTCTTTAATTAATAAAATTTTTGGAGAAAATAGAGCAATAGTAAGCGATATAGCAGGAACAACTAGAGATGCAGTTGATTCTAAGTTTGAAAATGAACATGGTAAATATATTTTTATAGATACAGCAGGGGTTAGAAGAAAAAGTAAAGTTAAAGAATCAATTGAAAAGTTTAGTATAATGAGGACTCTACTTGCAATCGAAAGAGCAGATGTATGTTTAATGCTTATTGATGCATTAGAGGGAGTTACAGAACAAGATGCAAAAATAGCAGGTGAAGCACATGAAGCAGGAAAAGGTGTAATTATTGTAGTAAATAAATGGGATGAATATGAGAAAGAAACAGGAACATTAGAAAAGTATAAAAAACAAGTTTATTCCAAATTATCATATTTATCATATGCACCAATTATATTTATTTCTGCAAAAACCGGAAAACGTGTAGATAAAATTTTTGAAATGATAAATAATGTAGCTGAGCAAAATGCAAGGCGAATAGCAACTTCTGTTTTGAATCAAGTAATTAATGAAGCTATTGCTTTAGTACAGCCACCAACAGATAAAGGTAAAAGATTGAGAATTTTTTATGGAACTCAAGCTTCTACAAAGCCACCAACATTTGTGATATTTGTAAATAATAAACAATTATTTCATTTTTCATACCAAAGATATATTGTTAATCAAATTAGAAAAGAATTTGGATTAGAAGGAACACCTATTAGAATAATTGTTAGAGAAAAAAATGAAAAGGATGTCTAACTCATCTATTGTGGGTGGGTTCCTAGGAACCTTGTTGCATAAAAAAAAATTAAAAATTAATCTTTGGGGTAAGAATTTTATGTATAATAAAAAGGAAAGAGGTGTAAAATATGGCAGTATATGTAATTATGATAATTATTGCTTATTTAATAGGAAGCATTAACTTTTCTGTAATTTTTAGCAAAAAAATGGCAGGATTTGACGTAAGAGAAAAAGGTAGTGGTAATGCAGGAAGTACAAATATGTTGCGTTCAGTAGGGAAAAAAGCAGCAGCACTAACTTTAATTTGTGATATTTTAAAAGGAGTAGTTCCAACGTTGATTGCTATTTTAGTTGGAAATGTTATAGGAGGAGATATAGACAAAGCATTATTGGTACAATTATCTAGTGCAGCAGTTGTTATAGGACATACATTCCCAATATTTTTCCAATTTAAAGGTGGAAAAGGAGTTGCAACATCTTTTGGTGTCTTATTAATTACAAACTGGCAAATAGGATTAATATGTTTTGTGTTTGCAATTGCAATTATGGCACTTACAAGAATGGTTTCACTAGGATCAATTTCAGCAGCAGTGCTTTATCCTGTACTAACAATATTTATACATGAAAATTACATAGTACCTGGTACATATTTTGTATTTGGAATTATAATGGCTGCTATTGTAATATTTAATCATAGAAGCAATTTAAAAAGAATTTTATCAGGAACAGAAAATAAGTTAAGTTTTAAATAATATAAAAAATTAGAAAAATTTAATTGATATCGAAAGGTATCAGTTGAGTTTTCTGCGCTTAAAAAAGATAGATAGTGTAAGGTAATCTATGAAAAATAGATTATGAAAAACTAAAAAGAATTAGTAAGAAGCGCATTGAAAAGGTAAAGGAAGGTATTAATAATGAAAAAGATAGCAGTAATAGGAAGTGGAAGTTGGGGAATTGCACTAGCAGCACACCTAGCAAGATTAGGAAATGAAATAAAGGTATGGTCATTTTCAGAAGAAGAAAGGGACATAATAAATAATGAAAAAAGATGTATGTTTTTACCAGAATTAAAATTACCAGAAGGAATTGAATGTTCAACAGATATAAAATATGTAGTAGAAGATGCAGAATTTATATTACATGTAACACCATCAAAATTTACAAGAGAGACATTTGTAAAATACAAAGATTATGTAGGAAACAAACCAGTTATAATATGTTCAAAAGGATTTGAAAAAGAAAGTTTGAGCACACTTGATGAGGTTATATTAAGCGAAAAACCTGATGCGCAAATTGGTGTATTATCAGGACCAAGTCATGCTGAAGAGGTATCAATAGGAATACCAACATTACTCGTAATAGCATCTAAAAATCAAAATGTTTTAAGATTAATTCAAAATACATTTATGTGTGACAAAATGAGAATATATACAACAAGTGATATTAAAGGAGTAGAGTTAGGAGCAGCATTAAAAAATATTATAGCTTTTTGTGCTGGAGCTGCTGCAGCTTTAAATTTAGGAGACAATACTTTTGCAGCCTTAATAACAAGAGGATTATCTGAAATAACAAGACTTGGAGTTGAACTAGGAGGAAATAAAGAAACTTTTTATGGTTTAAGTGGTTTAGGAGATTTAGTAGTAACTTGTTTAAGTGAACATAGTAGAAATAGAAAAGCCGGAATATTAATAGGACAAGGTAAAAGTCTGGAAGAAACAAAAAAAGAAGTTGGAATGGTAATAGAAAGTATTGATAATATAGAAGTAGCTTATGAACTTGCAAATATTCATGGAATAGAAGTTCCAATAATAGACACAGTATATAGTGTAATATACAAAGGTTTAGAACCAAAAGATGCTGTTGAAAAATTAATGACAAGAGCAAAACGAAAAGAATAAATTTTGACTTGTGAAATTGTTTTCAAAATTGCTTTTATCATTGTATAAGAATTTACATATGCAACAAAGTGAAGGTTCTTATAAATATGAATATAATTGATATAATGAGATATAATATAAAGTAGATGTAAAAAGTAAATCAAAAAAATTAAATGGATAGTGTAAAGTAATCTATGAAAAAATAGGTTATGAAAAACTAATCAATTAAATAAGCGGAGGTAAGTAAATGGATTTTTTTGATAAATTAGGAAAAAAGGCAAGTGAAACATATAAAGGTGCAACTGAAAAAACGAGTAAATTTGCTAAAGAGACGAAAATAAAATTAAAAATAAGCGAGTTGAAATCAGATGTCACAGATTTATATGAAGAAATAGGTAAAAAAGTTTACGAAAAACATGAATTAGGGAAAAAGAAAGTTAGTTTTGAAACAGATTTAGCAGATGAAATTAAAAAGTTAGAAGAAGTAAGTGAAGAAATATCAAAACTTAATGAAGAATGTTTACGTTTAAAAAGTAAAATAAAATGTCCAAATTGTAATAAAGAAATACAAGAAGAGTCGAATTTTTGTCCTAATTGCGGAGAAAAATTAGAGAAATGTAATCATGAAGAAAATGGTGAAGAGAATAAAAATAAACAAGACGAAAAAGATGAAGAGAATAAAGCTAAACAAGAAGAAAAAAGTGAAACTAATAAAGCTAAAAAAGAGTTAGAAAAAACAGTTGAAATTGAATCAAATGTTAAAGAAAGTAATAAAAAAGAGGAAAATAATTAATGAAATTAGTAATACAAAGAGTAAAACATGCAGAAGTAGAAGTTGATAAAAAAGTAGTAGGAAAAATAGAAAAAGGTTTTTTAGTATTAGTGGGAGTAACACATAATGATACTGAAAAAGAAGCTGATTACTTAGCAAAAAAATTATGCAAGATGAGAGTTTTTGAAGATGAAAACGAAAAAATAAATCTAGCTTTAAAAGATGTGGATGGTGAATTGTTAATTGTATCACAATTTACCTTATATGCTAATTGCGCAGAAGGAAACAGACCAAGTTTTACAGATGCTGCAAAACCTGATATGGCTGAAAAATTATATGAGTATTTTTGTAAAAAATGCGAAGAATATGATATACATGTTGAAAAAGGAATTTTTGGTGCAGATATGAAAGTTAGTTTATTAAATGATGGGCCAGTTACAATAGTTATAGAAAAATAGAATTTGAACTATTCATACAATTAAAAATTGAATATACAATAATTTAAATTTTGCAAGTAAGGATGTTTTTATAAGAATTTGAAATTATCTAATAAGGGAATCTTTCGTATAAATATTGTATAATACTATTTCCATTCTTTTCAGTTATATTAATATAAATATTTCTGTCAAGCGAGACAAACATATTGATTTCAAAATCATCTATGTTGTCAATAAAAACACCAATAAGCTCGCTAATTTCAACAGGATTTTTATATTCTTTTTCCCATCTTAAATTATCTTGTAATTCTATATTTGTATTATAAAATTTACTGAGAAATCTATCGATTTCTCCTTTTTTATTACTAAATAAATTTACAAAAGTTATCATAATAAGATTAGTATAAAACAATATTGAAAAAATATGCAAAGAATAAAGATAAAAAAAATGGAAATACTAAGAAAAATATTATAATTTACAAGTGATGTCAAATAAAAAAATATATAGTTGTAAATTATAGAGAAATATAGCAATGAAAGAGGTTTTTTAAATGGATAAAAAAATGAAAATTTTATCTTTTATAATATTCTTTGTAGTTGTGATAGCTTTAGGATATATAGTTTATTCAAAAACATCTAAAAGTGAAGAAGAAATGCTTAGTGAAAAAGTATTAACAGAAGTTAAATATATAGAGGAAAAAGTTGTAAATATGGCTAATAGAATTAATAATATTACTACTCAAAATTATAAAGTAACAACAAAGAAAGTTGAGGGAGAATCTAGTAATAAAAATGAGGAAAACAAAACAGGTAGCGAAAATTCCCAATCAAATAGTAGTGAAAACTCCCAATCAGATAGCAATGAAAATTCTCAGGCTGATAGTAGCGGAAGTTCCCAATCAAATAGCAGTGGAAATTCACAATCGGATAGTAATGAATATGAAGAATATAATATGGAAAGAATAAATGAATTATCTAAAGATAAGGAAACAGAAATTAATTGGGATGAAATTCAAAAAGAAATTGAACAAATTTATACAGTGATGCCTACAATAACTTTAGATTTGTATCAAACAAATATTAATCAAGAAGATATTTTAAATTTTAATGGTTATTTGGATGATTTAGCAAATGCAACTAAAAGGGAAGATGTAAGTGGAACATTAGCACAATTATGCAATATGTATTATGATATTTCAAAATTTACAGATAGTGTATCTCAAGATGAGTTATATAAAACTATGATAAAAACTAAGTTAAATGTTTTGAAAGCATATAGTGTGGTAAATACAGAAAATTGGGATGAGGTTAATAAAAATATGCAAATTGCAATAGATAACTTTTCAACTTTACTTACAAATACTAATGTAAATAATGAAAAACAAGTAAATATTAATAAATCTTATGTTATATTGAATGAAATAAAAAATGCTTCAAATAAGCAAGATAAGGATGTTTTTTTTATAAAATACAAGAATTTACTGGAAGAAATGAGCAGTATGTGATATAATAAATAAATAGAGTAAATTGAATAGTCGCTGGTAAATTTCCGAAAGGAATTACGAGAGGAAAGTCCGGGCTCCATAGAGCAAAGATGCTAGATAACGTCTAGTGAGGGCAACCTTAAGGAAAGTGCAACAGAAAATAACCGCCACATATTTCTCAAAATTCTTAGAAATTTGAGAAACACGTGGTAAGGGTGAAAAGGTGAGGTAAGAGCTCACCGCTGCTATGGTGACATAGCAGGTCAATGTAAACCCCATCTGGAGCAACACCTAAATTAGAAGATACGCTTGCTCGGCGCTTCTTACATGTGTGGCTTGAAGTATATAGTGATATATACTCTAGATAAATGACTATTTTAAATGACAGAACCCGGCTTACAGATTTACTCTTTTTTTTATGCATGATTTTCTTATTTTTAAGAATTGTTCTAATATAATTTTATCTATTGTTTTTCTATTGAATTTTACTATTTCAGGATTTATAGTTATAATATTTTTTGTGCATTTAGCATAAGCATTTTTTATTTTTGCAATTTTGTAATCTTCTGGTGCATATCCTAATAAAATTCTTGTTTTTTCCATAGCTCTTTCAATTTCAGCCGGAGCAATGCTCTCATATAATTTATCTATAGCCAATGTTAAAACTTTTTTATTGTCTTTTCTTTTATATGTATTAGATAAAGTTATTTTTATATCATTTTCTTCAACATTTAATTCTGCAACATTAATATTTTTATAGTTAATTTTTATTCTATATTCTCTTCCTAAAATTTTAACAGGATTTCTTTCAATTCCATTAAATTCTTCTGGATTTTTAAAATTATATTCTTCAATTTTTTTTAAAATCCAATCTCTTTTTTCTTCTATTATTTTTTGTATATGTTTGTTTGAATAATTATACGGAGCGATAATTTCCACTTCGCCATTTTGTACTGATATATACATGTCTTTACTATCTGCAACCTTGCTTATTGTATATGTTATAACTTTGTTTTCTGTTCTTAAATTTTTCATATCTATCACTCCTTATTCAAAAATACGTTCTACAAAACAATGTTCGTTTGAACTGTGATTATTTTATATCCGATTTTATTTTTTGTCAATACTTTTTTTGAAAAAAATCAAAAATTTTGTTCGTAACATTTTAAACACTTACAGCGACAATAAAAATAGAAGAAAAAATTTTAAATTCTTCGATTAACCCATTTTGTAGAAATGTTCATTGCAGCTCGACACGCATTTGTGTTATCTAAACTATTTAGCATAACAAAATCATGAATCATTCCTTGAAAAGTTACTTGAGTAACACTATTTCCTGCTAAACGTAATCTGCTCGCAAAAGCTTTTCCTTCATCTATTAGTACATCAGCTTCTCCATTTAAAATCAAAGTATCAGGAAAATCTTCAAGCTGTTTCAAACAAGCTTTTAAAGGAGTTGCTAAAATATTATTTCTACGTCTTCTATTAGGTTCATAATTATACCAAAACCATTTCATTCCATTTCGATATAAATAATAATTAGTTGCAAATTTTATGTACGAATTAGTATTAAAATTATCATTTGTTACAGGATAATAAAGTAAAAGCTTGTGAATTTTAGGTCCATGTTTATACTTAGCAAGAAACACCATAGAAATTGCCATGTTACCACCAGTTCCATCACCTGCTAATATGAACGAATCTGTAGGAGATTTTATATTGTTGTGTTTTAGAATATTTGGAATTTGATTTAAAATAGAATAACATTGTTCAATTGCAATTGGAAATTTGACCTCAGGAGAACGAGTGTATTCAGGAAATACAACAATGGAGTTTGTTCTATAGGAAAGCTCTCTAACTAATTTTTTATGAGTATTAAAACTTCCAAAGATCCAACCTGCTCCATGAATATAAAACATTATATTTTTTGGAGGAGTATTGTGAGGAGGAATAACTATGTACACTTTTATACATCCATGTTCATTAGTATTTACAGAATTCATTAAAATTTTGGTAGGATACATTTTTATAGGACTACTTTGAGCTTCTTCAAAATCTTTTCGACCTTTATTTATTGGCATTTGAAAGATAAAAGGTGGGACAGACATTTTTTTTGCTACTTCATACGCAGCTTTTTCTAATACAATTTTTTCATTCATAGACAATCTCCTTATAATATTTTTATATAATATGAAATGTGAAAGAAAAAGGTTATTATTGCTAGATATAAATTTACTAGAAACAAAATGTAGACTTTTTCAAAAAACATGGTATAATAGTAATAGAAGAATTTGTAGAGGAGGTTATTATAATGCAAAGAGAAATTACAGTTGAAGAAGTTGAAAATACTTTAAATAAAGATACTATTGATGATACAATTCTTGTAAAAAGACCAAATAAGTCTGATGTTATAATAATGAAATTAGAAGATTATAAAAGAGTAATTGAAAAAAACTTTGTATCAAGATTAAAAAGAGGAGAAGAGCAAATAAAAAATGGAGAAGTAACTGATGGAGATATTTTACTGTAGTCAAGTAAAAAGGGGAATAAATATGAATCAAAAATTAAAAATAAATTTAGATAGTCAAGATATAGAACTAGAAATAATAGAATTAAAAAATTGGACGAATATTGAAAAAAATCAAAAAGTTTTTCCATATTTTGTAGGCAAAGGAACAGAAACGGTAAAAACAGGTATACCAACATATAGAAGATATAGTGTAATAGCGATAATTAAGCATAATAAAGAAGATAAGTATTTATGTGTAGATAGTAAAAAACATCTATGCAAATCATTTGTAATGGGAGGAATAGAAGAAAACGAAACTGCTGAAGAAGCGGCTATTAGAGAAATAAAAGAAGAAACAGGATATGTTGATGTAAGTATTGATTATAAAAGTCCAGTAAAAATTATCAATCATTTTTATGCAGGATACAAAGGAGATTTCAATAGGTTGTCTACTTTATATATTGTTTTTGGAAAATTGAATTCAGAAAAAAATATTGGAATCTCAGAAAAGGAAAATTCAAAACATACTGTAAAATGGATAGACAAAAGTAAATTAAATGAATTTTTGTCTTTAGATCATAATAAATATGTACTTAAATTGTTGTTAGATAAAAATGTAACATATACAGGTAAAGGTGTTAGAATAAAAATATGAGGTGTATTTTAATACATTTTTGTAATAAATATTGACAAAAACGAATAAATGTAATATTAATATATTAAATAACAAAAAAGAGTAAAAGCCAAACGGCTTCTACTCAAACAGTTGTATTGGATTGGCTGATGTTGGTTGCTGGACTGACATCAGTCTTTTCTTTATTTATAATGTAATAAATTAATAAAACAGTGTTGACAACACAAACAAGAATTTGTAAAATATAGATACTAAATATTAAACAAAAAATATATTTTACAAGGAGTAGCATACAAGGAATATTAACAGAAGTCAAAGAAGAAATAGTAGAATTAAATAAAAAAGGTATGTTTTTCAAAAATCATTATGAAGAATTTGAAAATCTTATGGAATGGTTAAATAATAGAGAAAAATAAAAAGTTTTGAAAAGGATAGAAATTATAATGAATAATTTTAATAAAATAATAAAAGAAATTTGTAATGAAAATGATGTGAAATATAAATTGTTGTCAAAAGATTGGATTATAATGTTGGAAAAGAATGGAAAAACTAGGTTTGTTTCAGGATATAAATTTGATTTAAATTCACATGGATTAGGGCTTGTTGCAGATGATAAATATGCTTTGTATGAAGTGTTGAAGGAGAAAAACATTCCTATAGTTGAACACAAAATCGTTTATAATAAAACAAATAAGTCAGATTATGCTAATGATTGTAATACATATGAATATGTAAAAGAATACTTTTTTAAAAATAATAATCATATTGTTATAAAGCCTAATGAAGGGACTTGTGGGCACAATGTATTTGATGTAACTAAGATAAATGAAATTGATAACATCTTAGACAAAATATTTATTAACAATTATTCAATTAGCATATGTCCATTTTATAATATTAAACATGAATATAGAGTGATTATATTAGAAGGGAAAAGTGAATTATTATATGCAAAATACTTACCAGTTGTTGTAGGAGATGGAAATAAAACTATAAGGCAATTGTTATTTGATTTTAACTATGATTATTTTAAAGACAAATTGCAAGATTCAAAATATGATAAAATACTTGATGATAAAGAGACATTCAAATATAATTGGAAGTTCAATTTATCGCAAGGAGCAATAGCAAAAAAAATAAACGATAAAGTATTAGAAGATAAATTGATAAAAATTGCAAAGCAAGTTGGGCAAGAAATTAATTTACATTTTGGTAGCATTGATATAATACAAACTAGTAATAATGATTTACTAGTGTTGGAGGTTAATAGTGGGGTAATGCTAGAAAATTATATTAAATTAAATCCTAATGAATATCTAACAGCTAAGAATATTTATAAAAAAGCAATATTAAATTTATTAGAAAATGATATTTAAGGAGGAGTTCATGGAATATACATATAATAGGAGGAAAATTAAGAATGAAAAATAAATATGAATTTTTTATAGCGGGAAGATCAAGGAATAAAGAAAATATTTTAAAAATATGTGACTTATTTGACAAATACAAAGTTTCGTATTATTGCTTTATAAAACAACAAGATAATTGGGGATTTGGCAATAATAATCAAACACCAGAAGAAAGGCAACAAGAATTTGAAAAGTTAAATTTAAAAAGTGATATTGTATTGAATATATTTAAACAAGATATGGAAGCTGAAAAAAGTTCTAAGAACTTACTGTTAGTTTTGCCAGCAGGTAAAGCTGCACATATTGAATCAGGAGTTGCATACGGACTAGGAAAAAAGTGTTATGCAATAGGAGAATATGAAGCAACAGATAGTCTTTATAATATTTTTGAAAAAATATTTACTGATGAAGTCGAATTAGAAAAGTTTCTAAAAGAATATAATACAGGAGAAATGGAATAATAAAATTATAATGTAAAAATAAACCCAAATTGTTAAAACTTTTGTCTAAAAATTTGGGTTTATTTTCAGTAGCCTCTAAAAAATTACATTATATATCAAAGTTGTAAACATACAAAGTACAACACCACAAACAGTAGGAAGAGCAAATGCTAGCAAAGTCCATTTTTTACTACCAGTTTCCTTTTTTATTGTAAGTAAAGTTGTAGCACAAGGAAAATGAAGTAAAGTAAAAATCATAACGTTAATCGCAGTTAAAATGGTCCATCCATTTTGCACAAGAATTGTACCAATCTGCATAGTATCTTCCAAGCTTACTAAAGCATTAGTCTTTAAATAGCTCATAAGCAATATAGGCAAAACAATTTCATTTGCTGGAATTCCCAAAATAAATGCGGTTAATATGTAGCCATCAAATCCCATAAGTCTTGCAAAAGGTTCGAAAAAGTTAGCTATATATTCTAATAAGGAAATGTTATTAATACCAATATTGGCAAATAGCCAGATAACTAAGCCGGTTGGAGCTGCAACAGAAATAGCTCTACCCAGTACAAATAGGGCTCTGTCGAAAATGGAGCGGATTATAATTTTACCTATTTGAGGTTTCCTATATGGTGGCAATTCAAGAGTGAAGCTAGATGGCATACCTTTCAAAACTGTTTTAGAAAGTATTTTTGAAATGATGAAAGTCATAAAAATACCAAGTAGAATAACTAATAAAACAGTTAGTGTAGATAAAATAGATGCTCCAAAGCCAATACCCAATCCACCTATAAATATTGTGGCAATCGTAATTAACAAGGGAAATCTTCCATTACATGGGACAAATGCATTCGTTAATATTGCAATTAATTTTTCTCTAGTAGAATTTATTATTCTGCATCCTACAACTCCTGCTGCATTACACCCGAACCCCATACACATAGTTAATGCTTGCTTACCAGAGGCACAACATTTTTTAAAACAATTATCTAGGTTAAAAGCAATTCGAGGCAAATAACCTAAATCTTCTAAGAAAGTGAATAATGGAAAAAATATAGCCATTGGTGGGAGCATAACACTAACAACCCAAGCTAAAGTTTGATACATTCCATCAACTAATAGTCCTGTAACAAAACTAGGTGCATGAATCCACTCGAAAAATTTATATAATTGACCTTGAATAGCGGCAAATAATTTTGATAATAATTGAGAGGGATAATTTGCACCTTCTATCGTAAGCCAAAAAATTATACCAAGAAAAAGTAACATGATAGGGATTCCAAAAATTTTAGAAGTTAAAATTTTATCAATTTTCCTATCTCTTTCATTGTAGTCTTGTTTATCATATGTGCAAACTTTACTACAAATTTCCTCGGCTTCCTTTAATATTTTGCTAACAATTTCGCTGTTATTGTCATTATTAAAATCACTATCAGTTTTACAATTAAATTTAAAAGTTTTAGGACAAGGAGAAACCTTTCCAGTACATACATCATAAATAGTATTAGTTAAATGTTTAAGTGTTTTTGGTTTTCTAGCTGTTATTCCAACTACAGGAACTCCTAACAATTTTGAAAATAAATCAAAGTCTATGTGAATTCCTTTTTTCTTGGCTTGGTCTAATAAATTAACACAAATGATAACATTGTCTGTTATATTCATAATTTGTATTGCTAAATTTAAATTTCTTTCAAGTGATGTTGCATCAAGTACAACTACTGTAACATCACTATTTCCAGAGCAAATATAATCTCTTGCAATTTCTTCTTCTTCAGAATTTGACATTAAAGAATATGTACCAGGGATGTCAACTAAAAGAAAGGTTTTATCATGACATTTGTATTCACCAACTGCATTTCCAACAGTTTTCCCGGGCCAATTCCCAGTGTGTTGATGCATTCCTGTGAGGCCGTTGAAAACTGTAGATTTACCGACATTTGGATTGCCAGCTAAACCAATAGTAAAATCGCAGTTAATAGAATTAAGTAAATCGTTTTCATCTATTAAATTACTTCCTGTAGATTTTGCCGTTAGTCCCATTATGTAATTCCTCCTTATACTTTATATAATTATTAGTATCCTATTCTATACATAAGAAAATTGTGCATTAAAAAAAGTGACTTCACCACATGTACAGGTTGCTCCGCAACCGCATGAATATATGAAACTTAGCCTTGTTATTTCAATAAAAAAAGTAGTAGAATTAAATTTCTACTACCTCAATTTTTTTAGCATTTTCTTCACGAATAGCAATTACAGTCTTACGTATTTCATATGCTGTAGGTGTTCCAAAAGGGCTTTTAAAAATAGGAGTTAAAACAGTATCTTTAACTATACCTAAATCTAAAAATCTTCTTTTTTCATTTCCATTACAACGTAAATCTATTACTTTCGCTTTCTTATTTATTTCTAAATCACTTAGAGGAATACTGTTTTTCATTCAAGTGAACCTCCTTATTCATACCTAATATAGTATATGAATAAAAAAGATATAAGTTTATGTTATGTTCATTAATTAAATGATATTTTTCTTAAATATATTGCTTTACCTCTTCAGGATATATGATTTTTTCGTTGTTTTTAAATTCATTTATGTCAATCCATTTAACTGGAGCATGACATTCTTCATCAAGAATTTTATATTCTTTTTTGTAATCGTCTTTGTTGATTTCTACATTGTAGAATAAAACTAGTTCGTGTCCTTTTTTACCATTAAATGTAAATATATTTTCTGAAATACCTAAGAAGTTCCCTACTTTTACATCTGCATCAATTTCTTCTTTGAATTCTCTTTTTAAAGCATTTTCACTTTTTTCTTTAAATTCAATTCCTCCACCTAAGCATCTGTAAAATGTTTGTTTTTTTATTCTGTCATATCCTTCACTTACAAGTATTTTGCCATCCTTAATTGCAACTCCTAAAACTATTGGTCTTATTTCTTTAAACTTATCCATAAAAAAAAACCTCCAATTACAATTAAATTTTGCGAATATAAAATTACGCAACTACAATTATATAACAAAATACTACAAAAGTAAACATTTTTTAGAACATTTTCATTTACAAATCAACTTAAAAATTGGGACATTTTCACGTACTAGTCACAAGACTGGAAATTAAAGGTTGAAAAATTCTTGACAACCAACATAAATTATGCTAAAATAGATAACTGTAATCCGCTTAGTCAAGGTTTTTTAGGCACTAGCTGAGAATCAGATAAGTGTTTAAATAAAAGATGAATTAAATTTCATTACCTGAATCAAAGGATTAGCGAGTATACAAATAAGGGAGGTGCATTTTAAATGTACGCAATAATCGAAAGCTGTGGTAGACAATACAAAGTAGAAAAAGGAGAAGTAGTATTTTTTGAAAAATTAAATGCAGAGGAAGGTAAAAAGGTAACATTTGATAATGTTGTTTTAGTATCTGACAATGGAAAAATTCAAGTAGGAAATCCTTATGTAAAAGGTGTAAAAGTAGAAGGTAAAGTAGTAGCACATGGTAAAGGAAAGAAAATAATTGTTTTCAAAATGAAACCTAAAAAGAATTATAGAAGAAAACAAGGACATAGACAACCATACACTAAAGTTGAAATAACAGCTATATCTACAGGTGCAAATAGTTCAAAAACAAAAGCTGATTCAACAGCAAAAGCAACTACTAAAGCTGAAGAAGCAAAAAAAGCAACAGCAACTAAAAAATCTACAACTACAAAAAAAGCTACAGAAACTAAAACTACAACAACTAAAAAAACTACAGCCAAAAAAACAACAGCAACAAAGACTGAAGCAAAAAAGACAACAACAACTAAAAAGACAACTGCAAAAGCAGGAACAACTAAAAAAGAAACAAAATAATAAAGTATATAAAATAAAGAAGAAGGAAGTGAGTAATCATGGCACATAAAAAAGGACAAGGTAATGTTAAGAACGGTAGAGACAGTGAGTCTAAACGTCTTGGTGTTAAAAGAGCTGATGGACAATTTGTACTTGCAGGAAATATATTAATGAGACAAAGAGGAACAAAAATCCATCCAGGTAACAATGTTGGTAAAGGTAGCGATGATACACTATATGCCTTAATAGATGGAACAGTTAAATTTGAAAGAAAAGGTAGAGATAAAAAACAAGTTAGTGTATATCCTAAAACAGAGGCCTAAAAATAATATAAAATAGAATGCAAAAAGAAAAAGTGAAATTTTGAGATAAAAACTTCACTTTTTTTTGCGTATAAAGCAGAATTTTATTGATAAATTTAAGATTTCATGATATAGTAACTAGGAATAAAATAGATAATGATAAAAGGGTAAAAATATTAACAAAATCAAGGAGAAAATAATGGAATTTATAAAAACAATCTGGAAAAACAGAAAAATTATATGGGGACTTGGGAAAAGTGATTTTAAGAATAAATTTGCTAGTACAAGTCTTGGTAGTATATGGGGATTTTTACAACCATTTGTATTTATCATAACTTATGTAATTGTATTTCAATTTATTTTGAAAACACCAGCACCAGGAGATTACCCATATGCAGTATGGTTTATACCAGGAATATGTATATGGTTAGCTTTAAATGATAGCATTATGAATGCTAGTAATTCAATAAGGAACTATAGTTACTTGGTAAAAAAGGTAGTATTCCCTATTGATACAATTCCAATAATTTCAATAATATCATGTAGCTTTGTATCAATATTTTTAATAATAATAGCAGTTGCAGTATGTGCTATATATGGATTTCTACCTAATATTTTGATGTTAATTTATATGATATTTGCAGCATGCTGTTTCTTAATAGCATTTACAAGATTTACATCAGCAGTTACAACATTAGTACCAGATTTTTCAAATTTACTTGCTATATTAATGCAATTATTTTTCTGGTTCACACCAATAATATGGAATTTAACTATGCTTTCAAACCATCCAGTAATACTAAAAATAGTAGAATGTACACCATTTACTTATATAGTAACAGGAATAAGAGATGTTTTTGTTGGAGGAAATATTGTAACACAAGATAATTTTCTGTATACAATAGCTTTCTGGATAGTAACATTTTTAATTTTCTTATGGGGAAATGCAATATTTAATAGAAATAAGAAAGATTTTGCAGATGTGCTTTAATCTATTTAGAAAGAAAACTGTCCAGCTTTTAGATGGTGAAAGTATGTCGCTAAAAATAAAACTACAAAATGCTTAAATATAGAGGAGGAAATACATAATGGAGAATAATGATGTAGCAATTAAAATAGAACATCTTTACAAAAATTATAAAATGTTTGCCAGAAAAAAAGATAGACTATTTGAAAGCATATTTCCTATGTATCAAAAACATGGAGAATTTAGTGCAATAAGAGATTTGAATATAGAAATAAAAAAAGGAGAAGTTCTGGGTATACTAGGTAAAAATGGTGCTGGTAAATCTACTTTATTGAAAATGGTAACAGGAGTAGTAACCCCTTCTTCTGGTAATATTGAAGTGAATGGAAAGATTAGTTCCTTGTTAGAGCTTGGAACAGCTTTTAATATGGAATTAACAGGAGAAGAAAATATATATCAACATGGACAAGTCATGGGATTGACCAAAGAAGAGATTGAAAAGAAAAAACCTGAAATAATAGAGTTTGCTGATATAGGTGAACATTTAAGTCAACCAATAAAAACATATTCTTCAGGTATGTTTGCACGTTTAGCATTTGCATGTGCTATTAATGTAAATCCAGATATTTTGATTGTAGATGAAGTTTTATCAGTTGGAGATATTGCATTTCAATTAAAATGTTTTAAAAAGTTTGAAGAATTTAAAAAAGAAGGAAAAACAATTCTTTTTGTAACACATAATGTTGCAGATGTTATTAGAAATTGTAATAGAGCAATAATTATTGCAGAAGGAAATAAAGTATTTGACGGAGATGTAAAAACAGGTGTTGATAAATACAAAAAAATGATAGTAGGAATCGAAGATGATGAAGAAACAGAAAATTCAAAAGAACAAGAAGAATTAACAGATACTCAAAAAGTGGACATTCATAAAAATGATAATAAAAAATGGAAAGAGCATTTCATACAAAATTCAGAAATGTTAACATATGGAAATGGAGACGCAGAAATTATAGATTATGGAATATTTGATTTGAATGGAGATTTTCAATCTACAATAAATAATGAGGAAGAGTATATAATTAAGGCAAAAATAAAATTTAACAAAATGATAGATGAACCAATATTTGCATTTTCAATAAAAGATATAAAAGGATTAGAACTAGCAGGAGTAAATACAAAGGCATACAAAACTATTACAGGAACTTTTAAAAAGGGAGATGTAGTAACAGTAGAGTACAGACAAACATTCCCATTAGCACCAGAAAAATATACAATTTCATTTGGATGTACACATTTTAAACCAAATGGTGAATTAGAAGTATATGATAGAAAATATGATGCACTTTTTTTAGAAATAATGTCATATAGAGATTGCTTAGGAGTTATAGATTTAAAGACAAAAATTAATATTGAAAAAAATGAGTAAAGTAAGAAATATTATCTATAATAAACCAGAAAGGAGAAATTGGTAAAGAGCCAATATAAGCTAAAAAATATGAAAGTTAATTATGATTTTTACAAAGGGACAGACGAATACAGTGATGGGGATATCGAAAAAGATATAATAAAATATTTGACAGAATACGGAGAAGAAAATTACAAAGAGATATTTAAAAAAGATGTTAGATGGCCAATTTTTTATCATATTACTCCAATTAGAAAAAATATATTAAATTGGTATCCTTTTAAACAAGATGCTGAAGTACTGGAAATAGGTGCTGGAATGGGAGCAACAACAGGAATTCTTTGCGATAAGGCAAAAAATGTTACAGCTATTGAATTATCGAAGCAACGTGCAAGTGCTATTGAGATTAGATGCAAAAACAGGGAAAATTTGGAAGTAGTAGTAGGTAATTTTAATGATATAAAACTAAATAAAAAATTCGATTATATTACTTTAATAGGAGTTCTGGAATATGCACCACTATATACTAATACAAAAAATCCATTCCATGATTTTTTAGTACAAATAAAATCATTACTTAAAGAAGATGGAAAATTATTAATTGCAATAGAAAATCAATTTGGTATGAAATATTTTAGTGGAGCATTGGAAGACCATACAGGAAAAATTTATGATGGTATTATGGGGTACGAAAATAAAGAAACAGTTAGAACTTTTGGAAAAGAACAATTGAAAGAAATTTTACAAGAAGCGGATTTTAAATATACTAAATTTTATTATCCTTTACCAGATTATAAATTACCTAATATAATATTCTCAGATGAATATAAACCAGATAAAAATAAATTAAAGTCTTATAGTCCATATGTAGCAGAAGAAAGTATGGAAGTTGAATTTGACGAAAAAAAGGTCTATGAAGAAGTTATAAAAAATGATAAATTTGATTTTTTTGCGAATTCATTTTTTATAGAAGCTTCCAAAAAAGAAATTACAACTAAAGTAGATTTGGAAAATCAAAATTTAATACGAATAGATGAAGTATCACAAGAGTTTTATAATAAACATTTCAAAATAAAAGAAATACAAAAACAAGGTAAATCACAACAAACAGAAATAGAAAAAAAACTAATAGAAGAAAATCAAAAACTAAAAGAAGAATTAAATGCTATGGCTAATTCAAAATCATGGAAAATAACAGAACCACTTAGAAAAATAACTCAAATAGGAAGAAAGAAGGAATAATGAAAGAAAAAGTAGATATTCTATTAACCACATATAACACACATATACCATATTTAAAAGAACAAATTGAAAGTATATTGAATCAAACATATAAAGAAATAAATTTATTAATAAGCGATGATGCTTCAACAAAAAAAGAAGTTATAAAAACATTGCAAGAGTATAAAGAAAAAGATAATAGAGTAAAAATATATTTGCAAGAAAAAAATCTTGGATATATTAAAAACTATGAATTTTTGTTGAGGAAATCAAGAGCGCCATTCATAATGTTTAGTGATCATGATGATATATGGTATGAAAACAAGGTAGAAAAAAGTGTTGAAAAAATAAAAAAAGAAAATGTTGATATGGTTTATTGTAATGCAAACCAAATAGACGAAAAAGGAGAAATAATAAAAGAAAATTATTTCAAATATAAAAATGTGCCATTATTAAAGGGAAGTCATAATTGTTTAGCAATATCAAGATGTATAGGAATTGCTTGTTCACAAATTATAACAAGAGATGTAAAAAAACAAATGATTCCTTTTACTGATAAAGTTATGGCGCATGATTGGTTAGCAGCATTTATAGCTAATGAAGGCAAAGGAATAGATTATATCCAAGAGCCACTATTTGGATATAGACTTCACAACACTAATATTTTTGGAGGAAGAAGTTTATCACAAAATCTTGATAAATGGAAAAAAGAAAACGGAAATACATTAAAAAGTTATCAAAAGTATAGAAATGAAAAAGTTATAGATAGAGCATATTTAGATGGTGCAGAAATGTGCTTACAATATGCCAGAACAGAAGAAAATAAAAAATATTTATCAAAATTAATTGATTATTATAAAAACTTAAAGAAAAGCAAAATTATAAATTTTCATTTAGCAAAATATTATTATTTTCTTTCTGGTAAAAATTTATTAAAAAAGGAAATAAAAGAAATCGTTATTTTTCATTTTCCAATTATAGGATATATACGATTTCGTATGAATTGAAAGTGTACACAATTAAATAGAAAAATATATTTGAAATTAAACTTATTATATGAGGGAAATATTATATGGAAACAATAGATATATTGTTAGCAACATACAATGGTGAAAAATATGTAGCTGAACAAATAGAAAGTATTTTAAATCAAACATATAAAAATATACATTTAATAATATCTGATGATTGCTCTACTGATAAAACTAGAGACATTCTAAAAAAATATGAAAATGATAAACGTGTAGAAATTCATTTACAAAAAGAAAATTTAGGATATATACGTAATTTTGAATTTTTATTAAAGCAAGTAAAAAACGAATTATATATGTTATCAGACCAAGATGATGTATGGTTAGAAGAAAAAGTAGAAAAATCTTTAGAAGTATTAAAATCAAAAAATGCGGATATGGTATTTGGAGATTTAGAAATAGTAGATAAAAATTTAAAAACTATATATCCGTCTTTTGGAGATTTTATGTTGCTAAACAGAAAAATAAAAAATAAAATAGATAGTTATGAACTAAATTATTTATATAATTGTGTAACAGGCTGTACAGTATTATCAAAAAAGAAATTTATAGAAAAAATATTGCCAGTTCCATATAAATCAAAATATGTAGCACATGATCATTGGATGGGCTTGATAGTTTCATTATATGGAAAAATGGCATACATACCAGAAAAGTATATTAAGTATAGACAACATGGAAACAATCAAATCGGAACAGATAAGATTTCACATAAATTTACTAAGTTAAGCCAGGTAAGAAAATTATTTTTGGAAGTAAAATTGGGAGTTTTTGGAACATATGTAGAAAATAATGATAGATTTCCTGAGAAGATACAAGAATTAAACACAAAAGCCTATAACTATTTTAAAATGTTAGAAGGAAAGAAGAATTTTAATTTTAAAAACTGGGGAGTTTTTCATGAACTGTATAAAAATGAAACATTTATGTATTATATAGAAAACTTCATAATAATGAATATGCCTTTTATAGGTAGAGGATTATTTAAAATAAGACATGGAATATTAAAATTATTCAGAAAAAAATAAGTAATATAGAGGAGAGTTTATAATGAAAAAAAATTTGTTTTTTTGGTATCCTTTTAAAGAAAACAGCACTATTTTAGAGATAACAAAAGACAGTGAAAAAATGTTAGAAGATATAAATATAATGCATATGGATGAGAGTGAAATTGATATTAGTAATAAAGAAGATAAATATGACTACGTTATTTTGTATAAACCAAACTTGCTAGAAAAGGCAATAACATTAGTAAAACCAAAAGGAACAGTATTATTAGCTACTAATAATCGATTTGCAATTAGCTATTTTGCAGGAGCAAGCTATAATGGTAGAGTATATAACACTATTACAGAAAACGCAAAAGAGCTATATGGAAAAAAAGAACTTCAGAAAATCTTAAAAAATTTACATATAAAAAATTATAAATTTTATTATCCTTTACCAAATTATAAAAAGCCAATGGCAATTTTTTCAGATGAATACATGCCAAATAAAAATACTACAAAACTTATGTATAATATTACATATGAAAAAGGAAGTATAGTTGTATTTGATGAATTAAAGGCACTAAAACAAGTAACTAACAATGGATTATTCGATTTTTTTGCTAATTCATTTTTAATTGAAATGAAATTAGGAGAAGAGAAAATTGATTCAGATGTAAAATTTGTAAGTTTTAACAATAATAGAAAAGAAGAATATCAACTTGAAACTGTTATAAAAAAAGATGAAGTGATAAAAAAAGCGATAAACAACCAAGCAATACAACATATTGAAAACATAAAAGCAAATACTGAGGGATTAAAAAAATTAGGATTTTCTATAATTGACGAAATCGTAGATAATGAAGTTATCAGTAAATATATAAATCAAGATACTTTTGATCAATTAATAATTACAAAAATTATGGAAAACAACAAAGAAGATGCTTATAATTTGATATCTGATTGGTATGAATACATAAAAGCAAGACTTATAAAAAACAGAAAATCTAAATTGAACAAGAATATTAAAGCAGATACACAAAAATTAAAATCGTTAACAGTTTTAAAAAATGGATATATAGATTTAGTTTTTGAAAATACATTTTATAATAATGGAGATTTTTTATTCTTTGATCAAGAATGGTATGAAGAAGGAATACCACTTGAATTTTTATTATATAGAGCAATCAATAACATGTATTCATATAATTCAGAGATAGAAGAATATTTAAAAAAGACAGAGATATTTGAAAAATTTGACTTATTACAGCATATAGAACTATTTGAAGAAATAGAAAAATACATACAAGGAAAAATTATAAGTGTTGAAGCTACGAAAACTAATGAAGAAGCAATAAAATGTTTACGAGATATTAATTATATTTCTATAATTAATACTAAATTAGAAGATTTTGAAGAAAATGATAAAAAGCAAAATGAATATATAAAAGCATTAGAAGAAGATAATCGTAATAAACAAGTATATATAGAAAAATTAGAAAAGAAGAAAAGAAGATTTTTTTAGACTAAAAGGAGAAATTTGAATGAAATTTGAGAAAATATTGCCAGAGAATTCCAAAAGACGAGTAATTGTGAAAAAAATCTATGATAAATATATTGCAAAAAATTCTACAGAAGAAAGAAGATATTTAAAATGGATTAAGCAAAATGAACCAAATGAAGAAGAATTAGAAAATCAAAGAAATCACAAATTTGAAATAGAGCCAAAAATAAGCATTATAGTTCCTATATATAATACACCAGAAAAATTTTTTGAAGAATTAGTACAAAGTTTGGAAAATCAAACATATTCTAATTGGGAACTTTGCTTGGCTGATGGAAGTCCTGAGAAATTAAATTACATAGAGGAATATACAAAGAGAGACAAGAGAATAAAGTATAAAGCAATTGGAGAAAACAAAGGGATTTCAGGAAATACAAATGAAGCTTTGAGTTTAGCAACAGGAGATTTTGTAGGATTATTAGATCATGATGATTTGCTACCAATATTTTCATTATTTGAAGTTGTAAAAGCAATAAATGAAAATCCAGAAGTGGAATTTTTATATTCAGATGAAGATAAATTAGAAGCGGTAGACAAGCCAAGGTATGGAGTATTTTTTAAACCTGATTTTTCACCTTATACTTTAAATAGTGCGAATTATATTTGTCATTTTAGCATATTCAAAAAAGAATTGATAGATAAGCTAAAGGGATTTGATAGTAGATATGATGGAAGTCAAGATTGGGATATTGTAGCAAGGGCTATAGAAAGTACAAAAAACATAGTACATATACCAAAAGTCTTATATCATTGGAGAGCACACAGAAATTCAACAGCTCAAAATTCAGATTCAAAACCATATGCTTTTGAAATAGGAAAAAAAGTTATAACAGATCATATAAAAAGAACCTTAGATACAGAAGTTGAAGTTACTGATGGATTAACACCGGGAAGTTATAAAATAAAATACAAGGTAAAAGATAATCCAAAAGTTAGTATAATAATAGATGCTAAAGATTTGACAAATGAAGAGATACAAAAGATAGTACAAAAAGTAAAAATTACTACATATACGAATTATGAAATAATTGTGATTACAGATAAAAATATAGAAAGTGTTGATAAAATAATAAAACCAAAAAACAATATATTCAAAACCTATAATGAAGCGGTAAAAGAAATTGAAGGTAAATATTTTATAATAATAGATAAAAACCTAATTAAAATAGATATCCCATCATATATAGAGGATTTAGTTGGAATATGTCAAGATAAAGAAGTTGGAATAGTAGGCACAAAATTATACAACAAAAATAATGAAGTAGAACATAATGGGGTTGTTTTAGGAATGAATGGAGTTGGTGATTTTCTATACAAAGGACTTGAAAAAGATGCAGGTACTTATATGCAAAGATTGTCAATTATACATAATGTATCTTGTGTGTACTATAAATATTCTATGATTGATAAGAAATTGTTTGAAGAATGTGGAGGATTCCCAATCAATTATTCTGGAGATCTTAATAGTATAGAAATTTGTCTTAAAATATTAAATCAAAATAAACAAGTAATTATGAATCCAATTGTTTCATTTTGTGTAAAAAAACTTTCAGATACAGAACATGAAGAAGAACAAGTTAATGAATTTATTAAGAAATGGGATAAATATTATTCTATTGGAGATAGATACTTTAGTCCTAATTTGTCAAAAAAATACACTAATATAGCAATAAAAGTAGATGATTAAAAATAAAAAGGAAGGTGAATAAAATGAAAGCAATAGACATTGTCGTTCCTATATATAATGCATATGAATTTACAGAAGAATGTATAAAATCTATAATAAAAAATACTGATTTAAAAGTTAATAGTTTATTACTAATAAATGATAAAAGTCCAGATGAAAAAATATTACCTATGTTACAAAAATACAAGAAAGAAAATGAAGAATTAAACATAGAAGTATTAAATAATGAAGAAAATATAGGATTTGTAAGAACTGTAAATAAAGGAATGAAATATTCAGAAAATGATGTTGTATTATTAAATAGTGATACAGAAGTAACAAAAGATTGGCTAGAAAAAATACAAAAATGTGCATATAGTAACGAATACATTGCTACAGTAACACCTTTAACAAATAATGGAACAATAGCATCAGTTCCTAATTTTGGAATAGATAATGAACTTCCAAAAAATATGACATTGGAAGAATATGCAGAAATGATAGAAAAAATATCTAAAAACAGATATCCTGAACTAACTACTGGTAACGGTTTTTGTTTATATATAAAAAGAGAAGTTATAAATCAGATAGGAGTATTTGATGAGAAAACTTTTGGAAAAGGATATGGCGAAGAAAATGATTTTTGTTATAGAGCATTAGATAATGGATATTCAAATGTACTTTGTGACAATACTTTTATATACCATAAAGGAACTCAAAGTTTCAAAAAAGAAAATCTAACAAGTTCGAGGCAAGAATTAATAGAAAATCATATGAGGTTGCTTAGAGAAAAACATCCAATATATGTAGAAAAGACAGACCAATTTTTAGCAATTAATCCTTTAAAAGATATACAAGAAAACATAAATATAAATATAAATATATTTGGAAAGAAAAGAATATTGTATTTAGTAAATGAATGGGAAGAGAATATGCAAATGACAGGAGGAACATCTTTGCATATTAAAGATTTAATACTAGAAAATAATATTAAAAATATAGCAAGTTTTGTGTTAGCACCAGATAAAGGTGATTTATCAAAATTTAAATTGTTTTTATATACACAAGATTTTGCAAAAGAGATATTAAATTTTAAAACAGATATATTTCAATATGGACAAATACATTATACAAATAATAGTTATAAAGAAATGTTAAAAACTATATTTAAAACATTTAAATTTGACATATTGCATGTTCATCATTTTTTATTTCAAACATTTGACGCAATAGATGTGGCAAAAGAAAACAATATATATAGTATAATAACACTTCATGATTTGTATATGAGCTGTCCATCAATAAATATGGTGTATAGAGATAAGTTTTGTGATTATGACAAAGAAAAAGATTGTGCTAAATGCTTAAAAGCAAGATATGGATTAAATAGTAATGCTTTATTTACATGGAGAAAAGTATGTGAAAAAGTTTTAAAGAAATTTGATAAAATTATAGTGCCATCTGAAAATACAAGAAAGCAGTTTGAGAAAGTATATAAAAATTTGAATATTGATGTAGTAGAACATGGAGTAGATATAATAAAAATAAAAGATAAAGAAAAAGAAAAAGAAAAAAAGAATACTTTTGATATAGCTTTTGTTGGAGCAATGGCAATTCATAAAGGAAGCAACATTTTAAGAAAATTAATCAAAG
Source organism: uncultured Clostridia bacterium (assembly GCA_947623285.1). GTDB lineage: Bacteria > Bacillota > Clostridia > TANB77 > CAG-508 > CAG-269. The sequence goes on along the minus strand of CANQGP010000001.1, from coordinate 117,626 downwards.
AATCCAAGAATCCAAGAATAAAAATACACTTATTTGGAAAGTCAGAAGATAAGGTACTTCAAAAAAATACAAGTAACTATATTAACCATGGACCATATAAAAGAGGTGAATTACCAAAATTATTAAACGAAAATAATATTGATTTGGTTTGTATGTTTGCTACATGGCCAGAAACATATTCATATACATTAACTGAAAGTTATATGGCAAAAATTCCAGTGCTAACATTTGATATTGGAGCAGTAGGAGATAGAGTAAAACAAGATAAATTGGGATACATAATAAAGTTTGAAGATTCTAATAAAATATTAGAAAAAATAGAAGAAATAATTAAAAATGAAGAAGAGTACAAAGAAATAAAAACAAATTTTGAAAAATATAAATTTAAAACAATGGAAGAAATGCAAGAATATTATCAAAAAATGTATAATGAAATTTCACAAAAAAATGAGTACGCAAATATGTATCAAATATTTGTATGTAAAGATAAAAGTGAAGCATTAGAATTCAACTTTTATAAAGCAAATTATACTCATTTAATAAATAGATATGAAACAATGAGAAAAAGTAAATTTTGGGAAATAGCAAAGAAGGTAAAAAGAAAAATAAAGCATAAATAAGTGGAGGAAGTTAAGTGAAAGAAAAACTAAAAAAGATATTTAACAAAGAAAATTATAGAACTCAAAAATTAATAATATCTGCAATTATATCAATTTTAGTAGGAGTTATAATAACTGTAACTAGAAGTTATATTATATGGGATAGAAGTATAATTATTGCAGGAGCAGTATTCTTTTTCTTACTACATTTTATTATTCCATTAAATAAAATGTATGGATTCATTTGTGATAAAAGATATTGGATTGCTTTAGTTTTTATGATATATGTTATGGTATTTGGCTACTCTGGTTCATCAATTGGAATGTATGCACAAGTAATTCAACCAGAAGCATGGGAAGAATATCAAACACCAGTACTTCGGAACTGCAAGAAGTATACGTTCAGATGAATGGTGTGTTAATATGCCAATATTTTTATCACAATCAGCTGAAGAAAATGAAAATAAATATGCATATTATAATGATTTGCTACGAGGTACATCTACAGATATGTTTTCCGCAATAAGTCCAGCAGTTGCAGACATATTAGTTTTAGGAAAACCATTTACAATAGGTTATATGTTATTTGGTTCGGAAAGAGGATTAACATTTGATTGGTATGGTAAATTAGTAGCACTTATGTTGATTTCATTTGAGTTTTGTATGTTAATTACCAATAAAAATAAATTTGTTTCAGCTTGTGGAATGCTTTTAATAACTTTTTCTGCAGCAACGCAATGGTGGAATTCAACAGGAATATTAATATGGGGAATGTTAGCACTTGTATTAATTGATAAATTTATGCTAAGTGAAAAATATAAAACGAAAATCCTATGTGCATGTGGAATATTGATATCAGGCATATCTTATGTATTTACAATGTACCCGGCTTGGCAAATACCATATGGATACATTTATCTAGCAGTATTAATTTGGATAATATGGAAAAACAGAAAAGTTTATAAAGTCAACTGGAAAGATGTGTTAATAATCATTTCAGTAATTCTAATTGCTGCTGGAATCCGGTGTAAGATATTATATGATGTCAAAAAATGCACTGAATGCTGTAATGAATACTGATTATCCGGGAGATAGATTTGAGATAGGTGGAAATGCTTTAAAAGTAGTATATTCATATGTGTATTCTTATTTATTCCCTTATATAGGAGTGAATAACCCTAGTGAACTTTCAGGCATGATTTCGCTTTTCCCAATTCCGATGATACTTTCAGTTGTATATATTCTTAGAAATAAAAAAGAGGCAAAAGAAAATTTAGTATTTTTAATTCCATTACTAATATTAGGGGTAGTATTTGGAGTATGGTCACATATACCAACTAATAAAGTATTTGCAAGATTTACTTTACTTTATATGGTTCCAGCGACAAGAATGGCTGTGCCTTTGGGCTTTACTCAAGTATTGTTATTAATTTATTTATTAGCTAAAGTAGATAAAAACACTAAATTATTTGGAAAAAAAGTGGCTATAGTTATCACTATTATATTAGAGATAATATTAATGTATTTAGCAAAAATATCTGATAGTGAAAATCTACTTACACCAATTCGATTAATAGCTTGTGGAATTGTCTTATTGTTACAAATATATTTACTAGTGAATATAAACAGAAAAAATCATAAAAAAGGATTAATTTATACTTTAATTATAATTTCAATTATAACAGGAGTTACAGTAAATCCAATACAAAAAGGTATATCAGTTATGAGGGATAAGCCAGTTGCTAAAGAAGTACAAAAAATTGTAACAGAAGATAAAGAAAATAATTTATGGCTTGTAGATAGTACATCCTTCTATATACCAAATTATATTTTGGCAAGTGGAGCTAAAGTTATAAATTCTACTAATATATATCCAAACAAGGAATTGTTTGATGTTGTTTTGGAAGAAAAAAGTGAATTGGTAGAAAATAGACAAATTTATAATCGTTATGCACATATTACTGTTGAAATTACCAGTAACGAAAATAAAGTGGAACTTTTGTATAGTGACAGTATTAAATTATATATTAGTGTAGATAAAGTAAAAGAATTAAATGTAGGATATATTTTGACAACTAGAAATTTGGAAGAGCTTAGCAATGAAGAAGTGAAATTTGAAGAAAAATATAATGAAAAAGGTCTATTAATATATAAAGTCATAAAATAGTAACAAAGTTTATTTATTGTATAATTATGGCTAGTATGATATATTATAAAAAAATAAGGGGAGAAAAGTAAAATGTCAATTGACAAAATCATAGAAAAAATAAAGTGGGCAGAAAAAAAGATATATGTGATTAGATATGTATTGGAATTTATATTTTTTTTAATATCAATTGTCGCGATATATAAAGTGATTACAATAAAGCAACTTGATGGATATTATCATAAAACTTATTTGATTATTGGAATAATGTATATGATTTTAAGTATTGCATGTTTAATATATTGTTGTTATAAAGATAAAAATGTTATAGAAAAGATGTTTTTAACTTTTATGATACCAGTGGGAACCATGTATTTGGTTTTTGTTTTACCAGGACAAGTACCAGATGAAAGTGCACATTTATGGAAAGCTTATGAAATATCAAAAGGAATATTAATAACACCAATAGAAGAGGACGGTACTTCTCATACTAATATTCCAAAAGATTTATATGAATATCAACAAACGAAAATAGATAAATATAGTGATTTAAGGGGAAAAGTTACTGAACAAACAAATTATAATGATACAGTGCAAGTAATATCTTCGGCTCAAAATTATGCTTTTGTGTTATATATAGGTTCAGCATTAGGATTTTTAATTGCTAGAATTTGTGGAGTAAGTATTTTAATAGGAATTTTTTTAGGGAAAATATTTAATTTTATTATATTCTTAGCTTTGGGATATTATGCAATTAAAACCATACCATTTGGAAAAATATTGTTAGCAGCATATTTGTTTATGCCAATGGTGATACATCAACAAGTTTCATTTTCAGCAGACAGTATAACAAATTCAGTGTTTATTGTATTTATAGCTTATATTTTAAAATTAATTTTTCAAGATAAACATATAGAGCGAAAGCAACAAATATGTTTGATAGCATTAAGTTGCTTAGTTGGAATAGTAAAAACAATATATGTTCCTTTTCTAGGGTTAATATTAATGTTGGCTTTTAAGAAAAATATGAGCAAAAAAGAAAAAGTCATAGTGATACCAACAGCCATATTAGTAGGAATAATAGTAGCAATTGTAATGTATATAATATCTATGCAATATATATCTTTAGGAGAAATAACAGGATATAATGAAAAGTTTAACGTAAATACATCAGAGCAAGTTAAATATATTATAAAAAATCCAGATAGTTTTGCAAATGTAATAATTAAAGATTGGGAGACTGAAGGATGCAATTATATGGAAATGTTAGTAGGAATAAAATTAGGTAGTACAAATATTGAGGTGAACAGAGGAATAATAATGTTGATAATGTTTACAGTGTTATTTTCAGCTTTTGTAGAAGATAATAAACAGGCATTAAATAAGAAACAGAAGTTATGGGTACTAATGATTGGAATAGGTACGATATTAATAATAGAAACATTCATGTTTATTTCATGGTCAGGAGCAGGAAGTACTGTAATATACGGAATTCAAGGAAGATATTTTATACCTGTTATTATTACAATCCTATTAACAATGTGTATGAAAAATAATTATATAAAAATAAAAAATATAACTCTAAAGATACCAATTGTTTTAAGCATTTTGAATTTGTTTGCGATAAATGCTGTATATAAATTCTTTATTGCATAAAAATTAGCAGATTTTTACAAGTACAATAATACCAATAGGAGGAATAAATAAAATGAAAACACTACTAATAATTCCAGCATATAACGAAGAAGAAAACATATTAAGAGTATGCAAGGAAATAGATAAAAAAAGACCAGATATAGATTATGTGGTAATAAATGATGGTTCGAAAGATAAAACATTAGAAATACTAGAAAAAAATAATATTAATCATATTAATTTAATACATAATTTAGGAATAGGTGGAGCGGTTCAAACTGGTTATAAATATGCATATGAAAATAATTATGATATTGCTATTCAATATGATGGAGATGGACAACATGATGTTAGTTATGTAGAAAAAATTATTGAGCCAGTGCGAAAAGGTGAAGCAAATATGTGTATTGGAACAAGATATTTGGACAAAAGCTCAAGTGAATTTCAATCTACTTTTATGAGAAGATTGGGAAAAAATATAATTTCTTTCATAATAAGGATATGTTGCCATAAAAAAATAACAGATCCAACTTCTGGATTTAGAGCAGTGGATAAAGAGATAATAGAGTTGTTTGCTAAAAAATATCCCACCGATTATCCAGAACCAGAATCAACAGTAGATGTACTAAAAAGAAAGTATAAAGTTGTAGAAGTACCTGTTAGCATGAGAGAAAGAGAAGGTGGAAAATCTTCTATAAATATATTCAAAAGTATAGATTATATGATAAAGGTATCTTTAGCTATTTTAATAGATAGTATAAAAAAAGTATAATTAGAGAAGAAAGGAAACAAGACAAATGCCAATTATATTAAGAATCGTATTGATTGCTATAACATTAGTATATATATTAATACTAATAAAAGCAATTAATAAAAAGAATTTACAAATTTCATTTTCAGTATTTTGGATAGTAAGTGGAATTATATTAATAGTAGCACTTGCAATACCAAATTTAGTAGAATTTGTTTCACATAAACTAGGATTTATAGCGCCATCTAATATGGTATTTTGCTTAACTATATTTATAGCATTTTATTTAATATTTAATATGACAATAAAGTTAGCAGAAGAAAATAAAAAAAATACAGCAATTATTCAAGAACTTTCTATATTAAAGAAAAGAGTAAAAAAGCTAGAAGATGAGAAAGAGGAGAAAAATGGAAAATAAATATAAGTTATCAATAGTTGCAGCAATATATAATTTAGAAGATTACCTGCCAAGATGTTTAGATGCACTAGTAAACCAAACATTAGAAGAAATTGAAATTTTATGCGTAGATGATGGCTCAACTGATTCGGCTCCACAAATAGTAGATGAATATGCCAGTAAATATCCAGAAAAAATAAAAGCATTTCATAAAGAAAATGGAGGAGAATTTACTTCTAGAAATTATGGACTAGAAAGAGCAGTAGGAGAGTATGTTACATTTGTAGATGTAGATGATTATGTAGAAAAAGATTGGGCTGAAAAGTTGTACAATGCTGCAAAAGAGAATGATGCAGATTTAGCGGTATGTGCATTTGAAAGAATAAGTCTAAAAACTGGAAAAGTAACATCAACAGATATGACAGGGTTTGGCAGATGTGTTAAAAAAGTAAAAGCTGATGATGACTTTGTAGCCTTTATAAATCCTGCACCATGGAATAAAGTGTATAAAAGAGAAATAATACAAAATATGCGCTTTTTACCATTTAGAGGATTTAATGATACAATGTTATTAATAGAGTTATATACAAAAATTGAAAAAATAGCATTTATACCAGATGTATTGTATCATTATTATTTAAGGGATGATTCTCAAATTCATAGTGTTAACGAGCAAGATGTTAATAACTTAAGAAAATATTTATTAAAAGTAAAAGATTGTTATATTAAGTCAAATAAATATGATGAAATGAAATATATTTTAGATATGATGGCTTTTTTACATTTAGGTACATCGGTAATGTATAGAGCTTCATATGATCCAAATATAGATATAAAAAAGATGACAAAAGAAACTATAAAATATTTAAATGAAAATTTTCCTACTTGGAGAAAAAATCCATTTTTAACATTTAGATATTCTATAAAAAAAGGATTAAAACATATAGGACTTTGGGGAGTTTCATTACTATACAAATGGAATATGCCAATGGTATATATACGAATATATAGATTTTTAATAGACAAGTTAAATAAAGATATAAAATTTTAAAAATTTATATTTTGAGAGGAGAAACGCAAGAAATGAATTTAAAAACACATAAGATTTTAGAAAGATTGAAATGTAATGATAAAATTTATTTTACTAGTAAAATAATCTTTTCTTTTATATTTGCAGTTGTAATAACTTTAGATAGCCTACTAGTATTTCCGGGAACGATTGATACAAATATAAACACAACATATTTTCAAAAAATACAGATAAAAAATGTTTTAATATTTTTTGGAGTATTAATTGGAACATATATAATTATAACATTATTGGAATATGTAATAGATAAATTAGAAAAAACAATATATACAAAAAAAGAAAGAAAAAGTAAAAATATAAAAGTGTTTTTTATAATATTTGGGATTATACTAATTTGTTGGCTTCCAACTATTTTGTCATACTTTCCAGGAGGATTATATGGAGATACAGTTACAACAATTAGAGAAGTTATACATGATAAAGTAATAAATAACAATAACCCAATATTATATACATTATGCATAAAAGCTTTTCTAGTTTGTGGTGCTAAAATAAGCTCTTATACAACAGGAGTAGGATTGTTTACAGTTTTTCAAGTTTTAATAATGGATGCAATACTATCAGGGTCTGTATATTGGATGTATAAGAAAAATATATCAAAAAAATATTTAGTATTGGTAACATTATTTTATGGAATATGTAGATTGATTCCAATGTATGCAATTTCTATTTGGAAGGATACACCTTTTAGTTTAGCTTTGTTTTTATATACCATATTTATAGCAGAGAGTGTATATCAAAATGGTAGAAATTTGGAAACCAAAAAGAGTGCATTAATAATTCATTCAATATTAATAATATTAGTTTCTTTTTTAAGAAACAATGGAACTTATATAATAATAGCAACTACGGCAATTATGATTTTAGTTTACAGGAAGAAAATGTTTAGTATAGTTTCAATAGCAGTAATGATAGCGATTCTTATTATTCAAGGACCAGTTTATAAACTTTTAGGATTGACAGGTAAAACAGTTGAAAGTTTAGGAGTTCCACTTCAACAATTATGTTATGTAGCAGCAAAAGAAGATGGAAATTTGACAGATGAACAAAAAGAATTTATAAACAATATATTAAATATTGATATAATAAAACAGAGTTATAATCCATGCTTAGTAGATCCTGTAAAGTGGCATCCAGAATTTAATAATGAATTTTTACAAGAACATAAGGCAGAGTTTATGAAAGTGTGGTTGGAAGGATTAATTCAAAATCCTACTTCATATGTAAAGGCATATTTACTAAATACATTAGGATTTTGGGATATTAATAAAGCAACTAAAGATGCATATGTAAATCCACAAATGTGGAATTGGGCTGATAGTGTAGAAGTATTTAAAGGAGAGGTTGTAGAGCAAACAGATTATGTTAAAAAAGTAACAGGAAAATCTGTAAGAAAGATAATCACACCAGAAGTGTATATAAGTTCAGCTGTATTTTTATTTATAACATTATTTAGCGCTTTGATTACTATATATAAAAAGAAATATAAAAATTTATTAATATATTTACCAGCGCTTTTAACGTGGGCAACAATAATGATTGCAGCACCACTTGCATTTAGTTTAAGATATGTATACATATTAGTGTTAGAAATTCCAATGTCATTTATAATACCATTCTTAGAAACAAAACAAGAAAAAGAAGAAATAAATGAAAAATCAAAATAATCATTTCTAACAGAAAAATAAATATAAATTTTAGAGAGGGTAAAAATATGGAAAAAATATCTGTAGTAATATCATGTTACAATGAAGAAAAAGCATTACCATTATTTTATGAAGAGATGGAAAGAGTAAGAAAGCAAGATTTTAAAGACGTAGATTTTGAATATATTTTTGTAAATGATGGTTCAAAAGATAAAACATTAGATGAGATAAAAGAATTAAGAAAAAAAGATAAAAAAGTACGTTATATATCCTTTTCTAGAAATTTTGGGAAAGAAGCGGCAATGTTTGCAGGATTAGAAGCGGCAGAAGGAAATTATGTAACACTTATGGATGCTGACTTGCAAGACCCACCTTCTTTATTACGACAAATGTATGATACTATAAAAAAAGAAAATTATGATTGTGTGGGAACAAGAAGAGTTACAAGAAAAGGAGAACCTAAGTTAAGAAGTTTCTTTGCAAGAATGTTTTATAAAATAATTAATAAAATGTCTGATATAGATATGGTAGATGGTGCAAGAGATTATAGATTAATAACAAGACAAGTTGTAGATGCAATAATTTCTATGAAAGAATATAACAGGTATTCAAAAGGAATAACAAGTTTTGTAGGATTTGAAACAAAGTGGATAGAATATGAAAATGTAGAAAGAGTTGCAGGAGAGACTAAATGGTCTTTTTGGAAATTATTTAAGTATGCTTTAGAAGGAATAACAGCATTTTCAACAGCGCCACTAGTAATGTCTTCAATAATAGGATTATTAATTTGTTTAATTGCATTTATTTTAATAATAGTGGTAATAGTAAAAACATTAGTATTAGGAGATCCAACAAGTGGTTGGCCTTCAATGGTATGTATTATTTTAATGGTTAGTGGTATACAGTTGTTCTCATTAGGAATAATTGGACAATATTTATCAAAAACATATTTAGAAGTAAAGAAGAGACCAATATATATTGTGAAAGAAACTGAAAAGTCTAATAAATAAAAAGCATATATAAATTTAACTAGATTTAAACCTAGGAGGGAATGATAGCAAAAATGGAAAAAAGGAGTAAAGAAGTTATGCAAATAGTATTAGTAATAATTTATTTAATATTAACATTATCAGGATTAATATTAATGAAAAAAGGTGGAAATCCAGGAAGTTTAGCCTTTGAAAACGGAAATATGAATTTTGGAATAAGTTTAATAAGCTTAGCAGGTTTTATATGTTATCTTGGTAGTTTTCTATTATTTACAAGATTAGTTGTAATGTTTGATTTAAGCTATATAATGCCATTATGTACAGGAATTGTACAAGTATTAACACTTATTGCATCAAAAGTTATATTTAATGAAAATATTAGTACACAAGGTATAATAGGAGCAAGCCTAGTTATAATAGGAATTATAGTTATGAATTGGAAACATGCTTGATTTAAAACCTAGGAGGAAATTATGAAAATAAAAGAAATGGTAGGAAAAATAGAACTATTTCATATAGTTATAAGCATTTTTATAATATTAACTATATTTTTTGTTTATTATCAGTATAGTTCAACAATTCCTAAAAAAGTAGATATACAAATAGATGAAACAAAAGAACTTGAACAATCAAATTTTCAAATAGAAGATATAAATATGAAAAAGAAACAAATAACTTGCAAAGTAGATGAAAAATATATTCCAGAAAAGGAATATAACAATTATATTATAGGAAAAGGAACTGCACGAAAAATTAATTGCAGTATAATTATGAAAGTAGAAGACAAATATTATAGAATAAAAACTTTGTCACAAGGAACAGTAGATAATAAAATAGTTTTAACAGGAGCTGTTAGAACAAATTATTTATTAGAAAATTGTGAAATTATGTTATATGATGAAGAAGAACATATATTGTATAAGTATGTAGGAGGTCAAAGTGAATAAAACAGTAAAAAAAATAATTAACCCAACAACTTTTTTAATAATTATATTTGCGATTTGCTTTTTTGTATTAAATAAAGGACTTATAACTTTGGATGATAAAATATATCAAGAAGCATTTAATAGTATTCCAACATGTATAAAGTGGATAAGTGAATTTTATGTGCAATGGAGTGGAAGAATTACCTTAACAGCATTAATAAATGTATTTGTTAATCTACCAACAATAATGTTTAAAATATCAAATGTAATTATGTTTATAATTACATTATTATCAATATATAAAATAACAACATTACTTTTTGATAAATGGAAAAAAGAATATAATAATATATTGTTAACTATAATTTTTGCAATTACCTTTTTTATAAGTATTCCAGTTATTAATAGTGGAGCATTATGGGTTGCAGGAGCAATGAATTATTTTTGGCCAGTAGCTATGATGTTAGTGGCTATAATTCCATTTATTAGTGAATTGAAAAATAAGCAAATAGGAAAACAATATTATATATTTGCGATTATAGCAAATATATTTGCAGCATTTGCAGAACAAACAGCAGCTATATTAGTTGCATTTGGATTTATAACAATTTTATGGTGCAAAGTTGAAAAAAGAAAAATTAGTAAGCTACTAATAGCACATTATATAATTATTGTAATATTATCATTAATTAATCTGTTAGCGCCAGGAAATTCAGCAAGAAGTTATGCAGAAGAGCTAAAATGGTATCCTAGTTTTAGCACACTTACATTATCAGATAAATTAATACAAGGTTATATACAAACAGCTAAACATATAATAAATGATTCGACTATATTAATTTCAATAATAGCATTAATATCATCTTACTTTATAATCATAGATAAAAAAACAAAAAAAATAAACAAAGTTATTGCGTTAATACCAATAGCATACGTTGTAATTAAGATATTTCCGTTTAATCAAATATTAGGAAGAATCTCAGGAGCAGATATAGACGGATTGATTAATAATATATTTTTCAATTTTGAAAAATTTAGTATAAATACTATATATAGTAGTGATGTATTAAAACAATTAATTTCTAGTAGTGTAGTATTAGGAATAATTGCAGGTCAACTTATTTATGTTTTCAAAACAAAAAAAACAGGTATTATAGTAGCGATACTTTATTTGGCAAGTATATGCTCAGCACTTGTTATGAGCTTTAGTCCAACTCTTTATGTATCAGGAAATAGAGTTTTTATGACAACAGACTTGATATTAGTTCTTATTAGTTCTATATTAAGCATAAAATTATTCAAAACATTAGACAAAAAAAATAGTAAATTAAAGTATGTATTATTAATAGGTCTAATTATATTATCATTTGTGTTTTATATAAATTTATATGAAAATGGAACAAATGTGATAATATACTAAAAGTATTTACGTAAAAACTATTGAAAAAAATTATTGGAAAATGTATAATAAAGATGAAAATAAAACTAGGAGTATGGGAAAAAATGAAAAAGATAAAATATATAAGTATTTTTGTATTAATAATTTTTTTTATAAACTTAGTTGAACCAGTAGTTTTAGCTATTGATAACAAAATAGAAATTAAAAATAAAACAGAAATAGAAAACAATACAAACATATCAAAAAACGAACAAGAAATTAAAGAAAATAAATCTAATACAACTACTACAGAAAGTAAAAAGGAAAGTCAACAAACAGACAATATAGAAAATAAAGTAGATACAAATTTAAATGATAAAACAAAAGGTAAAAAAGAAATAAAAAGTGAAACAACAGAAGAAAAAGAAAATGCAGAAAATATAAAAATTGAACAACCAGAGCAAATAGCAAATTCTATAAAAGGTGAACGAACTATTCGTGATGGTATATATAAAATAAGGTCAAATATAAATTCAAATATGTATCTTGATATAGATGGGGGAAAGAAAAATGATGGAGCAAATTTGCAGATTTGGCAGAAAAGTAATGTAGAGCAACAAAAATTTCAAGTTACATATAATGAGCAGGGATATTATACAATAACAGCATTACATTCAGGAAAAGTGTTGGATGTTTGTGATGCAGGAAAAAATAATGGAGCAAATGTATGGCAATATAAAAACAATGATACAGAAGCACAACAATGGATAATACAAGAAGTTGAAAGTACAAAACGGGCAAGAGGTAAAGAAGTATAATATAATATCAAAATGTAATAATTTATGTTTAGACGTGTATGGTGCATATAGTTCAAATGGAACTAATGTGCAAATGTATCAAGGGAACGGAACTGTTGCTCAACAATTTGTTTTTGAAGAAGTAAAAGAATGGAAAGCAGAAAAAACACTTACAGATGGAATATATAAAATAAGAGCCAATGTAGGAAGAAATATGTGCTTAGATATAGACGGAGGAAAAAAGACAGATGGTGCCAATGCTCAAATTTGGGAATCTAATAATGTAAATCAACAAAAGTTTCAAGTTACATATTTAGAAAATGGTTATTATAAAATAATAGCATTACATTCAGGAAAATCATTAGATGTGAATAATGCAGGAAAAGAAAATGGAACAAATGTAAAACAGTATGAATATCGTGACAATAATGATGCACAACAATGGATAATACAAGAAGTTGAAAGTACAAAACGGGCAAGAGGTAAAGAAGTATAATATAATATCAAAATGTAATAATTTATGTTTAGACGTGTATGGTGCATATAGTTCTAATGGAACCAATGTACAAACATATGAATATAATGGCACTGCAGCACAAGAATTTGAGTTTGACCCAGTTGAAGATGTAGAGGCAATTTATACAATTTCTAATGGAAAATATAAAATAGCATCAGCACTTAATGAAAATATGGTATTAGATGTTGATGCAGGTTCTACCGCAGATAGCACTAATGTACATTTGTGGGGAAATCAAAATGTAAAACAACAAGTATTTTCAGTTTATTATATAGGAGATGGATATTATACAATTGAAATACCATATTCAGGAAAGTCATTAGACGTACATAATGCAGGAAAAGAAAATGGAACAAATGTAAAACAAGACAAAAAAAACAATGGGGATGCACAAAAATGGATTATAAAGGAATCAGAAGAAAAAGATTACTATTACATAATATCAAAATGTAATAAAATTTATTTAGATGTAGCAGATGGAAAAGCAAATGAAGGTGCAAACATTCAAATGTATGAAAAAAACAACGAAAATCCATCTAGACAGATGTTTAAATTTATTCCATATGTTGAGAATCAAGAACCAATAATATTTGACGGAACATATAGAATTACATCAGCTTTAGAAAATATAGATTGTAAAGCTTTTGATATAGATGGAGGTTCTAAGGCTGCAAAAGCTAATTTACAACTTTGGAGCAGTACAAATGTATTACAACAAAAATTTAAATTAATACATCTTGAAGATAATTGCTATAATATTGAAGTGGTACATTCACATATGAATTTAGAAGTAGAAAATAGTGGAATGGAACCAAGAACTAATGTATGGCAAAATGATAAAAATGAATCAGATGCACAAAAATGGATAATAGAAGATGCAGGAGATGGATATTATTATATAAAATCTAAATTAAATGGATTATATATGAATGTTTATAATGGTGATGCAAATAATGGTACTAATATATGGCTATATGGAATGGATGGAAGTAAAGCAGAAAAATTCAAATTTGAAGAAATATATTTTGGAATAGATATATCACAATGGAATGGAGACATAAATTATGTAGCATTAAAAGAATCAGGAAGAGCAGATTTTGCAATAACAAGAATTGGATATACAACTGAAAAAGAAAATTTAATTATAGATAATAGATTTGAAAATTATTATGAAAATATAATGAAACAAGGTATTCCACTAGGAGGATATGTATATACATATGCAGATACTATTCAAGAAGTTCGAACACAAACATCAGCATTAGTCGATTATTTAAAAACAAAAAATTATAACTTTAAATTACCAATATTTTTTGATATAGAAGATGCAAATCAACGAGGACTATCAACTCAAATGAGAACAGATATGTGTAATACATATTGCGATATAATGAGAAATTATGGTTATAAACCAGGAATATACTCTAGTAAAAACTGGATAATGAATAAAGATGGTGTAGGAATTTATATAGACCAAATTCCATCAGATGTTTCTATTTGGGTAGCATCATACGGATATTACGAATGGCTAGGAGGAAATAATGGTAATGTTCCAGAAAGTATGTTTAAATACTTAGGAAATCATGATATATGGCAAGTTTCATCTAGAGGTTCAATAGATGGAGTCATAGGTGATGTTGATATTGATATAGCTTATAAAAGAATGTGGTAAAATATATAAATGGAGTGAAGAAAAATGAAAAACAAAAGATATTTTAGTATTTTTATTCTAATCATATTAATAATAGGAATGTTTATCCCAATGGCAACAGCAACCACTGTCAAAAAAGATTTTAGCGGGGTATATAAAATAAGAGCAGCTGTAGGCTCAAATATGTATTTAGATATAGATGCTGGGTCTAAGGAAAATGGTGCGAATTTACAAATTTGGGAAAAAAGTAATGTAGCACAACAAGAATTTATAATTACTAAAATAGATGAACAATATTATAAAATAGAAAGTAAAAACTCAGGAAAAGTTATAGATGTAGAAAACGCAGATAAAGAAAATAATGCAAATGTATGGCAATATGAAAACAATGGAACAGATGCACAGCAGTGGTTAATAAAAGAAGATGATGCAAAAAACGGATATTGTAACATAGTATCAAAATTAAGCGGAAAATATTTGGATGTTCAAAATGCCGAATCAAATAATGGTACAAACGTACAAGTATATGAAAATGACGGTAATATGGCACAAAAATTTGTACTTGAAAAAGTAGGACAAGAACAACCAAAAGAGCCATCAGTAAAACCAAGTACTGATCCTAATAAAGATGATTTAGATGGAACATATAAAATAAAAGTAGGAGTTGGCTCAAATATGTATTTAGATATTGATCAAGGATCTAAAGAGCCAGGAGCAAATGTACAAATATGGCAAAATAGTGATGTAGAGCAACAACAGTTTAAAGTTACGAAATTAAAAGATGGTTATTATAAAATATTAGCGGTACATTCAGGTTGTTCATTAGATGTTAATAATGCAGGAAAAGAAAATGGAACAAATGTCAAGCAATATTTAGATACAGGAGGAGATGCACAAGAGTGGAAAATAGAAAAGATAGCAGGAACAAATAAATATAAAATAATTTCAAAATGTAATGGACTATCTTTGGATGTTTACGGAGGAGAAAGTGCAAATGGAACTAATGTACAAATGTACAAAGATAATGAAAGTGATGCACAAAAATTTGAATTTGAGGAAATAACAAAACCAAGTGCTGAACCATCAACAGAACCGAGTGTTAAACCATCAACAGAGCCAAGTGTTAATACAGAAGAAATAAAACCACAGCATACAATAGATGATGGAACATATAAAATAAAATCAGTTGCAAAAAATAACATGGTGATAGATGTCTCAGAAGGAGGCAAGGAAGATGGAAAAAATGTACAGATTTGGGAAGATTGTGAAAAGAAGAATCAAAAATTCCATATAAGAGATTTAGGTGATGGATATTATTCAATAAAAGCTGTACATTCTAAGAAGTCATTAGATGTTGATAATGGAGGAACTGTAAAAGGAACAAATGTAAAGCAGTATGAATATCGTGATAATAACGATGCCCAAGAATGGATAATACATGAAATAGGAAATACTAAGCAATATAATATAATATCAAAATGTAATAATCTTTGTTTAGATATATATGATGGAAAAACTGAAAATGGTACTAATATACAAATGTGGGAATTGAATGGAACTGATGCACAAAAATTTACATTTGAAAAAACTGAATATCAAGAAATTGATGATGGAATGTATGAAATACAAACTACAACATCAAGTGATGAAATTTTAGGTATTGCTAATGAAAGTACAGAATTAGGAGCTAGATTACAAGTACAAGATAGAATAAGTAGTAATAGCCAAAAGTTTAATGTAAAATATAATAGTGATAAAACATATACAATAAGCCCTGTACACTCAGGACAAGCATTGGATGTTAAAGATTATGGAACTGAAAACGGAACTCCAGTACAACAATATGAACAATATGGTAATGAAGCACAAAAATGGAAAATAAAAGACTTGGAAGATGGAACATATAACATAGTTTCAGAATGTGGAGGACTATATTTAGATATCTATAATGGAGAAATCAGTAATGGAACACCAATGCAAACATGGGAAGGAAATGGAACAAAAGCACAGTTATTTAAGTTCGTAGAAACTGAGAAATCATATAATGATAGCCAAAGTTTTTCAATGTTAGATGATGCAAGATATTCTGGATTCAAATCAGGATTACAACAAGTAAAAAATGCACATCCAAATTGGAATATAAGAATATATTATACTGGAATAACTTGGGATGAAGCATTAGATGCACAAGAAGTAGGAACGAGAAGTTTAACACAAGCAACAGGAAATTGGAGAAAGAGTAATGTAGGTTATGATGTATCAAAGAGTTGGTATTTAGCAACAAGAGCAGCAATTGCATATATGATGGATCCACGTAATAGTTTTGATGGATACATATTCCAATTCCAAGATTTAGCTTCATCATCTGGTACATATAGTGACATACAAAAAATGGTTAGTGGATATTCATATTTAAATAATCCAAGTTGTATAAATGCAATATTACAAGCAGCGCAGCAAAATGGTATTAGTCCATTCCATATAGCTTCAAGGATAATGCAAGAATGTGGAAAAGGCGGAGGTTCAATGTATGGATATACATACAATGGAACAAAAGTATATAATCTATATAATATAAATGTTAGTGGAAATGATGGTAGTGGATTAGTAAGAGGAGCACAATATGCTTATGATAGAGGTTGGTTTACACCTGAAGCATCAATAATAGGTGGAGCATCTTTCTTAAAGACAAATTATATAGCAGTAGGACAATCAACATTGTATTTCCAAAAATATAATGTAGTAAATAAAAATTATAGTCATCAATATATGCAAAACATCAGAGCAGCAAATGATGAAGGATATTCAATGTATAAAACTTTTAGAGATAATGGATTATTAGAAAGTCACTTTACTTTTGTAATTCCAGTTTATGAAAATATGCCATCATCACCTTGTGCAAGACCATCAACATAAAGAAAAATTGAAGATTAAATAAAAACCTAGTTTGTAGGTATATAAAAATTTTGTTATTTATAACAATATAAAAAGTACAAGTTAACTCTTGTACTTTTTTGTTATAAATGTTATGATATAAACGTCTAAAATATTGAGAAATGATAAAATATACAGATGAATTTAGAGAAGAGGATTAAGATAGCAAAGAGAGGTGTATATTAATATATGAAAAAAATATCAGTTGTAATACCAATGTACTATGAAGAAAAAGTGGCAGACGAATGTTACAATAGAGTAAAAAAATGTTTACAAGAGATAAAAAATTACGAACATGAAATAATATTTGTAAATGACGGAAGTAAAGATAAAACTTTAGAAATATTAGAAGGTATAGCAAATAAAGATAAAAGTGTAAAAGTGATATCATTCTCCAGAAATTTTGGACATCAAGCCGCAGTAACAGCTGGATTAAAATACGTAACAGGTGATGCTATAATAATTATGGATGCAGATATGCAAGATCCACCAGAGTTAATAGCAGATATGCTAAAATTGTGGGAAGATGGTAATGAAGTTATTTACGGAAAAAGAAAATCAAGAGAAGGAGAATCAATATTTAAATTATTAACTGCAAAAATGTTTTACAAAACATTAAATGCATTATCAGATGTAGAAATACCAAAAGATACAGGAGATTTTAGATTAGTAGATAGAAAAGTAGTAGATACAGTAAATGCAATGCCTGAACACAATAAATTTTTGAGAGGTTTGTTCAGTTGGGTTGGATATAAGCAAACACCTTTTGAATACGAGAGAAAAGAAAGAGTTGCAGGTGAAACAAAATATCCACTTAAAAAAATGTTAAAATTAGCATCTGATGGAATTATAAGTTTTTCAAGGAAACCATTGAAATTAGTAGGAATTTTAGGATTTATATCAATATTTATATCAATAATAATATTGATATACACATTAATTTCATATGCATTTAAATTAAACCATTTATCAGCAGGTTGGACATCTATAATGGTGACAGTAACATTTTTTGCAGGAGTTCAACTTTTGTCAATATGGATTTTATCAGAATATATTGGTAGAATTTATGATGAAACAAAACAAAGACCACAATATATAGTAGAAAAAACAATTAACATAGAAAAATAGCATAAAACATAGCATGTAGTAAGGTTTACACAATCTGAGTGTTCCTAATATAAATCAGCATACAAGCAAAAAATCGAAAGGAAAATAGAATGGAGAAAATAAAAGAACTATATAATAAATATAAAGAAGTAATAAATTACCTGTTTTTTGGTGGTTGTACATTTTTTGTAAATCTTATTACCTATAGTGTATTTGCAAAAATATTTGGAATAGATGAAATAATTAGCAATATCATAGCATGGATAGTTGCAGTACTTTTTGCATATATAACAAATAAATTATTTGTATTTGAAAGTAAAACAAAAGGGGCAAAAAATTTCTTTAAAGAAATGGCATCATTTATATTAGCAAGAGTATTTTCAGGTATAACATGTGATGTAGGAACATTTGCGCTTATGATAAATGTATTTCATATAAATGATATGTTCTCAAAAATAGTAACACAAATTATGGTAATAATAGTAAATTATGTGCTTAGTAAATTAGTAGTATTTAGGAAAAAAGGAGGAAAAAAATGAAAATATTAATAACAGGAGCAAACGGAATGCTTGCAAAAGCAGTAATTAAAAGATTAGAAGGAAATGAATTGATTTGCACAGATGTAGAAGATTTAGACATCACAAATTTAGAACAAGTAAGAGCTAAGGTAGAAGAAGTAAAACCAGAATATATAATAAATTGTGCAGCATATACAGCAGTTGATAAAGCAGAAGAAGCAGGAGAAATAGTAGAAGAAATAAATGCAAATGGACCAGGAAATTTAGCAAAAGCTGCTAAAGAAAATGATGCAGTTTTAGTACATATTAGTACAGATTATGTATTTGGTGGAGAATTAGACATAAACAATGATTACAAAGAAGATGATGAAAAAGCTCCAGTTACAGCATATGGTATAACTAAATTACATGGAGAAGAGCAAGTACAAGATAATACAGATAAATATTATATATTTAGAACAGCATGGTTGTATGGAGATGGAAATAACTTTGTAAGAACAATGTTAAAGTTGGGTGAAGACAAGGATGAATTAAATGTGGTTGCAGATCAACATGGTTCACCAACATATGCAGTGGATTTAGCAAATATAATAGGACAAGCAATAGAAAAGAAAATTCCATATGGAATATATCATGCTACAAATCAAGGTTATACAACATGGTATGATTTTACAAAAGCAATTTTTGAAGATGCAGGAATAGATTGCCATGTAAATGCGGTAACAACAGAGAAATATATTGAAATGATGAAAATTACACAAGCAAAAAGACCTAAAAATTCACAACTTTCAAAAGAAAAATTATTAGCACAAGGAATCGAAGTACCAGACTGGGAAGATGCACTAAAGAGATATTTAAAAGCAGAAGGAAAAATGTAAAACTAAAGAAAAAATCTTAAAAGAATTTATAAGTATAACAGCAAATTATAATAGCGAGTTATGATAGCAAATTGTTCGAAAGTAAAAAGGGAAAAAAGAAAGGACTGAAAAATATGAAAAAAAGAAAAGGAATTATTTTAGCAGGAGGTAGCGGAACAAGACTATATCCATTAACACATGCAATATCAAAACAAATTATGCCAGTATATGATAAGCCAATGATTTATTATCCATTATCAGTTTTAATGGAAGCAAATATTAGAGAAGTACTAATAATCTCAACTCCAAGAGATATAAACGTATTTAAAGAATTATTAGGTGATGGCTCTCATTGGGGAATGAAATTTGAATATAAAGTACAAGAAAAACCAAATGGATTAGCAGAAGCATTTATAATAGGTGAAGATTTTATAGGTGAAGATAATGTTGCTATGATATTAGGTGACAATATGTTTTATGGTTCACATTTATCAGAAATGTTAAAAAGAGCAAATGAAAGAGAAAATGAAGCAACAATATTTGGATATCAAGTAAAAGACCCTAGAGCATATGGAGTTGTTGAAATAGATGAACAAGGAAGAGCAATATCAATAGAGGAAAAACCAGAAAATCCAAAATCAAATTATGCAGTACCAGGATTATATTTTTACACAAACGATGTTGTAGAAATAGCAAAAGGAATAGAACCATCTGCAAGAGGAGAATTAGAAATAACAACAGTAAATGAAGTATATATGAATAGAAATCAATTATATGTAGAAACATTTGGAAGAGGAATGACATGGTTCGATACAGGAACACATGATGCATTAATTGAAACAGCAAGCTTTGTTCAAACAATTGAAAAAAGACAAGGAATGCAAGTTTGTTGCCCAGAAGAAATAGCTTATCAAAAAGGATGGATAACAGCAGAAGAATTATCAAAACAAGCAGATAAATACATGAAAACAGACTATGGAAAATATTTAAAAGACTTAATAAAATAAATTATAATCAAGATGAAAGGAAACAAAACTTATAATGAAAAAGGCAATAGATAAAGTAGATGATATAATACATAAAATATCTATGAATTTTGTTATAATTTTATTTGCAGTAATAACAATAGGAATGTTTATTGTAAATTCAATTTATTTATATGAGGACAGACCAACCTTTGCATTAAATAATATTTGGAGTATATTAGGAATTACAATTAGCGTAATAGGCGTAGCGTTAATATTTATAGCCAATAAATTTATCGAAAAGAAATTTCCTAACAAAAAAATTGTTAGCATTATTTTACTAACATTATATTGCATTGGAGAAATTATATATTTAAAAGTAGTTCCACTTAAACCATTTTCAGATATGCTCAGAGTAATAGAAATTGCAAGTTCGAACTTTTCGCAAGGAATAGACTATTTACAAATATATCCTAACAATGTACCAATAACAATTATTTTTTATATACTATTGAAAATATATAGCGGAGTAACAATAATAAAAATATTCAATATTTTTTGTAATATATCAACAATAATATTTGCCTATAAAATTTATAATAATGTTTATAAAAATAACAATAGAATAGTACTACTATTGGGAATATTTTCAATGTCAACTTTTTTATATATAAATCATTTATATAATGATGTAATATATGTATTATTAGCAACAATTATGATATATATTGCAACAAAAGATAGTTATAATGTTAAAGACATAATTGCACTTTCTGTTTTAGCTTTTTTACAATATATAATAAGACCAGTTGGAATAATATTAATAATTGCAGTAGCTATGTACTTGATTTTGAAAAAATTCGATTATAAAACTTTATTGATAATGTTAATTACATTTATAATATGCAATTTGATATATTCTCAATTAGAAAAAGTATTAATACCACAAAGTGAGGAAAACCCAAAATATCCAATATGGTCATTTATACAAATGGGATTAAATGAAGAAGAATTTGGATTTCAAGATTCTTCACATTCTACAAAATGGAAAGCAGAAGACGTAGCAGAACGAATCAACACGTTGGGGGGGGAAGCGATTGCTGGCTTTACTTGCTAAAAAAGAATATTGGCTTTGGACTGAAGGAACATATCAAGTACAAAGATATGCTTTTGGAGCAGGACAAGAAGATGCATATTATTATGAAACACCAATAACTCTAAAAGTATCAAATCCTGAAACATCAAAAATAAGGAAAGCTTTAGATTATATAATGAAAGGACAATACTTAGTCTTAACAATATTATCATTGATAGGATTAGTAATAAAAGATAAAAATGATAAAAAAGATTTATTATTGTATTTTATAATAGGATTATTCTGTTTTTATTTAATATGGGAAATAAAGTCAAGATATATTTATTGTTTGTATCCTGTATTCCTAATATTGGCAACAAATGGAATATCAAAATTAGAAAATAAAATAATAGAATATAAAGAAAAAAGAAAAGGAGAGAGGAACATTGGGAAAATTTAAAAAGCAAGAAACTTCAATTGAAGGAGTATATGTTATTGAACCAACAGTATTTGGGGACAATAGAGGATATTTCATGGAAACATACAGTAAACAAGAATTTGAAGAGATTGGATTGAACTATGATTTTGTACAAGATAATCAATCAAAATCAAAAAAAGGTGTTTTACGTGGTTTACATTTTCAAAAAGTTAATTCACAAGCAAAATTAGTTAGATGTATAAAAGGTGAAGTTTTTGATGTAGCAGTTGATTTAAGACCTGATAGCAAAACTTACGGAAAATGGGAAGGTGTAATCCTTTCAGAGGAAAATAAAAAGATGTTTATGATACCAAGAGGATTTGCACATGGATTTTTAGTTTTATCAGACGAAGCGGAATTTACATATAAATGTGATGATATATATAATCATGAAGCAGAAGGTGGACTAGCATGGAATGACCCAGATGTAAATATAGATTGGCCTTTGGGGGATATGTCAGTAAATGATTTGCTAACTTCTGAAAAGGATGCTAAATGGCCAAGCTTACAAGAACTTAAACAAACCGACCTATTTAAAGATTTAGCTAATAACTAATTCTTAATAAGTGATTACAAGCTAATATACTATAAAATATATAAAATTGCGTCAGCGACCAAACGAAGCAATAGCGCAGTGCGATTTGGAGCAATTTACATATTAATTCTTTTTTGGAAATTGCGACAACAAGATTTTATATATTTTATAGTATATTAGCAGTAAAGAATATATAAGAATATTAAGGAAAGGAATTTTTTAAAATGAATAATGTATTAGTAACAGGAGCTGCGGGCTTCATAGGAGCAAATTTTGCAGAATATTTTGTAAAAAAACATCCAGACTATAAAGTAATTGTAGTGGATAAATTAACATATGCAGGAAATTTAGATAATTTAAAAAAAGTTGAGGATAAAATAACATTTATAAAAGCTGATATATGTGATTTTGAAAAAATGAAAGAAATTTTTGATGAATATGAAATAAACGGAGTAATTCATTTTGCTGCTGAATCACATGTCGATAATAGTATAAAAACACCATTTATATTTACACAAACAAATGTAATTGGAACACATACTTTGCTTGAAACAGCAAAGCAAAAATGGGGCGAAGGAAGTCCAAATAAATTTGTACATATCTCAACAGATGAGGTGTATGGTTCATTAGGTGAAGAAGGATATTTTACAGAAAAATCTCCTATTAAGCCAAGTAGTCCATATTCATCTTCAAAGGCAAGTTCAGATTTAATTGCATTTGCTTACAAAGAAACTTTTAACATGAATATAAATGTAACAAATTGTTCAAACAATTATGGACCTTATCAACATAATGAAAAGTTAATTCCACATATGATTAAGTTAGCATTAAATGATGAAAAATTACCAGTATATGGTGAAGGATTAAATATTAGAGATTGGTTATATGTAGAAGACCATTGTGAAGCAATTGATTTAGTATTCCATAAAGGTGTTGCAGGAGAAAGATATAACATTGGTGGACATAATGAAAAAAGAAATATTGAAATAGTTAAATTAATATTACAAAGATTAGGAAAGCCTGAAAGCTTAATTGAACATGTTGAAGATAGAAAAGGACATGATTACAGATATGCAATAGACCCAACAAAGATAAAGAATGAATTAGGATGGTATCCAAAAACTAAATTTGAAGATGGAATTGTTAAAACTATTGACTGGTATTTAGAAAATCCTGATTGGTTAAAGTAAAGCTAGTTAATAGGAGTCCTCACTTTTAAGAAAGTGAGAACATGTAACAATTTAATAACTTGTTTAAGCAAAAAAGTTCCCACCTATTAAGGTGGAGAAGGTATGTTACAAATAAACTTAAGGAAAGGAAAAAATATGTTTACAGATTATACTAAAATAATCATAAAATCAGGAAATGGTGGCAATGGTGCAATTTCTTTTAGAAGAGAAAAATATGTTGCTGCTGGTGGACCTGATGGTGGTGACGGAGGAAAAGGTGGAGATATCTACTTTAAAGTAGATAAAGACAAAAACACTTTAATAGATTTCCGTTACAATAAAAAATATAAAGCTGGGAATGGCGAAAATGGAAGTGGAAATCACTGCAATGGTAAATATGGAGCTGATTTATATATAAAAGTACCAATAGGAACTGTTGTAAAAGATGCTGAAACTGGCAAAGTAATTGCAGATTTATCTAAAGAAGGACAAATTGAAAAAATCTTGCCAGGTGGCAGAGGCGGAAAAGGAAATTCGCATTTTGCTACTTCAACAAGACAAGCTCCTAGATTTGCCCAAGATGGAGATGAAGGCGAGGAAAAAGAAGTAATACTTGAATTAAAACTATTAGCAGATGTAGGATTACTAGGATTTCCAAATGTTGGTAAGTCAACATTTTTATCAAAAACTACTGCAGCAAGACCTAAAATTGCAAATTATCATTTTACAACATTAGAACCTAATTTAGGTGTTGTAAAAACAAAAGATGGTGGATTTGTAATAGCAGATATCCCAGGAATTATAGAAGGAGCAAGCGAAGGAGTAGGTCTTGGAATTCAATTTTTAAGACATATTGAAAGAACCAGATTATTATTGCATTTTATAGATGTATCTGGAACCGAAGGTAGAGACCCGATACAAGATTTTAAAACAATTAATGAAGAGTTAAAAAAATACAGCAAAAAATTAAGTAAAAGAACTCAAATAATAGTTGCTACAAAAATGGATGTTATACAAGATGAAAAACCATTAAAAGAATTAGAAGAATTAGCAAAAAAAGAAAATTTGGAAATATATAAAATATCAGCAGTAACAGGCGAAGGAGTTCAAGAATTAATTGACCATGTAGCAGAAAGATTAAAAACCTTGCCAAAAGAAGAATTGTTTGAGCCAGAAGAAAAAATGGTTTATACTTTGGAGAAAAAGGAAGATGAATGGACAATAAGAAAAGAAGGCGAAGATTTTATTATTGAAGGAAAAGCTGTTGAAAGACTTATGGGAAGAGTTAATATTGAGGATAACGAATCAATATATTATCTTCACAAATCATTAAAAGAAATGGGAATAGATGACAAGCTTAAAGAAATGGGAGTTTGTGAAGGTGATAGTGTTATTATTGCAGGATGGGAATTGGAATGGTCAGATTAATAAATGCTGTAAAAGAATGCAAGATCTAGTAAAATAACTGTTGCAAGGAATGCGAGGCTTAGTTTAAATAATGAGAGGTTTAGTTTAAATAAACTATTGCAAAATATTCCAATTTTATATATAATAGGCATACAATAAAATTTATAAAATTAGTTTATGAAAAAACAATCTAAAGGAAAAGAGGTAATGTAATTATGAAAATTAATGTACTTGGTAAAGAAATAGAAGTAACAGAGGCTATTAATAGTTATGTAGAAAAAAAGCTAGGAAGAATTGACAAGTATTTTGAAGATGCTACAGCTGATGTAACTTTGAAAGTTCAAAAAAATGAACAAATAGCAGAAATTTATGTAACAGCAAAAGGAGAAAAATATAGAGCAGTAACAGAAGATAAAGATTTATATGCTGCTATTGATAAAGATATAGATATATTAGAAGGACAAATAAGAAAAACAAAAACTAAAAAAGAAAAAATGATGAGAGATTCTACATTAAAAGTGTTGGAAGTAGAAAAAGAAGTTCCAGAAATAAAAGATGAAATAGTAAAAACTTCTTATTATGAAATAAAACCTATAACACCAGAAGATGCAATGCTAGAATTACAAGGAAAACCAACACATACTTTCCTAGCTTTTATAAATGTAGAAACAGGAAAAGTAAATGTAATTCACAAACTAAAAGATGGAAAAAATTATGGTTTAGTAGAACCAGAAGCATAGTAAAAAACAATAAGGCAGAAGTAAAAAACTTCTGTCTTTTTTTTGCAAAAATTACCAGTTTATTTTTTTTATATTTGCAAATGCTAGTATTAGAAAAACATAGTTTTTCTAATGTTAATATTAACAGGAGGTGAAAAACGATGGCAAGAAACACAAATAAAAAATTAGTTCCAGAAGCTATGGATGCATTAGACAAATTCAAATATGAAGTAGCTAGCGAAGTTGGAGTAAATCTTAAAGATGGATACAATGGAGATATATCAGCTAAAGATGCAGGTAAAATAGGTGGACAAATGGTTAAAAAAATGATAGAACAAGCTGAACACAACATGAAATAAGATTAGTGATAAGTCATAGTTTTAATATTTTCATTTAGCAGGAAGTTAAATTTTGCTTTTATAATACATAAAGGCAGGATTTGATTTCCTGCCTTTTATATTACAATTATTTTACAAAAATATGAAAAAAAGATTACAACTACAAATTGTATTGCTTTTAGACAATATTTGCGTTACAATGAAATAGATGATATTTTGATATAAATATGTAGATTAATAAATAAGGGAGGAATTTGAAATGGCATCAAATCCAATGCAAAGAAAAGCAAGAGTATCATTCTTAATGGGAATGTTTATAACACTATTAATTACAGGAGCAGTAATTGTAATATTATTTATGATGTTAATGAAAAATAAACAAGAGGAAAACGCAGAAAAACAAGCACAAGTTTCAGTGTATGTGTTAAATGCAGATGTAAAATCGGGGCAAATAATTACACCTGATATGTATGAAACAAAACAAGTAAATCAAGATATGGTACCAGGAGATGCTGTTACAAGCTCTGAATTACTTGCAGCATATTCTTTACAAGATAAAGAAGGTAACCCAATAACAATTAGTGGTCAAACTAATGATCCAAAATTAACAATAAGTCTTGGAAATGGAAATACTGAAGAAGTAAAACAAGAAGAAGAAACAGGAAATTATTACTATGGACCTGATAATAATAAAACATTTATTGAATTAAATGAAATGCCAATAGTTGCAAAAGTAGATATGCAAGCGAAAACAGTTCTTACAATAGGAACAATTGCAAAAGGTGATAATACATTATTAGATGATTCAAGAGAACAAGAATATAATATGCTTGTTTTACCAACAGATTTGGAAACAGGAGATTATGTTGATGTTAGATTAATGTTGCCATCTGGACAAGATTTTATAGTTGTTTCTAAAAAAGAAGTAACAATTCCAGAAGCAGCAGGTATTCCTATGGCTGATACAGTAAAAATGACATTAAATGAAGCAGAAACATTAACAATGAGTAATGCAATAGTTGATGCATATCAAGTATTAGGTGCTAAATTATATTTAGCTAAATATACAGATGGTGGATTACAAAGTGCTGCAACAGGTACATATATGCCAGGAGAAAATACAGTTAATTTAATAAATTCAGATCCTAACATTGTAGCTAGAGCAAGATCAGAATTAGTTACAAGAATGAATAATGGTTCAAATCAATTAAGAGCAGATAATATAAACTCAGCTATATCAAGAGCAGGTTCAGAAGGTCAAGACAACTTGACAACAAAAATGCAAGAAAGTGCTACAAATGCACAAAATTCAAGACAAACATATTTAGATGGATTAGCAGGAGAGTAAAAGAATATACATAGAATAAATGATATTAGCCAAATATAGGAGAGGAGCATACAGATGAAAAGAATAGGTTTTATAGGAGCTTATGATAAAACAGATATGATTGTATATGTCGGAAAAATATTGACAGTCTTAAAACAAAAAGTTTTAATAGTGGACTCGACTCTTAATCAAAAAGCAAAATACATAGTTCCTGTAATAAATCCTACAGTAACTTATGTAACAGAATATGAAGAAATGGATGTTGCAGTAGGATTTGATAACTTAGAATCAATAAAGCAATATTTAGGAGTACCAGAAGGAAAAGAATTAGAATATGACTATATATTGATAGATGTAGATAATATAAATAAATTTAATAGCTTTGATTTACAAAGTGCAGAAAAAAATTATTTTGTAACATCATTTGATGTGTATTCATTAAAGAAAGGATTAGAAGTATTAGTTGAATTAAAAGATTCTATAAGTTTAACGAAAGTAATCTTTTCTAAAGAACTGTTAAAAGAAGATGATGATTATTTAAATTATTTGTCATTGGGATACAAAGTTGTATGGAATGAATATAGACTATATTTTCCAATGGATATGTCAGACTTTAGTGCAATTGCAGAGAATCAAAGATTAGCAAAAATAAAATTTAGAAAACTTAGTGTAGCATATAAAGAAGGTCTCATCTTTTTAGTAGATGATATCGCAAAAGAAATGAGTGAAAACAACATAAGAAGAGCAGTGAAAACTATAGAAAAAGGAGCATAGCTATGTCAGTTATAACATTTTGGAATAAAGGAAAGGAACAAGTTGGAAAAACTTTATCTATTGTAGCAATTGCTACATATATGGCAATTGAACACAATTATAAAATTTTAGTTATATCAACAAGTTATAAAGACAAAACAATAGATAACTGTTATTGGACTAAAGATGAAGTAAAAAAGAAAAAAAGTTTAGGATTATTTGGTCCAAATACAAATACATACATGGGAAATGGTATGGATGGAGTAGTACCAATGATGCGAAGTGGAAAGCTTGCACCAGAATTAATTACAAACTATACCAAAATTATTTTTAAAGATAGACTAGAAGTTCTACCAAGCTTTGGTGGAGATGCTGATGAGTATAAAGAAGCAACTAATATGTATGCAGATATAATAAGTTTAGCAAATAGATATTATGATTTGGTATTTGTTGATTTAGATAATGATATAGGAGAGCAAAATGTAAATACAATATTAAATCAATCTACAATAATAATGGCAACATTAAGTCAAAGAATAACTTATATGGATGAATTCTTGAAATTACAAGAAGAAAATGAGTTATTTGGTAGTCCAAAAGTATTACTATTAATAGGAAGATTTGATAGATATTCTAAATATACATTGAAAAACATAACGAGATATATGAAAGAAAAAAATAAAATTTCAGCTGTACCATATAATACACTGTTTTTTGAATCTAGCGAAGAAGCGACAGTACCAGATCTATTTTTAAGGTTTAAAAAGATAAAAGATGAAGAAGATAGAAATTATTTATTTATAACAGAGATTAAAAGATGCAGTGAAAATATTATATATAGGTTACAGGATTTGAAAATGCGAATGTAAAAAAAGAAGGAGGAACAGGCAAAAATGATAACAAATATAATTCTATCAGTAGTAGTAATATTGATTGCTATATATGTTGTTTATCGTAACATAAAGAAGAAAAAAGAAGCAGAAGTAGAAAAGCAAATAGAAGTTGATGATAAAACATATACAATAGAAATGATGATTGAATTTGTAAAGAAAAGACTTGACGAAATTACAAAAATCAATTTGTATGACATAGGCCTTTCTGAAGAAGAATTAAAAAGAAGAAAAAATAAAAAATATGAATTAAAGAAAGCATTAAAAGGTTGTACATATGGAGACGTTAATGATAAAAAATATGTAAAAGAAATCATTTATGATTTGTTATTGCAAGAGTATGGTGTTGATGAAACAAATATATCAAAAGCAATTCCATTTGATATACCATCTTTGCTAACTCCTCAAGATAAATTTGATATTTTATTGTTTTTGTATAAAAAATCATTTGCATATGAAGCAATGACAGAATTTATTAAAAAATATAATTTGGCTGCTTTAAAATATTTGGAGGGAGAAACAAAACCTTCATATGTAATAACTTCACAAGAAATATCAACTATATTTGAACAAGAAAATCCAGTATTAGAATTTTCAGATAAATTAGAAGTCTTAGTTCAAAGAATATATCAAAAATACAAAGGATATAGTTCAATTGACGAAATAAGAGATATGAACATAGATGGTGTTTCTGGTGGTGTATCAGGATTACCTGAAAGCTTTATAAGCCAAGTTGCACAAACAGATGGTGATTATTTAAATCAAATTTCAGAGCATAAAGTTCCAAGAGCATGTGATTCAATATGGATATTCTTCCAAGGTAAATCAATACGTTTAGAATTTTTATCATTTGGAACAGAAGCAGAATTGAAAAGAGTATGTCAAAACATATATAAATATAACAATCCAGGACAATTATCTGATACAAACGGATATAAGATTAATGAAATGAAAGATGGTTCTCGTGTAGTTGTTGTTAGACCATCTATGTCAGAAACATGGGCATTTTTCGTAAGAAAATTCGATGTTAAACGTGCAACACTAGAGCAAATCGTATTGTTCCCAGGAAAAGAAGATACAATAGCTTTACTAAAATATTTAGTAAAAGGAGCTAGAATATTATCACTAACAGGAGAGCAAGGTTGCCGGAAAAACAACAATGCTTATGGCAATGATAGAAAATATATATGAAACTATGAACCTACGTATTACAGAAACAGCGTTTGAGTTACACTTAAGAAAAATTTACCCAACAAGAAACATTTTGTCAATGCGTGAAACAGAGACAATAGCAGGACAAGAATGTTTGGACGTTCAAAAGAAAACAGATGGTTCTGTTAACATCATCGGTGAGGTTGCAACAGACCCCGTAGCATCTTGGATGATTCAATCTGCACAGGTTGCATCTAAATTTACATTATTTACTCACCATGCTAAAACATTTCCAGATTTAGTAACAGCTTTAAGAAACTCAATGTTAAGAGCTGGAGTATTTACAAATGAAAGTACAGCAGAAGAACAAGTTGTACAAGTATTAAATTTTGATATACATCTAGTAAAAGACTTTAAAGGAAGAAGATATATAGAAAGAATAACAGAATGTATACCAGTAGAAAATACAAATGAATATACATTTGATCATAGAAAAGAAAAAACATTGGAAGGAAAATTTGATAAATTTTTCGATAATGCAACATATTATTTCACAAAATCAACAAACAGAGAAACATTTAAATATAGAAATATACTTGAATACATAGATGGAGAATATGTAATTACAAACCCAATTACAGCTTATAATATCAAAGAAATGAGACTTAATATGGAAGACCAAGATGCAGAAGAATTTGATAGTTTTGTTGAAAAACATTGGGGAAAGAGCGCAGTATATAATCCAGAAGCAGAATTAGAAGCAACAAAAAGAAGATAAATTGAAATAGCAAAATAGGAGGTGCAAAATAAGTGAGTAACCAAGTGCTTTTATATATAATGGGAGCAGTAGTTGTAGTATTTATCTTAGTCATAATGATTTATTTATCTTTAAGAAAAAAGATGCAAAAATCAGATTACAGAAAAATCAGACAATTACAACAAGGAACAAAAACAAATACACATTCAACAGAAATTTTATACCAAAAATTATATATTACATATGTAAAAATCCCATTTATAAAAAGATATATATTTAAATTAAGACGTAGACTTGAAATTATAGATGTAGATGATGAATATGCAACAAGACGTGACTCAGCAAAAATACTCACAAGAGCACTAGTAATATTAATACCATTAATAGGAATAACATTAGCTTTAACAGCCAACAATGTTTTACTTAGAGGAATATTATTAATATTTGAGATATTTATGATAGATACATTAATAGATGGTTCAGTTGACAAAATGGATAACAACATATTAAAGGAACAACTAGACTTTTTCTCAGAAATAAGACATGCATACCATGAATATAACATGGTTGAAGAAGCGATATATCAAACATCACAAGATGATGAAAAAAGCATATCAAGACAAGGTGAAAAGATATATGAAATATTAATATCAGATGACCCTGAAATGGAACTAGAAAAATATTATGATATAGCTCCAAATGCATTCTTGAAAGAATTTGCAGGAGTTTCATACTTAACAAAAGAATTTGGAGACAGAAAAGTAGATGGAGCATCTTTATACTTGAAAAACGTTAACAATATTAGCCAAGAGATGCAATTGGAAATATTAAAAAGAGATAAGTTAAATTATGTATTTCAGAGTTTAGCAGTAATCTCTATAGTGCCAATATTATTTTTAGAGCCTTTAAAAAATTGGGCTGTATCAAACTTTACATTCACTGAAAGTTGGTATTGCGGAAAGCCAGGAATGGTAGTACAAATATTAATTTTAATACTTACATTTGTGTCATACATATTAGTAAGGAAATTAAAAGATAATGGCTCTACAAATATGAATACAAGAAATACTGAAAATCCATGGCAAGCAAAGGTTTATAAAAAACCAATAGCAAAACAAATAGTAAACTTATTTATGCCAAAAGAAGGAACAAAAGAGCATAGAAAAATAAAACAAAAATTAAAAGATGCAGCATCACCTCTGAAAATGGAGTGGCTGTATGTAAATAGAATAACTTTATTTATAGTTACAGCAATAGCATCAATAATTTTATTTGGATACTTACACAATTTAGCAGTTAATTGGATATATACCGAACCGACTACTGATTATGATATAATCGGAGAGATGTCAGATAAAGATAAAGCAGCCGCGATGGAAGTAACAGAAGCTGACAATGAAATATTAGACAAATTTAAAGGAAAAATGGATACAAAAGATTCAGATATCCAAAAGGTAATTGAAAAGAAAGATTTTTATAAACAAGAATATGACGATATGCAAGTCCCTACTGAAAGAATAATGGAAAAATTGAAAGTAATAAATTCAGAATACTTACAGTGGTTTGAAATATTATTAGCATTTGTTTTTGCATTAATTGCATATATGGCACCTATGGGATTACTATTATTCCAAATAAAGATGAGACAGTTAGAAATGGAAGATGAAGTAATGCAATTCCAAACAATCATATTAATGCTAATGAGAATAGAAAGGGTAAATGTTGAAATAATTCTAGAATGGCTAGAAAGATATTCAAATATATTTAAAGCACCAATTTCAAAATGTGTTAACAACTATGAAGCAGGTGCTTGGGAAGCATTGGAACAAATGAAGGAAGATGTTTCATATCAGCAATTTATAAGAATAGTAGAAAGTTTACAAGCAGCAGTTGAGAAAATACCAATTCGTGATGCTTTTGATGAATTAGATTCAGAAAGAGACTATTACCAAGAAAGACGTAAAGAATCAAATGAAAGGCTAATAAAGAGAAAGGCAGCAATAGGAAAAGCAATAGGATTTGCACCAATGGTATGCTTATTTGTTGGATACTTAATAGTGCCACTAGTTCTTATTGGATTAACAAGTATGACAAGTGCTTTCTCATCTATGTCTCAAATGAATTAATAAGATTAAAAGATATTTAAAAATGGAAGGAGGAAATATATGGAAAACTCATCTAAAGCCTTATTAATGGCTGGAGGAATTTTAACAGCATTATTAGTTGTTGGTGCTTTAGTTTTAATGTGGACCAATATTTCCAGATTCCAAGCAGTAGATACAGAAGGGGCAAAAGAACAACAAATAATACAATTTAATCAAGAATTTGAAACATATAATAGAGACAAAGTACTTGGAGCAGATATATTATCAATAGTTAACAAAATTGAAAGTTATAATGTAAGAAATGACGATGTGTTTAACTCTAAAGTACAATATGAACCAATAAAAGTTAAGGTGGATTTTGGAAGTCAATTAGGATATTTTACGGGAACAGTAGAGTTAACAAATAATTCATCAACAGTAAAACAAATGATTAATCGATATACAGACTTAGAAGGAAAATATTCAAGAGAATTTATGAGAAAATTATCAGCTAATCTAACAAGACTAGAAACAAAATTAGATGACGAAGGATTATCATATACAGTTGATAATTTTGAATGGGCAATAGAGCAATTATTTGGAAGAAAATATGTAAAAATACCAGACACTAAAACTACTTTAGAACGATATAATGAATATAGTACAATGAAAGGTGCTAAATTTAAATGTGTTAATACAAGTTATAATCAAGAAACAGGACAAATAAATGAATTAGAATTTTCTTTCGAATCAAAATAAATAAAAGAGGAGATTGATATGGAAAATGCATCAAAGGCTTTAATCATGGCAGGAGGAGTACTAATAGGTGTTTTAGTATTATCATTAGGAGTTTATTTGTTTACAACATTTGGTGGACAAGCATCAAGTATGTATGACGAAATACAACAACAACAAATTGAACAGTTTAATAGTCAGTTTAATGTGTATTTAGATAGTAATAAAATAACTATATATGATATTGCTAGTATGGCAGAAATAGCAAGTGAATTTAATAAAACAACAGATAATGCTCAGATTCAAATACTTTTAGACAATACAACAGATTTAGCATCTGAAAGCTGGAGAGCAAACCACAGCTATGAGGATCTTTTTAAAAATGATAGAGATCAAATAGAAAACATACGAAGTAGAAGGGTAGATAAAATAGAACATCCAACTACACCGGCAATGAAAGAAAATTATGAAAATATTGTCTCTTCAATAGGATATTTACCTAGATATGAATGTGTAGACAAAAGTTATGATGAGAACACAGGTAGAATAAGAAAAGCTAGTTTTAGACTTGTAGGAACTGGAGCAGATATAGGTGTTTAAATAAAATTTAAATAAAATTGGTATAAATCTTGAAAAAAATAAAAAATAATGATAAAATATAAAGGAAGTTGTATGAAAAAAATCACAATTACAATAATAATAATTGCTATCATCATTGTTTCGACAATATGTTACTTTATATATAATTATAATATGTCTAATAATATTGCACAAAGAGAAAATGCAGAATATGTTAATTATTTAGACAAAGAAGTTACAGGAGCTGAAATAGCAACAATCATAAATAAAGCTATAAATAAAAATATACTTAATAAAGTAGAAACAGATAATAAAGGTAATTATATAAGTAATAACAAAAATTCAATAAATATAGATATTAAATTTATAGACAATGATGAAACTTATAGAATGGAAACATTGTATAATAATGGAATAGATACTTTTGTACAATATTACAATTCTATTAAATTTAAATGTATGAAAATAGAATATCATAAAGAAACAGGACAAGTAAGCTATATGTATATTGAGCAAGCTTCAGTTTAGTTAATTAGTTTTTTAAATTTATTTTCTTATTTCTAAGAAAATAGTTCATATAAATTTTTACATAAGAACAAAGGAGGAAATTATTATGGAGAATGCGTCAAAAGCATTAATTATTGCAGGAGCAATATTAATATCAATATTATTAATAACTTTAGGTATAGTAATCTACAATATGGCATCAAGTGCTGTAGAAAACAATGGAATGAATGAAGTTGAGATGCAACAATTCAATCAAAAATTCCAACAATTTGAAGGGAAAAAGAATGGATCACAAGTTAAAACTTTAGTACAAACAGTAAATACAAATAATGCAAATGAACAAAACTATGATACTAGAATAGTTACTATTGATTGTAGTTCTTGTAATGGTGCAGGTAAAGTAGATAAAGGTGGAGATGGCAAAGCATCAGGAAAAATAGATACAACTAAGATTCAAGCAAATAAAAATTATAATATTACAGTAGAAGATACAGATGGTAATGGATTGATAGATAAAGTTGAAGTAAAACCAGCTTAGATTTATTTAGCAATAACACGGTAATCTAAAAGAATTATTGGTTGAAAGGGTGGTATAGATGGAGAATGTAACAGATGCATTAAAAATGGCTGGTTCAGTTCTATTATTTGTCATAGCCCTTTCTGTAGTAATCCCTGTTATAGGACAAGCTAAATCTACTGCTGATGCTGTTATGCAATATAGTGATAGAGCAGCAGATGCTATTACTGCAGGAGAAGAGGGAGAAGATGCCTTTTATTATGTATCAGAAGACACTACTCTTGGACCACCTAAAAAATATAGAACAGTAGAAGTAGGAGATGTAATTCCTACGATATATCGTTCATTTGCAGAAGATTTTAAAGTTGTTTTCTTAAAGTCAATTAATAATGATTTTGATAATAATCTTATTATAAAGAATACTGAACCAGGGGGTAATACAGAACCATTATTATTATACAAATATAATAAAGAACAATTAGAATTGAATAGAATAGATTTAAAAATGACATCTATTGCAAATGGTGATGAAAAACAAGAAAGATTTATACAAGGAATATTATTTGGGTTAAAGAATCTTAATCCACCTATGTCTCAACAGAAATTTGAATCTGATTCAGGAACAACATTAATATGGAATGAAATAATTAATGGAGATGGATTATATCGGTTATTTAAAAAATTGCCAAGCAATAAAAGAATATGATGGAGTATATTATGGACAAGATGTAGATAATCCATCTAATCTTTTAGAAGAAAGTAATAAAGATACAAAAAGAGTTGTTACATATGTTGTGAAAGAATAATTAATATAGAAAAAGGATTAAAAGGAGGATAATATGAGTGACACATTTATAACAGTAATTGCTTTATTTTTAGCAGCAGTTTTAATGTTTGTATTTCCGTTAATGACAATGTCTGATCAAACGGAAAATGTTTCGCAATTAGCAGTTGAAACAGCTACTAAAGAATTCGTTGACGAGATACGTTCAACAGGAAAAATTACATCAGATAATTATAGTGAATATGTACAAACGATAGGAGCTACAGGTAATACATATAATATAGATATGGAAGTAAAAGTGAAAGATGAAAACATAAGTAAAAAAGCATCACAAGTAGAAACAGACAAGATAGGTGAAAATGTTTACTATTCAATTTATACTTCACAAATAGAAGAAAAACTTAATACTGATAAAGTATATCCATTAAAAGAGGGAGATATAGTAACAGTAAGTGCTAAAAACACTAATACTACTATGTCACAACAATTAAAAAACTTTTTCTATACAGTTGTAGGAAATGATACTTATTCTATAGCAGCACAATCAGCTGGAGTTGTAACAGCTACAGGAACAAAATAAGATGAATTAAAAGGCGGATATTTGAATGTTTTTTAGTAGCATTTAAAAGTCCGCATTTTTGTTAGTAATTACTATTACAAAAGGAAAGAAAAGATATGAAAATACAAAGTTTAGCGGTAATAGCAGTTATAATTTTATTACCGATGACATTAATTTTAACTACATATATTCAAAGTCAAGCAAAGACATTAAGCTTGCAAACAGAGTATGATAATAAGTTAAAAAATACTACATATGATGCATTAAAAGCATTTCAATTAAATACTGCAAATAGTGATACCTCTGACATATCAAACTCTAAAATACGTGATGTAGAAGCAGCAGCTAAATCGTTTTTTAATTCATTAGCTACTAATTTTAATATGCCTGGTTATAACAAAGAGATATTAGGAGAATTTGTACCAGCACTCGTTTTCACAATGTATGATGGATATTATATTTATGCACCTTATGATAATCAATTAGATATGTATAATTCTAATAAAGACATTACTAACCCGGATATTTATGTAGATGAATCAGATACAGATCGTTTAAGAGACGAAAGTTTAGGAACTACTTATTATCAAGGACAAGATTTGACAGGATTAAAATCATATGTATATTATAGTTGTCACTATAAAAGAGGACCTAATTTAGATGTTGTAATAACATATTCACTTGATAATTATATTGTAGTAAAAGGAATAGATGAACATGGAGATCCTGTAGATTTGCATGGTTATTTATTAAGTGATGCAGACAATTTAGGTTCTTTATATAGAGGAACATCAATAAGTAATTCTGAAACAATTAGAGAAAATGTATATTTTAGTGGAGATGGTGTACCTACTGGATTTTACCAATATAATGTAAGACAAATTAACGGAGTTAGATATTATCATGTACCTGGACCCGTTCGTAAACCGAATGGTTCACTTGATTATAGACCTAGAGTATATTCATTATTGAATGGATTGTGGCTACAATCAAATGTTGAACCAGTTCCAGGAGCAACATTAGATGAAAGCTTAGTACATGTAAATGATGTAATAGAAAATACTAATGCACGAAACTATTATAAGAAAGCGCAAGAATTAAAAAGCAATTTATTGAATGCAGGAATATTAGATTTACAAATAAGAGATATTGTTGGATGGAGTGGAACTGATCCTAATAATGTACTACAAAAATATTTTGGAACAGAGGGAGATATAGAAATTTTTGGTGAAATAAACAATTCAGGAGCAGGAGTTTCAAATACTAGTATAGAAGAACCAGAATCCAACTTTAATCAGCATCGTCTAAGTGTTATAAAATATGCTATTGAAAAGAATTTATCAGTAGCTATAAATAATTTTAATACATATTCAACATCTTCTACTAAATTTCAAATGCCAAGATTGAATGAAGAAGATTGGAATTTAATATATAATAATATTTGCATATTAAGTTTTATGCAAGGATTAAACATAGGTGGAAGAATATATAATGGATATTCTGTTGTACCTAATAATAATAATAAAGAAGCTGTAACAGATGATTCAATACAAATTGTGGCTAGAAATAACAGTAGTGGAGAAGTAGAGGTTTATGATCCCACTTTTAAAGGATTTATAAATAATAATACTAATTATGAAATATTATATGCAACAACTAGAAGCAATTTATCACGAGCAGCAACTGAGGATCGTTCTGATGGAAAAGTACGTTATTTCTTTAGATTTTGGGATGACAGTGTATGGGGAGAGCCGGATTATACTAATCTTACAAATGTAGGTGGAGATGTCTCGGGAACCAGATATGTTCCAAATAATGTTGCGTGGTCGTCATATAATAGTGTTGTTACAGCAAAAGACAATAATAGTGATTATACATTGAATGGAACACCACATAATAATATATTTGATTATCTTGATGATACGGGAAATGACAAACTAAAACAAGTATATTATACAGCTTTAGCTAGAGACAGAGAAGGAATGTTTAGAGTAGAAAATGATAGTTTTAAAACTGAGCACTCAGATGAAAATGAATAAGAATCTAGCTCACTTAGCAATTAAAAATTGCGGTAATATCCTAAAACCTTGTTATATATTACAATAAAACAAAAAACTTCAATCAGAAATTGTATTAAATAAAATTAAACAATTTCTGAAAGGAGTTTTTTTTGCGTATACAACTTTGTATTAATTTCAAAAAAAAGTAAATACTAAAAGAAAAATGATTTGAGGTAGATACATGAAAAATAAATTAAAAAAAGCGACAAAAAGGACATTATTGCTTTTAGTATTGTTAATTATTTACACATATGTAGTAGCTATAGAAAACATTCCAAATAATATGGTTGTATTTGAAGGAGAAACTTTTTCATTGAATACATTGTTTGGATTAACAGTAAATATAGAAAACGGAAATGGAATAATAGAAACAGTTTCAAATTCTGGAGAAAAAGCAATAAACCAAACAGGAACTCAAAAACTTGCATTAAATTTATTTGATAGTTTAAAGATAAAAAAATTAAATGTTGATGTTATTCCCAAAACAACAGTAATACCTGTTGGAAATATAGCAGGATTAAAATTATATACAGATGGCGTTTTAGTTGTTGGAATGTCCGAGATAGAAGGCATTGATAATAAAAAATATAAACCATTCCAAAATACAGGAATTGAAGAAGGAGATAGAATAATTTCGATAAATCGAAATTATGTGTCAACAGTAAAAGAATTAACGCAAAAAGTTAATCAATCACAAGGAAAAGATTTACAAATAGAATATGTTCACAATGAAGAAACAAGACAATGTAGTATTACACCAATAAAAACAAGTGGTACAGAATATAAATTAGGATTGTGGGTAAGAGATAGTGCAGCAGGAGTAGGGACAGTTACATTTTATGAGCCTTCAACAAAAATGTTTGCAGCATTAGGCCATGGTATTACAGATATAGATACAGGAGAATTAATAAATATTTCATCAGGAACATTTATAACTAGTAGAGTTCTAAATGTAAAGAAAGGACAAAGTGGTAGTCCAGGAAAATTACAAGGTAGTATTGAAAATGGAAAAGAAATAGGAGAAATATATAAAAATACGCAATTTGGAGTATATGGAGAAGTGAAAGATTTATCTGCTTTGAATATTGATACTTCAAAAGAAATGGAGATTGCAATGAGAGATGAAATACAATTAGGGGATGCTACAATATTATGTAGTTTAGATAACCAAACTTCAAAAGAATATAAAATAGAAATTGAAAAAATATACAAGGAAAATGATTATGATAATAAAAGTATGAAGATACGAATTAAAGATGATGAATTAATAGAAAAGACAGGTGGAATCATACAAGGTATGAGCGGAGCAGCTGTTATACAAAATGGAAAATTTATACGGAGCAGTAACGAGCGTACTTGTAAACGACCCTATAGAAGGTTATGCTGTTTTTGGGGATATGATGATTAAGGAAATGAAAGCTGTAAATTAGTCGTAATGTTATAAATAAACATTACGGCTAATTTAGAATAGATACTAATTTTTATTGAAAATAATATTGTTAAAACTATAATGTTATATTATAATTGAAGTGGAAGTAGACAAAAGATTATTAACTTGAAGAATTTTATATAAAAAAGTAGTAACTTAAAAAAATGTGTGGTAAAATAGACATATAAAAATTTAAAAGAAAGGTTTTTATTAATATGAATGAGAAAATATATACAATAGAAGAAATTAAAGAAGTTCTAAATAAGATATTAAATAATCAACCAGTTTATAAAGTGATACTGTTTGGATCTTATGCAAAGAAAAAAGCTACAAAGAATAGTGATATTGATTTGCTGATAGATACAAATTCAACTTTAAAAGGATTTGCATTGTTGAAGTTGATATGTCAAATACAAGAAGAATTGCAAAAAAAAGTAGATGGATTTGAAAAATACGAAATTATACCTAATTCTAAAATTGACAAAGAGATTAAAGAAACAGGAGTTGTTGTATATGAAAAATAAAGAATATTATTCAATATTAAAAATGATAGAGTACATTAATAAAACATTAAGATATACAAAATGATATTTTGGAATTAAAAAATAGTTTGCAAGAAATAATTAAAACTAAAAAGCCTTGAAAAATTAACAATATAATTATATAATTCATATGATACATAAAAAGATAGGAGAGTGTTTTTACATGCCAGATATAACTAATATAAGCAAATATAAAAATATACATATGATAGGTATCGGTGGCGTTAGTATGAGTGGAATTGCAGCAATATTACATGATTGGGGAATTAATGTAACTGGATATGACGATACAGAGTCTGCAAATACTCGCAAATTAAATCAGTTAGGAATACAAGTAGCAATAGGAGAAGTAAATGTAGAGAATATAAAAAATTGTGATGCAGTAATTTATTCAGCAGCAATAAAAGAAACACATCCAGAAATGGTAGAGGCAAAAAGATTAAAAATACCAACAATAGAAAGAGCAGATTTTTTAGGTGAACTTACAAGATGCTATAAAGATACAATATGTATTTCAGGAACGCATGGAAAAACAACAACAACTTCTATGGTATCTTTATGCTTTTTAGAAGCTTTAAAAGAACCAAGCATTCAAGTTGGAGGATTTTTAAAACCGATAAATGGAAATTACAAGGTAGGGAAAAGTGAGAACTTTATAATTGAGGCCTGTGAATACGTTGAAAGTTTTTTAAAGTTTAGCCCAAAGGCAGAGATAATATTAAATATTGATAATGACCATTTAGATTATTTTAAAAACATGGAGAATATAAAAAAAGCATTTGTAAAATATGTAAAACTTTTACCAAATGATGGACTTTTGGTATACAATGCTGATGATGCAAATTGTTTAGATTTGCCAAAATATACAAAAGCAAAAACACTTTCATATGGAATAACAAATAAAAATGTGGATTTTTTTGCTGTTAATATTGTTTTTGATAAAGATGGATTTGCAGAATTTGATGTTTATCATGAGGATAAGTTTTTTGATAGAATTAAACTTTCAATTCCAGGAATGCATAATGTATTAAATGCTTTGGCTTGTATTGCTTTGTGTACTGAATATGGAATTGAAAAGGAACAAATAAAAAATGCATTGATTAAATTTAAAGGAGCAGATAGAAGATTTCAGTTTAAAGGAAAAGTTAATGGAGCTAAAGTTTATGATGATTATGGACATCACCCAACAGAAATTTTGGCAACTGCAAAATCATTAATGAATAAAAAATATGAAAAGTCTTGGGTGGTTTTTCAGCCACATACTTATAGTAGAACAATAAATTTACTTTCAGATTTTGCGAAGGCATTGCTTAATTTTGATAATATTATAGTTCTAGATATTTATGCAGCAAGAGAAAAAAATACAGAA
The DNA here is from genome assembly GCA_947623285.1 of uncultured Clostridia bacterium. GTDB lineage: Bacteria > Bacillota > Clostridia > TANB77 > CAG-508 > CAG-269. The sequence continues at coordinate 74,958 of CANQGP010000001.1, read as the reverse complement.
GGTGTAACTTCAGAAATATTAGTTGATAAATTGTCAGATTTAGGAAAAGATGCGAAATATATTCCAGATTTTAATAAATGTGTTAAATATTTAAAAAACAATGTTGAAAAAAATGATATTGTTATAACCTTAGGAGCTGGCACAGTAACTGAAATAGGATCTATGTTAGTACAATAAAAGTAAAATAATAAAACAATATAGAATAACGTGATGAAATTTTGGAATAATAAAATTATAATATAAAAAAATGTAAAAAAAAGAAGGAAAAGAAATTTTTATGAAGTATAATATAAATGTACATACTTTTTTATGTACTAATATTTACTTAATGAAAGGCGGTGCACGCAAATGCAAATAACAGACGTACGTTTAAGAAAGGTTAATTCAGAGAACAGAATGAAAGCTGTTGCATCTGTAACATTTGATAACGAATTCGCAGTACACGATATTAAAGTTATCGAAAGCCAAAATGGATTATTTATAGCTATGCCAAGTAGAAAAACTCCAAGTGGAGAATTCAAAGATATAGCTCATCCAATCAATGCTGAAACTAGAGAAAAAATTCAAACAGCTATTTTAGAAGCTTATGAAGCTCCAGAAGAAGAAGCTGAAGCTCCAGCAGCTGAAGAAGAAACTGAAACAGAAGAATCAGCAGAATAATTAAAAAACAATAAAAAGCACTATTGAAGTGCTTTTTTTGTGCAAATGGGAAATTTTTCTTTTTTGTTGAAAAAAAACAAAAAACATTGTATACTTAAAATAGTGACATTGTATATAATTATAAACAATTACATAAAGTAGAAGGGAGATAAATTATGTATTTGATTGTAGGATTGGGAAATCCGGAAGAAGATTATAGTAATACAAGACATAATATGGGGTTTAATGTTATAAATAAACTTTCTGAAAAATATGACATTGAAGTAACTAGTAAAAAATACAGTGGACTTTTCGGAAAAGGTTTAATAGAGGGCGAAAAAGTTTTATTATTAAAACCTCAAACTTTTATGAATTTAAGCGGTAAATCAATAAAAGAATGTATGGATTTTTATAAATTACAAGGTGAAGATGTGATAATTATATATGATGATATAGATATAGAACCAGGCATGATAAAGTTAAGAAAAAGAGGTGGACCAGGGTCTCATAATGGAATGAAATCCGTAGTGCATGAAATGGGAATGCAAGAATTTCCAAGAGTAAGAATAGGAATAGGTTGCCCTGATGATAAAACAGATTTAATAGAGTATGTAATAGGAGCAATTGAAGAAGAACAAAAACCTAAATTACAAGAAGGTATTGAAAAAGCAACAAATGCTGTAATTGAAATTTTAAAAAGCGGAATTGATATAGCAATGAATAAATATAACTAATAGGAGGACTTAAAACATGTTAGAACTTATTGTTAATACTAAAGAAAATGAAAGGGAAATAGAATTAGTAAAAGATGAAGAGTTAATAGAATATTATAAAGAGAATGAAGAGGAAGAAAGAAATGAAGGTAATATATATTTAGGAATTGTGAAAGATATATTGCCTGGTATGCAATCTGCTTTTGTTGATATAGGAACTAACAAAAAAGGATTTATACATTTGAAGGATATTTTACCTAAAGTAGATTTAGCAAAAAATGATAATCAACAACAAATAAATAAAGACATAAAAGATGTAGTAAAACCTAATCAATTAGTTTTAGTCCAAGTAAAAAAAGATAGCAATGATAAAAAAGGAGCAAAAGTTTCAACACATATAAATTTACCAAGTAAATATATAGTGTTTACTCCTAACACAGATATTATTACAATATCTCAAAAAATAGAAGATGAAAAAGAGAGTAAAAGATTAATTGAATTAGTAAGGAAAACAATATCACCAAATAACGGAGCTATAATAAGAACAGCTGCTATGGGAAAAAATGAAGAAATAGTAGAAGATATAAAAAGACAAGAATCAAAATGGAAAACAATAGAAGATAAATATAATAGACTAAAAAAAGAAAAGGAAAATAATCCAAAATTAATTTATGAGAACGAAACACTTATAGAAAAATTATTAATGGATTTATTAACAAAACAAATTAAAAGAGTAATTGTAAATGATAAAGATGATTATAAGTTAATTAAAAAATGTATTAGTGAAAACAAGGAATTGAAAGATATAAAATTAGAAGTGAAAGATATAGATGAAATAGAATTGGCTTATAACCTTGGAAAACAAAAAGAAAAAATAGAAAATAGAAAAATATGGCTTAAAAGTGGTGGATTCATAACTATAGATAAAACAGAGGCCTTAACTGCAATTGATGTAAATACAGGAAAATATACAGGGGATAAAAATTTAGAAGAAACAGTGTTTAAAGTTAATAAAGAAGCAACTATAGAAGTGGCAAAACAAATTAGGCTTAGAGATATTGGTGGAATTATAATTATTGATTATATTGATATGAATAATGAAGAAAATAAACAAAAAATTGAAAAGACATTGAAAGAAGAATTAAAAAATGATAGAACAAAAACACAAGTTGAAGGATTTACAAAATTAGATTTAATGGAATTAACAAGAAAACATATATGTAGTCATAAAGAATAATGAAAAAAAGGAGGGAATAAAATGAAAGTAATAATCGATGGAAAAGAGGAAGAAATAGGTATTCGTAAAGTAGGAGATATTTACAAATATTATTTAAATGGAGTTAATATTGGGGTTTATAGCCCTGACCGAATGGAGGAGAAAATTCTATTTAAAGATAGAACATTAAAAGATGAAGTAGCAGCACAAATTAAAGATCAATTAAATGGTCTTAATGATCGTGAAATTGAAGAGCAAGCAGAACCATCACATGATGAAAAAGAAGAAGAGCTTGAACGTGATTATAGAAACATGACAGAATTTGATTTAGATGAAGAATTCGGAAAAAAAGAAGAAAATGAACATGAAAACAAAGAAGTAAATAATGAAAAGGAAGAAAAAATAAGAGAAGAAGAAAAAACTATAACTACAAGAGAAGTTAATATAAAAGAAGAATCAGAATTAAGTGAGTCAGTAGATGGAATAAAAACTTTACGAAACTGGATAGGTGGAAATATCCCTTCAGAATATAAAAAAATAGGAATTATCGAGTCTGAACAATCAGATAAGTTTAAAGATGAAAACGGAAATAGATATACAAAACATGGTTCAAGATATGACTTAGTTTTAATAGACAATAAAGGAAATGTTAAGCCTTTGAAAGAATTTGTAGATGTTGAACAAAGTAGTGCACATGGTACTAATCCAAATTCATTGGAAAAAGGAGAAGTTCAAGTAGAAAATGATGGAACTGCAAATAATGCAAATAAAGATTATAAAAATTCTGGTTCAACAGTTTTGTCTTTGCCTAATGGAAAATACTTATCTATAGGAATGAAAGAACATGGAGATATAGCTTTATATGCGGGAAAAGAACAATATGATTCTAGAGAGTTTGCATCTGTGCAAGTACGAGGAAAAAATGATGCATTTGAATCAAATAGAGAAGAAAGAGAATCCGTTATTGGATATTATGAAGGACAACATAGTAGTGATGAAGCTTCTAAAGAGGCTCAAATACATAAGACAATAGATGGAGAAGAATGTGATAAAAAAGAATGGAAAGATGTTAATGGAGAACCAGATAAGTCACATATACATATAAAACTTGATGAAAAATTTTTGGAAAAAGCTACAGAGGTAATGTTGAATGATGATGAAATAACTGCCAATGTTTATAATTCTAAAGAGGTAAAATTGAAAATAATTGAAAGACTTGAAGAAGAAGGCTATGAAATGAATAAAGTTTATGATGAAAATGATGTACAAAAAATAAAGGAAATAATGAAAGAAGTAAATGAAGATGTAGAAGAGAGAGCAGAGGGGCAAAGAACTTTGGGAAATAAAACTTGAGAAAATAATAAAATTTCTCAAGTTTTTTTGTTAAATTATATATTTATACCGGTTCCACATGTGCTATAACAGTGTAAATATTGTCAAGTTTAGAGATTTCTAATTCAATTACATCAGCTAGATGATGACTATCAAAGGTTTTCATATTTCCATCTACTGAAAATGTGATGAATATCATATATTTAGAACCAGTTGGAACAGAGGCAATATTTATTATTTCTTTTACTTCTTTGTGTTTTTTTATAATAGTTGTAATTTTGTCAGTTGTTTCTTTATCAACAGAGATATCCATCAAAACATTATAACTTTCAATAAAAATTGTTATACCTGTATAAAAAATCCATATGGAAATTCCTAAACCAACAATGCTATCGAACCATGTAATTCCTTTTAATGAAAGTAGTACTGAGATTAAAGTGAAAGTAGTTACAAAACAATCATTTCGGTGGTCTTTCATATTGGCTTTTAATAAAATACTATTATATTTTTTTTGTTGATGTTTTGTATATAAATATAAAAATAATTTAGTTATAATTGTAATAATACATACAGAAACTAAAAACCAAGAAAATATAATTTCAGAGCCATTAATTAAAGTATATATTGAATCATAAAATAATTTTCCTGCAGCTACTATCATTGATAAGCTTATAAACATTGAAAAAATGTATTCTGCTTTGCCATGTCCAAAATTGTGATCATCGTCATGGGGTACACTTGAAATTTTATTACCTATAAATGTCATAAGTGATGCAAAAATATCTCCTGCACTGTTTACACTGTCTGCAATCATGGCTTGACTTTTACTAGCAAATCCAACTATTGCTTTTATAATTAATAAGAATACATTTCCTAAAATGCCGAAGATTCCAGCTCTTTTTGTGGCTTTAAATTTAGAATTATCCAAAATGAAACACCTTCTTAAATAATTTTGCTACAAGTATAACATATATATATAAAATTTGCAAAAAAAAAATGCATATGTTATAATTACATAGTATAAACTAAGAAAGCAAAGAGGGGAGGAAATGTTGGTTTTAACCAGCATAAACTGAAAAATGGCAATATTAATAGTTATATATTTATTGGCGTTTTTGATATTTGTATTAATATCATATGCAGTAATGCAAATAAAATTAGCTGGAATAAAAGTACGAGACTTTTGGAGTTTTATACAAGCAAACCAAACATTAGATAAATTATATCTTTTTGCTAAACAATATGAGGAGATGTCTTCACAAGAACAAATAATTTATTTAAAACAAGCTGAAAAAGTATTTCAAGCTTTTGAAAAAATACCGGATGAATTGTGGGAAGAAGAATATTCAAAATATAGAGAAGTGCTGAACAAGTATAAAGATATACGAATGCTTAGATGGACAAATAATTAAAAGCTTAACTATTAAATTGTAAATAGTTAAGCTTTTTTAACTAATTCATATCTTCATTATTTGTATCTGCAGTTGTGGTATTAGATTCAGCATCTGAAGTTGTATCTACTGTTGTATATTTTTTTCTATTCTTTCTTGAATTTTTTTTCTTACCATCTGTCATTACTTCTTTAACAGCACCTAAACTACCTAATGCACTAGTTGCATCAAAAGGAATAAAGACTTTATTTGCTTCACCATCAGCAACTTTTTCTAATGCTTCTAGTGATTTTAATTGAACTAATTTATCATCAGGGTTAGATTTTTTAATTGCATCATATACCATAGAAATTTCTCTAGCTTTTGCTTCAGCAACTTCTTTAATAGCTTGGGCTTCACCAGTAGCTCTTCTGATCTTTGATTCTTTATCAGCTTCTGCTTCTAAGATTGCAGCTTGTTTTTTACCTTCAGCTATTGTAATATCTGATTGTCTTTTTGCTTCAGATTCAAGAATCATTGCTCTTTTATTTCTTTCAGCATTCATTTCTTTTTCCATTGCATCACGTATGTCAGCTGGTGGTGTAATATCTTTTATTTCAACTCTATCTATTTTACATCCCCATTTATCAGTAGCTTCATCAAGAACAATACGTAATTTATCATTTATTCCATCTCTAGAGCTAAATGTTTCATCTAAGTCCATCTTACCAATAATATCACGAATAGTTGTAATTGCTAAATATTCAATACCCTTTTTCAAACTTTGAATTTCGTAAACAGCTTTTGCGGGATCTGTTATTTGATAGAACACAACTGTATCGATTGTTATTGTAACATTGTCCTTTGTGATAACTCCTTGTGGTGGAATATCCATTGTTTGTTGTTTTAAACTAACAACACTTCTAACTCTATCTATGAAAGGTACAATAAGTGTTAAACCAGCATCTGCAACTTTATTAAATTTACCTAATCTTTCAATTATATAAACTTCAGATTGTTTTACAATTTTTATTGATGTAAATGCTATTACTAATATAATAACAAGCAATATGATTAAAAATATCATCATATTTTCCTCCTTTTATTTTATATTTATTTCAATTTTTTATTTTTTATCTCTAGCATTCCTTTTTATTATATCATATTTTTGTAAAAAATGGAATAGTTTCCATAATTTTATTGCATTTAATTTTGTAATACAAATGTAATCAAAAATACCTAGTAAAATATATATTTTTTTGATAAAATTATGACAAATAGGAGGAAAGCGCAAATGATATATATTTTTATAATTTTATTTATATTAGTCATATTTGTTTTTGTTACATATAATAGGCTAGTGAAACTTAATAATTTAGTTAAAGAGGGATTCTCAACAATGGATATTTACTTGAAAAAAAGATGGGATTTAATACCTAATTTAGTGGAAGTAGTTAAAGCATATGAAGAATATGAAAAAGAAACGATTGAAGAAATAACTAAATTGAGAGCTCAAAGTTATGAAAATATGAATATTGATAGTAAATTAAATGCAAACGAGATATTAACTCAAGGGCTAAAAACTATTATGGTAGTTGCAGAAAATTATCCACAATTAAAAGCAAGTGAAAATTTTTCTCAATTAAGTAAAGAACTTACAAAGATTGAGGATGATATAGCAAATAGTAGAAAATATTATAATGGAACAGTTAGAAAATTAAATGATAAAATTCAATCATTTCCAAGTAATGTAATTGCAGGTATGTTTGGATTTAAAGAAGCAAAAATGTTTGAGATAGATGCAGATGAAAAAAATAATATAAAGGTGGATGTATAAATGAAAAAGTGTGTTTTATTAATAATTTTAAGCATAATTTTTTTGATTCCAATCAATTCATATGGTGCAAATTTTACAATAACTGAGTATGATATTGAAATGAATGTAAATAAAGATAATACTTTTGATATTAATGAATATATAATGGCAGATTTTCTTGTACCACAACATGGAATCTATAGAAATTTGCCATTAAGAAATGAAATAGTAAGGACTGATGGAACTAAATCTAAAAATAGAGCAGAGGTAACAGATGTATATACAAGTGAAATATGTACAGTAACAAATTCAAGTAAATATAAAACACTAAAAATAGGTGATGCTAACAAAACAGTTACAGGAGAACATCCATATGGGATAAAATATAAGTATAATATAGGAAAAGATCCATTAAAGGATAAGGATGAATTGTATTTTAATTTAATAGGTAGTGAATGGGAAACTACTGTTAGTAATGTAAACTTTAAAATAACCATGCCAGAAACTTTTGATGCCTCTAAAGTTGGCTTTTCTGTAGGGAGAGTTGGTACAAGCAATAGTGCTGGAGTAGAGTATAATGTGGAAGATAAAGTAATACAAGGTAGTTATGCGGGAGCAATAGGTCCTGGTGAAGCATTAACAGTAAGAGTTGATTTACCAGAAGGATATTTTGTTGGAGCCAAATCTACAGCATCAACTTGGGACTTTTTTAATATCATAGTAATAATAATTGGGGTTGTATTTGTAATAATAGCAGATAGATTGTGGGCAAAATTTGGTAAAGATGCAGAAGTGGTGGAAACTGTTGAATTTTATCCACCAGAAGGTTATAATTCAGCAGAAATAGGTTATATGTATTCTGGAGATGAAAATAAAAATAACATTATAACTTCATTGCTTTTATATTTAGCAAGTAAAGGATATATAAAAATAGAAGAAGAATCAGGCACGGGATTATTTGCAAGTAAAAAAAGTTTTGCTATGCATAAGATTAAAGAATATGATGGAGATAATGAAATTGAAAGAATGTTTTTTGAAGCTCTTTTTGAAGATGGAAGAGAAACAACATTACAGTCTGACTTAGTTGATAAATTTTATGTAACAGTTGGAAAGATTAGAAGAAAATTAAAGGATACAAAATATAAAATATTTGAAAAATCAGCAAGTGGTAAAGTTAAATGGATAATTATGATGAGTGTGTTATTGCTAATTTTAATAACAATAAAACCAATTGTTGATTATTATGACGTATCAATTATTTTGATAGAAGCAGTTTTATTTCCAGCTGTGGGTATATTGATGATAGTGACAGGTTTAATGGGAAGAACTAAATTGCCAAAAGCTTATGGGGTATTTCTTGGAATAACTTTTGGCGGAATACCATGGTGTGAAATGGTTTTGCCTGCTTTATTAGATGATACATTTAATATGGTAACTTATATTACAGGATTTATTTGTATGAGTGTTCTTGTATTTTTTGCAAGTGTTATGCCAAAGAGAACAGACTATGGAGGAAAAATGCTTGGAAGAATAAAAGGATTTAAAAGGTTTATAGAAACAGCATATACTGATGAAATAGATGCAAATGGAGGAATTTCAAAGGAGCAAAAGATACAAGAATTAATGGAAGAAGACCCAGAATATTTTTATAATATATTGCCATATGCGTATGCGTTAGGACTTGAAAAAGAATGGGAAAAACAATTTGAATCAATTGCAGTAGATCCACCTAATTGGTACTATGGAAGTAACAGGTTTGATTTAGTACATTTAAATAATTTTATGGATTCTGTCCAAAATTCAATGACTACAAGTTATTCAAGCTCAGGAGGCTATTCTGGAGGGGGATTCTCTGGCGGAGGCTCTGGCCGGTGGCGGTGGAGGCTCATGGTAAAAATAAATAGAGTGGTATTTTACCACTCTATTTTTGCGAGTACTGTGTGATACTAAGCTTTGTTATTGTATAAAAAATAAAAAAGTGTAAAAAATAAAATAAATAGATGTATAGGAGTAGAGAAGATGAAAGATGTTAATAACAAAGCAAAAAATAATTTTGTACCAGAATATTTTTTATGGTTAGAGCCAGAAGAACAGAAAAGAAGAGCAAATGAATTGAATAAAATGACAAAAAAAGATAAACATAAAAAAGAAAAAAGAGAAAATTAGTAAAAAGGGGTTGAAAAATAAAAACAAAAGTTGTATAATAATATCGAAAAGTCAAAGAAAGTCAAAGACAAAAACAAAAAAAGAGGTGATAGAGTGAGAGTTTCAGATGTTATTGAAGAATTTATAAAAGAAATGTTTGAAAAAGAAACTAATGATTTTATTGAAATACAACGTAATGAATTAGCAGAATATTTTAATTGTGTTCCATCACAAATTAATTACGTTATTTCAACACGTTTCAAACCTTCACAAGGATATTATGTAGAAAGCAAACGAGGAGGAGGAGGTAGCATAAAAATTAGAAAAGTTGCAACTACTCACGAAGAATATATTATGCATATAATAAATAATATAGGAAATGCTTTAGGAAGTAGTGATGTTGATATTCTAATTAGTGATTTACTTTCATACTCTATCATTAATGAGAAAGAAGCTAAATTATTAAAAGTAGCAACAAATGATAAAGTATTGAAATTGCCAGTAAATTTAAAAGACGAAGTAAGGGCAAGAATATTTAAAAATATGTTATTAAATTTATAGGAGATATCAGTTTGAAAATAATTACAATTTAATGCTTTTCAAACTAGAGTTTAACCTTAAAAGAAAGGAATGGGATTAATTATGAAATGTGATAATTGTGGAAAAAGAGAAGCAACAGTTAGATATAGCGAAAATATTAATGGAAGAAGAAGAGAATTACATTTGTGTGAACAATGTAGTCAAGAACTTGGAATAGATAGAATGGATTTTAATATGCCAATAGATTTTTCAAGTTTCTTTTCAGGAATGTTAGAAGAATTTGAAGGCTCAGATTTTATGCCAATGTTTGATACAGTAAAAGATTTACAATGTAAAAATTGCGGATATACATTTGAAGACATTTTAAATACAGGAAAATTCGGATGTGCAAATTGTTATGATACATTTGAAAGTAGAATAGAGCCAATCATAAGAAAAATGCAAGGAAGTAGTCAACATGTAGGTCGATTAGGAAAAGTGACTGAACATAAATTAAACACTAAGCCAAATGTAAAGAAGAAAATACAAAAACAGGATTCTCAAAAAAATGAAATAGAACAATTAAAAGAAAAATTAAAGAAAGCAGTGCAAGAAGAAAAATATGAAGAGGCAGCAAAATTAAGAGATGAAATTAATGCAAAAGAAAACAAAAATAAATAGAGGCTATAGAAAAAATTTAAATGATAAAATTGGAGGTAGATTATGAATTGGTATTTACAAAGTGGAAAAGAATCAGATGTAGCATTTAATTCTAAAATACAATTAGCAAGGAATATAAATGGATATCCATTTGAAATAGAAAATAAAGAGCAAATTTCTGATTTAGAAAATAAAATAAAAGAAAATTTATATAACATAGGATATGATTTAAAATTTTTAAAATTAAATGATATGGATGAAATAACTTTAAATAGTTTAGTTGAAAAAGGATTACTTGAAAAAGAATTTGCAAAACAAAAAAGGAATATTGGAGCAATATTAATAAATGATGATGAAAATATTTGCATAGAAGTAAATGGCGAGAATCATTTGCTAATACAAGTATTTACAGAAGGATTAGAATTAAAAAATGCTTTACAATTAGCTCAAGAAATTGATACAAAAATAAGCCAAGTATTAGAATACTCTGTTAGCAAAAAATATGGATTTTTAACTAGAAATTTAACCAATGTAGGAACAGGATTAAAAGCAAGCACAAGATTATATTTGCCAGGATTATCTGAGACTAGAAATGTCAGAAAAGTATTAGAAGTTGTTAGCAGTTTTGGAATTAATACAAAGATGCAAAGTGGAAATATTTATGAAATATCAAATCAAAAAACTCTAGGAATAACAGAAGAAGAAATAGTAACGAATTTGCATGTTGTTTCTGAAAAAATAATTGGACAAGAAAGAGAGGCAAGAAAGATACTAGAAGAGAATAGTATAGAATTAGAAGATAAAGTTTTTAGAAGTTATGGAATTTTAGCAAATTGTAGAAAAATAACTTCTAGAGAAGTAGACAGTTTATTGTCTGATATCAAATTGGGTACAGATATTGGAATATTACCTGAGCTTACAGATTTGAAAGTAATGAAACTATACTTATATACTAAATCAGCAAATTTACAAAAAAATTGTGGAAAGCAATTGGACAAATTGCAAAGAGATATTAAGCGTGCTGAGATTATAAAACAAATTATCAAGGAAAAGTGAGTTGGAAAAGAATTACAATAACAAAATTTAAATCTTTCCCAACTGGGACTATACTTTAGAAAGAAAGGAAAGTGATTGATTATGACATATAGTTTTACAAGTAGAGCAAAAAAGGCTATAGATATTGCAAATGAATTGGCAATAGAATTAGGACACAGTTATATAGGAACAGAACATATTTTATATGGCTTAGCAGAAGAAGGAAGCGGAGTAGCTGCAAAAGTATTAGAAAACCAAAATGTAATACCAGAAGCTATAATTGATGAAATAGATAAATTTGTAGGTAGAGAGGATCCTATAGAAGAAACATTAGGATTTACTCCAAGAACAAAAAGAGTTATTGAAATAGCTTTTTTAGAAGCAAGAAAATTGGGATACAATTATATAGGAACAGAACATTTATTAATTGCTACATTAAGAGAAGGAGATAGTATTGCAGCAAGAATATTATTGGATTTAAATGTTAATATTGCTAAATTATATAATGAAATAGTAAAAGTTATAAATGAAGGAGAAGATATAGCAGGAGAAAATTCAGAAAGTGGAAAGAAAGTAAAAGGAAAAGGAAGTTACAATTCTACTCAAACATTAAATCAATTCGGAGAAGATTTAACTAAAAAAGCATCTGAAGGAAAATTAGATCCAATAGTAGGAAGAAATGAAGAAATTGCAAGAGTTATACAAATTTTATCAAGAAGGACAAAGAATAATCCATGTTTAATTGGAGAGCCTGGTGTTGGTAAAACTGCAATTGTAGAAGGATTAGCACAAAAGGTTGAAACAGGTGATGTTCCAGAAATATTGAAAGATAAAAGAGTTGTAACACTTGATATTTCAGGTATGGTTGCAGGTGCAAAATATAGAGGTGACTTCGAAGAAAGAATAAAGAAAGCTTTAAAAGAGGTAAAAAAAGCAGGAGATGTTATCTTATTTATAGATGAAATTCACACTATAGTTGGAGCAGGTGCAGCAGAAGGTGCAATTGATGCAGCAAATATATTAAAGCCATTACTTGCAAGGGGTGAAATTCAATTAGTAGGTGCAACAACAATAAATGAATATCGTAAATATATTGAAAAAGATGCAGCATTAGAAAGAAGATTTAGTCCAGTTAATGTTGATGAACCTAATGAAAAAGATACAATAACAATATTAAAAGGAATCAGAGATAAATATGAAGCACATCATAATGTAAAGATAACTGATGAAGCAATTGATGCAGCTGTTAAGATGTCAATTAGATATATAAATGATAGATTTTTACCAGATAAAGCTATTGATTTAATAGATGAAGCAGCATCAAGAGCTAGATTAAAAACTTATACAGAACCGAAATCTTTAAAAGAAATTGAAAATAAGATAGAGGAGATTGTAAAAGATAAGGAAGAAGCGGTTAGAACTCAAAAATTTGAGAAAGCTGCTAAACTAAGAGATAAGGAAAAAGAATTAAAAGATAAATATGAAAAAGAGCAGAAAAAATGGAAAAATAAAAATACAAAATCTGTAACAAATATCACAGAAGAAAATATTGCTGAAGTAATTGCAACATGGACTGGAATTCCAGCTAAAAAAATTACTGAGGATGAAAATGAAAAACTTAAAAACTTAGAAAAAAGTTTACATGAAAGAGTTGTTGGACAAAACGAAGCAGTTGAAGCAGTTGCAAAAGCAATAAAAAGAGGAAGAGTAGGGTTAAAAGACCCAAACCGTCCAATAGGTTCATTTTTATTCTTAGGACCTACAGGTGTAGGTAAAACAGAACTATCAAAAGCATTAGCAGAAAGCTTATTTGGAGATGAAAATTCAATGATTAGAATAGACATGTCTGAATATATGGAACAACATTCAACAGCAAAATTAATTGGTTCACCTCCAGGATATGTAGGTTTTGAAGAAGGAGGACAATTAACAGAAAAAATCAGAAGAAAACCTTATTCAGTAATATTATTTGATGAAATAGAAAAAGCACATCCAGATGTAATGAATATGTTACTTCAAATACTAGAAGATGGAAGATTAACAGATTCACAAGGTAGAACTGTAAACTTTAAAAATACAGTTATAATAATGACTTCAAATATAGGAGCAAGATTAATCACAGAAAAGAAACATTTAGGATTTTCAGCAAGTCAAGATGAAAAACAAAAAGAAAAAGATGAATATGAAGAAACTAAAAAGCAAGTTATGGAAGCATTAAAGAAGGAATTAAGACCAGAATTCATTAACCGTATAGATGAAATAATAGTATTCCACAAATTAACTGATGAAGAAATTTATTCAATAATTGACATTTTATTAGACAAAGTAATAAAAAGACTAAATGACCAAAGATATATCATAAAATTAGAACCAAAAGTAAAAGATTTAATTGCAAGTAAAGGAGTAGATAAAGCTTACGGTGCAAGACCACTTAGAAGAACGATTCAAAATCTATTAGAAGATAAACTTGCCGAAGAAATTCTGGATGGAAATTTAAAGAAAGATAAAGAAGTTAATATTGGAGTTGAAGATAATAAAATTGTTGTAAAGTAAAAAAGCATTTTCATAAAATCAACTTGACTTTTAAATTCTCTTATGAAAAAATATAGCTAGAATTAATACTAGGAGGAATAAAAAATGGAAAAAGTAAGAGGATTTGAAATAGCAAAAGGATTTGAAAATAAAGGAATCAAATTACCAGTAAGAAAAACAAAATTTTCTGCAGGATATGATGTGGAAGCAGCAGAAGATTGCATTGTGCCAGCATTTAAACCAGGACAAAAACCAACATTAATAAAAACAGGAATTAAAGCATATATGCAAGATGATGAAGTATTAATGATATATAATAGAAGTTCTAATCCAAAGAAAAAAGGATTAATATTATCTAATAGTGTCGGAGTAATAGATAAAGATTATTATGGAAATCCTGATAATGATGGACATATAATGTATGCATTTTATAATATAAAAGATGAAGACATTGAAATAAAAAAAGGTGAAGCCATAGGGCAAGCAATATTCCAAAAATATTTGGTTACAGATGATGATGTGGCAGAAGGAGAAAGAATTGGAGGTTTTGGCTCTACAAATAAATAAAAAAACGCAAATAAACAACTACAAAAGTCAGAGGATTTTCAAAAAAATCCTTTGACTTTTTCCAATTTTTGGTGTATAATAGTTATGTAGTGAAAATCAAAAAAATATAAAAAACACTGAAAGGAGTTGACTTGCATGTTTAATGTAGGTGATAAAATCGTATACCCAATGCACGGAGCTGGAACAATTGATTCAATAGAAGAAAAAGATATATTAGGGGAAAAACAATCATATTATATATTAAAAATGCCAGGCGAAGTTAAAGTAATGATACCAACTGCAAAAGCAGAAGAAGTAGGCGTACGTAATATAATTGATAAGAGTTCAGCAGAAAAAGTTTTTAGTGTACTAGAGAAAGACGAAACAGCAATGGATAAAAATTGGAATAAAAGATATAGAGACAATATGGATAAAATGAAAAGTGGCGATATTTATGAAATTGCTGATGTTGTTAGAAATTTAAGTTTTAAACAAAAAGAAAAAGGTCTTTCAACAGGAGAAAAGAAAATGTTAAATAATGCAAAACAAATTCTAGTAAGTGAGTTAGTTTTAGCAGAACATGCAACACAAGATGAAGTAGAAAGATTAGTAGAAAATAAAATAAATACATCATTTAATACATATAGAGCAGAAGGTGTTGCACAAGATAGTATAGTTAAAAAATTCATTCCATTTGATGGAGAAGAAACAGGAGTATAAAATAGTTTAAATATTTTAAAAATGTCAAATATTTGTTTGACATTTTTTTGTTTGTATGATAATATATAAGCAATAAAATAAGAATGGAGTGAATAAAATGGGAAGAAGAAAAAGTGAGTTAAACAAGAGAGAAAAGGCAATTCTTAAATTTATAGAAAAACAAATAATGACAGATGGATATCCACCATCAGTTAGAGAAATAGGTAAAGCTGTTGGTTTAAGTTCTACAGCAACTGTACATGGATATCTAGCACAATTAGAAGAAAAAGGATATATTAAAAAAGAGAACAAAAAAGGAAGAACATTAAAATTATTAAAAGGTGGCTCAGGAGAATCAAAAATAAGATCAAGCAAAGATTTTTATACACAAAAAGAGTTAGTTGAGGTTCCAATTGTAGGAAGAATAACAGCAGGAGAGCCAATACTAGCTGTTGAAAATATTACAGATACATTCCCAATTCCAATAGATTTTGTAGGAAATTCTGAAAGCTTTATGCTTACTGTTAGAGGAGAAAGTATGATAGAAGCTGGAATTTTAGATGGAGATTATATATTAGTAAAAAAACAGAATACTGCAAATAATGGAGAAATTGTAGTAGCTCTAATAGGTGATGAAGCAACAGTAAAAACATTTTATAAAGAAACAGATCATATTAGACTTCAACCAGAAAACAGTGCAATGGATCCAATAATAGTACCTAATTGTGAAATACTAGGTAAAGTTGCAGGAGTATTTAGAAAAATGTAAGAAAATATACATAAAATAATTGACAAAGAAAACCATGTTAAATATAATTATAACATGGTTTTAAATTTATATAAATATAATTACAAGGAGGAAATATGTTCAAAATATTAGCTAATCTAAAAGAATCAATATTATATGTAACAATAGTAGTATTACTATTAGTTTTACAAGCATGGTCTGATTTAACCCTTCCAGATTTCACATCCAAAATAGTAAATACAGGAATTCAAGCTGGTGGTATAGAAAATGCAGCGCCTGAAATAATTTCTAAACAATATATGGATGCTTTATTGCAATTCACAGAAGACGATGATTTTATATTAGAGAATTATATGATTAATGGAAGTGTTTTGACTGTAAGCCAAGAGAATAAAATAAAACATTATTTAGGTAAAGATGCTAAAGTAGAAGAAGAAACAATATATATTATACGAGATATTGATGATGAAACAGAAGAAAAGCTTTCTGATTCTATGGTAACACCTTTAGCAACTTTAGCTGCTACACAAAGTCAACAAATGGGAAACGATATTGATATGTCAACAATGGAAAGTTCAGTAAAAGAGCAAATAGCTGTTTCAACAGTAAAAGCTTTATATAAACAAATGGGTGTAGATACAGATAAAATACAAAATAATTATATATTAAAAGAAGGCGGATTAATGTTACTTGTTGCACTGATTAGTGCTACTTCAGCAATATTGATAATGCTTTTCTCTGCAAAAATAGCAGCGAAATTAGGTCAAACATTGAGACAAAAAGTATTTGGAAAAGTATTACAGTTTTCTAGAAAAGAGCTAGTAGAATTTTCAACAGCTTCATTGATAACAAGAAGTACAAACGATATTCAACAAATTCAGCAAATGATGACAATGCTATTTAGAGTAGTTGTATATGCACCAATTATGGGAATTTTTGGATTTGTTAAAGTATTAACACATAGTCAAAACACAATGATTTGGATAGTGGGAGTAGCAATAACTGCAATTGTATTTATAGTTGGAATACTATTTATTGTAGCAATGCCTAAATTTAAAAAATTACAAAAATTAATTGATAAATTGAATTTAGTGTCAAGAGAAATATTAACAGGATTACCAGTTATTAGAGCCTTTAATAAAGAAAAACATGAAGAAAAAAGATTTGATTTAGCTAATATAGATTTGATGAAAGCGAATATATTTGTAAATAGGGCTATGTCATTGATGATGCCTTTATTAATGTTTACAATGAATTCAACTATGATATTAATTATATGGTCAGGAGGTCATGCTGTAGACCAAGGAATTCTACAAGTTGGAGATATGATGGCATTTATTCAATATATGATGCACATTTTAATATCTTTCTTAGTAATTTCATCAATATCAATAATGTTGCCAAGAGCTTCAATATCTGCTAAACGTATAAATGAAATTTTGGATACAGAAATAAGTATAAAAGATGCAAAAGAGACAAAGAAATTTGATCCAAAGAAAAAAGGATTGGTTGAATTTAAAAATGTTTCATTTAGATATCCTGATGCAGATACAGAAATACTGTCAGACATTGATTTTACTGCGAAACCTGGAGAAACAACGGCAATTATAGGAAGTACTGGAAGTGGTAAGTCAACAATTGTTAATTTGATACCTAGATTTTATGATGTTACAGGTGGTGAATTAAGAATTGATGGTGTAAATATTAAAGATGTACCACAAAAAGACTTAAGAGATATTATTGGTTTTGTACCACAAAAAGGAGTTTTATTTTCAGGAACAATTGAAAGTAATATAAAATATTCTGATGAAAAAATGTCTGATAAAAAGATGCGAGAAGCAGCTAAAATAGCTCAAGCTACAGAATTTATAAAAGAAAAAGATAAAATGTATAAAGAAGAAATATCTCAAGGAGGAAGTAATGTATCTGGAGGTCAAAGACAACGTTTGTCAATCGCAAGAGCTATAGCGAAAGATCCAGAGATATTAGTGTTTGATGATAGTTTTTCTGCATTGGACTTCAAAACAGATGCAGCTTTAAGAACAGCATTAAAAGAGAATACGGAAAACAAAACGGTAATTATAGTAGCACAAAGAATTAGCACAATTTTAAATGCAGAACAAATTATAGTACTAGAAGAAGGAAAAGTTGTAGGAAAAGGTACACATGAAGAATTGATGAAAAATAATGAAATATATAAGCAAATAGCTTTATCACAATTATCAGAAGAGGAATTAAGTTAGAAAGGAGGAAAAAGCACATGCCAGGACCAATGGGTGGAAGAAGAGTACCACAAAATGTTGTAAAAGCAAAAGATGTAAAAGGTACAATAAAAAAATTAATGAAAAATTATTTAGCACAATATAAAATAGCTTTAATAGTTGTATTTATATTTGCAATAGGAAGTACTATTTTTACAATTGTAGGACCTAAAATCTTAGGTAATGCAACAACAGAAGTATTTAACGGATTAATAGGAAAATTGTCTGGGGGAGCAGGAATTGACTTTGGAAAAATAGGTCAAATACTATTAACACTTTTAATTTTGTATATAGTAAGTGCTATTTTCTCTTTTATACAAGGATTCACAATGACAAATGTAGCACAAAAATTAACATATAAACTTAGAAATGATTTAGCAAGAAAAATAAATAGATTGCCAATGAAATATTTTGATAAAAGAACTCATGGAGAAGTTTTATCAATAATAACAAATGATATAGATACTTTAAGCATGAACCTAAATCAAAGTATTACACAAATTATAACTACAATATGTACGATTGTAGGAATTTTAATAATGATGTTATCTATAAGTTGGCAAATGACAATAATTTCAATGATAATTTTGCCTGTTTCTATTTTGATTGTTAAAGGAATTGTTGGTATATCGCAAAAATATTTTAGGACTCAACAAAATTACTTAGGACATGTAAATGGTCAAGTAGAAGAAGTATATGGTGGATTAAATATAGTAAAAGTATTTAATGGTGAAGAAAAAGCAGAAAAAGAATTTAAAAAAGCAAATGAACAATTATATAATTCTGGATGGAAATCTCAATTTTTGTCAGGATTGATGCATCCTTTAATGAATCTTTTAGGAAATATGGCATATGTAGCGGTTGCTGTTGTTGGAGGTTATTTTGCAATACAAGGAACTATTACAGTAGGAAACATACAAAGTTTTATTCAATATAATAGACAATTTGTACAACCAATTGGGCAAGTAGCACAAATATCAGGAATGCTACAAGCTATGATAGCAGCTGCAGAAAGAATATTCAATTTCTTAGAGGAAGAAGAGGAAGTAATAACTGCAAAAGGAAAAATAAAAACAGACAAATTAAAAGGAAATGTAGAATTTAAAAATGTACAGTTTGGTTATGATGAAGACAAAACAATAATAAATAATTTTAATGCGAGTGTAAAGGAAGGACAAAAAATAGCGATTGTAGGACCAACGGGTGCAGGAAAAACGACAATGGTTAAATTATTAATGCGTTTTTACGATGTTAATTCTGGAAAGATTTTGGTAGATGGTTATAATGTAAAAGATTTTGAACGTGGTAATTTAAGAAAAATGTTTGGAATGGTTTTACAAGATACATGGCTATTTAATGGAACAGTTAAAGAAAACATAAAATATGGAAAAGAAGATGCAACAGATAATGAAGTTATAAAAGCTGCCAAAGCAGCACATGTGCATCATTTTATAAAAACTTTACCACATGGATATGATTCAGTAATAAATGAAGAATCTAGCAATATATCAGCAGGACAAAAACAATTATTAACAATTGCAAGAGTTGTATTAGCAGATCCAAAAGTATTAATACTAGATGAAGCAACTAGTTCAATAGATACAAAAACAGAAATTCAAATACAAGCAGCTATGGATAATTTGATGAAAGGTAGAACCAGTTTTATAATTGCACATAGATTATCAACAATAAAAAATGCAGATTTAATATTAGTTATGAACCATGGTGATATAGTAGAACAAGGTACACATGAGAAACTATTGCAAAAAAATGGTTTTTATGCTGAACTATATAACAGTCAATTTGAAGAAGTTGAAGAATAAAAATAAAGTCAAAAATTGACAAAAAACGACAAAAGTAGTAAAATAATATTGTTAACATAACAAAAAGCACGTTGGAAATTTAATAATAGCGCTAACACTACAATTAGATAGATTTGTTTAATTGCAATATCAGCTTTGAGATTTTTAAAAGTGATAGTTGTTGGAGGGTATGAAAATGAAGAAACTTTTAAAAGAAAAAAAGCTAGAAAAGATAAAAAAACAAATAAAAAAGGGCAAGAAGCCTGTAATTAGAATTCCAGAGAAGTGGAGCTGTCTATTAGAACAGTACTCCAACTCAATAAATGAACCCATAAAAGATTTCAGAATCCTTTCTTGTATAAAGAAAGGAAAGAAAGAATATTTTTTATGTGAAAGCTTCAAAACTATTAACGGTAAGAGCATAAAGATTGCTCTAACTAACAATTGCTTACGGTATTTGTGGGGAGAAGCAACGAGCCAAGAGTTTAAAATGCTAAATGAAGGCTATGCTTTTGATAAGTATCTTCCTCCTGAAGATACAAAGATTCTGATTACTAAAACTAAAAATCAGTCTGATATAACCCCAGGACATTTTGATATTGAACTTGAACAAATAGAATTAAACAAAAAAATTGTCTTCTTATTTACTTTTAGGATAGATTTTTTAACAGGTAATGGCTTCGCAGCCAGCGAAGATTACCAGAAGGGTGGTAGAAAATCTTCATGGAAATTTATCTATGGAGAAAAAGATTTTATGTCATCGTTCGAACGGCTCTACGATGACACAATCATTCACAAAGAATTAGTTATGGACAGTTGTGAAGTTTTAGCACTTGAATTAGAAAAAAGAGGTGCTGAAAATCATGCAAGACGTCTAAGAGAAAGAGGACGAGTTCATGACAATTCTAAGATAGGCTATAGTGCCTATCTTCCAGAATATGAAATATCAGCGAAAAAGAAGCGATTTGACGATGAGTTGTATGCACTTTCTAAGGTATCTTATTTGATAGATACTATGAAAAACGTAGATGGAAAATCAAATCCATTGGTAAAGGAAGCTACAGAATTACATTGGAAAAATAATGCTCATCATCCTGAGCATTACAAAAGTTGTCTGGACATGACTAATCTAGACATCATGGAAATGGTGTCAGATTGGGTAGCAAGAGCAACACAAATGGAGACAAATGTTATAGAATATGTGAATAATAGTCAAAAGGAAAGATTTCACTTTCCTGATTGGATGTTTCAACAAATAATGTATTATCTAAATTTAATTTTAGATAATTCAAAAGTTGTTGAAAGGCAAGGTACAAATGGCGTTATTATTAAGCACATTGTACCCCTTAATTGAGGGGAATAATGTGCTATTTTTTTAATATAGAAAAATAACAAAATTTACTTGACTTTTATTTATACTAAATGTATAATTTTTATAGAATGATAAACAAAGGAGAAGATATATGGAGGAAGAAAAAAAGAAAGGAATACCACTAGTTGTTCTAATATTAATAATTGCTGTGATAATAGTTGGTATAGTTTTTTTAGTTAGATTTTTAACAAAACAAGAAAATACACAAAACAATAATGTATCAACAAATAATAATAGTACTACAGTGGTAACAACGAGAAACACAAAAAGATAAATAAAAAGGAGAGTATAAAATTATGGAAAAAGAAAAGAAAAAAGAAGTAAAAAAAGATGAAACAACAGAAAGAAAAAAACAATCAGTTCAAACAACAGTATTGCTAACAGTATTTTTTACATTATTAGCAATAATTACTGTTGCAGTTTTATATAATGCAATATGGTAAAATAATTAAAGTAAAAAAGTTGATTTAAAATAAAGTAAACCCGAAATGAAATGAATCCAAAATATTGGACAAAACACGGAGGGTTCTTTTTTTATGTAAAAATTAAAAAAATAGCAGCAAACACTTGACAAATCTAAAAAAATGGTGTAAAGTAATATAGCATTACAAAAACGTAAAGCAAATAAACTTTACAAAAGGAAGGTAGTCATATATGCAAATAGAAAAAAAGATTGAAATAAGTATGTTAAATCAAATATATGGAAATTTACTTACAAATAATCAAAAACAATGCATAGATGATTATTATAACAAAGATTTATCTTTAACCGAAATAGCTGAAAATATTAACATATCTAGGCAAGGGGTTAGAGATGTTATAAAGAAAGGAGAAAATAGGCTTTTCAATTACGAAGAAAAGCTAGGAATTATGAATAAGACATTAAAACAAGAGAAAAAAATTGAAAAACTATTAATTGAATTAACAAAAATACAACAAGATTATTCAGATAAACAAATCAATAAAGTGTTAGAAGGAATAAAAAAAGAATTAAATTGTTTATTATAGTAAAGTATATAATGGAGGTATCATATGGCTTTTGAAGGATTATCTTCTAGATTACAAGAATTTACAAGAAAATTAAAAGGAAAAGCAAGAATAACAGAATCAGATTTAAAAGAAATGTTAAGAGAAGTAAAACTAGCATTACTTGAAGCTGATGTTAACTATAAAATAGTTAAAGAATTTATTGCAACTATACAAGAAAAAGCTTTAGGACAAGATGTATTAAAATCTTTAACACCTGGACAGCAGGTAATAAAAATAGTTAAAGACGAATTAGTAGAATTATTAGGTGGAGAAGAAGCAAAAGTTAATTTTTCACCAAATCCGCCAACAATAATAATGTTAGTAGGACTTCAAGGTTCAGGAAAAACAACAACAGCTGGAAAGCTTGCAAATCTTTTTAGAAAGCAAGGAAAGAAGCCTTTATTAGTAGCATGTGATGTTTATAGACCTGCAGCAATAAAGCAATTACAAGTTGTAGGAAAGCAATTAAATATACCTGTATTTGCAAATGAAACATCCAAAGATGTTGTACGTATTGCAAAACAAGCAATGAATGAAGCAATATCTAAATTAAATGATGTAATAATATTAGATACAGCAGGTAGATTGCATATAGATGAAGAACTAATGGATGAGCTAAAAAATGTAAAAGCAAATGTAAAGCCACATGAAATATTGTTAGTAGTAGACTCTATGACAGGTCAAGATGCAGTAAATGTATCAGAAAAATTTAATGAAGCATTAGGAATTGATGGAGTAGTCTTAACTAAATTAGATGGTGATACTCGTGGTGGTGCAGCACTTTCAGTAAAAAAAGTTACAGGAAGACCAATAAAATTTGCTGCCACAGGAGAAAAACTTAGTGATATAGAAGTATTTCATCCAGAAAGAATGGCATCAAGAATTTTAGGAATGGGAGATATACTTTCAGTAATAGAAAAAGCAGAAGAAACATTTGATTTAGAACAAGCAGAAAAATTAGAAAAGAAAATGCGTAAAGAAGAATTAGACTTAGATGACTATTTAGCGCAAATACGTCAAGTTAAAAAGATGGGTTCTTTTTCTTCAATACTAAAAATGATACCAGGTTTTAACAAATTTAAAGATGTAGAAATAGATGATAAGGAATTTGGAAAAATTGAAGCTATAATTTGTTCAATGACAAAGCAAGAAAAAAGAAATACTAGATTGCTAAATGCAAGTAGAAGACAACGTATAGCTAAAGGTAGTGGAACAACTGTACAAGATATAAATAAATTCATTAAATCTTATGAAATGACACAAAAAATGATGAAGCAAATGAAGCAGAATAAGGGTGGAATGAAGAATTTAATGAAAAATTTAGATGTTAATAATTTGAAATTTTAAATAGTTTTATAAATATATAAATTTTTCAAATTCATTCTAGTTTGAAAATCTGCATAGTAATTCTAAATAACTATTATGGCACCCTTCCGCGTCAAGCTGCGAACTCTTTCCATATTAGTTATTAAGAATTCCTAATTTGATTTTCTGCACACTCATTCATTTTCGAAATTTATATATTTATTATAACTATAAATGAAAATTAGCAAAGTATAGTCATTAAATTTTTAATATAAATTTAGTAAGTAAACAGGAGGTGAAAGCAATGGTAAAAATAAGATTACAAAGACAAGGAAAGAAAAAAGCTCCTTTTTATCATATAGTAGTAGCTGATTCTAGAGCACCTAGAGATGGTAAAATAATAGAGCAATTAGGAACATATGACCCAATGACAGATCCAGCAACAATCAAATTAGATAAAGAAAAAGTTGAAAAATGGATTAAAAATGGGGCAAAACCAACAGATACTGTTAAGATGTTAATAGAAAAAGCTTAGTAAGCAAAAATTAACATTTAGGAGGAAGCAGATGAAAGAAATATTAGAAATCATAATAACTAGCTTAGTAGACGACAAAGATGCAGTAGAAATAAAAGTGACTGAAAATGAAAGAATCACTGTTTTTGAAGTAAAAGTTGCAGAAAGCGACATGGGTAAAGTAATAGGAAGACAAGGAAGAACTGCAAGAGCTATTAGAACTGTTGTAAAAGCTGCAGCTAATAAAGAACAAAAAAGAGCTACTGTAGAGTTTGTTGAATAATAGAGGTAGTGTTAATGAAAAAAGAAATGTTAGAAATTGGTCAAATAGTAAATACATTTGGAGTAAAAGGTATGGTTAAAATTGTTCCATATACTGATGATGTAAAGAGATTTGACGAATTAAAAGAAGTTTATGTCATAACTAAAACTCAAAAAACAAAATATAAAATAGAAGAAATCAAATACCATAAAAATATGGTTCTAGCTAAATTAGAAGGCATTGATACAATGAATGATGCAGAGATGCTGAAACAAAGCTCAGTTCAAATCGAAAGGAAAGATGCTATTCCATTAGATGAAAATACATATTTTATAGTAGATTTGATAGGGTTAAAAGTTGTAACAGATAATCACAAAGAGTTAGGAAATTTGGTAGATATCTATAACACAGGAAGTAATGACATATATGTAGTAAAAGATGAATTAGGAAAACAAATTTTATTACCAGCAATATCTGATGTAATTAAAAAAATTGATATGGAAAATAAATTGATAACTGTTCATCTTGTAAAAGGACTAGTATAGGAGGAACTATGAAATTTGATGTTTTAACACTTTTCCCTGAAATGTTTGCACCAATAAAGCAAAGTATATTGGGAAGGGCAATAGAAAATAAGCTTATAGATATTAATTTGATAAATATACGCGACTTTTCTGAAAATAAACACAAAAAAGTAGATGATACTCCATATGGTGGTGGCGCAGGAATGGTAATGATGCCTGATGTAGTATATAGAGCTTATCAATCCATAGCTGGAAAATCTAATAAAGGAAAAGCAGGTGGAGCAAAAGTAATATATATGACACCACAAGGGAAAAAACTAAATCAAAAAAAAGTAGAAGACTTATCAAAAGAAAGTCATTTAATTATTTTATGTGGACATTATGAGGGGATAGACCAACGTGTAATTGATAAGATTGTTGATGAAGAAATATCTATTGGTGATTATGTATTAACTGGTGGAGAAATTCCAGCAATGGTATTAATGGATAGTGTGAGTAGATATGTAGAAGGAGTTTTAAATGAGGACTCAATAAATGAAGAATCTTTTTCAAATGGATTATTGGAATATCCACAATATACAAGACCAGAAGAGTTTGAGGGAATGAAGGTTCCAGAAGTTTTACTTTCAGGCCATCACGAAAATATAGAAAAATGGCGAAAAGAAAAGTCTTACGAAATAACTAAAATGAAAAGACCAGACTTATTAAAATAAGCTGGTGAAAAATGAAGTGCACACGATTAAGAGGCACCGCTCGAAAAATTAGAAAAAGGAGGAAAATTCTAAAATGGATATTATAAAATCTATAGAACATGAACAATTAAAAAACAAGATACCAGAATTAAAAGTTGGTAATACTGTTAGAGTACACGTAAGAATTAAAGAAGGAAACAAAGAAAGAATTCAAGTTTTTGAAGGAATTATAATAAAAGTACAAGGTGGGGGTGTAAATCAAACATTTACAGTAAGAAAAACATCTTATGGTGTTGGAGTTGAAAAGACATTTTTGGTACATTCACCGCTTGTAGAAAAAGTTGAATTAGTTAGAGTAGGTAAAGCAAGACGTGCTAAATTATTCTATTTAAGAGATAGAATTGGTAAATCTGCTAAGACTAAAGAACAAATAGGAGCTAGAATTGAAGATAAAGAAATAGTATTAAAAGAAGAATTAGCTGAAGAGGAACCAACTGAGACTACTGAGGTAACTGAAGTTGCTGAAAACACAAAAACTACTGAAGAATCAAAAGAAGTAGTTGAAACTGTTGAAGCACCAGCTGAAGAAAAAGAAGAAGCTAAAGCTGAAGAAACAGCAGCTGAAACTGATGAAAAAGAAACAGTTGAAGAAGCAAAAAAAGAAGAACCAACTGAAGCTGAAGAAGCAAAGAAAGATGAGCCTGCTAAGGAAGAATCTGCTAAAGAAGATACAGCAGAAACAACAAAAAATGAAGATACAGATAAAGAATAAACTGAAAATATCAGAAAGTTTGTGTAAAGTAACACACTTTTTATGATAATAATTTTTGAAAACTCATAAAAAATCACTCTTATATTTTATAAGAGTGATTTTTTATTGTCAAAGACAACAAGGTTCTGGAGAACCCACTTGTAATCTTTGATTGCATAAGTAGGGCAAATTTATTGTAA
Source organism: uncultured Clostridia bacterium (assembly GCA_947623285.1). GTDB lineage: Bacteria > Bacillota > Clostridia > TANB77 > CAG-508 > CAG-269. The sequence goes on along the minus strand of CANQGP010000001.1, from coordinate 48,276 downwards.
TTTATTTAATTCCTCTTTTAATTTATTATGATTTTCATCTGTCATTGGTATTAATGGTAAACGAGGTATTCCGTAGTTAAAACCTAAATCATTTAGAGCAGCTTTAACTGGAATAGGGTTTACTTCGCAAAATAGTGCTTTAATTAATGGGATAGCTTTTAATTGATATTCTTTAGCTTTTTCTATGTTTCCATGTAAATATGCAGCAACCATTTCATGAGTGAATTCTGGTTTTACATTTGATAATACTGATATTACTCCAAGACCTCCAAGAGAAAGTATAGGAATAACTTGGTCATCATTTCCAGAATAAATATGAAGATTATCTCCACATAAATGAGCTATTTCAGCTACTTGTGATAAATTACCACTTGCTTCTTTAATGGCTACAATATTTGGTATTTTTGAAAGTTCCAAACATGTTGCTGGAGCTATGTTTACTCCTGTACGACTAGGAACACTATATAAAATAATAGGTAACTTAACACTTTCAGCAATTGCTTTATAATGTGCAACTAATCCTTTTTGGGTTGTTTTGTTGTAATAAGGAGTTACAACAAGGAGTCCATCTACTCCTAATTTTTCTACTTCTTGTGACATTTCAATTGCTTGAACAGTATTATTTGAGCCAGTTCCTGCGATAATAGGAACTCTGCCTGCTGATGTTTCTACTGCACATTTGATAGTAGCTATTTTTTCATCATGAGTCATTGTTGAAGATTCTCCAGTTGTACCACAAACAATAATAGCATCTACTTTGTTTTCAATTTGGTAATTAACTAGTCTTTTGAATTCTTCAAGATTTACACCATCTTCGTTAAACGGTGTAGAGATGGCTGTTCCACAGCCTTTGAATAAAATTTCTTTCATAAAATTCAACTCCTTTTGAGTTATTAATAGGCATAGTCAATATAATTATATTAACTATGCCTGCATTATATATTAAATATTTTAAAAAATCAAATAAAAATTTTAGAACCTTTAGAATTTAACATGTTTTATAGAATTTAATATAATTAATTTTATAAATCAAGACTGTTGTTTGAGAGACCCCAGATATGTTTTGATGTTAAAATTAATTTATATTAAATTCATATATAATATCTAATTATATTAAATTCATATATAATATCTAATTATATTAAATTCATATATTAGTTATTTTAAAATTAATTTTTCCAAAATTTGTACAGCATTACTAGCAGCACCTTTACGTAAGTTGTCAGCAACAACCCAAATGTTTAATCCGTTTTTAATGCTAAAATCACGTCTAATTCTTCCAACATAAACTTCATCATGACCATCTGCAATTGAAGCTAGTGGATATAGTTCTTTTGAAGGGTCATCCATAACAATAATTCCAGGATAATTTTGTAATAATTTTTTTACATCTTCAAGTTCAAAAGGATTTTCAAACTCAATATTGATTGATTCACTATGACAATTTATTACTGGAACTCTAGCAGTAGTTGCAGTAATTGGTAAATCTGGTTTATGCAAGATTTTTCTTGTTTCATCTATCATTTTATGCTCTTCCTTAGTGTATCCGTCTTCAGTGAAAACATCAATATGTGGTAAACAATTATTGTAGATTGAATAAGGAAATTTTTTTAAATTTTCTCCATCATTTCTTTGTTCTAAATCTTCAATTCCATCTCTACCAGCACCAGAACATGCTTGATATGTAGAATATATAATTCTTTTTATAGTATATTTATCATCCAAAGGTTTTAAAGGAACTACTGCTTGAATAGTAGAACAATTTGGATTTGCTATTATTCCATTATTTTTGAAAATGTCTTCAGAATTAACTTCTGGAACGACTAAAGGAACTTCTGGATGCATTCTATAAAAACTACTATTATCTATAACTGTACAACCATTTTCAACAGCAATTGGTATGTATTTTTCAGAAGTTGAACCACCTGCACAGAATATAGCATAATCAAAGCCTAATTCAAAAGAGGTTTCTTTTAATTCATAAACAATATATTCCTTTCCTAAAAATTGAATTTTACTTCCTGCAGATTTTTCTGAAGAAAATAAAATATATGAAACATTAGAAAAGTTTTTTTCTTCTAGTACTTTTAATGCTGTTCTTCCGACTACTCCAGTAGCACCGACAACAGCTACTTTATAATTTTTTGACATTTAATAACCTCCTTGTTATATGTTAGTTACAATAATATTCCTATTTTTGAAACATGTCAATAAAAACTATTAAATATTATGTTATTTGAATTATTTTTGTGACACATATAGGAAACTTAACTTTGTTGTATACGTAAAATCTAATAATTTTTCATATACAATAAAAAATGATGATATATTAATATCTCTAGCCAAAACATAGCTGGGGCGACACAATCCGGGTCTTGGCTTTGTCGATATTAATATATCATCATTTTATAAAAGATTAACAAAAAGATTAATAAAAAGCATTGAAAAAAAATAATAATATATATATAATGTTATCACAAGAATAAATGCAAAAGAAATGAGGAAAGTAAAATGAAAAAAGAAAGAGGAGTTACACTAATAGTGCTAGTTGTAACAGTAATGATTATAATAATAATTGCAGGAGTTATAGTTGGGGTTGGACTTGGACAAAAAGGACAAGTAAAAGAGATAATAAGTGCAACTGAGCAAAGTTTTCATGATAATGTAAAAGATGCTTTGTTAATATTACAAACCGATTATACTAGTAAAGAAGAATATGTAGAGTATTTAAAAGAACATAATTATTTAAATTCAGATGGACAAGTAGAGGTTAAAACATTATTAAAATCAGTAGATTGCGAATATGGTATAGGGAAAGGAAAAAATGATGTTTATATATTAACAGATGATTTGAATTTGACTTATTATGATAAAAATGGAAACGCTAAGGAGCTAGGAAATTTAGGCGCAACTATGGAAGAATAATTTATAAAAATTAAAGAGGAAATGGTACTAAAATTAAGTTGAAAATTTGATTTGTGAATGATTGACAAACGATAAGAAAAGTGATAATATATACTTAACAATTAAATAAAAAAACACCCTGCATAGTGCGTATAGACAGAATTTTTAGAACCAACACACACAAAGAGGGGCTGATCTCGGATTATGGCGTGCATGCTCACAGTATATAGTGAGAAGCCCAGGAATATGATGGTAGGCACCCACCTGTTTTTAGGAGCAGGTCCTTAAAAATTCAATGCATCTTACGGCTAAGGCGGGGACAATAATTAAAATAAACAGAGGACGATTTCGATAGCGAAATCGTCCTATTGTGGTATTAGAAAATATATTACTCATTTGCAATCTTTGATAGAATAAGTGGGACATAATCTTATCATATTAGATATTTTCACATAGTTCGTAAATTGCTCTTGTATATATTTTACAAGCTAAAATTAAATTTTCAATTTCGATAAATTCATCTGTTTGATGACACATATCTTTATGTCCCGGAAAATTGGCACCAAAACAAACACAGTTGTCAAATGCCCTTGCAAAAGTACCACCACCAATAGCAATAGGTTCACAATTAGAATTGGTTTCTTCATTGTAAACCTTACAAAGAGTTTTTACCAACTCATTATCTTTTGCGATATATAAAGGTGCTTGATATCTTGTTGTTTCAAAGTTTATAGAGGAATAAGTTTCAAGATGTTTTTTAAAAGAATGTTCAATTAAACTAAAATCTGTATGAACTGGAACACGTAAATTTAAACCTATTTTTATGAAATTATTTTCTAATTTAAAATCACCAACATTAAGTGTGAATTTTCCCGATTCATCTTCTATATTTAAATTAAGGTCCTCGCCAGTATAATTTAAGCCTATGAAGCGCGAAAAATAATCAAATAATTCTACATTACAATCATATTCATTAAAAATAGAATTTAACAAGACTATTAATTTAGATATTGCATTTTCTCCAAGTTCAGGATGTGCTGCATGTGATTGAATACCGTGTGAAATTATACTTATAGTGTTGTCTTCAATTTTAGAAATATCAATATTAAATTCATTTTCATTAATTATATCTTGAGCTAGAGCAACAAAATTATATAATGAAATTTCTTCAGTATTAATGCGTAGAGTTACTTTACAGTATTTAGGAACTACATTGATTGCATTTTTATTGCAATTAATATCTATTATTTTTATTTTATTATTAGGATGATAATTGCAAGTTAAATAACTGCTGACAATTGCTTTTTCAGCATATATACATGGGAAATCTGAATCAGGACTAAATCCAATAGTAGGTAGCTCTTCATGTGTTTTATAATATTCTATACATTTCCAATCTCTTTCTTCATTTAAACCTAATATTAGTCTAACTCTTTTGTGAATATTGCAATTATCCATAATGGTTTTCATAGCATATAAAGATGCCATTACAGGTCCTTTATCATCAATTGCACCTCTACCATAAATTTTATTATCACTAATTGTTGCACTAAAAGGAGGATAAGTCCAACCTTCACCTTCTGGTACAACATCTAAATGACCAATAATTCCAACTATTTCATCACCTTCACCGAATTCTATGTATCCACAGTAATTGTCAATATTTTTTGTTTTAAAACCTAGAGATTTTCCTAGATTTAAAATATATTCTAAAGCTTTAGTAGGATTTTCACCAAAAGGTTGGGAAGGGTCATTGCTTTCCTCATAAACACTTGGGATTTTTATTATTTCTTGAGTGTTTTTAACTAAATCTTTACTTAAATTTTCTATAGTTTTTTCAAACATAAGACACCATCCTTTACATTGTTTTTTTAATTATATGCAAAACAACATAAAAAAACAATTGACAGAAATAAAAATTAAATATAAAATATATAAACAAGAGGAGGTAGATACACTATGAGTGTATCTATTTTACGTATTATATGTCAAAAGTTTGTAATAATATTTTACAAAGGAGTGGTAATTTTGAAAATAACTAATATTAATGAATTACAAGAAAAAGCAAAAGAAGTAAGACGAGGAATAATAGAAGAAATATACTCTGCAAATTCAGGACATCCAGGAGGATCTTTATCAATTGCAGATATTCTAACAGTATTATATTTTAATGAGATGAATGTTGATGAAAAAAATCCTAATTGGGAAGATAGAGATAGACTAGTATTGTCTAAAGGACATGCTTCTCCTGCTCTATATAGTACTTTAGCAAATAGAGGATATTTTACAGTAGAAGATTTAAAAACATTTAGAGGGATAAATAGTAAATTGCAAGGACATCCAGATATGAAACATATTCCGGGAGTAGACATGACAACAGGCTCGTTAGGGCAAGGATTATCAGCTGCAAATGGAATGGCTATAGCTGGGAAAATAGATAATAAAAATTATAGAGTTTATTGTATTTTAGGAGATGGAGAAATCGAAGAAGGTCAAGTATGGGAAGCAGCAATGACATCTGGAAAGTATAAATTAGATAATTTATGTGTAATTGTTGATAATAATAATTTACAAATAGATGGCGAAATATCAGATGTTATGAATCCATATCCTATTGATGAAAAATTTAAAGCTTCTGGATTTAAAATAATTTGCATAGATGGTCATAATATTGAAAAAATTATTTCAGCTTTTGAAGTAGCTAAAAATGTAAAAGAGCAACCAGTTTGTATTATTGCAAAAACTATAAAAGGTAAAGGAATATCTTTTATGGAGAATCAAGTGGGCTGGCATGGAAAGGCACCAAATGAAGAACAATATAATCAAGCTATAAAAGAATTAGGAGGTGCAAAATAATGAGAGAAGAAAAGAAAGCTACACGCCAAAGCTATGGGGAAGCATTAGTAGAATTAGGAAAGAAAAATGGAAATATAGTAGTTCTTGATGCAGATTTATCAGGAGCTACAAAAACGGATTTATTTGCAAAAGAGTTCCCAGAAAGATTTTTTGACATGGGGATTGCAGAACAAGATATGATGTCTACAGCTGCAGGTTTGGCAACATGTAAAAAGATACCTTATGCAAGCACGTTTGCAGTTTTTGCAGCAGGAAGAGCTTATGACCAAATTAGGAGTAGTATCTGTTATCCGAAAGCTAATGTAAAAATATGTGCAACACATGCAGGAGTGACAGTAGGAGAAGATGGAGCAACACATCAAATGATAGAGGATTTAGCTTTAATGAGAACACTTCCAAATATGACAGTTTTATCAACATCAGATGATGTACAAACAAAATGGGCTGTTGAAGAAATATCAAAAATGGAAGAACCCGTATATTTGAGATTGGCACGTCTTGCAACACCTATTATATATGATGAGGAACAAAAATTTGAAATCGGAAAAGCTGTGCAAATAGGAAATGGAACAGATGCAACAGTATTTGCAACAGGAGTAACTGTTTCAGAGGCAATAAAAGCTAAAGAAGAATTAGCAAATAAAGGAATTAATATACGTGTAGTTGATATGCATACAATAAAACCAATTGATAAAGAAATAATTATAAAATGCGCACAAGAAACTAAGAAACTAATATCTGTTGAAGACCACAATATAATTGGAGGATTAGGTTCAGCAATTTCAGAAGTATTAACGGAAGAATGTCCAACTAAACTAATAAGATTAGGAATAAAAGATACTTTTGGCAAGTCTGGAAAAGCTGAAGAATTGATGAAATATTTTGAAATTACGGCAAAAAATATAGTTGATAATATTGTATAAAAAGACACTTGCTAAAGTGACATAAAGTTTGAAAAAGTGGCTAAAATATGGTATAATATAATTAGCTGAAGGTCTAAAAGACTTAAGTAATTCTCTTCTTATCCATAATAAAAACATGAAAGGAAAATATACAAGATGAATATCTACAAAGAAGAATTAAATATTTTAACAGAAAGAAGTAGATTAAATAAGCTTTTTAACGAAGAAAAAAATATAGCATCTATAGTGTTATATTTTGAAGATATGACAGGAATAAAACTGTCAGACAAAGGAGCGTTAAAAGCAAAAGCGATACTAGAAGATCGTTTAGATGAAGAGGGAATAAAATCTATATCAGAAACTATGTATGAAGCTAATTGCGTAGTGTCAACGTTTGTAGAAGAATTGAATTTAAGATAAGAAGAGAGAAAAGTCCGGTTTTATACCGGTCTTTTTCTTTGCCAAATTTCCTTTAATTTCTACTATTTTTTACTCAAAAAGTATTGCAAAAAAGCGGATTTATTGTTATGATATGATAGATGACGAAAATAATAATAGGGGTATTTCGTTTTAAGGAGAAATTTAACTATGATAGAATTTAGAAATGTAACTAAAAAGTATGATACAGGGACAGTAGCTGTACAGAATGCTAATTTTATAATAGAAAAAGGTGAATTTGCTTTTTTAGTAGGAGCTTCAGGAAGTGGTAAGTCAACATTGATTAAATTAATTTTAAAAGAAGAGGAACCAACATCTGGAAATATAATAATAAATAAAAAAGATACTACTTTTTTAAAACCAAAAAGAATTCCTTTTTTACGTAGAAGTATGGGAGTGGTTTTTCAAGATTTTAGATTATTACCAGATAAAACAGTTTATGATAATGTTGCTTATGCTATGTATATAGTTAGAGCAACACCAAGACACATAAGAAGACAAGTACCAATGGTTTTGTCATTGGTAGGATTAAGTGGAAAAGCTCAAATGTATCCACATGAATTATCAGGTGGAGAGCAACAAAGGGTAGCATTGGCAAGAGCACTTGTTAATAATCCTTCAATGTTAATAGCAGATGAGCCTACAGGAAACCTAGACCCAGAGACAGCATGGGATATAATGAACTTACTAAATGATATAAACATGAGAGGAACTACAGTTGTAGTTGCAACTCATGCTAAGGATGTAGTAGATGAAATGAAAAAAAGAGTTATTCAAATAAATAAAGGCACAATAGTAAGAGATGATAGAAAAGGTGGGTATGACTTTGAAGTATAATAGATTAGGTTATTTGATTGGAGAAGGTTTTTCCAATGTGTTTAAAAATAAAAAATCAACAATAGCGTCATTAGTAATAATGTGTGCGACAATGATTATATTCGGAATATCATATGCTATAAGTGAAAATGTTAATAATTTTGTGGCTAAAATGGAAGCAGACCAGGGAATACAGGTTTTCGTTAATAGAGATGCATCAGAAGAAACAATAAAAAAAGTTGGAGATGAAATAAAAAAAATAAATGGAGTCAGCAATGTAGAATACAAATCAAAAGAGCAAGCTCTAGATCAAATGAAACAAATGCTAGAAGACCAACAAGAATTATTAGCAGGTTATGAAGATAATAATTTCTTCCCAGCATCTTATGTAGTTACATTCACAGATTTAAGTATGAATAAGCAAATTCAAGAAGAAATAAGTAAAATTGATAACATAGAAAGCATACAAAAAAATGATCCAGTATCAGAAGCATTAGTAAATATTGCTAAAGGCATAAAGATTGTAACAACTGTAATTTTAGTTTTATTGATTATGATTTCAATATTTATAATTTCGAACACTATAAAATTAACGGTACACGTAAGAAGAAGAGAAATATCAATTATGAAATATGTTGGGGCAACTAATAACTTTATAAGGTGGCCATTCATAGTAGAAGGTATGATTATAGGAATATTTGCAGGAGTGATTTCAATTGGATTAATAGGCTGTGGCTATGTAGGAATAGCAAATGCTTTGTCAAAAATGGAATTAATGCAAAAAATGAATTTTAGCTTAATGAATTTTTCAGAAATGTTTAGTTCAATTGTAATAGTATATTTATTACTAGGAATTGGTATAGGTACAGTTGGAAGTATTATTTCTATGAGAAAATATTTGAAAGTGTAAAGGAGAGAAGTTTGCATGCGTAGAATTTTATGTGGGATTTTAGCTTTTGTAATTTGTACTTTGAGCGTAATCTCATTTGCAGAAGATTACGATATGCAGAAGGAACAGCAAAATATAAAAGATAAAATAGACCAATCTACAAATGAATTAGAAGGAGTTCAAAATGAATTATCTGAAAATATGCAACAAATACAAAAATTAGATGAACAGATGTTAAAAACAGAGGAAGATATAGATAAATTAAATGTACAGATAAATAGTATACAAAAAAGAATAGACTCAGTTCAAGAAATATTGAATATAGCAGAAGAAAATTACAATAGCCAAGAAGGTACACTAAAAGAAAGGCTTATTGCTATGTATGAAGCAGGAGAAACTCAATATATTGATATTGTATTTGCTTCAAAAAATATTTCGGAATTTTTATCAAATTTTTATTTAGCATCACAAATAGCATCTAATGATGCAGATTTGCTAAAACAAATGGGAAGTAAAAAAAATGAAATAGATTCAGTAAAGCAAGAACTATCTCAAGCAATGCAAGAAATTGAAACAGTTAAGCAAGAGCAAACAAAAACATCAAAAATATTAGAAAATACAAAAAGAATTAAAGAAAACTACACAGCACAATTATCACAAGAAGAAAGAGATATACAAGGTAAAATTGATGAATACAATCAAAAATTTCATGAAATAAATTCACAAATTTTAGAATTAGCACAACAAGGAATTGATTCTAAATATATTGGCGGAACTTTAGCATGGCCGGTTCCTGGATACACAAGAATAACATCAAATTACGGAATGAGAACACATCCAATAACTGGAGTATATAAATTGCATACAGGAGTTGACATAGGAGCTCCAATGGGAGCAACTTTTATAGCAGCTAATGATGGATTAGTTGTAAAAGCAGAATATAATTCAGCATATGGAAACATGATAATTATAGACCATGGAGGAGGAATTTCTACCTTATATGCTCATGGTTCTGAAATAAAAGTACAAGCAGGTGAATATGTAAGAAGAAATCAAGAAGTATTAAAAGTTGGATCAACAGGATATTCAACAGGAGCACATGCACACTTTGAAGTAAGGATTAATGGAATAGTAACAGATCCTATGCCATATATCACAAATGGGTTAGTTCCAAGTGCAGACAATCAAAATGCAAATCAAGAAACATAAATAATAAAAAAGTAAAACATAGCAAATAAAAGGGGTTAAAATTAGGAGGAACTTATGAAAAGCGAAATAGCAAAAATTGTAGCATTAATAATCGTTTTGATTTTATCAGTAAACACAATAGTATTAGCAGCATCACAATCAGATTTAAATTCAACTCAGAAAAAAATAAATGAAGCGAAAGAAGAATTACACGGAATACAAGCGGAAAAGTCATCAACAATGGCTGAAGTAGAGACAATTACTAATGAAATTTCACAATATCAGACAGAAATAGACGAATTAAATACTAAAATAGATGACTTAGAAGGGCAAATATCTGAAGCACAAGAAAATTTAGATAAGGCTCAAGAAGATTATACAAATCAAGAAAAATTGCTAAAAGAAAGATTAATAGCTACATATGAAGCAGGAGAAACATCATACTTAGATGTAATATTATCTTCTAAAAATTTAACCGATTTTATTTCAAATTATTATTTAGTTACACAAATAGCAAATAATGATAAAGCTTTGATGGATAAAATTGTAGAACAAAAAAAGGAAATAGAAGATTCTAAACAAAAATTAGAAAGCAGTAAAAATGAATTAGATACATCAAAATCAAGCAAAAAAGATAAACAAAAACAGTTGTCAATTGCTAAGGAAGAAAAGGATGAAAAAGTTGCAGAACTTTCAGAAGATGAAAAACAAACACAAGCAGAATTAGACCAATATGAAGCTGATAAAAGAGAAATACAAGCTCAATTAGCAGCACTTGCAAAAAGACAAAGAGCTAGCGGAGGAAATCCATCAATTTATACATCTAACCCAAGTGCAGCAGGATTTATATTCCCAGTTGCCGGATTATCTAAAGCAAATATAAATAATAAAAATTATCCGTCATATTCAGGACATACTGGTGTAGACGTAAATATAGGAGCAGCAGGACAAACTGTTGTTGCAGCAAAGGCAGGAACAGTAATAACTTCAATGGCTAAAAAGAATTCAGCAGGAAATTATGTTAGTTATGGCGAATATATAATTATAGACCATGGAGACGGATTGGCAACATTATATGGACATGGATTAGCAGGTTCACGTAGAGTTTCTGCAGGACAAACAGTTTCACAAGGACAGGCAATAATGACAGTCGGATCAACAGGTAATTCATCAGGACCACATTTGCATTTTGAAGTAAGAGTTAATGGTAACCCAGTAAATCCATTACCATATTTACCATAAGTTAATGAATTAAGTTATATAAATATTGTTACAAATAAATATAAAAGGTACAAAGGAATTAAAAGTAAATTATAGGAGGTACACTTATGAAAAGAGGAGTTGTAAAAATTGTAGCATTATTAGTTATACTTATTTTAGCCATGAATACTATAGTAATGGCAGCGAATTCTACTAGTGCGTTGCAAAGTGAAAAAAACAAAACAAATCAACAGATAAACGAGAAAAAGGAAGAACTTCAGGGAGTAAAAACAGAGAAAACTGATGTACAAAATCAAGTTTCTAATTTAAATGATCAAATTTCAAATTATCAAGTTGAAATAGATGAATTAGATTCAAAAATAGATGGATTAGAAACACAAATAACAGAAGCACAAGGAAATTTAACAAAGGCGCAGGAAGATTATACAAATCAAGAAAAATTGTTAAAAGAAAGATTAATAGCTACATATGAAGCAGGGCAAACTTCATACTTAGAAGTAATTTTGTCTTCTAAAAGTTTAACAGATTTTATTTCAAATTATTATTTAGTTACACAAATAGCAAATAATGATAAAGCTTTGATGGAAAAAATAGTAGAGCAAAAAAAGGAAATAGAAAAATCTAAAAAAACACTAGAAGATAGTAAAAATGAATTAGATACTTCTAAAACAAGTAAAGAAAGTAAACAAAATCAATTAGAAGTAACTAAAAAAGAAAAAGACAAGTATGTGACTCAGCTTTCAGCAAGTGAAAAAGAATTAGAAAAACAATTAGAAGAACTACGAGCACATGAAAATAGTGTTAGTAATAAAATCAAAGAAATGCAAGCAGCATATGATAGAGCACATAGTAATAAAAACTCAGGAGGTAGTTCAAGTACCGGAGGAACTCAAACAAATGGTAGCACAAGCTCTTATGGATTTGGATGGCCAGTAAAAAATCCTGTTATTACAACAGAATATGGCTCAGGAGGAAGTTTATGGGCATCAGGTCGCCATACAGGAGTTGATTTTCAAGCTTCAACCGGAACCCCAGTTTTCTCAATAGGAGATGGTGTGGTAGTAGATGTCCAACATGGTGACAAGTCATATGGTAATTATGTTGAAATATATCATGGAAATAATATATATAGTTTTTATGCACATGCATCAAGTACTTCAGTAAGTATAAATCAAAATGTTTCAAAAGGACAACAAATAATGTTGTCAGGTGCAACTGGAAATGTAACAGGACCACATTTACATTTTGAAATAAGAACGCCAGGTTCTAGATATGCAAACTGTGTAAATCCTAGACCATATCTACCATAAATCTATTAACAGAAGGGAGGAATAGTGTTAGTAAATAAGCTAGCATGGACTGAATATGAAAAAAGATAAAACAAATGGAGGTTTTACAGTAGTAACAGAAAAAACAAAAGGTAAGTCAATATACAGAACAGTGATGTTAATGATATTAGTAGCCTTCATAAGTTTTTTTGTAACAACGATAGGAATGTATTCGTATTTTGCAAATAATTCTAGTAATTTTATGAATTTGACTACATTTTTATCAAAAGAAACGAATGAAAAAGAATTAGCTAAAAAACTAGCAGCATATAAAAAGATAATAGATGAACGTTACCTAGGTGAGGTAGATGAAAAAGCCCTTGAAGAAAGTGCTATAAAAGGTTATATAGAAGGACTTAATGATGAATATACTAAATACATTTCGAAAGAAGAAATGAAAGATTATAAAGAGGATTTACAAGGAGAATTTGTTGGTGTTGGCATATATATGATGAAAGATAAAAACAGTGGAAAAATAAAAGTGTTATTGCCAATAAAAGATGGACCAGCACAAAGAGCAGGAATTCAATCAGGAGATATTATAAAATCAGTAAATGGTGTTGAATATACTGCAGAACAATTAGAACAACTATCTGAAGATATAAAAGGTCAAGAAGGAACAGATGTAACTATAGAAATAATTAGAGGAGAAGAAAATTTAACTTTTAATTTAAAAAGAGAAAACGTAGTATTAAATCCAGTTGAAACAAAGATTTTAGAAAATAATATTGGATATCTAGCTTTTTCATCTTTTGACCAAAATACAACTAATGAATTTAAGAATAAATATCAAGAATTAAAAGAAAAAGGTATATCTGCTCTAATAATAGATATAAGAAATAATGGCGGTGGAATTGTTGACCAAGCTAAAGAAATTGCTGGTTGCATTTTAGATAAAGATTCTACAGTTTTATTTGAAGTAGATAAAAAGCGGAAATGAGGAAGAAATAAAAACAGATACAGATCCAATAATTGATTTACCAATCGTAGTATTAACAAATAAAAATACTGCAAGTGCTTCAGAAATTTTAGCAGGAGCTTTAAAAGATTACGACAAAGCTAAAATAATAGGAGAAACAACTTATGGAAAAGGAGTAATTCAAGAATTATTATCACTCCCAGATGGTAGTGGAATGAAAATTACTAGTGCAGAATATTTAACACCAAAAAGGAATAAAATAAATAAAGTTGGAATTGAACCTAATGAAATAGTTGAATTACCAGAAGATGTTACAAATGTATTAGTAATTGAAGAAGGAAAAGATACACAATTGCAAAGAGCAATAGAAATATTAAAAGGTAATAATTAGACATGTTAAAAGGAAAGGAAAAATGATATGAATTTACCAAATAAGCTAACAATATTAAGAATAATCCTAGTGCCACTCATGGTAGTAGTTGCATATATTCACTTGCCAGAAGTTTTGTGGGGAATACCATTAGCATATTTATTAGTAGATTTAATATTTATAATAGCTTCAATTACAGATAAATTAGATGGAAGTATAGCTAGAAAAAAGAATATTGTAACAACATTTGGCAAATTTTTAGACCCAATAGCAGATAAAATATTAGTATTAGCTGCTATGCTAATTCTTGTTGAAGCAGGAAGATTACCAGCTTGGATTCCAATAGTTGTTCTTGCACGAGAATTTATAGTATCAGGATATCGCTTGATTGCAGTTGAAAAAGGTGGAAAAGTGATACCAGCATCAATTTGGGGAAAGATAAAAACAACAACTCAAATGATTGCAATAATACTAGCATTTATAGATACAAATCCTTTTGGAGCATGTTTTAGTTATTCATCAGGGGAGCAACATTTGCAAGGATTTCCATTTGCTTTAAATTTGATAGTTACTATTTTAATGATAGTTCAAACTATAGCAACAATAGTTTCTGGAATAGATTATTTAAAAGGTGGAAAAGATTTAATTAAAGATTAAAATTATATAAAATTAATAATATGAATGGCAGAAACTTGACAAAATTGAGTTTCTGCCGTAATATATATACGTTAGCATTTGAGAATAGGAGTGATTTTAAATGGAAGAAAAAGAAGTTATATTAACTCAAGAAGGATATAATAAATTAGAGGAAGAATTAAATTATTTAAAAACAGAAGCAAGAGCTGAAATTGCTGAAAGAATAAAAGTAGCATTAGGTTTTGGAGATTTGTCTGAAAACTCAGAATATGATGAGGCTAAAAATGCTCAAGCTGAAAATGAAAATAAAATAGCTGAATTAGAAAATAAATTAAGATATGCAAAAATAATAGATGAAAAAAAGATAGATACAGAAACAGTTCAAATCGGAAATATCGTAAGAGTATTAGATAAAGAATTTAATGAAAAAATTGATTATATAATAGTAGGTTCTACAGAAGTAAATCTAGCTGAAAATAAAATATCTAATGAATCACCACTTGGAAAAGCTTTATTAGGAGCAAAGAGAAATCAAGTGATAGAAGTAGATGCACCTGCTGGAAAATTAAAATATAAAATTTTATCAATAAAAAAATAGAAATAAAGAATCATACTTACTAACACAATCAAAGATTGTGAGATAGGTTTCCATGAGTCTTGTTGTTTATGACAATAAAAAACTGAACTGAAATTGTTAGATAAATGTTTAACAATTTTGGTTCAGTTTTTTGTTATCAAATAAAGTCCATTTTGGT
This sequence comes from uncultured Clostridia bacterium, assembly GCA_947623285.1. Lineage (GTDB taxonomy): Bacteria > Bacillota > Clostridia > TANB77 > CAG-508 > CAG-269. The sequence continues at coordinate 33,054 of CANQGP010000001.1, read as the reverse complement.
TTGCAAGTAAATTCTAATTGCTTTTTAGAAATAGGATGAATAAAACTAATATAATAACTATGTAATGCTTGTCCTTCAATTAAATTAGAAGATGTTCCGTATAAACTATCACCAAGTATAGGATGGCCTATGTAAGACATATGAACACGAATTTGATGAGTTCTACCAGTTTCAAGTTTACATTCAACAAGGGAAAGATTATTTGTTTCTTGTAGTACAGAAAAATGAGTTATAGATTTTTGACCATGAGGAGAAACACATCTTTCAATTATACTGTCTTTTTTTCTTGATATAGAAAAATCAATAGTACCACTTTTTTCTTTAAAAGTTCCTTCAACAATACATAAATATTTTTTTATAAATTTTTTGTTTTGCATTTCTAAACTTAAAACAGAATGAATATATTCACATTTTGCAAAAACTACTAAGCCAGAAGTGTTAAGGTCTATTCTATTGACAGGTCTTATAGTTTTTCTTAAACCAATAGAATCAAAATATGCACGAATGCCATTAGACAGACTATCTTCATAATGCAAATTAGAAGGATGAACAGGGATTCCAACGGGTTTATTAACTATAATTAACCATTCATCTTCATATATAATATCTAAATCCATTTTAGTTGGAACAATATTTGAATTGTTTTCTTGATTATCAAAATTTACTTTAATTATGTCATTGATAGCTAAGTTAATATGTTGTTTTTCGTAATAAACATTTTCATTAATCGTAATTGCAGAATGACGTAATAATTTTTGATACAATCTGGTAGAAATATTAAAATTTTCATGTAAAAGTTCCTTTATGTTTAGTTTAATATCACATTCTCTAATTGTATAGATTAACTCCATAATAAGTTTATTCCTTTCTAAAATATACAATAATTTTAACATATAAACAACGAAATTGATACTATTAATTTATAATAAAAAAATAAAAATTGGAAATAATTAAAGAAGAATATATAGTTCTAAATATTTATAGAGGAGGAAAGGTTTGAAAAATAATTACAATTTAATTCTTTTTCAAACTGATTTGTGCCTTGGAAAGGAATGGGATTAAAAATGGATGATACTGTGAAATTATTAAAAGAGTGTAATAGTGGATTGCAGATGGCGATAGACGGTATATCACATGTTATTGAAGATGCAAAAGGAGGAGACTTTAATAGTATGCTAGAAAACTATGAAAAACAACATAAAGATTTGTGTAAAATAGTTCATAAAGAATTACATGATAGAGGTTATCCAGAAAAAGAACCTAATCCAATGCTTAAAACTGAAAGTTGGATGCAAACAAAAATGAAAATGTTAATTGATAGTTCTGATGAAAAGATTGCTGGTTTAATGATGGATGGATGCAACATGGGTATTAAGAGTGTAGGAAGATATTTAAATGAATATGCTGGGGCAGATGAGAATACAAAGAGTCTTGCAAATGATATAATAGAGTTGGAAGAGAATTTTATGAAGGATTTAAAGGATTATCTATAAATAATAATATATTACAAGTATAACTTGCTATAAGTTAATTTTAACGTCAAAACATATCTGGGGTCTCTCAAACAACAGTCTTGACTTTTAAAATTAATTATAGCAAGTTATTTTTTATATTATTGTTAAAAAATATATGAAATCCCTTAAACAACAGTCTTAATTATAAAATTAATTATAGCAAGTTATTTTATGTTATTTTTAATTAAAATTAATTATAGATAATTTTTGTTGTGCATAGTAGATATTTGTGATAAAATTATCTTGTAAAATAAAAAAGCATTAGTTCGAGGAGAAGAATATGAGAATACGTTATAAAAAGTGGGCTAGGCCAGAATTGGAGGCAAGTCCCTTTTACATAGATAATCCAGAAGATTGGAAAGGAAAATGGAAGACTTTTTTTAAAAATCCTGAGCAACCGTTACAATTAGAATTGGGTTGTGGAAAAGGAACTTTTATTTCACAATTAGCATCTGAAAACACAGATATAAATTATATAGCAATTGATTTAGTTGATGCAATGCTTGGTTTAGCGAAAAGAAATATAGAAAGTGTGTATAATGAAAAAAATTTGGAAATTTCAAATGTTGTATTAACAAGGTTTGATATAGCTAGAATTTTGCTTATTATGGATAAAAAAGATGAGATTGAAAGAATATATATAAATTTTTGTAATCCTTGGCCAAGGGGTAAACATCGTAAAAAACGCCTTACACACTCAATCCAATTAGATAAATATAAAGAATTTTTAGTGCCACAAGGAGAAATATATTTTAAAACAGATGATGATGATTTATTTGAATCAAGTTTAAAATATTTTGAAGATAGTGGTTTTGAAATTATAAATAAAACTTATGATTTACATTCAAATCCAATATTTGAAAAAAATATAGAGACAGAGCATGAAATAATGTTTACAAAGCAAGGGATAAAAATTAAAGCACTAATTGCTAAAAAATTGTAATATAAATGAAAATTATAATGCAAAAGATTGTATAGAAAGAGAGAGCCAAATGGATGATGAAGAAATTGAAAAAATAAAAGAGAATTGTGACAACAAGGAATATATGATGGATGCAATAAAAAAAGTTCCATGGGTTGCATGTTATGCATCTGAAAGATTGTTAAATGATAAAGAAATAATATTAGAGAGTGCTAAATCTGATGGACAGATATTATATTATGCAAGTGAAAGATTAAGGAATGATAAAGATGTTGTAAGGGTAGCAGTTGAAAACAAAGGAATTATAATAAAATATGCAAGTTATGAATTACGTGATAATAAGGAAATTGCTGAAATTGCAGTAAATCAAAATAAAGAAGCTTATTATTTTTTAACACCTAGATTAAAAGAGGATGAAGATATAAAAAAGTTAGCTGGCAAATAATAAAAAAAAGGAGAAGAATTATGGCAGAAATAATTGATGGAAAAAAATTAGCAAAAAAAATCAGAGAGGAATTAAAAAAAGAAGTAATTGAAAAAAAATTATCACCGAAATTAGCAGTAATTCTTGTAGGAAATGATGAAGCTTCTAAGATATATGTGCGTAATAAAAATAAGGCATGTGAAGAAATTGGGATTGAGTTTGAGGAGCATCTACTTTCAGAAGAAACAACTATGGAGGAATTATTAGATTTAATAAATAAGTTAAATGAAAGGGAAGATGTTTCAGGAATTTTATTACAAAGTCCTATTCCAAAGCACCTAAATATAAAAACTGCATTTGAAACTATAAGTCCAGAAAAAGATGTTGATGGATTTAATCCTATAAATATTGGAAGGTTGGAAATTAATGAGCCATCTTTTGTTTCATGTACACCATATGGTGTTTTGAAGATGTTAAAAGAATACAAAGTTGAAATAGAAGGAAAAACTGCGGTAGTTATAGGAAGAAGTAATATAGTAGGGAAACCTTTAATTCAATTATTATTAAATAAAAATGCAACAGTAATTGTAACACATTCAAAAACGAGAAATTTGGAACAATATACAAAACAAGCAGATATATTAGTTTCTGCTATAGGTAAAGCGAGATACATAAAAAGTGATATGATTAAAGAAGGGGCAGTAGTAATTGATGTTGGAATAAATAGAGACCCTAAAACAGGAAAGGTAGTAGGAGATGTAGATTTTGATGAAGTTTCAAAAAAAGCAAGTTATATAACTCCAGTACCAGGAGGCGTTGGACCAATGACAATTGCTATGCTTATGCATAATGTAGTGCAAGCAGCAAAGAAAAATTAAAAAAATACCCACCAACAATTTTTTATTGTACTGGTGGGTGTTGTCTTGCTTTAAGAGCAAAAAAGTTCTAAGGTATCAACCAAAATCTTTGATTACAAAGTTGGTCGAGCTTTTATCGTAATTCAATCTTTGGTTGATATTTTTCAAGCCAGAAATTAACTTGATATAAATAAGCAAATAGTTGAGGACCTGTCATCAATTGACCAAACCAAGGTCTAGTGAAAGCTTTACCATCTGTTTTTATTATATCCAAGATATATTGTCTATTTAGTAAGTTGTTTATTGGAGCATCTTTATTATTCATAACTTTTATAATCATTTCTTTAACTTTTTTTGCATAAGTAGGATTATGAGTTTTTGGATATGGAGATTTTTTTCTATCAACAATTTCAGCAGGCAAAATATCTTTACATACATAACGAAGTAGACCTTTTTCTCTACCTTTCAAAGCTTTCATTTCCCAAGGAATGTTCCAAACATATTGAGCTAAACGATAATCGCAAAAAGGAACTCTAAGTTCAAAACCACTATACATAGCCATTCTATCAGACCTATCTAAAAGAGTTTGCATGAACCAATATAAAGTTAAATATGAAATTTTTCTTTTTTCAGCAGTTTCTTTTGAATCTGAATCTAAGATTTCAACTTCACTTAAACTTTCATTATATCTAAAATCAATATATTCTTTTAAATTAATTTTTGAACTGAATTCAGGATTTAATATTTTTTGTCTTTCATCTAGTGCAATTGACCATGGGAAAGTACCACTGTTTAAAGCATCTTCTCTAAAAAACCAAGGATAACCACCAAATATTTCATCAGCACATTCTCCTGTTAGACTAACAGTCATTTCCTTTTTTGCATTTTTACAAAACAATAAAAGAGAAGAATCTATATCAGCCATTCCAGGAGTATCTCTTGCAATGACGGCATCTTCAAGATATGATGCGAGTTCAGGAGTGTCAATAACAATATTGTGATGTTCATTATATAAAATATCATTCATAAGGTTTATATAATAATTATCAGAATTAGGTTGAAAATCGCTTTTAACAAAATTTTTATCATTATCTACATAATCGATGGAGTATGTTTGTAAAGGCGGTAAATTTTGAGATTTACAATAATCAGAGGCAAATTTAGATATAATACTTGAGTCTAATCCACCTGATAAAAATGTACACAAAGGAACATCAGAAACCAATTGTTTAGTAATAGCATCATTTAGTAAATATCTAACTTTTTCACAAGTTTGTGCCAAATTATCGTTTTGTTCTTTTGATTGCAACTTCCAATATCTTTCGATATGTAAGCCTGTTTTGTTGTAAACTGCAAAATGTGCAGGTTTCAATTCAAAAATATTTTTAAAAACAGTAGTTCCAAGTGTGTGTGCGGGACCAATTCCAAATAGTTCAGAAACACCTTGATTATCAATTATTTTTTCAACTTCAGGATGAGCAAATAATGCTTTGATTTCAGAAGCAAATATAAAATTATTATTTACCTGTGTGTAGAAGAAAGGTTTTACTCCAAAATGGTCTCTACACATAAATAATTCTTGTTTTTTTGTATTCCAAATAGCAAAGGCGAAGATACCATTCAATTGTTTTACAATATCTTTTCCAAAAGCAATAAAGCTCTTTAATAAAATTTCTGTATCTGAATAACTATTTAGTAATATATTTTCTTTATCTAAATTTTCTTTAAGTTCATCAGTATTATAAATTTGGCCATTATAAACAATTACATATTCTCCAAAAGAATATTTAGCAATCATTGGTTGTTTTCCGCCATTTGGATCACGTACAATTAATCTTCTATGACCTAACATTATATTTGTATTATAGTAATAGCCTAATTCATCAGGACCTCTTTGTTTTATTGTTTTATTCATACCTATAATAATTTCTTTTTCTTTTGAAATATCTTTTTTGTAATTAACATAACCTACTAAACCACACATAAATAACCTCCACTAAATTAGTATATGCAGTAATTAACAAAAAATTTCAAAATAAACAATCTGTAATTGAAGATATTTATACATTAGATATATTTCCATAAAATAAATAATAAAAAAACTTCAATAAATATTGACAAATCGGTAAATTCAATGTATAATCTTTAAGTGAAAAATAATTCACATAATAAGGAGGGAAACGGAAATGGCACAACCAAAAAGAAGATGGTCAAAAGCAAGAACACATAAAAGAAGATCAACATGGAAAAAAGAGAATCCAACTTACTCAACTTGCCCACATTGTCATGAACCAATATTACCACATAGAGTTTGCAAAAACTGTGGTTATTACAACGGCAAAGAAGTAATTACAAAAAAAGATAAAGAAAGCAAAAGTGCATAATTAAAAATTAATAAATAAGTACGAAGGACAAATTATATGTAGTTTGTTAATCGTACTTAATTTTTTGCTTTAAAATTTTATAAAATATAAGCTGAAATAGGGGGAAGAGAATGAAAGACTTAGAAACACAAGAATTAATTTTAAGAAAATTTACAATGAAAGATGCAGATGAAATATATGAAAGTTGGATTAAAGGAAAGATGTTAGAAGATATTATAGGATTTGAACCAATAGGTGGATTAAAGGAAGTAAAAGCAATTATAAATTCTAATATTAAAGAATCTGATTGGGGAGAGCCTAGATGGGTAATACAAGAAAAAGAAAGTAAAAAGTTAGTAGGATATGTTGCAACAAGAGAAATTTCAAGAAAGAATAAAATATGTAGAATTATATTTAATATAGCGGATTGTGCTAATAAAGAGAGTAAATATTTGGAAGATTCATTACAAGCAATATGTGACTATCTATTGAATGAAGATAATTTTGATATTGTATATACAAAAATTTATAATTCTAACTCAACAAAATCAAAGAAAATGATGGAAACTTTGAAGAAAATTGGAATGAAATTAGAAACAAAATTTAAACATATGATAATTAATGAAAAAACTCAAAAACCTGAAGAGTTATGTATTTTTTCAGTAATGCGAGGAGACTTAAAAGAAATTTCTAATTAAATTATTATTTTTAATAACAAATAAAAAAATGTATATAATAATATTATGAGCAAAAATGTTCATAATATTATTTTTTTTTAGGAGGTAAGCTATGGAGAAAAAACAGTTAATCAAATGTACAGTTGCAAGTTGCGTTTATAATAATAGTGAAAAAAATAAATGCGAATTGCAGTCAATTCAAGTAGAACCATTAAATGAAGTTGAAACAGGTACACCAGACGAATCAATGTGTGCTAGTTATGAATGTGATTGTTGCAATGATTAAGATTACTTTTTAGTAATTTAATAGCTATTGACAGATTATAAAATTAGAAATAAAATACTAACATAGAATAAATTTTGTAAGGCTAATAAATAGCCAGAATGGAGGAAATATGTTAGTAACAACACAAGAAATGTTTAAAAAAGCAATGGAAGAAAAATATGCAATAGGAGCTTTCAATATAAATGATATGGAAATAGTACAAGGTATTATGGATGCAGCTAAAAAGGCAAAATCACCAGTAATATTACAAGTTTCATCAAGTGCAATAAAATATGCTAGAATGAATTATTTAAGAAAAATGATAGAGGCAGTTGTGGAGGAAAATCCAGAAATACCAATAGCATTACATCTTGATCACGGTCCAGATTTTGAAACATGTAAAATGTGTGTAGATGCAGGTTTTACATCTGTAATGTTTGATGGTTCAAAATATGATTTTGAAGAAAATGTACAAAAAACAAAAGAAGTTGTAGAATATGCACATAGTAAAGGAGTAGTAGTAGAAGCTGAATTAGGAAAATTAGCAGGAATAGAAGATGATGTTAATGTAGATTCAAGTGATGCAATGTATACAGATCCAGAGCAAGCAAAAGAATTTGTTGAAAGAACAGGATGTGACTCTTTAGCAATAGCAATTGGGACAAGTCATGGAGCATATAAGTTTAAAGGAGAAGCAAAGTTAAGATTTGATATTTTAAAGAAAGTAAAAGAATTAATACCAGATACACCAATAGTGTTGCATGGAGCATCAACAGTTGTACCAGAATTATTGGAGATGTGTAATAAATATGGAGCTGAAATACCAGGAGCAAAAGGAGTTCCAGATGAAATATTACATGAAGCAAGCTTATCAGGAGTTTCAAAGATTAATGTTGATACAGATTTGAGACTTGCAATGACAGCAGGAATTAGAAAAGTATTTATAGAAGAACCAAATATATTTGACCCAAGAAAATATTTAGGAGTAGCAAGAGAATTGATTGAAGATACAGTATATCATAAAATGACAGAAGTGTTTGGTTCAAGTAACAAAGCATAAAAAATGAAAGAAGGATATAAAGTGGCTAAAGAAAATGGTAAAATGATTGCTAAAAATCCAACTGCGTATTTTAATTATACAATAGAAGATAATTTGGAAGCTGGAATAGTTCTTTTTGGTACAGAAATAAAATCAATAAGAATGGGTAAAGTAAATATGAAAGATACTTATGCATATATAAAAAAAGGAGAAGTTTTTATCAGTGGTATGCATATTAGTCCATATGAACATGGAAATATTTATAATAAAGACCCATTGCGTGATAGAAAATTATTATTAACCAGAAAAGAAATAAATAAACTTATCGGATTAGTAAAACAAAAAGGATATAGTCTTATTCCAATTGCTATGTATTTTAAAGGAAATTATGTAAAAATAAAATTAGGAATAGGAAAAGGAAAAAAATTATATGATAAACGTCAGGAATTAGCAAAAAAAGATTCTGAAAGACAAATACAAGCAAATTTAAAACAGCAATATTGAAATTGCTGTTTTTTGCTATTTACAATAAACTTCTTATATTTGTGAGAATGCAAATCAGATGTACATGTGACGAAGTATTTGTAAACATCTAGTTTACTCATTAGAGTTATAGTTATCATTTTTATTTTGAGCTGCGTAGTACCAAATTAAAGCAATTATTGCAATTGCTGCAATAGCCATGATAACCCAAGTCCAAGTAGTACCATTCATTCCTAATAATGTTTCACTATCATTAGAAGTAGAAGTTCTTGTAGCTGTATAATCATTATTTCCATTAGAACCTGAATTCATGCTATCATTCATACTGTTTGTCATTTCATTTCCTGCATTTTCCATGTCTCCAGTAGCTTCACGCGAACTATTTGCAACATTTTTAGCAGCATCTTCTACAGCATTTTCAGCACCACCTACAGCATCTCGCATTCCATTCACTACATCTTGTCCTGTATTTTCAACTTCATTATTATCAGTTGCAAAACAGAAAAATGTAGCAGAAGTAAGTAAAGTTAATGCAATTAAACTTATTAGAATTTTTTTATACATAATAATTTCCTCCTTTTGATATGTATTAATAGTATTAAAAAAAAGCGGAAAAAATATACTAGAAAAATAAAAAAAATCTAACTTTATAAAGTTAGATTTTTTTGTTTTAATAATTTATAAATTAACTTTTTAATCTAATAAGAATTGCTATTGCTAATAATATTAATAAAAATCCAATTACTATTAAAAGAATATTTAATATATTAGTTAAACCTAATCCTGAATCATCTGATTCATTTTGAGAAACACTAGATATGTTTGTAGATAATGTACTATTAGAAGTATCAAAACTATTTGAAGTAGTGTTATTAGAAATAGTATTGTCAGATGATGTATTACTTGTATTTTCTGAAGTTTCATTTTCTATTATTCCATTTTCATCAAAAGTTTCTGCACTAGAATTAGTATCTGTTGAATTAGAAGCAGAAGGTGTACCTGAACTAGAACTATCCAAAGTTAAAGTATTTAATTCTAAAGCATAAGCATTTGTACAATAAAAAATAAACATTGTACACAAAAATAAAATTACTAAAAGTTTAATTGTTTTTGACATAAAAATTCCTCCAATAAAACGTAACGTTTCTTATTTCATTTGTTTATAACAATATAATAACACAAGTAATAAAAAAAAGTCTAGTATAAATGAAAAAAATTTGAAAAAATAATAATAAAACTAGACAAAACGGAGATTTTAGCTTACAATAATAAGAGAAAAGGATGTAGAAAAGAAGGAGAAACAAAATGTTAATAGAACAATTTTTGTTTATTGTAATAGCTTTCGCTATATTTGTATATATGTTTCTAAAAATGATGAAAAAAGCAGATATTAGTTATATCATTATCATGATTTTAGAAGCTGTTGGTATAGCTTTGAATTTTTTAGAAGCTTTATTTGGAATGAAATTAAATATGGTATTTGTTGTACTTAAATATATTTTCAGTATTTTAATACCAATTATAGTAATTATATTAGAGAAAAAAGGAAAGTCATTATCAGAGATATTTAATTTATTTTTGGTAAAAGTATTAATAAAGTTTGATAAATATAAGACAGCAAAAAAGATATTATTAGAATTGGCAAGTAAATATCCAGAAAATTATGATGCTCATAGATTATTAGCTCAAATATATGAAAAAGAAGGCGGAATGAGAAAAGCTATTGATGAATATGTTCAAGCCATAGATATAAATAAACGTGATTATGATTCATATTATCAAGTGGCATATTTATTACATTGTTTAGATAAAAAAGAAGAATCTTCTCAAATGCTATTTAGTTTGTTGAGTAAAAAGCCAGATTATTATAATGCAAGCATATTGTTAGGAGACATTTTGATTGAAAAAGAAGAATTTAAAGAAGCAGAAAGAATTTATCAAGATGCTTTACGATATAACCCAGTAAGCTTTGAACTAAATTATAATTTAGGAATTGTTTATACTATGCTAAATGATTTCAATAATGCAAAATTGTGTTATGAAAAAGCGGCAGAACTAAATTCACTTTCATATAATTCAAAATATTCATTAGCAGAAATAGCTTTGATATATAAAAATCTAGAAGAAGCTGAAGAAAAGTTTTTAGAAGTAGTAGAAGATGAAGAGCTTTCAGCAGATGCATATTTAGAATTATCAAGAATTAGTTTAATGAAAGGTTATAGAGAAACAGCTATTAAATATGTGAACTTGGCAATAGATTTAGATTCAAAGAAAATAGTAGAAAAAGTAAAAAATGATTCAATATTTGAACCTATTATGTTTAAAATATCTATTCCATTTAATCTTGACAATAGAGATGTAAATGAAGAAGAGCCAAAGACTAAAAAAATGAAGCCAAAAGAAATAAAAGCTAAAAAACATTTAGAAGAAATGATTAGTATTGCAAGAAATTTGAGTTATAATGATATAAAGAGTTTCAAAAGATATACAGGTAATAAACCGAAACTAAAAAAAGGACATGAAGAAATAGAAAAAGAAAAACATGAATAATTAAATAACAAAATTCATAAAATCTCCAAAAATCAATATAATAAGAATATAACATTATAAATAAAGGAGATTTTTTATGAGTAAAAATTTTGCTGTAATAGGTGGAGATTTAAGAATTGTTAAATTAATAGAAATGTTAACAATTGATGACAATATTATTTATTCTTATGGTTTAGAAAAAGCTCAAGAATTGAAGGAAAATCCAAAAGTTAAATTTTGTGACGAAATGCAAGAAGCAATAAGAGATTGTAAAATAATAATTGGACCTATACCTTTTTCTACTAATGGAGTAGATATAAACACTCCATTCAGTGATGAAAAAATATCTATAGAAGAAATAATTCATAATGCAAATGGCAGAATCTTAATGGCAGGAGCAATTTCAAAAGAAGTATATGAAATGCAAAAAAATGAAGATGAAGAATGTTTTAAAATTATTGATTTAATGGAAAGGGAAGAATTAGCTGTATTAAACACAATATCTACTGCAGAAGGGACCATAGAAATTATGATTGCTAATACAAATAAAACAATTCATGGTTCAGAAGTTTTAATATTAGGATTTGGAAGAGTAGCTAAAACATTGGCATATAAATTGCAAGGGTTATCAGCAAAAGTAACATGTGCAGCAAGAAAAGATAAAGATTTTGCATGGATAAAGTCATATGGATATGAAACAGCAAATATAAATAATTTAAAAAGTGAACTTACTAATTTTGATATTATAATAAATACAGTACCACATTTAATATTATCAGAAGATAATTTAAAGTATGTAAGAGAAGACTGTTTATTAATAGATTTAGCATCAAAACCTGGAGGAATAGATAGAAAAGCTGCTGAAAGAAAAGAAATAAAATGTATATGGGCATTAGCACTACCTGGAAAAGTTGCTCCAATTACGACAGCAGAAATTATAAAAGATACAATATATAATGTACTAAAAGAAATATAAAAGATATATTAGATAAAAAAAAGATAAAATAGAATGAAAGGAATGTAAAATATGGGAATATTTGAAGCAGTAGTATTAGGAATAGTACAAGGATTAACAGAATTATTACCAATATCAAGTTCAGGACATTTAGCTTTAATACCATGGATATTTAATTGGAATATACCAGAAAGTTTTGATGTAGCATTACATTTTGGAACATTACTAGCAATAGGAATATTCTTTTTTAAGGATTGGATAAAATTAATAAAAGGTGGATATAACCAAGTTGTAAAGAAAGAAAAGTCAACAGAAGGAAAAATGTTTTGGTATTTAGTAATTGCAACCATACCAGGAGGAATAATAGGTTTTATATTAGATAAAGTTGCAGGAGATACATTAACACAATTACCATTATTAATAGCAATTGCACTAATAGTAATGGGTATAATTCTTTACATAGTAGATAAAAAAGCACCTACAAAAACAGAATTTGAACAAATGACATTTAAACAAACATTTTTAATAGGATTATCACAAGCTCTAGCATTTATACCAGGAGTATCACGCTCAGGAATTACAATGACTACAGGTAGAATGTTGGGAGTATCAAGAGAATCAACAGCGAAATATACATTTTTATTATCAACACCAATAGTACTTGCGGCAACGATTTTTAAAATAAAAGATTTTGTATTTAATATTCCATTTTTCGTTGGAGTGTTTGTAAGTTTTATAGTTGGATTACTAGTTATAAAATTTTTAATGGAATATTTGAAAAAAGGAAGTTTCAAAATCTTTGCAATTTACAGAGTGATTGTAGGAATTATAGTAATCGGAATATTTATTTCAAGGATGTAATGATAAGAAACTGACACACCAACGCGATTAGAAATTATGAGTAGGTACCACAACCTTGTTGGATATTACAATAAAAAAGAATCTTAATTCGATAGAAAAATATATAATCTATCGAGTTAAGATTTTTTTTAATTCCAAACGTAGAAAAATAAAAGTAACAGGAACAAAAAGGTATACATAAAATATAATAAAAAGGAGGAAAGAAAGATGTTTTACAGAAATTATAGAGATTGTGGCTGTAAAGATAATGAAGAATCAATATATGATAATAGTTGTGGACTTGTAAATAACATGGATGATGAATATATGTCTGAGTGTGCATGTGGTTATAATGAACCATATAGTGTATTTCCTAATGACCCAATGATAGCTGAAAGTTATGTTCCAAATCAAAAACTTAATAAAGTATATAAAAGTTGTATTGGTTTGGAAAAAGGAACAATATTTCCAGAGCTAGTAAACTTTTATAGCCCATGTGAAGATATGGAAATAATAGCATATTTAAAATCAACAAATAAAATAGGAGAGGGGTGTAATCAATGAGAGCAATAGAAGAAGATACAAGAAATTGTGGATGTGAAAAAGATGTAAATAAAAATTTAATGAAAGAATTAAAAGAAGAAATAAGATGTTGTGAATTTGCAATAGTAGATTTAGCTTTATATCTAGATACACATCCAAATGATAAAAAAGCATTATGTCTTCATAAAAATCAATGCAATCATTTAAAAGAATTAAAAGATAGATATCAAAAAATGTTTGGTCCTCTAAGCATTACATTCCCTTGTAATAAATGGAGATGGTTAGAAGAACCTTGGCCATGGGAAAGAGGTGATAATTAATGTGGACTTATAACAAAATGTTACAATACCCTATAAATATAAAAAATGCTGACCCAAGACTTGCTAAAGTAATAATATCTCAATATGGAGGACCTGATGGTGAATTAGCAGCATCATTAAGATATTTAACACAACGTTTTGGAATGCCAGAAGAAAACGCAAAAGCAGTGCTTAATGATATAGGAACAGAAGAATTAGCACACCTTGAAATGGTAGGAACTATAGTGCATCAATTAACTGAAAATGCATCAATAGAAGAAATAGAAAAAGCAGGATTATCTGAATATTATACAGACCATGGAGTTGATGTATATCCAGCATCAGCTGCTGGTATACCATTTACAGCAGCATATATAGCATGTAAAGGAGATCCAGTTGCAAACTTACAAGAAGATTTAGCAGCAGAACAAAAAGCTAGAGCAACTTACGAGAAATTAATAAACTTATGTAGAGATAATGCAGAAGTAGTAGATGTATTACGTTATTTACGAGCAAGAGAAATAGTACATTTCCAAAGATTTGGAGAAGCATTAAATGGTGTTCATGAAAAATTAGCACAAAGAAAATTTTATATAAATAACAAAAATATGAATAATTGTAATGAGGATGCTTAAAAAACAAGCATCCCTTTTAATTTCATTATTCTGATTATATAAATATGTTAAATTTTTATTCCCATTCAATTGTTGCAGGTGGTTTAGATGTTATATCATAAACAACTCTGTTTACATTTTGAACTTCGTTTACAATCCTATTTGAAACTTTTTCTAATACTTCATATGGAATTTTACTCCATTGACCTGTCATAAAATCAGTTGTTTCTACTGCTCGTAAAGCAATAGTATAATCATATGTTCTTTCATCTCCCATAACACCTACAGATTTTAAATTTGTTAAAACTGCAAAATACTGATTTATATTTTTGTGTAAATTTGCATGTGCAATTTCTTCTCTAAAAATGTAATCAGCTTCTTTTAATATGTTTAGTTTATATTCTGTAATTTCACCAATTATTCTAATTGCTAGACCTGGACCAGGAAAAGGTTGTCTAAATACTAAATGTTCAGGGATTCCTAGTTCTAAACCAGTTTTTCTAACTTCATCTTTAAAAAGACTTTTTAAGGGTTCAACAATTTCTTTAAAATCAACGTAGTCTGGAAGTCCACCAACATTATGGTGGCTTTTAATAACAGCACTTTTTCCCAATCCACTTTCAATAACGTCTGGATATATGGTTCCTTGAACTAAAAAATCAACAGCTCCGATTTTTTTTGCTTCTTCTTCAAAAACCCTAATAAATTCTTCTCCAATTATTTTTCTTTTTTGTTCGGGGTCTGTCACACCTGAAAGTTTTGTTAAAAATCTTTCTTTACAATTTACACGTATAAGATTTATATCATATTGATTTTTAAATATTTCCTCAACTTCATCTCCTTCGTTTTTGCGAAGAAGACCATGGTCTAAGAATATACAAGTTAAATTTTTTCCAATAGCTTTATTTAATAAAACTGCTGCAACAGAAGAATCAACTCCACCTGATAAAGCACATAAAGCTTTTTTATTTCCGATTTTTTCTTTAAGTGTTTTTATTGAATCCTCAACAAAAGAAGACATCGTCCAATTTCCAGAACAATTACAAACTGAATACAGAAAGTTTTCAATAACTTTAGTTCCATTTATTGAGTTATTTACTTCTGGATGAAATTGAATGCCATATAATTTTTTTTCATCATTTGCAATTGCTGCATTTGGACATGAAGTTGTATGTCCAATATTGTGAAAACCTTTAGGTAATGTCTCTACAAAATCAGTATGACTCATTAAAAATCCATTTTGATATTTAAATCCTTTAAAAAGAGGAGATGAATTGTCAATGTTTACAGTAGTTGTACCATATTCTCTTTTTTCTGCTTTTGCTACAGTTCCACCTAAAATATGAGTCATAAGTTGCATACCATAACAAATTCCTAATATAGGAATTCCTAAATCAAAAAGACCCTCATTGCATTTTGGTGCGTTTTCACCAAAAACACTAGCAGGTCCTCCTGTAAAAATAATTCCTTTTGGTGCTTTTTCTTTTATTTCTTCAATTGAAATATCGAAAGGAACTACTTCTGAATAAACATTACATTCTCTAACTCTTCGAGCAATTAGTTGGTTATATTGTCCGCCAAAATCTAGAATTAATACATTTTCATTTTTCATTCATTTACCTCCAAATATTTTATAGATTGATTATACAAAAAAGTATAATAATTTTCAAGCTGTTTAAATAACAGTATTTATGCTTAAGTACGAGAAAATGTTAAAAAAATAGCTATAGTTTATTACTTGACCAAGTAAATTCGATATGCTAGAATTAATTTATTAATTAAAAAAAGAAGGGAGAGTTTAAATGGCAAAAGTTTTAAAAGATATTTCAAGAACTTTTAATGAGTTTTTATTATTACCAAACTTGACAGATGAAAGATGTATTCCAAGTCAAGTTTCATTAAAAACACCTTTAGTAAAATACAAAAAAGGGGAAGAACCAAAATTTTCAGCAAATGTTCCTATGGTTTCTGCAATTATGCAGTCTGTTTCAGGAAAAGATATGGCAATTGCACTAGCAAGAGAAGGTGGAGTTGCTTTTATTTATGGTTCTCAAGCTATTGAAAGCCAAGCTGAAATGGTTAAACAAGTAAAAAAACACAAAGCTGGTTTTGTTGAAAGTGATTCAAATGTAAAACCAGAAACACCTTTAAAGGATGTTGTTGAATTAGTAAAAAAGACAGGTCACTCTACCGTAATTGTTACAAAAGATGGTACAGCAAGAGGTAAATTTATTGGAATAGTTACAGATAAAGATTATAGACTATCAAGAGATGATATAAATGCTTCGATAGATAAATTTATGACACCTAAGGACAAAGTAGTATGGAGACATGAAGGGGTAACTTTAGCAGATGCAAATGATATTATTTGGGAAAACAAAATTGCATGTTTGCCTATATTAGATGATAAAGAACATTTGAAATATTTAGTATTTCGTAAAGACTATGAAGAAAGGAAAAATAATCCATATTCATTATTAGATGACAATAAGAGATATATAGTAGGAGCAGGAATAAACACAAGAGATTATGAAGAAAGAATACCTGCATTAGTGGAAGCAGGAGTAGATATGGTTTGTATGGATTCTTCTGATGGATATTCTATATGGCAAAAAAACACGATTGATTTTGTACGTAAAAATTATGGAGATAAATTAAAAATTGGTGCCGGAAATGTTGTAGATAAAGAAGGCTTTTTATATTTAGCTAAAGCTGGAGCTGATTTTATAAAAGTTGGTGTTGGCGGTGGTTCAATATGTATCACACGTGAAACAAAAGGAATAGGAAGAGGACAGGCTTCTGCATTAATGGATGTAGTAGCTGCTAGAAACGAATATTATGAAGAAACTGGAATTTATATACCAATTTGTTCAGATGGAGGAATAGTGCATGACCATCATATTACAATTGCACTAGCATTAGGTGCTGATTATGTAATGATGGGAAGATATTTTGCAAGATTTGATGAAAGCCCAACAAGAGTAATAAAAAGAGGAACAGGGTATGTTAAAGAATATTGGGGTGAAGGTTCAAATAGAGCTAGAAATTGGCAAAGATATGATATGGGAGGAGATAAAAAACTTTCTTTTGAAGAAGGTGTGGATTCATATATTCCATATGCAGGTAGATTAAAAGATAATTTAGCAGTAACAGTTGCTAAAATAAAATCAACAATGTGTAATTGCGGAAGTGTTACAATTCCAGAATTTCATGAAAAAGCACGCCTAACAATGGTTTCTGAAGTAAGTATCACAGAAGGTAGTGCTCATGATGTAATTTTAAAAGAGATAGAAAATCAATTTAGTTAAGTATGAAAATTTTATCATGGAATGTTAATGGGCTGAAATCTATTATAAAAAAAGGATTTAAAGAAATTGTAAAAGAATTAGATGAAGATATAATTTGTATACAAGAAATAAAAACTTCTACAGCAATAAGAGGATTTGAATTAGAAGGATATTATTCTTATTATAATTTTTCAACTGTTCTAGGATATTCTGGAGTAGCAACTTTTACAAAGAAAAAACCTAATAATATTTTTTGGGGAATCAAAATAAATCAAGAAGATGAGGAAAATATAGATAATGAGGCTAGAGTGCTAACTCTAGAATACAATGATTTTTATGTTGTTAATGTGTATGTACCTCATCCTCAAACTAAAAACGAAAGAAGAGAGTATAGAGATAATTTCAACAAGAAATTTATACAATATATTAAAAAGCTTAGAAAAAACGTTATTATTTGTGGCGATTTTAATGTTTGTCATCAAAATATTGATATATATACTTCATATATAAACAGAAAACAAGAACAATTTATAAAAGAACAAAGATTAAATTTTACTGAATTGTTGCAATTAGGTTTAATTGATTCTTTTAGATATATGCATCCACAAATGAGGAAGTATACTTTAAAAGCTAATCATATACAGAAATTAGAAACTGATAAATTTGGATGGAGAATTGACTATATTTTAATTTCAAAAGATATGAGAAAAGAAATTAAACAAGCAAATATTTTTAATGAAATAACAGGCAGTGATCATTGTCCGATTGAACTAGTTTTAAAATTGTCTAATGGAAATGAAAATATTAATTATGGAGATAAGGTTTTATTTATTCCAAAGGATTATATAAAAGGAAATAATTTTGGGGATTGTTGCTATATAAAAAGTTCCTTTGATAATGAAATATTAGGAAATATTTGGGAAAATTATGATTTTGATAGAGCAGAAGAAGACTTGTTTAAGTTGCAATGTAAGTTAACTAAGGCAGTCATAAATAGAAATAAGAGAAAAATTATAAATATACAAAATGAAATTGTATATTCAACTATGGCTAGAATGTTAGCTGTAAGACAAGTTTCAGAAAAAAATAGATCTAGCCCAGGAATTGACGGAATTGTTTGGCAAAAAGCAAGTGATAAAATGAAGGCAGCAATATCTTTAAATAATGGTAAATATAAGTCTACTCCTCTACGACAATATGTTTTTTATGATAATAAATGTGCAAAAGAAAGAAAAGTTGGAATTCCAACTATATATGATAGAGCCATGCAAGTATTATATTTTTATGCATTAGACCCTGTTGCAGAAGCAACAGCAGATAGAAGGTCTTTTGCTTTTAGGAAAACTAAATCTCCAGAGCAAATGCATTCATATATAATGAAGGCTCTTACTGATGAAAATGCACCTGAATGGATATTAGTTTCTGATATAAAATCGTATTATGATACAATTGCACATAAATGGATATTGAAAAATATACCAATGAATAAATCAATTCTAAAACAATTTCTAAAATCAAAATATGTATTTAATGGAGAATTATTTGAAACAAATGAGGGAATTTCTTTAGGATGTAATATTAGTACAGTGATTGGCAATATGACATTAGATGGTTTACAAAAGGAGTTATATACTTTACAAGGAAATAATGTTAAAGATTTTTATAATGGACAGTGTTTACGATTTGCAGATGATGTGCTAATTACAGCTCGTACAAAAGAGGATGCTGTTAAATTAAAAAATAAATTAAAAGATTTTGTAAGCAAACGAGGATTAAGAATTTCTAAAGAAAAAACAAAAATTATAAATATAAAAGATGGATTTGACTTTTTATCTAGGTATTATTGTAAGATAGATGGAGAAATTAGATGTATACCTTCTGAAAAAGCAGTAAATAAATTTGAGGAAGAAGTTAAATTTTTAATATTTAATAATAAAGATAGATGGTCAATTAGTAAATTGATTGATAGTATAAACAGAAAAATCAGTGGTTTTGCAACTTATCATAAAGTGGAAGAGGCAAGAAAGACTTTTATACATTTAGATGTTGTTATTAATGCCTTTTTATTAAAGATGGTTAAGGAATTTCATCCAACTTATTCTAATAATCAATTAATACGTAAATATTGGGTAAAAGATGCAGAAGGAAGAGCTGTGTTTACAACACCTGATAAGAGAAGAAGATATGTGAAAAATATGGCTGATATTATATTAATAAATGAAAAGCCAATTGATTTGAAAAAAAATGTATATTTGGATAGAGATTATTTTAAACATTTAGAATATGACAAAAATATTCAAAATGTTATAGGTAAATACAGAAAAGTTTATGATAGGCAAGAACGGTAAATGTTATTTCTGTGCAAAAAAGATAAAAATGATGGATGAGAAAAAAATAATATTTAAGAAAAATATTAAAGACAAAACAGTTAAAAACATGGCATACATTCATGCAGATTGTAAAAATCAAATAATAACATCTATTAAAATTAATGATGAAGTAAGTAACAATGTTACTGTTAAAGAACTGATGGAAACAATTGAATATGAAAAAACAAATAAAAAGAGGAAAAGTAAATTTCAAAATCTCTTAAAATATTTTCATGATACAAATAAAAATAAATTAACTTTAAGTTTTAAAACAATAGAAAAAATACTAGGATTTAAATTGTGTGATTCAGCATATAAATATAAAACTTATTTTTTAAGCAAAAGAAAGGGAATGATAAGTGAAGCATGGATTTCACAAGGATTTGATGTGGAAAATATAAATATAGAAAAACAAACAATCGAATTCAAACGCGTAAAGTTTAAGAAAAAAATTAATGTGCCTGATGTACTATATAGAGCAAATCTACCAGAAGAAGCGATTTCTGAAGCAAATAATTTCTTTTTGCATTTTTTGGAAAAGTATAGATTAATATAATAATGAATTTGAAAAAACTAAAAACAAAAATAGTTATGGATATAATGAAACCATAGCTATTTTTTTATGCTATTGTGCATATAATTTATTTATAAAATAAGGAGAGGATATATGCAAGAATTTGTAATTAATATAATGAATCAGTATGGAAATGTAGGTATAGCAATATTAATAGCAATCGAAAATATATTTCCTCCAATTCCTTCTGAACTAATTTTAACATTCGGTGGATTTATGACAACATATTCTAATTTAACAGTAATGGGGGTTATTGTTTCTTCTACAATAGGTTCATTGATTGGAGCAGTAATATTATATGGAATAGGCAGAATTTTGAATAAAGATATACTAATTATATTATGTAATAATAAAGTAGGTAAAGTATTGCATTTTAAGGCTAAAAATATTGAAAAGTCTCAAGAATGGTTTGCAAATAAAAGTAAATATGCAGTTTTATTTTGTAGATGTGTACCAATAATTAGAAGTTTAATTTCAATTCCAGCAGGAATGAGCAAAATGAATTTTGGAGAATTTATTATTCTAACAACAATTGGAACAATTATATGGAATACAGTAATAACTATGCTGGGAAGAATTGCAGGAAATTCATGGAAATTAATTACAGTAAAAATATCACAATATGCACATTTTATTTACTTAGGAATTGGGATTCTAATAATAATTATTATTTTAAAAAAAATTATAAACAAAAAAAGATAACATTTGAAAGAGAAATTAGTAAATTAAATAGACATTTAAAACTTTTTATTATATAATTCAATTAAAATTGATAGGGTAAATAAACGTAGTATTTATAATAAGGAAAGGAAAACTTGGAATGTCAAAATTTGTGCACTTACATATACATAGTGAGTATAGTTTACTAGATGGGGCAAATAGAATAAAAGATTTACCAATTAGAGCAAAAGAATTAGGAATGGATTCTATTGCTATTACTGATCATGGTGTTATGTATGGTGCAATTGAATTTTACAAAGCATGCAAAAAAGAGGGAGTAAAGCCAATTATTGGGTGTGAGGTATATGTTGCACCAGTGGGAAGAAAAAGAACTGATAAAGAGCCAGGAATTGATAATAGATATAATCACTTAATATTACTTGCAAAAAATAATAAAGGGTATAAAAATTTAAGTAAATTAGTTTCAATAGGATTTGTAGATGGATATTATTATAAGCCTCGTATAGATTATGAAGTATTAGAAAAATATAGTGAAGGTTTAATTTGTATGAGTGCATGTTTAGCAGGTGCAGTTAACCAATTTTTATTAAATGGACAACAAGAAAAAGCAGAAGAAATTGCTATGTGGCATAAAAATGTTTTTGGTGATGATTATTATATAGAAATTCAAAATAATGGAATAGAAGAACAGGTTTTGGCAAATCAAAAGTTAGTACAATTAGCAAGAAAGTTAGATATTCCACTTGTTGCAACAAATGATGCACATTATTTAAAAAAGGAAGATGCATATAATCACGAAGTATTATTATGTATTCAAACTGGTAAAAGAATTAGTGATGAAGATAGAATGAAGTTTGATACTGATGAATTGTATATAAAATCACAAGAAGAAATGATTGAATATTTTAGTGGATTTCCAGATGCAATTGAAAACACTGTAAAAATAGCGGAAAAGTGTAATGTTGAATTTGAATTTGGACATACAATACTTCCAAATTATGATGTGCCAGATGAATTTGAAACTCATTATGATTATTTAAAAAAATTATGTGATGATGGTATTCGTAAGAGATATGGAAATAATCCATCACAAGAAATATTAGATAGGGCAGAATATGAAATTGGTGTAGTTAAAAGAATGGGATATGTGGATTATTTTTTGATTGTGTGGGATTTCATCCATTATGCAAAATCTCATGGAATAGCAGTAGGACCAGGGCGTGGTTCTGGAGCAGGTTCAATTTTAGCATATGCTATTGAAATAACAGACATTGACCCTATAAAATATGGCTTGATTTTTGAACGTTTTTTAAATCCAGAAAGAATAAGCATGCCTGATTTTGATGTGGATTTTTGTTATGAAAGAAGACAAGAAGTTATAGATTATGTTTCTAGGAAATATGGGCATGACCATGTTTCACAAATTATAACATTTGGAACGATGTCGGCAAGAATGGTAATTAGAGATGTTGCAAGAGTGTTAGATATGCCATATTCACAAGCTGATAATTTAGCAAAAATGATTCCAAATGAATTACATATAACAATAAAAAGAGCATTGGAACAAAATAAAGAGTTAAACGATTTATATGAACATGATGAAGAAATAAAAAAATTATTAACAATTGCTATGGGTTTAGAAGGAATGCCAAGACAGGCATCAACACATGCTTGTGGAATAGTTATAACAAAAGACCCTGTAGATACTTATGTTCCACTATATGTTAGAGATGGTCAAATTTCTACCCAATATATAATGACAACACTAGAAGAATTGGGTCTATTAAAAATGGATTTCCTAGGGTTGAGAACATTAACAGTTATACAAGATACTATAAATTTGGTTAAGAAAAATTATGGAATAGATATCGAATTTGACCAAGAGATGAATGACCCTAAAGTATATAGATTATGGCAAGAAGGTAAGTCTTGTGGAATATTCCAATTCGAATCACAAGGTATGACTAATTTTATGAAAGAGCTAAAGCCAGACTGTTTGGAAGATTTAATAGCAGGTGTTTCATTATATCGTCCTGGACCAATGGATCAAATTCCAAGATATATAAAAGGAAAACTAAATCCTGGTCATAATGAATATACACACCCTGCATTAGAGCCAATATTGAATGTTACTTATGGTTGTATGGTTTATCAAGAACAAGTTATGCAAATAGTTCGTGATTTAGCAGGATATTCTCTAGGAAGAGCAGATTTAGTTAGAAGAGCTATGGGTAAAAAGAAATTAGATGTTATGGCAAAAGAAAGAGAAATTTTTATTCATGGACAACTTGATGATAAAGGAAATGTAGAAGTACCCGGATGTGTGCGTAATGGAATTGATGAAAAATCTGCAAATAAAATATTTGATGAAATGGCTGAATTTGCAAAATATGCTTTTAATAAATCACATGCAGCTTGTTATGCAGTTGTAGCATATAGAACAGCATATTTGAAAGCATACTATCCAGCAGAATTTATGGCTGCTACATTAAATAGTTTTTTAGGAAACTTAGATAAAATACCACAATATATAAATGAATGTAAAGAATTAGGGATTGAAATATTAAAACCTGAAATAAATAAAAGTAGTACTAAATTTACAGTTGAAATATCTGAAAATAAAAATGAACCTAATAAAATTAGATTTGGATTAGGAAGTATAAAAAATGTAGGAATTGCACCAGTTGAAGCAATAGTAAATGAACGCCAAAAAAATGGAAAATATAAGGAGTTTACAGATTTTTGTGAGAGAATAGCTAATGAAGCTGTAAATAAAAAATGTATAGAAAGCCTTATAAAAGCTGGAGCTTTTGATGAGTTTGAACAAACTAGAGCAACATTACTTGCATCATATGAAAGTATTATGGATATCATTCAAAGTAGTAAGAAAAAAGGACTAGATGGACAAGTAACTTTATTTGATTTAGGTACTGAAGAAGAACAGAAAAAAATGAATGAAGTAAAATATACATTTGTAGATACAACAGAACTTTCTCAAAAAGAAATGTTGTCAACTGAAAAAGAAATGTTAGGAATATATATTTCTGGACACCCATTAGAAAAACTAAGAAAAGAAATAGAAGAAAAAACAAATATAAATACTATACAATTAAAACAGATTGATGAACAAATGAGTTCTAGTTTACGTGAAAATGAAATTACTTCAGGTACTATGACAAGGGAACAATTAAAATTTAAAGATGGACAAATAGTAAAATATGCAGGAATAATTAATAAAATAAAGAAAAAATATACTAAGAACAATAAGATAATGGCATTTATAACAATAGAAGACTTATATGGAACTGCTGAGGTTATAGTATTTGAAAATGCTTATATAAAAGCAGGAAAAAGTTTAATGGAAGAGAATATTGTAATTGTTGAAGGTAGACTAAGTATGCGTGATGATGAAACCACAACAATTATTGCAAATGATATAAGAGATTTTAGTGAAGCAACAACAAGTAGTGAAATTAATATAAAAAAACCAAAAGAGCTTGTGCTTGATATTACTGATGCTAACGAAGAAGAGAAGGATAAATTAAGAGGTGCAATAAAATATTTTAATGGAGAAAGAAATAATACTAGAATTTATGTAAAAATTGGAGAAGATAAAAAATCTTGTGGAGCGATTTTCTTTAATGAAAATATAAGAAAGATTTTTGAAAATATTTTGGGTGCACAAAAAATTTTATAAAAAGGAGTACGAAAGATGGAGCAAATTGTTGAAAAGAAAGATAACATTAATATTCATAT
Organism: uncultured Clostridia bacterium; assembly: GCA_947623285.1. Lineage (GTDB taxonomy): Bacteria > Bacillota > Clostridia > TANB77 > CAG-508 > CAG-269. The sequence goes on along the minus strand of CANQGP010000001.1, from coordinate 8,063 downwards.
GATTGCAAAAATGGTAAAAAAATTAAAATTTAAAGAAAAATCTCTTAAAAATTATAGCATGAAGTTAGCAGAAGAATATTTAAAAGTTAATAATAGTATAGATAATTTAATTGTTGAAAGAAATAATTGCAAAGAACTTGAAAATCAATGCATAGATGGTTTATATAAACAACATATAACCATTTTTACAGAACCTAAAATGAAAAATTTTTATGATGAATATGATTATAAAAATTTAATGGAAAAATATGAAAAGAAGATGGATGATTTTAGAAAAGAAAATCAAGAATTTATTGAGGTTGCCTCAAAGAAAGAATTGATTCTTTTGGAAAAGTCAAAAATAATAGATATGTTATCAAGACAATTTGCTAGTAGCAATTTTGAAAGGCTAAAATTGCTAGAGGTTGCTGAATTGACAAAAAGAGATTTTGAAAAGTTGTACAAAAAGACTAAAGAAATCATAGAAAATGAACTGGATGCTGTTTTACCAGAAGAAAGAGAAATTCTAAAGGATAATCATTTAGGAAAATTACAATATATAATGACAAACTACTGGTATGAAAAAGAAAATAATATTGAAGAAGTTGAACATAAAAAACATAAATTTAATTTGTTGGAATGGTTAAAGCACTTGTTTAAATCCAAACAACCAAAATTATTAGAAGAAGCAACAGAAGAAAAAAGAGAACGAAAATTGCATGATTTAGAATATATATTGAAAAATGTATATTATGAAGTTGAATATGCAGGATGTTTTAAAAGTGGAAAGATAGAAGATAAAGTTCATATAATGCAAATAGATGAAGCAAATATTAAAAGTAAGAATGATATTTCTGAAAGAAGAGAGATGTTGAAAGAAGAAATTCTTGTAAAAATTTAATATAAATATTAATAAGTCTCATGTATAAAATCAATATACATGAGACTTATTGTTAAATCCATTCACCATGTTTTTTAATATAATAATTTTTAGCAATTGTTGCAACTATACAGTAGAATAATGAAATTGCAAACATTATCAAGATAACTGATGCTCCTATAGGTACAAGACCTATTACTTTTCCAAGAGCCGTATAAGGTACAAGTATTGCTACGATCATAATTAGTATTGATGAAAAATATACTGGTTTGCTTGCATGACTTCCTTCAATAGGATTTTTAGCTGTTCTAATTATATGCAAACCAAATAAATTAGAAATTATACTGTAAGTAAACCAAATAGTTTGAAAGCTTGCTGCATCTCTTATGCCAAATACGAACCATACATATGCGAAAACTATTAGGTCAAAAGCAGAGCTTAGTGGCCCCATAAAAAACATAAAAGATTTTAAACTTTTTATATCTAATTTTTTTGGCTTTTCTATAAATTCTTCATCAACATTATCGAAAGGTAAAGTTAATTGTCCAAAGTCATATAATAATCCTTCTACTAATAACTGAATAGGTGTTTCTGGTAAGAAAGGGAATATGGCACTTGCAATCATAACAGAAAGTACCTCTCCAAAATTGAAACTGGTTGCCATTTTTATATATTTCATTAAATTGACGAAGGTCCTTCTTCCTTCTGTTACACCATCTAATAAAACATTTAAATCTTTTTCTAATAAAATTATGTCAGCAGATTCTTTTGCAATATCAACTGCAGTATCAACAGATACACCAACATCTGAATTGGTTAGGGAAGGGCTATCGTTAATTCCGTCTCCCATGTAACCTACTGTATTACCAGATTCTTTTAATAGTCTAACAATTCTAGCTTTTTGTATTGGAGAAAGCTTTGTGAAAACATTAGTATTTTTTAAATCTCTAAGTAAAGCTATATCAGTTAATTTGTCAATTTCATTTCCTTCAATAATTCTTTTAGAATTTATTCCAACTTTTTTACATATACATCTCGTTACTTCACTATTATCACCAGTTAAAACTATAACTCGTATTCCGGCTTTATTTAAACGTTCAATAGAAACCTTTGCGCTTTCTTTTGGTGGGTCTAAAAATCCTATAAATCCCATTAGAACCATATTCTTTTCAACAGATACGTCAAATGTTTTAACATCCAAGATATCATTTTTTTGACATACTGCAACAACTCTTAAGCCATCTTCATTTAACTTTTTACTTATCTTTTTAATATTATTTTTTATTTCTTTTGTGATTGGACTAACTTGTCCTTTATAATCAACAAGTGAACAAATATCTAATATTTCTTCAACTGCACCTTTTGTTATCATTTGCTTTTTATTTCCATCATCTAATACAACAGATAAACGTCTACGAGAAAAATCAAAAGGTATTTCATCAACTTTTTTGTAAATATTTTTAAAGTCTGCCATTCCATTGTCTAAACCTCTTTTAATAACCGCTTCGTCTATATTTCCTTTTAGTCCTGTTTGAAAATATGAATTTAAAAATGCATGTTTTAAAATACGTATATCTTCATCGCCATTTATGTCTAAATATTTTTCAAGAACTATTTTATCTTCGGTTAAAGTTCCAGTCTTGTCTGTACATAAAATATTCATAGCTCCAAAGTTTTGAATTGAGTCTAACTTTTTAACAATAGTTTTCTTCTTAGACATTCGTACCGCACCTTTAGATAAACTAGAAGATAAAATAACTGGTAATAATAGGGGAGTAATACAAATAGCAATTGCAACTGCAAATGTAAATGCAAGTATTAAATCATGTTTCCAAACATTTAAAATAAATACAATTGGAATTATTATAATCATGAATCTAATTAATAATTTACTTATATTTTCAATACCTTCTTGAAAAGAAGTTTTTGGCTTTCCAGAAGTTAAAGTATGTGCAACTTTTCCAAAGTAAGTATCATCAGCAGTTTTTATAACTACACCTTTAGCACTTCCTGATGCAACGTTTGTGCCCATAAAACAAATAGTATCTAAATCAGCAATATTAACGATGTCTTCCATAGATAATTCAGATTCAACAGATTTTTTAACTGTATCAGATTCACCTGTTAGAGCAGATTGACCTACATATAAATCTTTTGCTTCAATTATTCTTAAATCTGCCGGAATCATACTTCCTGCTGAAAGTACAACTATATCACCTAATACAACTTCTTTTAAACCTACTTGAACTTCTTTTCCATCTCGAATTACAGTTGCATTAGTTGCAACTAATTCTTTTAACTTTTCAGCAGCTTTATTTGAACGATATTCTTCAAAAAAGTCTAATAATGTACTAACAGTAACAAGTACAACTATAACAATAATATTTGCATAGCTTGGTGTAGCTGATAAATATACATCTGTATAAAATAAAATCAAAACAATTCCTAATAAAATACAATTAAAAGGAGATAATAAGCTAGATAAGAAATAGTTATACCACCTTTTAGGCTTAGTTTCTGTAATTTCATTAGGTCCATATCTTTGTAAATTTTCTGTAGCTTTTTTTGAAGTTAAGCCTTTTTCAGAAATTTTAAATTGCTTAATAAATTCATCTTTTGTTAATGTACATTCTTTGCCATATAATTTAGCCACATTAACTTCTTCTTTTGCATTTGCCATAAAATAATCATCTCCAAAATAAAATTTATATATCTATTATACCACTAATTTTGAAAAGTAAAAGAGAAAAAAGAAAAAAAAGAGCCCCATATGGAGCTCATTGAATACAATGGAGAAAAAAATCTCCGAAGCCGAGGCTATATTAGCCCTAACAAAATCAGATTGTCTATATCCTCCCTCAACTCTTTATCCGAAGGCAACTTTACGTTTAACTCCGGATTAGCTTCAGCCGCACGGTCTGCCCATTTCCTTTTATTATGCTTCCTTACATGTACATCACAACCAATGTCGTCTACGATTGAGCAAGAAGTTACGGAATCAAAAGGGAAATCATTAATTAGCATTATAGCCTCCTAAATATATTTGATAATATTATTATACCATATTTTGCCAAAAAAAGCAAATTATATAAGGTAAGTCACTGCAAAAAAAACAAATTTTCTTGAAAAATCAAGTAAAATGTGGTATAATATTGTGTGTAATTTTATAAAAAAGGATGTAAAATATGGAAAAAGAATATAATAAAGAAAAATATTTAAGATTATTAAGTAAAGAATATAAAAATATTAATCAAGTAGCAGAAGAAATTATTAATTTACAAGCTATATTAAATTTGCCAAAAGGAACAGAAATGTTTTTAAGTGATATCCATGGTGAATATGAGCCTTTTGTGCATATATTAAATAATGGTGGCGGAATAATAAGAAGTAAGATAGATGATGTTTTTGGACATTCAATAACAAAAAATGAAAGAGCAACTTTAGCAACATTAATATATTATCCAGAACAAAAATTGAAATTAATGAAAGAAGAAATTGAAGATTTAGATGAATGGTATACAATTACTTTATATAGATTAATAGAAATTGCAAAAAGAGTTAGTTCTAAATATACAAGGTCTAAAGTTAGAAAAGCAATAAAAAAAGGTTTTGAATATGTAATTGATGAATTACTTAATTCACAAGCTTCAACAGAAAAAGATAAAGAGAGATATTATAAAGAAATTATAAAAAATATAATTGAATTAGGGCAAGCAGAAAGTTTTATTATAGCTATATCTGATTTAATAAAAAGAATGGCTATTGATCACCTTCATATAATAGGTGATGTATTTGACAGAGGAAGTAATCCTGATTTAGTTATTGAAGAATTGAAAAATTTCCATAGTATTGATATGCAATGGGGAAATCATGATATATCTTGGATGGGAGCTGCATGTGGAAATAAAGCAAATATTGCAACAGTTGTAAGAGTATGTGCAAGATATAATAATATTGGAATATTAGAAGATGGATATGGAATAAATATAAGACCTCTTTCAAATTTTGCAATGAAGACATATGAAAATGATGATTGTTTGAATTTTATGCCAAAAGTTTATGATGAAAATAAATATAATAAAACAGACAAAATGAATATTGCTAAAATTCACAAAGCTATTACAATAATTCAATTTAAATTAGAAGGACAAATGATAAAGAAACATCCAGAATATAAATTAGATAACAGGTTATTATTAGACAAAATGAATTTGAGAAAAGGTAATGTTATAGTTGACGGAAAAAAATATAAGTTAAATGATACAAATTTCCCAACAATAAATCCAAAAAACCCTTATGAATTAACTGCAGAAGAAGCAGAAGTAGTAGAAAGATTGTGTGAATCATTTAAACATAGTCCAAAACTAAATGAACATATTAAATTTATATATCAAAAAGGTGAACTTTATACTATATTTAATTCTAATTTACTTTACCATGCATGTATACCAATGGAAGAAGATGGAAGTTTTAGAGAAGTTGAATTTTTAGGAACTAAAGTAAAAGGAAAAGAATATTTAGATTTAATAAATGAAACAATAAAAAAAGTTTATTTTGATGAACAAAATAGAGAAGAATTAGTTGATGTTATGTGGTATTTATGGATTTCACCAGATTCTCCATTTTTCGGAAAAGATAAAATGGCTACATTTGAAAGTTATTTTATTGATGATAAAGAAGCAAGAAAAGAAGAAAAAAATGCATATTATTATTTATCAGGAAAAGAAGAAATATGTAATAAAATTTTAAGAGAATTTGGATTAGATGAAAATGAATCACATCTTGTTAATGGGCATATACCAGTAAAGGCAAAAGATGGAGAAAGTCCAATTAGAGCAAATGGAAAGCTTTTAGTAATAGATGGTGGATTCGCAAAAAGCTATCAAGAAAAAACTGGTAATGCAGGATATATATTAACCAATAATTCGCATGGACTATTACTTAGTCAAAACAAACCTTTTGAATCAGTAGATATGGCTATTAAAGAAGAAAAAGATATTATTTCAGAAATTATAGTAAAGAAAACAGAAAATGCAAGAAAGTTAGTTGGAGATACAGATATTGGACAGGTTTTAAAAAAGCAAGTAGAAGATTTAACGGAATTGTTAAAATTCTATGAGAGTGGAAAAATCAAACAAAATTCTTAAAAAGCTTGACATTTACTGAAAAAAGTGTTATTATATTAATTAGCCCTAGGGAAATATCCCTAGATTATTCTAAATTCCTCGAGCATTTATACTCGAGTTAACATAACTGCAGTGGTTGTCATGACCACTGCTTTAACTTTATTATAACAATTTTTCCTATGCAAGAAAAAAGATTTTTTATAAATAATGGTTGTAAAATTGGTAAAAAATTGATATACTATATTCAAATTTAGTATGTCAATTTTTTATTGTCATATAAAACATGAAGGAGGAAGAGATATGGGAAAAAAAGAAAAGGTAGAAACAGAAGAAAAAGGGGAAATTATAGAAATAAATGAAACTGAAGAAGTAAAAAATGAAGGTATTGAAATATCATCAGATGTTATAGCTGTAATTACTGGAGTAGCAGTATCAGAAGTTGATGGTGTTGCAGGAATGTCAGGAGGCTTTGCTGGTGGAATTACAGAAGTGTTAAGCGGAAAAAAGAATTTAGCTAAAGGAATTAAAGTAGATATAACAGATAAAAAAGCTAAAATAGATATTAATATTATTGTTGAATATGGTACAAGAATCCCAGATATAGCTTATGAGATTCAAAATAGAGTAAAAAAATCAGTAGAAACAATGACAGGTTTAGATGTAGAAGAAGTTAATGTTCATGTTCAAGGAGTAAATACAGATGTAGCAGCTACACCTAAAGAAGAGAATAAAGAAGAAAAAGATAAAAAAACAAATAAAAATGAAAAATAGAAATGGAGAATAAAAATGAAATTTTTAAATAAACTAACATTAATTTTATATTCATGGATTATATTAATATTATCAGTGATAATATGTATGCTAATATTTGGTTGGCTTGATGTACAAAGAACAGGTTATTTTGTACAATATTTGTTAAATAGAGAAATGACTTCTCAAATTTTACTAGGAGTAAGTGTGGTATGTATCTTATTATCTATAAAAGCTATATTCTTTAGTTCATTTTCAAATAATGATGAAAAAAACAGCCAAGGAGTATTACTAGAAAATGAAAATGGTAAATTAATGATTTCTAAAGAGACATTGGAGAATTTAGTTAATTCTGTAGCCAAAGGATTTGAGGGTACAGAAGAAGTAAATACAAGAATTGATCTTGATAGAGATAATAATGTAAATGTATATGCTAATTTAGTAGTAAGTACAGATGCAGTAATAAAGAATTTATCATCAAAATTACAAACAAAAATCAAAGAAAAAGTAAAGAATGCAACAGACTTGGAAGTTAAGGAAGTTAATATAAAAATAAAAAATGTTGCTCCAAAGAAAGAAATAGAAAGTTAATAATTTGAAAGGAGCGAATAAGGATGGAAGAATTAAAAAAATTTATAAAACAATATAAAGGAGCTATTATAGGTGTAATTATTGGAATATTAATATTAATAACAAGATTACATGATTTAATGATTGCTATAATAGTATTAGCTTTAGGTGCAATTATAGGAAATTATATTCAACAAAATAAGGAAGATGTAAAGTTAAAGTTAAAAAGTTTTATAGATAAAATGTAATAAAGGAAGGAACTAAAAATGAATAGAACAACAATGCGTGAGCTGACATTTAAATTGTTGTATAGTATGGAAATTCAAAAAGAAGATGACGAAGCAGAATTACTGCAAACATATTTACAAAGTAATGGGATAGAAAATAAAGAAGCCATAAAATATATTCAAGATGCAGTTTTTGGAATTGAAAAAAACAGAGATGAAATTGAAAGTTTAATAAAGGAAAATCTTAAAGCAGATTGGAAGATTGAAAGAATTTCAAAAGTTGATTTATCTATTTTAAAACTTGCAATATATGAAATAAAATATACAGAAATACCATTTAAGGTTGCTATAAATGAAGCGGTTGAAATCGCTAAAAAATATGGAGAAGATACTTCTTCTAAATTTGTAAATGGTATTTTAGCAAGTATCGTAAAAAAAGTATGATTGTATAAAAATAGACTAACTATTAATTGTCAATAGTTTTTCTAAAAAAATTTTTTTAATAATTTGTTAAATAAAAATTTGCATGAT